>CAVRVG010000002.1:0-318476 GCA_963724655.1 uncultured Actinomycetes bacterium | reverse complement strand
GGGATCCATTCGTCAACCGGTGTATTCGCGGGTGTATCTCTCGAAGCCGCGCCCTGCGGGTAATCCGCACCGCATCCGCGTCCTCGACCCGATGCATCGCCCCCGCGAGACCGCGATGCTTCGACCATGAGCGCCACGGCTGGCAGGATGGAGCACGCAATGGAGCCCGTTGACGTCATCCTCCGCGACGGCGGCACGCTGCGACTGCGGGCCCCGCGAGCCGACGACGCAGACGCCATCGTCGCCTTCTTCTCGCAGCTTTCGGCTCGCAGCCGCTTCCAGCGGTTCCACGGATTTGCCGACGCGGGCGAGCGCTTCGCGGGCACGCTGGTGGAGCCCGACTGGGACGAGCGTGGGGCGCTCGTCGGCGTCGAGGGCGAGCCGGGCGACGAGACGATCGTGGCCGTCGGGAACTACGTGCGCCTGCGCGATCGCAAGGTCGCAGAGGCGGCGTTCGCGGTAGCCGACGACTGGCAGCGGCGCGGCGTCGGCACCCGCCTGCTCGAGCAGCTCGCCTCGCGCGCCGGTAGCTCGGGGATCGACGCATTCGTCGCCGAGGTGCTGTCGGACAACGCCTCGATGCTGGCCGTCTTCGAGAACATCGGCTTCAAGCCGGCCCGCACGCTCGAGGCAGGCGTCGTCGAGGTCAGGTTCCCGATCGCGGCGACGGCCGCGTACACGACGCGGATGGACGAGCGCGATCACGTGGCGGTGACCGCATCCCTCCGTCCGTTCTTCGAGCCGCGAACGGTCGCCGTCGTCGGCGCCTCGCCGCGACGAGGATCGATCGGCGGCGAGCTCTTCCGCAACGTCCTTACCGCGGGCTTCACGGGCGCGGCGTACCCGGTGAATCGCAGCGGCGAGCCGGTCGGAGGCGTGAAGGCCTTCACTGCGATCGCCGAGATCGAGGACACGCTCGACCTCGTCGTGATCTGCGTCCCGGGCGAGCACGTCCTCGCAGCGGCGGAGGACGCGCTGCGTCACGGGACGAAGGCCCTTTGCGTCATCTCGGCCGGGTTCGCGGAGATGGGAGCGGAGGGACGCGAACGACAGAACGACCTCCTCGCCGTCGTCCGGGCCCACGGAGCACGCCTGGTCGGGCCGAACTGCCTCGGGATCGCGTCGGCCGCAGTCGGCCTGAATGCGACCTTCGCGCCGCGCGCGTTTCCGCCGGAAGGATCGGGTTCTCGTCGCAGAGCGGCGCGCTCGGGCTCGCGCTGCTCGAACGGGCAGAGGCCCGGGGTCTCGGGGTTTCGTCATTCGTGTCGATCGGGAACAAGGCCGACGTGTCGTCGAACGACCTGCTCGAGTGGTGGGAGGACGACGAGAGCACCGACCTCGTCCTGATGTACCTCGAGTCGTTCGGAAACCCGAGGAAGTTCGCCCGGCTTGCGAGGCGGCTCTCGCGTGAGAAGCCGATCCTTGCGATGAAGAGCGGCCGCTCGAGCTCGGGGCGCCGCGCCGCCGGATCGCACACGGCGGCGCTCGCCGGATCGGATGCCGCAGTCGACGCACTGTTCCGCCAGGCGGGCGTCCTGCGGGCAGAGACGCTCGCGGAGCTTCTCGACGTCGCCGCCCTGCTCTCGACGCAACCGCCGCCACGCGGGAACCGCGTCGCCGTGATCACGAACGCGGGAGGTCTCGGCATTCTCTGCGCCGACGCATGCGAAGCAGCCGGGCTCGAGCTGCCGACCCCTTCGGACGAGACGCGGGCGCGGCTCGCCGGCGTCCTACCCGGCCGAGGCAAGCACGGCGAACCCCGTCGACATGCTCGGCTCGGCGACCGAGCTCGCGTTCTCCGACGTGCTCCCGCATGTTCTCGCCGACCCGTCGGTCGACGCCGTCATAGCGTTGTTCGTGCCGGTCGTGGGAGTCGACGCACAGCTCGTCGGAGCGGCGATCTCGCACGCTGCTGCGGCCGGAAGCGAGCTCGGGAAGCCCGTCCTGGCCTGCATCCTGGCCGCGGAAGGCGCTCCGCAGACACTTCGGAGCGAAGCCGTGGTTCCATCGTTTGCGTTCCCGGAGTCGGCCGCGAAGGCGCTCGGAAGAGCCGTCGAGCGCGGCGCCTGGCTGCGCCGCCCGGCGGGGACGCGTCCCGGCTCTCGACCGCATCGACCACGCCGCTGCGGCGGCGCTCGTCGCCGCAGGCGCTCGGCGCAGGTGACGAGGTGTGGCTGGCGCCGGACGACACGCGGGAGCTGCTCGGCGCGTATGGAATCGCGACCGTCGACGAGATGACGTGCACCACTCCGGAGGAGGCAGTTGCCGCGGCGCAATCGCTGGGATACCCGGTCGTGGTGAAACTCGGCGAAGCGGGCGCCCACAAGACCGAGCGCGGCGGAGTTGCCCTCGACCTCGCCGACGACGACGCCGTGCGCGCCGCAGCGACAGCGATGGGCGGCCACGTCATCGTTCAGCCGTACCTCACCGGCGGGGCGGAGCTCCTCGCCGGCGTCGCCCATGATCCCGTGTTCGGCCCACTCGTCGCCTTCGGGGCCGGGGGGACGAAGGCGGAGCTCATCGGCGGCGCGGGCTTCCGCCTTGCGCCACTCACCGATGCGGATTCCGAAGAGCTCGTCACGACAGGCAAGGCGGGCGCAATCGTCGCCGGCTTCCGCGGCGCACCGGCCGCCGATGCACAAGGCCTCAAAGATGTCCTGCATCGGCTGTCGCAGCTCGCGGAGGACATCCCCGAGGTCGCCGAGCTCGATCTCAACCCGCTGCTGGCCTTCCCCGACCGGGTCGTTGCCGTCGACGCGCGGATCCGGCTCGCGCGTCCCCTCGCGCAGACCGACCTCAAGGGGTGGTAGCGCTCAGCGAAGCAACAGGATCTGGAACAGCGCCATCGCGCTGAACGCCGAGCCCCCGGCGACGAGCACGACGCTCCGCGAGGAGTAGCGGAGCGCGTCCGGGACGAGCTCGTGAGCGACCATCCAGATCATCGCCCCTGCGGCGAAGCCCAGCCCGACCGGGAGCACCGCTCGGAACTCCTCGACGAAGATGAAGGCAGGGACTGCGAGCAACGGCTGGGGCAGGCTCGAGAAGATGCTCCAGCCGGCCGCGGCGCGAACCGACGAGCCGCGCGGAACGAGCACGAGGCTGATCGCGAGCCCTTCCGGGATGTTGTGGACTGCGATGGCGATCCCGATCAGCAGCCCGAGAGTCGCCCCTCCTCCGAACGCAGCCCCGACCCCGACCCCCTCGGCGACCGAGTGAACCGTCATCACCACCACGATCAGGAGCGCCCGCCGCGCATCCTCGCCTCGAAGCGACCCCATCCCGATCGCCTGATCGTGGTCGAGCACCCGCTCGACGACGACGATGAAGGCGACGCCGGCGGCAAGCCCCAGCCCGAGCCTCCCGATCCCGACGCGCCCGGCCTCCACTGCGAGCCCGCACGAGGCGCCGAGCATCACCCCTGCGGCGACCCCGGTCGCCGCACCGAGAGCGCCTGGGACGGAGCCACGCATGAAGGCCAGCGGGATCGCCCCAAGACCCGTCGCGAGAGCCGTGCCCAGCGCGACGGCGAAGACCAGGAGAACGTCGGCTTCCATGCCACCACGCTAACCCTCCGGACGGCGCTGGGGCGGGTGGAAATCCCGCATCGTCGTACGGTGCGCCACCGATGCGCGGGCGTGATTCGCCGCCGACGATTGAGGCAGCGAATTGAAGGAGGCAGTCATGAAGGTGTCCGACGCAATGACGCGCGATCTTGTCACCGTGGCGCCGGAGACAACCCTGAAGGATGCCGCCGGCGAGCTCGTCCGGCACCGCATCTCGGGGCTCCCCGTGGTCGATCTCCTGGGACGTGTCGTCGGCGTCCTCTCCGAGGCCGATGTCGTTGCCAAGGAGGTCGATGAGCGGCCGGGCGGCTCAGCGCTACGCCGGTTCCTCGAGGGACCGCCTGTCGATGATCGCTTCTACGCACGGACCGTCGCCGAGGCGATGACCGCGCCGGCGCTCACGATCGAACCCGGCCGACCCCTCGCGCAGGCAGCGTCGATCATGCTCGCGGAGGGCGTCAATCGGCTGCCGGTCGTCGACGACGAAGGCCGGCTCGTCGGGCTCGTCACCCGAGGCGACCTGGTCAAGGCGTTTGCCCGAGACGACACGGAGATCGAACGCGAGCTTGTGGAGATGATCCGCGACGACCTGTGGATGGACCCGAGCGAGTTCGAGATCGAGGTCGTCCACGGGCGCGTGACGATTACCGGCGACGTGGAGAACGACGCCGACGCGCGGGTGATCAGAACCCTGGCGCGGCGAATTCCCGGTGTGGTGGAGGTCATCTCGAAGCTGCGCGTGCCCCAGCGCTGACCACAGGCCGCCAGGCGGCTCAGACGTAGGGCCTCGGGTGAGGGATACCATCCATGGCGTGAACGCCGAACTGATCCGATCGCTGCTCGAGGGCGCGTTCCCCGAAGCAGCGATCGAGATCGTTGATCGCACCGGCGGCGGCGACCATTTCCAGGTCGCCGTGACGAGTTCGGCCTTCGACGGCCTCGCGCTCATCGAGCAGCACCGGCTCGTGAACCGCGCTCTCGCCGAACCGATCGGCGACGGAACCATTCACGAGCTCCGTATCTCGACGAAGGGAACCACATGAGCCTGCGCGACCAGATCCAAACCGTGATCGACACCGAACCGGTGGCGATCTTCATCAAAGGCACCCCGGAGCGACCGGCCTGCGGAAACTCGCAGCGGGCTCTCCAGGCGCTCTGGAATGCGGGCGCTCCGATCACTGCGGTCGACATCCTTCCCGACCCGCAGATCCGCACCGAGCTCACTGCTCTGAGCGATTGGCCCACCATTCCGCAGGTCTTCGTCAAGGGTGAGCTCATCGGCGGCGCGGACATCACCGAGGAGCTCGCCGCCTCCGGTGAGCTCGCGACGAAGCTCGATGCTGCGCTCGGCACGGAGCGAGAGCAGGTGGTCAAGGTCATCGCGGTTCGCTCCGAATACTGACAGCGACCGAACAACGCGGTACGGTTGTCAAGCCGTTTGGCATCGCCTGTGGAAAGGGATCTGTGGTGGCCGACTCTGAGCAGACAATCGCCGTCATGGTTGTCGATGACGACGCGATTGTGCGCGACTGGGTGCGGCAGGCACTCGATGGCACCGAGTTCAGGGTCGCCGGCGAAGCGAGCACCTCGAGAGAGGCGCTCAAGCTGCTTCGGCGGCGCCACGCAGACATCCTGTTGACCGATCACTGGCTACCCGACGATCAGCTTGGGACCGAGCTCGTCCGCATTTTCAGACAGGAGGGACTGAAGCTTCCAGTCGTCCTGATGACCGCCCACCCGGAGCGTGGGTTGAACGAAGCCGCACGCGAGGCCGGTATCCAGGCGAGCATCGTCAAGTCCTCGGATGCCGGCGGTCTCGTCGAGGCACTGCGCTCGGTGGTCGAGGGTCGCGGGTTCTTCGACCCACAGCATCCGAAGCGCAAGGAAGGTGAGGCGCCGCTCGCCCCGCGCGAGCGGGACGTCATCCGACTCGTTGCGGAAGGGAAGACGAACCGACAGGTCGCCGGAGAGCTCGGGATCGGCGAAGAGACGGTGAAGACATTGCTCGAACGTGCATACACCAAGCTTGGCGCCAATCGTCGCGCGGACGCCGTGCTCGTGGCCCGGCGCCGCGGCGTCGTATGAGCGATCGCCTTCTCGACACGCACGCGGCCGAGCTCCGGGAACGCATCCTGTCCCTCTCGAGTGGGTTGTCCGACTCGAACGGAGACCTGGGTCGGCTGGCGGAGGCACATCGCCTGCGCGGCTCGGCACTCGTCCTCGGACTCGACGACCTCGCAGCAGCGGTGGCGGCGTACGAGGCAGCCCTGGTCGACCAGCGCGACGAGGAGGGAGCCCGACGAGCGGTCGAGCTTGCGGCGCGCGAGCTCGACCGGGCGATCGAGTCGGATGCGCTTCGCCTCCTGCGGCATGACCTCCGCAACGACCTGAACGTCGTCCTGATGGGCTCGAAGCTTCTCGAGGCCGAGCTCGTCGATGTCGATCAGAAGGAGCTGGCTCGGGGAATCGCATCCGCGGCCGAGCGAATGGGAGACCGGCTCACCGATCACCAGGCCCCGGATCGGGGGGACTCGCGACGCGCTGCGCACGCAGGGACGTCCGCAGCGCTCTCGGTGCTCGTCGTCGAGGACGATCCGCTGGTGGCGAGCGTCCTCTCGCGAATGCTCGATGTCGCCGGAGCCAGTGTGGAGGCGGTCTCGGGTCTCCGCGAGGCTCGGGCCGCACTCGACCTGTCCGGGTACGACGCAGCCGTCGTCGATCTCCACCTGTCGGACGGCAGCGGGGCGGATCTGGTTCCCGAGCTCGGCGAGCGGGGAATCCGCACGGTGATTCTCACCGGCGACGGCCCTGTGAGCGTTCCCGGGGCCGACCAGGTACTCGGAAAGCCGGTCGACGCAGCGGTGCTCTTCGCTGCGGTCAGCAGGGCAGCGGAGACCAGCTAGGGACAGGGCGGCGCGCGGGCCTGATCGCATTGACCTTCTAGAGCCGCTCGATCAGGGTCGCCGTTCCGAGGCCGCCGCCGCAGCACATCGTCACGAGACCGCGATCGCCGTCCGAGCGTTCGAGCTCGTGGAGCAGGGTCGTCAGGAGGCGGGCACCCGAGGCACCGAGAGGGTGCCCGAGCGCAATTGCGCCTCCGTTGACGTTGACCCGGTCGAAGTCGGGCTCGAGCTCGCGTCCCCAGGCCAGGACGACCGAGGCGAAGGCCTCGTTGATCTCGATCAGGTCGAGGTCGCCCAGGGTCATGCCGTTTCGCTTCAGGATCGCCCGAGTCGCAGGGATGGGGCCGGTGAGCATGAGGACGGGATCGACGCCGACGGTCGTTTGGTCGACGATGCGGGCACGCGGTGCGAGCCCAAGCTCGTCGGCCTTCGCGCGCGCCATCAGGAGGAGCGCCGCCGCGCCGTCCGAGATCTGCGACGAGTTGCCCGCGGTGAGCGTGCCGTTCTCCTTGAAGGCAGGCGCCAAGGCGGCCAGCCCTTCTGCGGTGGTGTCGGTGCGAATCCCCTGATCTGCGCTCACAGGAGCGCCGTCGATCGTGAACGGCAGGACCTCGCGGTCGAATCGTCCCTCCGCTGAAGCCCGCGCGGCGCGCTGTTGCGAGCTCAGGCCGATCTGGTCGCATTCGCCGCGCGTGATCCCCCATCGCTCCGAGATGAGCTCGGCGCTCATTCCCTGGTGGACGAGGCGATAGCGCTCGAGGAGCTCCCTCGGGAACGGTGTCCCGAGCGTCTGGGAGATCTGCTCGCCGGCGTTCAGAGGGATTCGCCCCATGTGCTCGACTCCTGCTCCGATCACGACGTCGTGAATGCCGGCCGCGATGAGCGTCGCGGCGAAGTTGACCGCCTGCTGTGACGATCCGCACTGACGGTCGATCGTCGTCGCCGGCGTCTCCACCGGAAGCCCGGCCTGAAGCCAGGCGTTGCGACCGATGTTGAGCGACTGCTCCCCGTACGTGCTCACGCAACCCGTGACCAGATCACCGACCAGAGACGGGTCGATCCCGGCCCGCTCGATCACTCCAACGAGCGCCGCACCCAGAAGCTCGTTCGGGTGGATGTCCCGGAAGAGGCCCTTCTCGGGATGCCCGCGACCGATCGGCGTGCGAACCGCTTCGACGATGACGACCTCGCGTCCTTCCATTGCGCTCATGCTGCCACGTCGCCGGCGAAACGTGTTCTTAACTCCGGCTAACCCTGTGTTCACGGCCCCGGGGGTAGAACAGAGAGCGTGAACAACGCGGAACCCCCTCCCTCCTCTGCCCGGGTAACCGAGGGCGACCACGATGTCGCCCCGTCGCGATCGCGTTGGACGAACGTCTCGAGATTTGCCGCGCTCGCCGCCGCCTCTCTCCTCGGCGGCGGCGTGGCACTCGGGGCGGCCGCGCTGTTCGGAGCTTTCGAAGACGGCACCACGACCGTCGTTGACGCGAGCCGAGCCGCTGTGTCGGTTCCCTTGCACCCGACGACGGGGCTGAGTGTCGGCGACATCTACAGGCGAGCCGGAGGCGGCGTGGTTCAGATCACGACGACAACCGGAAGCGGCGGCGGCCTTGGATCAGGGTTCGTGATCGACAAGGACGGCCACATCGTGACGAACTACCACGTCATCGACGGCGCGGACTCGATCGAGGTCAGCTTCTCGAATCGCGAGACGCTGTCTGCGACTCTTGTCGGCTCGGATCCGTCGAGCGATCTCGCAGTGCTTCAGGTCGACGCGAGTGCAACGACGCTCGCACCGCTCACCCTTGCCGACTCCTCGAAGGTGCAGGTCGGCGATCCTGTGGTCGCGATCGGGAACCCGTTCGGGCTCGAGAGCACCGTCACCGCCGGCATCGTGAGCGCACTGCAGAGGGCGGTCAAAGCTCCCAACGGCTACGCAATCGACCAGGTGATTCAGACGGATGCGCCGATCAATCAAGGAAACTCCGGCGGCCCGCTGATCGACGCGCAGGGCCAGGTGATCGGAGTGAACTCTCAGATCGAGACCGGCGGCTCGTCGAGCGGCAACGTCGGGATCGGGTTCGCGGTGCCCGCCAACACTGTCAAGACGGTTGTCCGCCAGTTGATCGAGAAGGGCTCGGTGCAGCACGCGTACATCGGCGTCACGCTGCAGGATCTGGACAGCTCGCTCGTCGACGCGCTCGGGCTCCAGGCCGACCTCAAGACCGACACCGGCCTTCTGGTGCAGGCCGTGCAACCGGGAAGCCCTGCGGAGAAGGCAGGTCTCGAGGGGTGGCAACGATCAGTCTGTCGTCAACGGCGTCAGCATCACCAAGGGTGGCGATGTCCTGACGGAGCTCGACGGAACCAGGCTGACCTCGACGAGCGCGCTTCGCGCCCAGCTGGACAAGCACGCCCCCGGTGACCGCGTCACCTTCCGTGTGCTGCGCGACGGTGTCGTGCGAACGGTGACGGTGACGCTCGGGTCACAGCCCAGCTCCGCGTCCTAGGAATCCTCCCTCCCCCGCAGCGGGAAACTGCGACTACCCTGCCGGGATGCAAGAGGGCCCCGTGCAGATTGGCGCGATCCTCAGCGAGGAAGAGTGGCTCGCCGAGGAGGATCTCTGGGAGGACGTCGGTGGGAGCGATCACACCGGTTGGTGGTGTGTGCGCACCGATCCGTTCCCCTGTCCTGGGCCCGACTGCGCCTTCGTGGCGGAGTTCATGACCGCCGCGCATCTGGTGCTCGTCTGGCAGGACCGCGACGACCCGAATCTGCTCTGGCACGCGCAACGCGCCAAGGAGGTAGGTCGGAACCCGCGGATCGTGGAGTACTCGCCTTCATTTGGCGCGAGCGCTTCGTACTACGCCTGGGAGGCAGCAGGACGCCCGGTGCACGGCGTGAAGGGCAAGACGCCGGCTTCACACTAAGTAACCAGTCAAACGTGTTGACCGGTTATCTGAAGGTCGCTAGGGTCGACAGGTGGATTCCACCTTCCAGCCTGGCGGGCAGACAGCCCGCGCCGCCTCCGCTGACGCTCGTCCAGGACTTCGTCAACACGGAGGTCCCCGATTTCGGCCTCGACGAGCTGGCGACCCCGGAGCTCCTTCGCGAGTGGCTCGTGGGGCGAGGTCTCCTTGCAGCAGGCCAAGTCGCCATCGACAAGGAAGCCCATGCCCGGGCGGTCGCGGTCCGTCACGCCCTCCGTCTGCTCGCGCTGTCGCACAGCCACGATCGCGGGTTGACGGCTGCCGAGACCTCCTTCATCCGGCGCGCCCTTCACCGCGTTCCGGTGCGACTGACTTCGGTCGGCTCGAGCGTGATGCTGGAGCCGGCGGGGAAAGGCGTCGACCACGGGCTCGGGACGATCCTCTCGCTGGTCGACGAGGCCGAGCGAGCCGGAACGTGGCCGCGCTTCAAGGCGTGCGCGAAGGAGGGTTGCGGTTGGGCGTTCTACGACAGCTCTCGCAATCGCTCGTCCTGCTGGTGCTCGATGAAGATCTGCGGGAACCGGACCAAGGCAGCGGCCTCTCGTCGGCGCAACCGCGAGGCTGATTCATGAGATCGATGAGGTTCGTCGCCGGGCTCGCGCTCCGACGGTTCCGCTCGCGTGGGGGAAGCGGGTTGGCGGCCTCGCTCGGGGTCGCCGCGGCGGCCGCGGTTCTTGCGGCAATCCTCGTCGGCACAACCGTCGCTCGCGACCGGAGTGTCAGTCAGGCAATCGACCGGCTCCCCACCTCGACCCAATCCGTGCGCGCTGTGTGGTTCGGCGTGCCCGCAGGCGACACGGAGAGCTATCGAGCGCTCTCCGCGAGCGCCCGCGAGGCATTCTCCGGGGCTCGACTCCGTGCCACGGTGCCGATCGTCCTCGTGCGAGAGAGCACCGTCGGCGGTCGTTACGTCGGGCTCTCGGCCATAGACGGCGTCGGCCCCCACGTTCGGCTGCTGAGCGGCCGCCTCCCACGAGCCTGCCGTCCCGAAAGGTGCGAGGTGCTTCGGCTGCGCGGTGTCGGGCGGCTTCCTGACGTCCCCGGGCTTCGCATTGTCGAGGTCGGACGCGCCACGCTTCGTTCGGGCCGGCTGTTCGGCGACTTCCTCGAGCCGAGCGACAACGCTCTTGGCAACGCGAAGCTGGCACCGGTTCTGCGCCGGATCGGGCGGTATCACCGTCCTGCCCCGGGGCCGTTGGTCGTCGCGGAGGGAGTTGCCGGTCTTGTCTCGTCGCCCGTGCTGGCGCGAACCTATCGCAGCTACGCATGGGTCTCCCGGCTCGGTGACGGCGTCCCGCGTGCGTGGGATCTCCGCGGGACGCTTGACGCCGTAGCGCGGATCCGGTCGCACCTCACGGCGATCTCGACGTCGTGGTCGGTGATCGAGCCCGAACAGGAGCTCCGGGCCACCGACCGGTCGACAACCGCCGCAAGTCGGAGGCTGCTCCTCGTCGGAGGCGAAGGCGTAGCCCTGCTCGTCGCCTTCGCGATCCTCGCGGCGGGGGCGCTACGCGCAGATCTCGTACGGGCTCGCCGCCGGCTCACCTGGTACGGAGCTCGGCGCTCTCAGACTCTCGTACTCGGCGGCGTCGAGAGCGCACTCATCGCAACCTCGGGCACGCTTGTCGGCTGGGTCGTCGGCACTCTCGCAGGTGCGATCGGAGCCGCCGCGGCGAACGCCCCTGTCGGGGCGACGCTCCGTGCGTCCGCCCTGTCGCCGGCAGGCGTCGCTCTCGCCCTTGCGCTCATCGTCGTCACAACCGGTGTCGTCTGGGCTGCCGCCTCCTCTTCGCGCACCCGCGCGAGACCGTTCGGTGTGGGCGAAGCTGTTGCGGGTGTCGCGCTCCTGCTCGTTGCGGTCGTGCTCCTGGGCGGATCGGTCGACGACGAGAGGCTCGCGAATGGAGGTGGATCGGCTGTTCTCCTCTTGCTTCTTCCGGGGCTTGTCGCACTCGTCGCGGCGATCATCGCTGCCCGGGTGGCGCCAACGGTGGCCCGCCTGCTCGTCGGAGCCTCGCGACCAGCCACCCTGCGCCTCGCAGCGGATCCGATTGCGCGGCGGATCGGGACGGGCGGTGTTGCAATCGCGTTCCTGACGCTCTCGGTCGGCCTGGCTCTCTTCGCCGAGACGTATCACGCCACGCTCTCCCGCGGGGAGCACGATCAGGCTGCCTTTGGGGTTCCGGCGGACTTGATCCTTCGCGAGGACCTTCGCACCCTCGTCCCGGTGCTCGATGCCGCGCCGATCGAAAGGTATTCCGCGCTCGTCCGCCCCGGCGCGGCAATCCCGGTCATGCGCGTCAGCGCCAGCGCCGGCCGCTCCGAAACCGTTTCGGCCGTGACGGTGTTGGGGGTTGGCCGGGATGCGATCGAGCAGCTCCCGATCTGGCGCGAGAGCTGGGGCCTCGAGCGAACGGCCGTTGCCGACCTGGCCGCGGAGGGAGAGGGTACCGCGCTGCGAGGTGCGCCCTTGACGGGCAATCGGCTCCGCTTCCGACTCGGCCCGACCTTGCTGACGCCGCGGGCGGTCGTGCAAGGGCCAGACGGACGGATCGCAGCCCTGAAGCCGCAGCCGAGCGACGAGCCTCATCCGGCGATCATCACCGTGCCGATCCCAGAAGAGCTCCGCGACGGGGCGCTGGTTGCCATCGATCTCATTCCGCCTCGGATCATCGAGCGTGGGTCCGACGAGGGGGTCGCCCTCCATGGCACGCTCGCGCTTCGTGTCGATGGTGCAACCCTCGAAAACTGGATCGGCACGGGTGGCGCATCGATCGACGGGCCATCAGCAGACGGGTCCGTTCGGGTGACGTACACGATCACGCCCCAACGTCTTGCGCGATTGCGTGCGCGTCAGGCAACCGACGCCGAGATGCCAACCGTGATCGCGACCAAGAACCTCGCAGCGCTGACGGGCGGGCTGGGCGCGACACTTCCCCTCCGCGTCGGCGGCGAGCTCGTCGACGTCAGGATCGGAGGGATCGTCACCCGCTTTCCCGGCGTTCGCGGCGAGGCCGTCGTCGGCAACCTCGACGCGCTCAAGACCGCCATCGACACCGAGGCGCCGGGGAGCGCGTCCACCAACGAGCTCTGGCTCGACGTGCCGGCAGGTGCCGGGCCCCGCGTGTCGGCAGGACTCGCGCGCCAGCCCTTCTCCGCGCTCAGCGTCGCGTCCCGCTCGGCGGTGGAGGCAGACGCACGTCGCGACCCGCTCGGGCACGGCACGCTCGTCGCACTCGTCGCGTCGGCGGCCGTCGCCCTCCTCCTCGCGGTCGTCGGTCTCGCTCTTGCGGTACGCGCAGATCTGAGAGACGAGCGTGGCGAGCTCGTCGAGCTGGAGGCGCAGGGCGCTTCGCCGTCGCTGCTCCTCCGAGTCGTCCGCGGCCGGGCGCTTCTCGTTCTCGCCGCCGGGCTCGTGGGCGGAGGCCTCGCCGGCGCCGCACTTGCGCTCCTCGTCACGAGGGTGATCCGGGTCACTGCGCGTGCAGGCGTCGCCGAGCCTCCGCTCGTGGTCTCGATCGATGTGCCGCTCGTCGTCGCGTCGGTGGTCGGACTGGTCGTCGCAGCGACGATCGTGGTCGGGCTCGTGACCAGGAGAGCGTTCGCAAACGCGCGCGGACCGGGCCGCATCGGAGGAGCCGAATGAGCTCCATTGTCGACCTCCACGAGGTGTTCGTGGTTCACCCCTCACCACGTGGGGGCGTCGCCGCGCTCCGCGGATTGAGCCTCGAGCTCGAGGCGGGAGAGATCTGCGTCGTGCTCGGACCAAGCGGCTCAGGCAAGACGACGCTCGCACGACTGCTCGCAGGACTCGAACGCCCCTCTGCAGGCCGGGCCGTCGTAGCTGACGTCGACCTCGTCTCGGCGTCCACCACGCGGCTCGCGCGTCATCGTGCCCAGTCGATCGGGTACGCAGATCAGCACTACTGGCGGGCTCTTGCCGAGGAGCTCACCGCAACCGAGCTCGTTGCTCTTCCACTCGGGCTTCGTGGCATCGACCTGACGACCCGAACCCGGCGCGCACACGAGCTTCTCGACAGGGTCGGTCTTCTCGATCGTGCCGGAGCCCACCCTGGCGAGCTCTCAGGCGGAGAGCAGCAACGGATCGCTCTCTGCGCCGCACTTGCCCATGAACCGCGGCTGTTGATTGCCGATGAGCCGACCGGCGAGCTCGATCGGGTAGCCGCTCGGGAGATCTACCGCCTGCTCGCGAGCCTGGCACGAGAGCAGTCCACGACCGTGGCCGTCGTCAGTCACGATCCCGAATCGACGGCGATCGCCGATCGGGTCGTGCACGTTCGCGACGGACGCGTGAGCGAGGAGGAGCGAGGCGAAGGAGCAACCGTCGTAGTCGGTCGGGGTGGTTGGCTGCGTGTTCCCGAGGAGGTGCTGCGCGCAGCCGGGATCGGCGAGCGGGCGCGGGTCGTCTCGGTCGAGGGTGCGGTCGAGCTCCGCCCGGCCGGCTCGACAATCGGCGAGACCGCGCCGCGTCCCGTCGCCACCGGCACACAGGGCCTTCCGGTTGCGGCTACGAGGCTCACGAGGCGTTACGGCAGTCAGCTCGCGCTGTCAAAGCTGGAGGTGTCGTTCGAACCGGGCCAGCTGGTGGCTGTCACCGGCCCATCGGGCTCGGGGAAGTCGACCCTTCTTGCTCTCCTTGCCGGCCTCGATACTCCGGATGAGGGCTCGGTGACCATCGGCGAGACCGTCCTCTCGGGGCTCGACCGCGAGGGGCGGGCGGCGTTTCGTCGCGACCACGTCGCCGTTGTCGGACAGACACCGTGCCTTTCGGGCTACCAGACCGCCAGGGAGAGCGTGGTCACCTCGCTGAGGTTGCGCGGCGTCACTCCCGTCGACGCCCTCGAACGCGCAACGCACGCGCTCGTCCTGGTCGATCTGGCCGAGCTCGAGGAACGTCGAGTCGACGCCCTCTCGGCCGGCGAACGAGAGCGCGTCGCGCTTGCCAGCGCGATCGCTGCCCGTCCCGGGGTTCTCATCACCGACGAGCCCACGTCCCGGCTCGACAGCGCCACAACGCTGGCGATCGGCACCCTTCTCGCTGATCTCGCGCGGACTCACGGTACGACGGTGATCTGCGCAACGCATGATCCGCTGCTGATCGAGCTCGCGGCGGTCGAGTACCCACTAGATGGGTAGTTCCACGATCTCGCGGGCCGGCTGCGTGCTCCAGACGCGCTGGGCCGCTCCCGGCCCGCCGCCCGACCGTTCGGTGGGTTCGCTGCTCGCGGCGGTGAGTGCGCCACGCAGCAGAGTCCCCGCACCAACGCCTGGAACACCCCCGGCGAACACGACCTCGCGGAACTACCCATCAGGAGTCGAGCTACCATCGGGTCGATGAGCGAGGTGACCGAGACCGTTACCGTGAACGGCTTCCGCTGCGAGCGTTGCGTGGCCCGCCTCGCGGCTGTCCTCGAGGATCACCCTGGTCTCTTCTCGGCGCACGGCAACCTCATGGGCGAGGTGACGCTCGTCTACGACGACAGCCTCACGAGCCGGACCGCGTTGCTGGAGGCCATGGGCCGCGGTGGATTTCACGAGTCCCGCACCGTTGTCGCTGCGGAATAGACCGGCCTTCACCGCCGTTTCACATTCGTAGGCACGCTGGTACGGTTGGCTTCATGGACGGAGGCGAGCCGGAATCGGGTCAGCTGGAGGAAAACGGTCGCCGGGTCGCAGCCGAAGCGCGCGACCGAGTGAGGTTCGAGGAAGAGGCGCTTGCGCTTGCCGATCAGGTCTATCGGGTCGCCAGGAGGATGGTCTCAAGCCGGGAAGAGGCAGAAGATCTTGTTCAGGACACGTATGCGAGAGCGTTCAGGAGTTGGCAGTCATACACACCCGGCACGAATCTCCGTGCCTGGCTGTTGCGCATCCTCACGAACCTCAACATCGACCGAGGGCGACGCATCCAGCGCCGGCCCGACGAAACGCCACTCGACGAGGGTGACTACTACCTGGCGAACCGGCTCGCCGAGTCAGCCGGCGAGGAAGGGCTCGAGTCGGACCAGGTCGTCGAGCGTCTCTCCCAAGACTCGATCGTCGACGCCCTCGCTGCGGTTCCTCACGACTTTCGTGACGTTGTCCTTCTCGTCGATATCGGCGAGTTCAGCTACGCCGACGCCGCCCAGATTCTCGACGTTCCGATCGGCACCGTCATGTCCCGCCTTCATCGTGGGCGCAAGCAGCTTCGGCAGAAGCTCGGACAGGAGGCGCTCTGACGATGGGCCATGATCCCTGCGACAAGTGCGAGGAACTGCTCCACGGGTATCTCGACCGTGAGTTGAGCGACGTCGAGCTCAAGGCGGCCGAGTCACATCTCGACACCTGCGGCTACTGCCGACGTCGCTATCGGTTCGAAGAGTCGCTACGCAAGTACATCCGGCTTTCGTGCTCTGAGCGGATGCCTGTCGGTTTGATGGACAAGCTCAGCCAGCTGCGGTCGACCGACGGCCCTACGGCGTTGTAGTCCGAAGCCGCTCGGGCAGGTCGTCCGGTCCATCGACATCTCCGGGAGCGCCAAACACATCGCAAGGCACGAGGCGGGCAGGAACCGCTCGTAGACCTTCGTCCGGGATCGTGACCCACGCCGACCGGGCGACGAGCAATGGGTGACCCCGACGGCTTGCGTACGACGCGGCCACGAGATCCCCGCCTTCACGTTCCCATGTCTCGATCACGTGGGCGACGGCTTCCGGCGCGAGGTCAGGCCCGTCCGCAAGCACGACGAGCGCCGCGTCGACCGTGTCGTCGAGGGCAGCGAGACCGGCTCGGAGGGATGCCCCGGGGCCGAGCGACCAGTCGTTGCACCTGACGACTCGCGCCTCACCGGCCGTTCCACGCAGTGGGTATGCCCCCTCCACGACCACCACCTCGACGACGGGGCTCGACGAAAGGCGTGCGAGCACCTCGGGCAGCGTCAGCAGCTGCTTCGGGCCGCCGAACCGCGACCCCTCACCCGCGGCGAGGACGACCGCGGCGACCCGGCTCACCCCTCCTCGCCGACCTTCACGTGAGAGACGACGATGGGTTGGAGCGGCTCCTCGGTCGTGGGATCTCCGAGCTCTCCAATCGCATCCACGACGTCCTGGCCGCGGGTCACCGAACCGACGATCGCGTAGTCGGCGGGGAGCCCGATGTCGTCCCCGGTCACAACGAAGAACTGACTTCCGGAGGTCCCGGGTGGCTCCGCCCCTGTCTTTGCCATCGCGACCACACCGCGCACGTACTTCGCGTCGGCGGCCGGGACGTCGACGGTGGAGTAGCCGGGCCCGCCGTTTCCACTCTGGGTTGGATCACCACCCTGAATCACAAACCCGGGGACGATCCGGTGGAAGATGGTGTCGTCGAAGAAGCCGTTCCGTGAGAGCTGCACGAGGGAAGCCGTCGTCGCGGGGGCAGCCTTCTGGTCGAGCGTGACCACAAACGAGCCGCAGTTGGTCTCGAACGTCAGCGTGTAGGTGACGTCCGGCTTGAGAGGAGCGGTCGGCTTCGTCGCACCACCGTCCTCGCGCGCCGCCGGAACCTCGACGTTCTCGCAGCCCGAAGAGTCCGTTGCGGTCGTTGTGGTGGTGTCCTCCGTCGCCTGGCTTGCCTCGTCGTCTCCCCCGCAGCCTGCGGCGAGCGCAACGACGACGAGCAGCAACCCGAGCGGGGCGAGAGCTCTCACGGCGGCCATGATATGTGGGCCTCCGTCACTGCAAGAACGCTCGCGAGCTGGGTCAGCTGGAACGCGCGCCGTGTCAGCCTCCGGTGCGCCACCTCGTCCTCCACGCCGATCGCGGCGTCCCAGACGTCGCGGGCCGCGAGAATGAGCTCGCGGATCCGCTCGGTCGTCTCCCGGTGACCGTTCGCGCGCTCGTCGCAGGCATTCAGCGCCAGGCCCAGGACGCCGAAGGTGTCGGGTTGGCGCAGCCAGAGCATCATCGAGGCCATCGTGAGGTTCTGGTGAATGCGCGCGAACGTGACGGGATACGTCACGTCGGTTGCGCCGAGTGGGCTCGTCGGCGTGATCGGCGGCAGCCCGTCGGCAATCCGCGCTGCCGTTCCGTGGAGGAGCATGCGGAGCTGGGCGTCATCGAACCCGGCCGCGCGCGCCGTGCGGACGGCCATCAGCAACGAGTTCGGCTGGCGCCCATACGGGTAGTCCGAGGCGTAGACGATCTGCTCCGGGGGAATCTGCCGGTACAGGTCGAGGAGATCGAAGGGGCTCCACACGGACGTGTCGAAGAAGACACCCGGCCGTCCGGCGAAGTTCCGTGCCATTGCTGCCAGATCGATGATTCCCGCGTGGGCGATGATGAGCGCCGGCGGCTCGTGCTTGTCGAGCAGGCGGCCGAGCCCGTCGGCGATCGGTGGCAGCCCGCGTCCGCCGTGGATCAGGATCGGGGCGGCTCTTTCGGCGGCCAGGGCGAAGACCGGCTCGAGGCGATCGTCATCCGGGAGAAAGCGTTGGGCCCGCGGATGGAGCTTGATCCCCTTCGCACCGGCGTCGAGACAGCGCGCGGCCTCTTCAACGGGAGACTCATCGAGATCGAGGCGGACAAACGGGACAAGAGAGCCGTTGCCGGCCTCCGCGTGGGCCAGCGTCCGCTGGTTCGCGGCCGTGAACCCCGGGTGCCGGTCCGGCTCATCGAGGCAGAAGACGAACGCACGCTCGATTCCGAATCGGGTTTGGATCTCGAGGAGCTCGTCGCGATCGCCGACCATGCCGTCGATGTCGTTACCGAGGTGCGTGTGCGCGTCGAAGACCGGCGCACCTTGGGGCATCTCGACCCGCGTCAGGTCGGCGTAACCGTCGAGCAGCGCGCCGGAGTGAGCGAGAACCTCCACGATCAGCAACCCACGCAGTTCATCGACCTAACGTCGCGATCTTGTCGCGGAGATACCCGAGATACGGGCCGGGGTCCATCTCCGGGGAGCCCGTCAACCGCTCGAGCGTCTCCTTCGGGGTGAGCTTTCGCCCGAGCGAATAGAGATTGTCGCGCAGCCAGGCCGACAGCTGGGCGACATCCCCGGCGGCCAACTGCGCGTCGAGGTCCGGCAATGCCGACCGCACGACCGACCACAGCTGCAACGAGATGACGTTGCCGAGCGCGTAGGTCGGGAAGTAGCCGATGCCCCCGCCCGACCAGTGGACATCCTGGAGCACGCCGTCACCGACGTGTGGCACGTCGACGCCGAGGAACTCCTTCATCCGCGTGTCCCAGATCTCCGGCAGGTCCGTGAGCGCCACCGTGCCTTCGAGCATCTCCTGCTCGAGCTCGAACCGCAGGATGATGTGGAGGCTGTACGTGGTCTCGTCGGCATCGACCCGGATCAGGCCCGGTTCGGCGCGATTGATCGCGCGGACGAAGTCCTCGAACTCGACCGCTTTCAGCGCCGGGAAGGTCTCCTGCAGCGGGCCGTACCAGTGCTTCCAGAAGTGCCGGTTACGACCGACGAGGTTCTCCCACGTCCTGCTCTGCGACTCGTTGACGCCGAGCGACGGTGCTCCGGCCAGCGGTGTCCTGAGAAGCTCGTCGGCGATACCGTGCGCGTAGAGGCCGTGACCGGCCTCGTGGAGCGTCGACCAGATCGACTCGAGATCGTCATCGCGATACCGGGTCGTGAGCCGGACGTCACGGTTCGAGAACGACGTGCAGAACGGATGTGCGGTCTTGTCGAGGCGCCACGAGCCCTCCGCCAGTCCGAGCGTCGAGACGACGCGATCGGCGAAAGCGTGCTGGGCGTCGACGGGAAACGCCCCCCGAAGAAACGACGCATCGACCTCCGGAGCCGCCGCCACGATCTCCGTGAGCGCTGGGCGAAGGATGGCGAACACGTCGCGCACCTCTGTCGTGAGCATCCCGGGCTCGTAGTCGTCGAGCAGCGGCGTATACGGGCTGTCCGACCACTCGAAGCACTCGACGTACCGGCGCTTGAGCTCGACGTTCCGCTCGAGGTACGGGAGAAACGACGCAAAGTCGTGGTTGCGGCGGGCTTCGACCCAGGCGTGATGCCCGCTCGCGGCAGCGCGGGTCATTTCCTCCTCGAGCTCGACCGGCACTCGGCGCTGCTTCTCCCAGTCGCGTCGGGTGACACGCACGAGGCTGGCCTCGTAGGAGTCGAAGGCATGCGACTCCTCGAACGGCGCGAGTCGATCGAGGAGGCGGCCTATCTCGGGATCGATGAACCGCTCGTGGGTGATTCGTCCGAGCGTCGCAAGTTGATTCGCTCGCGCGTCCGTTCCAAGCGGCGGCATCGAGACGCGCTGGTCCCAACCGAGCACACCGGCCGCCTTCGAGAGATCCGAGATCTCCGCAAGCCGCACCTCGAGAGCGTTGAGCGCAGACTCCACCGCTCAAGCCTAACGACACCAACTCCCCGGACCGCCGGTGGGGCGCGAGCCCACCCGGAGTGTCGGTCGCGTCGTAGCCCGATCGCTAGCTACGCTCGCGCGCATGACAGACATCCTCATCGTGGGCGATACGGAGCGGTCGCCCGAGCTGCGGCACGAGATTCCGCTTCATATCGGCGACGAGTTCCTCTATGCCGAGACAGCTGGCCGCCGCGTCAGCATCGTCTGGAGCGTCGAAGGCGACCGCATTGCCAAGATCGATCAGACCATCGAGATCATCGCGTCGGAGACGTTCCCACCGGATGACCTGATTCGAGACGGCGTCGACATCTACGACCTCGGCCCTGCCCTCGCGGTGCGGATGGTCGCATCGCTCGGGATCACGAGCGCGAAGGTGCCGGCTGCTTTCCCTCTTCGCGTGGCCGACGAGCTTCGCCGCAACGGAGTGGAGCTCGTTGTCGACCAACGCCTGTTCGACGACCGGCGCCGGCGCAAGACTCCGGCCGAGCTCGCCGGAATTCGAGTCGCATCTCGCGCTGTCAGTGCCTCGATCGAAGAGATCTCTGCGGTGCTCGCACGATCCGAGCCAGGTGCCGAAGGACGGGTCGTCGACGGCGAGGCATTGACCTCCGAGCTGCTGAAAGCCAAAGCAGGGGCGGTGCTCGCGTTGCACGGATGTCGCGGCGACGACATGATCGTGGCCGTTGGCCCGCAGAGTGCTGACGGCCACGACCAGGGCTCCGGCCGGATCGCGAACGACGATGTCGTGCTTTGCGACGTGTTTCCGCGTCACCTCGAGAGCGCCTGCTATTCGGACATGTCGCGGACGTTCCTGGTTGGAGAGCCCGACCCTGAGCTCGTCGAATGGCATGCGCAGTGCGTCGAGGCGTTGGAGCTTTCCCGCGCGCTCGTCCGACCGGGCGCGAACGGGGCCGACCTCCATCGCGCCGTGAGCACGTTCTTCGAGGAGCGCGGCCATCGCACAGCGCTTTCGAAGGCCGAAGGCGAGGTGCTCCGCGAGGGGTACAACCATGCGCTCGGGCACGGTGTCGGGCTCGACGTCCACGAGGCTCCGGCGCTCGGCAAGGTCGGTCACGACTTCGTCGCCGGTGACGTGATCACCCTCGAGCCGGGCCTCTATCGACATGGCTTTGGCGGGATCCGCGTCGAAGACCTGGTGGTCGTAACCGACGACGGCTGCGAGACGCTCACGCACTTTCCACTCGGGTTCTCACCCGTGGTACAAACGCAGCCATGAGCGATGCGATCGAGACGCTGTTCGACGAGGAGCGCCGCTACCCGCCGTCGGAGGCGTTCTCCGCGAACGCAAACGCGCACTCCGACATCTACGACCGCGACTTCGAGGAGTTCTGGGACAGCGCTGCCCGCGAACGGGTCTCGTGGTTCGAGCCGTACGACAAGCTCTTCACGTGGGAGCTGCCCTACGCCGAGTGGTTCCTCGGCGGCAAGCTGAACGTCGCCTACAACTGCGTCGACCGACACGTCGAGGCCGGGCTCGGCGACAGGGTCGCGTACCACTGGGAGGGCGAGCCGGGTGACACGCGCACGATCACCTACGCCGACCTGCAGCGTGACGTGGTGCGGTTCGCGAATGCCCTCCGAGGTCTTGGCGTCGGGAAGGGAACGCGCGTCGCGATCTACATGGGAATGATCCCCGAGCTTGCGGTCGCGATGCTCGCCTGCACGCGGCTCGGCGCTCCGCACACGGTGGTGTTCGGCGGCTTCTCGGCCGACTCTCTCTCAGACCGGATCAACGACATGGGTTGCGAGGTGCTCGTCACCCAGGATGAGGCGTGGCGCCGCGGAGGGCGCGTTCCCCTCAAGCTGACGGCAGACGAAGCTCTCGGCGTCTGCCCCGGGATCCACTCCGCTCTCGTCGTCCGGCGCACCGGCGCTGACGTGCCGATGACCGCAGGACGGGACCGCTGGTTCCACGAGCTGGACGCATCGGACGACCCTGCGACCTGTCCGTGCGAGCCGATGGACAGCGAGGATCTCCTGTTCCTGATGTACACGTCCGGCACCACCGCGAAGCCGAAGGGCATCGCCCACACGACCGGGGGTTACCTCGTCGGGGCAGCGACCACTCATCACTACGTCTTCGATCTGAAGCCCGAGACAGATGTCTTCTGGTGCGCGGCCGACATCGGCTGGATCACCGGGCACAGCTACATCGTCTACGGGCCGCTCTGCAACGCAACCACCTCGGTTCTCTATGAGGGAACACCGGATTTCCCAGACAAGGATCGCTGGTGGGAGATCGTCGCGCGCTACGGCGCAACGATTCTCTACACCGCTCCGACTGCAATTCGGGCTCACATGAAATGGGGGCCGGAGTTCTCCGCGAAGCACGACCTCTCGTCGCTCCGCCTGCTCGGGTCGGTCGGCGAGCCCATCAATCCGGAGGCCTGGGTCTGGTATCACGAGCACATCGGCGGTGAACGCTGTCCGATCGTGGACACGTGGTGGCAGACGGAGACCGGGATGATCCTTCTCACGCCGTTGCCCGGCGTGACCACGACAAAGCCCGGCTCCGCGACGAAGCCGTTCCCGGGGGTGAAGGCAGCCGTCGTCAACGAAGCGGGAGAGCGGGTCGCACAGGGGGGTGGGTACCTCGTCCTCGAACGGCCGTGGCCCGCGATGACCCGCGGCATCTTCGGTGACGACACCCGGTTCCGGGAGACGTACTGGGAGCGCTTCCCCGGTCTCTACTTCGCCGGCGACGGCGCGCGGATCGACGCCGACGGCGACTTCTGGCTCCTCGGCCGCGTCGACGACGTGATGAACGTCTCCGGCCACAGGCTGTCGACGATCGAGGTCGAGTCCGCTCTGGTCGATCACCCGAAGGTGGCGGAGGCGGCTGTCTGCGGGCGGTCGGACGCAACCACCGGGCAGGCGATCGTCGCCTACGTGACGCTCAAAGGTGGCGATCCCGGATCGCTCGAGATGCTCGAAGAGCTGCGCGCGCACGTGGCGCACAAGATCGGCGCGATCGCCAAGCCGGCGAACATCGTCTTCACGCCGGAGCTGCCGAAGACTCGCTCGGGCAAGATCATGCGGCGGCTCCTGCGCGACGTTGCGGAGAACCGCCCGCTCGGCGACACGACCACGCTCGCCGACCCGAGCATCGTCGGCGAGCTCGCCGACCGTGCGGCCGAGGAGGCGAGCGGAGACTAACTCGCGATCGGTTGCTCCAACTCCGCTGTCCAGCTACCTGCGGTGGCAAGGGAGTTCATGCGAGCCCGATGGAGGAACGTCGCTTGCGCGCGCTCGAGATTCGCAGCCTCACCGCCCCAGGCGGTGAGCGCGGAGGCCTGGAGCGCCCTGCCGTACGAGAACGAGAGAGGCCATGGGCCGCCGACCTGGTTGATCGCGTTGAGGTTCTGGGTCGCCTGGCCCTCGGTCTGGCCGCCGGAAAGGAACACGATGCCCTGAACGGCTGCTGGGACTTGTCTGCGAAGGGTGCTGACAGTTCTCTCGGCCACCGTGGCGGTGTCCTCCTGCCGCGGACAGCTCTTACCGGCGATGACCATGTTCGGCTTGAGGAGCGTGCCCGCCAGATCGACACCGTGCTGGTCGAGAGCCGTGTACACCATCTGGAGCGTCCGGTCGGTGACCTCGTCGCAGACGTCGATCGTATGCTCCCCGTCCATCAGTACCTCGGGCTCGATGATCGGCACGAGGCCCGCTTCTTGGCAGAGGGCCGCGTAGCGTGCGAGCGCATGTGCGTTGACGTCGATGCAAAGCGCCGTCGGGATTCCTTCGCCGATCGTGATCACCGCACGCCACTTCGCAAAGCGAGCGCCGAGACCAACGTACTCGTCGAGCCGTGCGCGGAGGCCGTCGAGGCCCTCGGTCACCTTCTCGGTGGGATGCCCAGCGAGGGCGTGAGCGCCGGTGTCGACCTTGATCCCAGGCACGACACCCTTGTCCGACAGGAGTTGTGCGAACGGCGTGCCGTCGTGGGAGGTCTGACGGAGCGTCTCGTCGTAGAGAATCACTCCGCCGACGAACTCCTCCATCCCGGCGGTCGTGAAGAGCAGGTTCCGGAAGAACCGGCGACTCTCCTCAGTGGACTCGACCCCGATCGAGTCGAAGCGCTTCTTGATCGTTCCTGTCGACTCGTCCGCGGCGAGAATGCCGCGGTGGTCGGCGACGATCTCGTGGGCCGTGTCCCTCAGCGACATAGCTGGCACGGTCGAACTCCTTCCGTATCGACCTCGATGAGACCCTCAATACGCATCGTACGCCGAAGCCGACGGCACCGCCGACCAAGACACCTGAACGAGTGCACGACGTTTGCGGACGGACCGCGGCTGCGAGACTGGCACGAGCATGGCGGACATCAAGCCTGATCTCGATGCTCTGATCGGAGCCTGGAGGAGGGCATTTGAAGCTGCGGCATCCGCACTTGCTGCGGCGGCCCAGGACCACGATTTCGCGCCCGCAGAGCAGAGGTTCTGGTCGCAGCGCCTTCACGAACAGCGTGCAGCGACGGTGGTCGCCCTCGGAGACCTCCTGCGAGGCGCGAATACGCTACCCGTACTCGCCCGCCTCATCGCGTCGCCGCGCGAAACGAAGCAGCTCTTGGGTCTGCCTTCCGACGTGGCGGCGTGCATCTTCAACGTGGACGGCATCCTCGTTCCGAGCGCAGCGTTTCATGCAGACGCATGGAAAGAGGCATTCGACGGGTTCCTCGCAGGCGAGCTCGACCGGACCGGCCACCCCCTCGTGATGTTCAGCCGGAGAGCGGACTATCCGATGCTCATCCACGGGAAGTCGCGCGACGCAGCCGTGCGCGCGTTCCTCGCGAGCCGCGGGATCAGCCTTCCCGAGGGGCAGCCCGGCGATCCACCGGAGGCAGCAACCGTTCACGGTCTCGCGGCCAGGAAGAACAAGGCTCTCCTCGTCCGCCTCGAGCACTACGGGATCACCGCCTTCAGCGGCGCGCGGCTCTACCTTCAGCTCGCCCAGGACGCCGGTGTCCGCCGCGCCGTCGTCTCGGGCAGCACGACCACGCGGGCCCTGCTCGATCGAGCAGGGCTTTCAGACCTTCTCGACGATTGCGTTGACGGAAGGACCGTCAGCGACGAGGGTCTGCGTCGCAAACCGGCTCCGGACATGCTTCTCGCTGCCTGTCGACATCTCTCCGTCGCCCCGGAACGGACTGCGGTGTTCGAGACAACGGAGGATGGAATTGGGGCGGCGCGCGCCGGCGGCTTCGA
Source organism: uncultured Actinomycetes bacterium (assembly GCA_963724655.1). GTDB lineage: Bacteria > Actinomycetota > Thermoleophilia > Gaiellales > Gaiellaceae > Gaiella. Next base: position 293,419 of record CAVRVG010000002.1, on the reverse strand, counting down.
ACTGGTCGTCGCGGTCGACCAGGGCAACCCGACGCCCGCGTTGCGCGAGCGAGCCGACCGCATCGTCACCGACCTCGGCGAGATTCTCGAGCTCGCAGTCGCCCGCCGATGAACGCACGAGGTGTTCTTACGACGCTTCTAGCAGCCTCTCGAATCGAGACGGGTCGTCGAAAGGCCCGACGAGCGCGAGGCGGAGATCACCGCCGAGGAGGTCTCCCGCAACGCGGTGGACATCGTCGATGGTCACCGCATCGAGACCCTCGAGAATCTCCTCGGCCTCGACTGCCCCGCCCTCGAGCAGCTCCCGGCGGAGCCCGAACATGATCGTGGCGTGCGGGCTCTCGAGCCCGAGCACGAAGCGGCCCTTCGAGAAGGCGCGCGCCTTCTCGAGCTCCTCGGGTGGGACCGGCGTGGCCACGATCTCGCGCAGCTCGCGGACGATCGTCTCGATCGCGTCATCGATGCGGGTGAGATCGACGCCGGCCTGTGCGGCGATCGCGCCGGTGTCGGCGTACGAGGAGTTCCCACAGAAGACGTAGTACGCGAGCCCACGCCGCTCGCGCACCTCGGTGAAGAGGCGAGACGACATTCCGCCGCCGAGCACGGTTGAGAGAAGCTGAAGAGCGTAACGGTCGGGATGCCCGATCGGATAGCTCGGCGCGCCGACCACGATGTGCGCCTGATCGGACTGTTTCGTGTGGATCCGAACCGAGCTCTCGGCGGGTGCCTCGACGACTGCGTCCGGCACACCGGTGGGCTCCTGCGGGACGTCGCCGAGCAGCAGCTCGAGCTGCTCCGACAGCCCGTCACCGATGTTCCCGCCAAGCCCGACGATCGTCCGTTCGGGGCGGTACCAGCGATTCAGGAAGCCGAGGAACGTGTCGCGGGTCGCGGCGCGCACCGTCTCCTCGGTGCCGATGATGTCGCGACCGAGCGGCTGGTCGCCGTAGAGGTGTCGCTCCCACACGTTGCCGACGTAGCTTCGTGGCGTGTCGGCGTACATGTTCATCTCCTCGACGATGACGCCCTTCTCACGGTCGATCTCGTCCGCGTCAAAGCGCGAGTTACGGAGCATGTCGACGAGCACGTCGAGCGCGACGTCGCGGGTCTCTGCCGCGCATTTCACGTAGTAGCCCGTGACCTCCTTCCCCGTGAAGGCGTTGAACTCACCACCGATCCCGTCGATCTCGGTCGCGATGTCGCGTGCGGTCGGCCGGCGCTCGGTCCCCTTGAAGAACATGTGCTCGGCGAAGTGGGCTATGCCACCCTCCTCCCGCTGCTCGTATCGCGAGCCGGCCGCGAACATCACGAAACACGCGACCGATTGCGCGTGCGACATCGGCGCCGTGAGCACGCGGGTGCCGTTTGAAAGCGTCGAACGCTCGAAGGTGGACACCGATCCATGGTATAGACGGTGTCGTGACCCACCGACCGGCTCTTGCACATGCGAAAGCGCTCGCGCTCGTCGAGCACGTCATCGAGTCGGCGTCCGGGCCGGTATCGGTCGTGGTCGTGGACACGCACGGCGAGGTGGTCGCCTCCCTGCGGATGGACGGCGCTGCGCTGGACACCGAGCTGAACGCGCGCCGCAAGGCGTATACCGCTGCGCGCAGCGACGCGACCACGACGCGGGAGCTGGCCGGAAAGGCCGCGGCCTCGGCAACCGAGATGGCGAGCTTCGATCCGTTCTTCTCGTTCTTCCTCGGCGGAATCGCGCTCTTCTCCGACGACACCCGAGTGGGTGCGATCGGGGTCAGCGGGTTGCCGGGCGAGGTCGATGAAGCGCTTGCACTGAGCTGCGGCCGCCGCCGCCGGGTTCGAGACCCGCTAGAGCAGTTCTGCCACTCCCGCCAGCAGTCGATCGACCTCGTCGGCGGTGTTGTAGTGAACGATGCCGGCGCGCACCGCGCCGTCCACCTCGTCGAGGCCGAGCCGCCTCATCGTCTCCAGCGCGTAGTAGTTCCCCCACCAGACGGCAACCTCCCGGGACGCAAGATGCGTCGCGACGGCCTGCGCCGTGTGGCCCGGCACGCTGAAGCAGAACGTCGGCACGCGACCCTCCATGGTGGGAAGGCCGTGAAGCTCGACGGTCTCGGGGAGCCCTGCAAGGAACCGCTCGCCGAGTGCCCGCTCGTGGGTGACGATCGAGTCCCAGCCGAGCTCGTGCACGTAGTCGACCGCAGCGACGAAGCCCGCGAGCAGCTCGTGCTGGCAGGTGCCGAGCTCGAACCGGTGCCCAACCGGCTCATCCGCGGCAGGTCGCACCTTGTAGGCGCGCCAGCTGCGGAGGAGGTCCTCGCGGCCAAAGGCGAGACCCATGTGCGGGCCGAAGTACTTGTACGGCGAGCAGACGAGGACGTCGCATCCCCAGGCGGCAACATCGATCGGCCCATGCGGTCCGTAGTGGACCGCGTCGACCCATGCCAACGCGCCGACGCCGTGCGCCAGCTCGACGATCCGCCTGATGTCCGGCGCGGTGCCAACCGAGTTGGCCGCGGCCGGGAATGCCACCACCCGGGTCCGATCGGTGAGAAGCGACTCGAGGTGGTCGATGTCGAGCGAGAGGTCGTCGCGCACGTCTGCATGACGCACGATCACGCCGATGTCGTCCGCAAGTGCCAGCCAGGGCGACACGTTGGCGTCGTGATCGAGCTTGGTGACGACGATCTCGTCTCCGGGCTCGAGCTCGCGCGCAAGCGCGCGCGTGAGCAGGAAGTTGAGCGAGGTCATGCTCTGTCCGAACGCCACCTCACCGGCGTCGCAGCCGAGAAACTCCCCTGCCCGCACGTGGGCGAGCTCAACGAGCGTGTCCGTCCGGCTCGAGGTCTCGTACGGCGCGCCGACATTTGCGTTGTCGTGTCGCAGGTAGCCGGCAATCGCGTCTATGACCGAGTCGGGGCACTGCGTCCCGCCGGGCCCATCGAAGAACGCGAGGCGCCGCTGGAGGGCCGTGTACCGGGACCTGACGGTCTCGACATCGAACATCGTGGTGGTCATCGCGTTCCCTCCCTTGACATGTCAGTACGCAGCTGACGGCATCCTATGCCGTCCGGACCAGGTCCTATCGTCCCTAGCGATGCAGCGGCTGCGCCCGTTGAGTGAGGACGAGTGCTACATCCGATGCTACGGCTGGGTCGGCGAAGACGACGCCGTGCGCGTCGTCCATTCAGGTGACGACGAGCCCGAGTCGGTGGCGATCATGACCGAGCGGATCCGGTTGGCATTCGAAGCGCGCATCGGCACGACAGAGCAAGAAGCCGCGTAGCCGCCCCCTCGCCCGTGACCGACAAGCCGACGAGCGCCGTCCCGGACGTCCTCGGGCCGGATCTCGACGTCGTCTTCTGCGGGATAAACCCCGGTCGGTTCTCGGATGCCGCGGCCGCCCATTTCGCAAACCCTCGCAACGACTTCTGGCGGCTTCTCCATGAGGCGGGATTCACGCCACGACTCTTCGACCCGTCCGAGCAGTTCGACCTCCTCGAGCTCGGGATCGGCATCACGAATGCGGCTCCAAGGACGACTCCAGGCTCGGGCGACCTTCGCAAGGCAGACTTTGCAGGCGCCGAGGCACGTCTCGAAGCCATTGCTCGAGAGCTCGAGCCGAGATGGATCGCCTTCGTCGGGAAGGAGGCCTATCGCGGCGCGTTCGGCGAGCGTCCTGCGCACGGGCCTCAGGCGCGGTGCCTTGGCACGACGCAGTTGTTCGTGCTGCCGTCGACATCACCGGCAAACGCCGCAGTGCCGTGGGAGGAGCGGCTGCGCTGGTTTCAGGAGCTCGCTCGTCATGTAGCGGGCAGCGCTCTCCCGTGAACTGGCCGCCACCTTGCAGCGGATCGCTACAAGGTGCTGCTGGCCTTTGAGTGGACGCCTCGCTCAGTCCGGGTTCGCGGGCGGGGAGACGTGGGAGCGCACCCGGTCATGCGGGGCCGGCTGAAGCCAGACCCGAGGTGATGGTGGAGGGGGTGGGGAGGGACACAAAGAGCCTTGTCCCTCCCTACCCCCTCCAGCGATTCGTCAAGGGGACCCGCCAGTCCCGGCCGAAGGCGCGGGGGCGGAGCTTGACGCCCGGTGCAGCCTGGCGGCGCTTGTATTCGGCGCGGTCGACCAGGGGGATCGTCCTGTTGACAACGTCATCGTCGAACATGGCCAGCAACTCCTCGTGCGAGCGATCGAGCTCGACGTAGGCCTCGAGCACCTGGTCGAGGAGGTCATAGGGAGGCAGTGATTGATCGTCGCGCTGGTCGGCGCGCAACTCGGCCGTGGGTGGACGCTCGATCGTCGTCACCGGAATGAGCTCCCGACCGGCGCGCTCGTTGAGGTGACGCGAGAGCCGGAAGACGTCCGTCTTGAAGACGTCCTTGAGCAGCGCGAAGCCGCCGACCATATCGCCGTAGATCGTGGCGTACCCGACCGCCATCTCCGACTTGTTCCCGGTTGCGACGACGAGCCAGCCGTGTGTGTTCGAAAGCGCCATCAGGATTGCCCCGCGGATTCGTGCCTGGAGATTCTCGGCCGCCAATCCCTCGAGCCCGCCAAGCGCCTCGTGATACGAGGCAACGATCGCCTCGATCGGCACCTCGCGAAAGTCGACGCCCAGATTCTCGCTCACTTCGCGAGCGTCGTCTCGAGTATCCGCGGAGGAGAAGCGCGATGGCATCGAGACTGCATGCACGTGCTCGGCACCGAGCGCGTCCACCGCAATCGCGGCGGTCAGCGCCGAGTCGATGCCGCCGCTGATCCCGAGCACGATGTCGCCGAATCCGTTCTTCCGAACGTAATCCCGGAGGCCGATGCCCAAGGCGAGCCGCATCTGCTCGAGCTCCGACTCGAAGGGCGCGGTCGAGGCGGCGGCGACGGGTGCCGACGGGGCCACCGCCGGAAGGTCGAGGACGACGGGCTCCGGTGCGCTCGGCCGGGATCGTTCGAGCTCCCTCCGACGCACGTCTCGGAGCCTGCGACCGATTGCCTCCGTCGGGTCGACATCCACGACGAGGAGCGCCTCCTCGAACCCCGGGGCGCGGGCCAGCACCTCGCCCTCGTCGTCGAGAACGACCGAATGGCCGTCGAAGACGAGCTCGTCCTGGCCGCCGACCAGATTGCAGAACGCCAGGTAGGACGCATTGTCGCGCGCCCTCGTGATGAGCATCTCCTCGCGATCCTCGGCCTTGCCGACGTGGAACGGCGACGCGGAGAGGTTGACGATGAGCGTCGCTCCCGCGATCGCGAGGTCGGTGGCCGGTGGGCCCGGCTGCCAGATGTCCTCGCAGATCGTCGGGCCGGCCAGCACGTCTCCCGCGCGCAGGAGGAGCAAGTCACGGCCCTCGGCGAAGTATCGATGCTCGTCGAAGACGCCGTAGTTCGGGAGAAACCGCTTGCTGTAGGTGGCCTGCACCGTGCCGTCGAAACACACCGCTGCCGCATTCGTCAGGTCGCGGTCGAAGATGGGGCACCCGACGAGCGCGGTGATGCCCACGCAGGCACGGGCCACCTCTTCGAGGGCCTCCGCAGCGGCCTTGATGAATCCCGGTCGGAGAAGAAGATCCTCGGGTGGATAGCCTGTCACTGCAAGCTCGGGGAAGACGACGAGCTCTGCCGCCGCCGACTTTGCTTCGTCGATCGCCGCGATGATGCGCTCGGCGTTCCGTTCGAGATCACCGACGATCAGATTGAGCTGGGCAAGCGCGAGTCTCACTGCGAGATCAGGGCTCCTGCACGAAGCGCGCTGAATTCGACAGACACACGCAGCGCGACAGGCACACACACCACACTACCGAGATGCCCTCCGACTCGATCTCCGTCGCCCGTCGTTTCCGTGGCCCGCTCCTCTCCGGGAACGGCGGCTACTGCGCCGGTCTCCTGGCGCAGCGGATCGACGGCCCGGCAGAGGTGACCCTGAGGATCCCGCCGCCGCTCGAACAGGAGCTCGCCGTGGAGCACGACGGCGACCGCGTCTTGCTCCTCGACGGAGCGCGTCTCGTCGCCGAGGCACGGCCGCAAGACCCTGACCTCGAGTATCCAACCCCACCGACGCGCGACCTCGCCCTCGAGGCATCGTCCGGGAGCCGTGGCTGGCCCGATCCCGAGTTCGCCGAATGCTTCGTTTGCGGCGACCGGGCCGACGGCAGCGGTCTCGCCATTCACCCCGGGCTGGTACCGGGGCGCGAGGACCTCGTCGCCGCGACGTGGGTCGCGCGGGAGGTGTCGCCCGAGATCGTGTGGGCTTCGATCGACTGCACCGGCGCGTACGCCGTGGGTGGCCCCGGTCGAGGGTCGGCCCTTCTCGGCCGGATGAGCGCCCGGATCGACGGCCTCCCCGAGGAGGACGAGCGCTGTGTGGTCGTCGGGTGGCCGCTCGGTGCGGATCGTCGCAAGCTCTTTGCCGGCACCGCTCTCTTCGGGGAGGACGGACGCCCACTGGCGATCGCAAACCAGGTCTGGTTCGTGCCGCCGCAGCCCGCGTAGGCCAAACGGCATCGGGCCGTGGCTAGGGTGAGTTTCGTGCTGCCCAACCTTCGGAGAAAGGCGACCGAGTCACGCCTCTGGACACAGGCGATCGCCCCGCGCCTCGTCATCGCGCAGCACATTCCTGAGGCCGGCAAAGGGCTCGCCGCCACCCTCGTCGGCGTGAACATCCTGCTCGGGCTGCTGCCGGTGGCCTTCATCCTGGCGACCAGCGTCGTGGTCGGGAGAGTCCCGGCCGCGGTCGAATCGGGCCTGGGATCGGACGAATGGGACAGCCTCGTCACGGCCTTTCTCCTCGCGGCGGCGGCCTTCGTGGCACAGCAGGTGATGACGACCGTCCAGGCGTCGCTCAGCGAGCTCGCGAAGCGCAGAGTGGATGGCCGGCTTCGCGACGAGACGATGGCGCTGACGCTTTCCTCGACGAGCGTGGCGCCGATGGAGGAGTCCTCGACGCTCGATGCGCTTCGAGAGGCGACGATGTCCTTCGAGTCCGACTGGCACACGCCCGGAATGGCCTGTGCCGGGCTGCTCTCGCTGATCGCCCGATACGTCCGGCTGCTGGGCTTCGTCCTCATCGTCGGCGTTGCCGTCCGCTGGTGGCTCGCGCTCATCCTGCTCGTCGCGACCATGACCTTTCGCTACGGGAATCGCGGCGGTCTTCGGAAGTTCTCGGGCGTCTGGCGCGAGGTGGTGCCGCTGCTCCGCAAAGGTGACTACCTCCGCCGGCTGATGCTCGACGGCGACGGCGCGAAGGAAACGAAGATCTTCGGGCTCACGGACTGGCTCACCGGCCGCTACGAAGCCAACTTCCGGGCGTCCTACGCCCCGGTCTGGAAGGCCCGTCGCAGGATCTATCTCGCCCCCTACCTCGGCTACACCGCGCTCGGAGCGGTTGTTGCGGCCGTCGTGCTTGTCGTGATCGCACGTGATGCGGCGTCGGGCGCGATCTCGCTCACGGCGCTGGCGCTCGCGCTCCAGGCGAGCGTTGCCGCCCTTATCGCCGGAGAGCACTATCCCGAGGCGGACGTGCCGACGCAGTTCGGGATGCGCGCGGTCACGGGCCTCGGCGAGGTCAGGGCTGCCATGGCCCGTGCCGCCTCGTCGTCCCGCACTCCCCTCACGCCCGAGGCGCTGGCACGGACGCGTCAGCTACCGGCGCGATCGCTCTCGTTCGAGTCGGTGTCGTTCAGGTATCCAGGGAGCGAGCGGCTCGTCCTCGACGGGCTCGACCTCCAGCTTCCCGTGGGTCGGTGCACGGCGATCGTCGGCGTCAACGGCGCCGGCAAGACGACCCTCGTGAAGCTGCTGACGCGATTGCACGATCCGACCGCCGGTCGGATAACCGCCGACGGGATCGCGATCGACGACTTCGATGTTCGGGCTTGGCGGCGGCAGGTGAGCGTCATCTTCCAGGACTTCGTCCGGTACGAGCTCACCGCGGCCGACAACATCGCCCTCGGTGCGGCCTACGCCCCCCGCGATGACACCGCCATCCGCCGTGCCGCAGAACGAGCCGGTGCGCTCGAGGCTTTCGCGGAGCATCCTCGCGGGCTCGCCACCATGCTCGGCCGGGGATACGAGGGCGGGGTCGATCTGTCGGGTGGTCAGTGGCAGCGGCTCGCGATCGCGCGATCGCTCTACGCGCTTGCCGCGGGGGCGAAGATCCTCGTCCTGGACGAGCCGACCTCCGCTCTCGACGTTCGAGCCGAGGCTGCGTTCTTCGACTCGTTCGTGGAGCTGACGCGAGGGGTCACGTCGATCCTCATCTCGCACCGCTTCTCGAGCGTGCGTCGTGCCGACAGCATCGTGGTCATCGACGGCGGGCGCGTGATCGAACAGGGCGATCACGACGAGCTCCTCGCAGCGGGCCGCACGTACTCCCGCCTCTTCAACCTCCAGGCCGAGCGCTTCGCCGCCGGTCTCGACGAAGAGCTGGAGGACGAGGTCGCATGATCGAGACGGTTCGCGGCGTTCTCGACCTGGCGCGGCTCTCCTGGCACGAGGGGCGAGGGCGACTGCTCCTCGCGTCCGTCCTCATGGTGTTGCAGGCGATCTCCCTGCCGTTCGCCGCGGCCGCAGGCGCTGTTCTCACGGATGCTGCGATAGCCGGCGACACACATCGCGCCACCGTTGCGGCCCTCGCGGTGGCGTTCTTTGCGATCGCGTCGCTCACCGCCGGGCACTTTGCGCACATCGCCTACTTCGAGCTGGGCGACCTCAACGTGCTGTCACTCGAGCGCGACCTGATGGAGCTGACCGCCGGCTCGGCCGGGCTCGAGCATTTCGAACGTCCCGACTACGCCGACAAGCTCCAGGTCGTCAAGCAGGAGCTCGAGCGCACCGGCTGGGGGAGCATGCAGGCGCTCCTGACGAGCTTCGGGCTCGCGATCACGATGGCGGTTACCGCAATCCTGCTCGCCCGTCTGAGCCCGTGGCTTCTCCTGCTGCCGATCGCGGCGCTCCCGCCTCTCTTCCTCGGCCGGCGCGCAGAGCTGGCCCTCGCGCGCGCTCGCGAGACGGCTGCCGAGCCGATGCGTCGGTCAAGCCACCTTTTCGCGCTGGCGATGGACGGCGGTCCTGCGAAGGAGTTACGGGTCTGCGACCTCTCCGACGAGCTGCGCTCGAGGCAGAGTGTCGCCTGGAACGAGGCGACCAGGATCCTCTGGAGTGGCGAGCTACGAGCCGGAGCGCTGCGCGTGGCGGGCCAGCTGGCCTTCGCCGCCGCCTACATCGCCGGGACGCTCCTCGTCGTCAGGGAGGCAGTCGCCGGGAGGCGGAGCGTCGGCGACGTCGTGCTCGCGATCACGCTCGCGTCGCAGGTCAACGGCCAGGTGACGGGTGCGGTGGCGCTCCTCCAGCAACTCCAGCGGACCGCGCGGACGATGGCAGACATCCGCTGGATCAAGGCGCTGATCGCCGAGCAGGCTCCACCCCCACCTGACGCCACGCTGCCGGAGAGGATCGAGAAGGGCATCGACATCCACGGTCTCGACTTCTCGTATCCCGGCACCGAGGCCGCCGTGCTCGAGGGCGTCGAGCTTCACCTGCCCCCGGGCTCGACCGTCGCGATCGTCGGCGAGAACGGAGCCGGCAAGACGACACTCGTCAAGCTGCTCTGTCGCTTCTATGAGCCAACCGCGGGAGCCATCGAGCTGGACGGGATCGCCCTCGAGCGGTTCCCCCTGAAAGCCTGGCGCGAGCGAATTGCGACCGGCTTCCAGGACTTCGTCCGCTTCGAGTTCCTCGCCCGCGAAACGGTCGGCGTCGGCGATCTTCCCCACATCGAGTCGACGCCGATCGTCACGGCAGCCCTCGAGCGCGCCCGCGGCGAGGATGTCCTGAAGCGACTCGATCACGGTCTCGAGACGCAGCTCGGCCGGTCGTACACCGACGGGGAGGAGCTCTCCGGAGGACAGTGGCAGAAGCTCGCTCTCGGACGGGCGATGATGCGGGAGACGCCGCTGCTCCTCGTCCTCGACGAGCCCACCTCTGCGCTCGACGCCCAGGCCGAGCATCTCCTGTTCGAGCAGTACGCCGCCGGCGCCCGCCGGGTCGCGGCCGATACCGGGGCGATCACGGTTCTCGTCTCACACCGCTTCTCGACGGTCCGGATGGCCGACCTCATCCTCGTCGTGGCCGACGGGAGGATCACCGAATCGGGATCGCACGAGGAGCTGATCGAGAAACGAGGGCTCTACGCTGAGCTCTACGGGCTCCAGGCCTCCCAGTACGCCTAGCGCCCGGCCACCCGTCTACGCCGGAGTCACCGCGACCAGCAGCCCGCCGTCTTCGTCGTAGGCCGGAAAGAGATCGAGGGAGACCGGCTTCGCACGTCCGGCTTTCGTCGTCAACGACATGCGCTTGCCGAGCTGGCGCACCCCCCATTCGCGCACGAGCGCAATGGGCTCGGGGTCCGACAGCGTCAGCGCCTCTCCCACGTCGCGGCCGATGAGGTCGGCCTCGCGGAAGCCGGTGAGCTCGAAGACCCCACGGCCCACCCCGAGCACGCGCGAGCCCGCGTCGCACACGACGAACCCGGTCGACGGCGCAGGGTAGTAGTCCTCGAGCAGCTGGAAGAGAAATCCGAACCCGCAGCTGCGGCACTGCGCCGCCTGACTCGAGAAACCCTCGAGCCCATCGAGGTCGACCGAGCGCTCGCGACAGTTCGGACAGATGAACACGGGCATGCCCGAATCGTACGCAGACGACTATCTGGTGGGGCTCGATAGCCGCGGGGAAGCCGAACCCTTGCTTGCTAGCGAGGTTGCGCCAGTCAGCTAGTGTGTGCTAACGTAGCGCTCACTAACATACGTCTTTTTGGGGGTTCCTCGATGTCGCCAGCGCTCTTTCACGGAGAGAACAGAAAGTGGTGGACGCTCGCCGCGGTCGCGTTCGGGCTGTTCATGATCATGCTCGACAACACCGTCGTGAACGTCGCCCTGCCGTCGATCCAACGCGATCTGGATGTCGGCCTGTCCGAGCTCGAATGGGTCGTCACCGGCTACGCCCTCACGTTCGCAGCGCTGATGCTGATCGGCGGGAAGCTCGCCGACATGTTCGGCCGCCGGCTCATCTTCGTCATCGGAATCGCCGCCTTCACACTTGCGTCGCTCTGGTGCGGCCTCGCCGACAGCGGGACGATGCTCATTGCCGCGCGCATCACACAGGGAATCGGTGCGTCGCTGATGAACCCCGCCTCGCTCTCGATCATCACCGCCACGTTCCCACCGCGACAGCGCGGAACCGCAATCGGCATCTGGGCCGGCGTCGCCGCCATGGCGCTCGCGATCGGCCCGCTCGCCGGCGGTCTTCTGACCCAGCACCTGAGCTGGCACTGGGTCTTCTTCGTCAACGTGCCGGTCGGCATCGTCGGAATCGTCGCGAGCTTCCTCCTGATCGACGAATCGCGCGACGAGTCCGCGGTGCAGCGCTTCGACTTCCCCGGGCTCGCAACCTCGGCGATCGGGCTGTTCGCGCTCACGTACGGGCTGATCGAGGCCAACGGCTACGGGTGGACCTCGGGCCGCATCCTCTTCGCCTTTGCACTCGCGATCGTCTCGCTCGGCTGTTTCATCCTGCTCGAGAAGCACCAGAAGGTGCCGATGCTCGACCTCTCGCTGTTCCGCTCGTCGACCTATGTGGGAGCGAACGTCGTGCTCCTGCTCGTCGCCCTGGCGATGTTCGGCGTCTTCTTCTTCATCTCGCTCTACATGCAGAACGTGCTCGGCTACTCGGCGGTGCAGGCGGGTGCCGCGTTCCTGCCGATGACGATCCTCATCATCCTGATCGCGCCCCAGTCAGGCAGGCTCGCCGATCGAATCGGATCGCGATCGCTGATGACGGTCGGCATGCTCCTCATCGGCGTCCAGTTGCTCCTGTTCTCACGCCTCGACGAGACAGCGACGTTCTGGACCTTGCTCCCGGCCCTGCTCCTCGGTGGCTTCGGGATGGCGCTGACGATGACGCCGGCGACCGCCGCCGCCATGAAGGCGGTACCCGCCGACAAGGCAGGCGTCGGGTCGGCTGTCCTCAATGCATTCCGCCAGGTCGGCGGCTCGATGGGGGTGGCGATCATGGGGGCGATCATGGTGTCGCGCAAGGGTGCGACCCCACTCGACACGTTCCTCGCAGGGTTCCATGCGGCGCTTCTCGTCGCGGCAGGGATCGCCTTCGCCGGAGCTGCGGTCGCCTTCGTCCTCGTCCGCAAGCACCACCATCCCGCTCCAACATCGCTCGCGTCCGAACCAGCATGAGGGTCGAACGAGGGCTCACCGCCCACGGGAAGGCCAGACACTCCGGCGAGCGGCTTCCTGCAGCCGAACGGCGGGCTGCCGTGCTCAAAGCGGCGCTCGAGCTGTTCGCAACGACGAGCTACGCGAGTGCCACCACCGCGGAGATCGCGAGGGCTGCGGGGGTGTCGGAGCCGATCCTCTACCGCCACTTTGCCTCGAAGCGCGATCTCTGGCTCGCCTGCCTCGACGCCGCGTGGGACGACGTCCGCGAGGCGATCGAGCGGAAGATTGCAGCGATGAGCGACGGCACGATCGTTGCCGACGAGGTGCGGTCGCCATGGGAGTCGCCGCGGCTCGCACATCTGTGGCTCCAGGGGCTTGCGGGCGCCGGCGACGACGCCGAGATCCGCGAGAACGTCGGTCGCCACATTCGCGAAGTGCACGACGCCGTCGCCGATCTCCTCCGCGCGCAACAGCAGATGGGTGGGGTGGCCGCCGACCGCGACGCGGGTGTCGAGGCATGGGTCTTCGTCGCCGGTGGGCTCCTGCGCGGGGTCGGAGACCAGCTCGGGGGAGTGATCACACCCGCTGACTTCGCCGCGATCGGGCGCGAGCGCGGCCGGTGGCTCTCCGGGCGCGGGTAGGGCTCATCACCCAGTAGCCGTCAGAACGGCACGCGGAGAAGCCAGAAGACCGCAAGACCGGCCGCCAGCGCGACGGCGAGATTCCGCGTCCTCCAGGCCGCCACCGCAACCACCGCTGCCGCCACGATCCGGATCTCCCCCTCTCCGCGTGCCCCCTGAAGCGACGGTGTCACGAGCGCCGCGAATACCGCGATCGGGACGAAGTGCAGGAAGCGGAGCCAGAACGCTGGCAGCTCGACCCGGAGCGTGAGCCCGACCAGCCGCGAGCCGAACGTCACCGCCACCATGCCGGCGAGTGTCAGCCAGAAGATCATCGTGGGCAGCTCCCGGTCGTCTCGCAACGTCGGATGACCGTCACCGTGGGCTGCTTCGTGCGACCGTTTGGCCACGACAGACGGAGGAGAACCGAGGCGAGGTTGTTCGTGTAGCTCTCCTCTCGGAGCCGACGTAACGGATTGACGTGATGCACGAGCGTGTACAGGCCCGGAGGGAGCCCGGTCACATCGACGTCCTGGCCGTGAAAGAAGGCGGGGTACCGATCGCGGTATCCCGGCGAAGACCCTTCGACCACGTGAAGCGCATCGGGGCGGCCGGTTGCGCAGTTGCCCGTAAACCGCGGAGGCGCGATCTTCGGTGACGGGAGCGACGCATTTCCGTAGCGATCGATGAGGCAGAAGCCGCTCTTCCTGTCACGAATGACGAGATCTGGCTGCGCGACCCGGCGGAGCTCGTAGCTCTCAAAGGGCTGGAGGTGCCAGTGGTGGTGGGGTGGGTGAGGCTCGAACCGAAGCCGCCCGACGCGAGGCACCGTGAGCCGTCGGGCGTCGCGGAACTCGATTACCTGGTCGGCTCGCATCGTTGCCGATCCGGGGTTGCGGTTCCCACGGATCACGACCGCCCCCTCGCCGAGATTCTCGACCACAGAGGTGAACCCGAGCGCCCAGCGACCGTCGACCCGAAGGATCGTGAGGTCGGTCGGAGGTCGTTGGTCGAGGTCGGGAAGAAGCGCTCCGGGCGGAGGAGCAAGAGTCGCCGAAACGGTCGCCCAGACCGGCTCGGTCTCGCCTTCAGAGCTCTCGAGCCGGCGCGCGCCGCTCCCGTCGGCGGCGGCGATCTGGATCGAGCGAACGCCGAACGACGAGCGTGCGAAGGCGATCCGGTCTCCCGACGGCGACCAGCTCGCCTGGGTGTCGTGCGGCTCTGCCGCCGAGCAAGAGCTGTGGCGATCTGCTGACCACGTCGGCCTGCCAGAGGTCGCCTTCCGCGTCGTAGATGATCGTGTCGCCGGACGGAGACCAGGCCGGCGCGTGTGCATCCGCCGACGTGGAGGCGAACGGCTCGATCGCCCCGCTCGCGACAGAGACGAGCCACAGGCCCGGTGAACCGTCCCGGTCGGAAGCGAAGACGAGCCGGCGTCCGGTCGGCGCCCACGCAGGGTCGCTGTTGCGTCCACCATCAGCCACGACTCGTGGCGCCCCTGAGCCGTCCGCGCGACCGACCAGGATGCTGCTCACGTCCCCGCGCGTCGTCTCCCAGGCCAGCAAGCGGCCGCCAGGCGACCACGCCGGGTCGGTGTCGGCCGCCCTGCGCCCTGGCCGATCGGTCGTCAGCCTGGCGATGGCTCCATCCGTCGTATCCACGACGTAGATCTCGGGATTCCCGTCACGCTCGGAGACGAACGCCACCCGCGACCCGTCCGGCGAGATCGCAAGGTTGCGATCGCCTGGAAGGAGCCACGGGAGCTCTACGGCTCGAGCACCGTCAGGGCTGTGCGCTGTCGCGACGCGACTTCGAGACGGCCGCCACGATGTCGTGTGCAGCAACGGCGCGTTCCGATCCGCAACGCGGACGTGGCCGCGCCTGCCAGCCCCGCCGTGAGCGCGAGAATCGTCGGGGCGACCGCAAGGAGCAAAGGTCGGCGCCATAGTCCATCCGGCTCCCGCCGAGGCCGCCTAGCTCGCATCGTTGACCTGGGTTGCGAGGTCGGCTGGGGCCGGAGCTGTGGTGCCACGCGTGAGCCAGGCGCCGAGAAGCGCTCCAGCGACGCCGGTCACGAGAATCGGAAGGCCGCCGGTGAGCGATCGGGAGACGACCCACGCCAGGAGCCCCGAGGCAAGAGCTACCGCCAGCTCGATCCTCGTCCGCAGGAGCGGGACGAGGAGCGCAAGGAAGGCCAACGGGAAGACAACATCGACGCCGAGCTTCTCGGGGTCGGGGATCGCGGCCGCCGAGAGGGCACCGACGAGCGTCGCGACGTTCCACGTGACGAACAGGCTGAGCTCGGTGCCGAGCAGTGTCCGAAACGTACGCGCGCCCCTCGCGATCGCAACGCCGAACGACTCATCGGTCAGGAAGAAGCCGGCAACCGGCACCTGCGACCGGGTGAGCGGGACGGTTCTCGTCAATGAAAGCCCGTAGAGCACGTGGCGCACGTTCAGGAGAAACGTGGTGAGAACGATCGAGAGCCCGCCGGCGCCGGCACCGAAGAGACCGGCGGCGCTCACCTGCGCACTGCCGGCGAAGACGAAGAGCGACAGCGCCTGCGTCTCGATGAGGGACAGCCCGGCTCCGCGAGCGGTCACCGCATACGCGAGGCCAAACGGGATGACCCCGAGCCAGAGCGGCGCCATCGCGCGAAAGCCGTCCCAAAACCCGTCCAGGTTGCGCCGCGTCGCCACCCACTCATCTGTATCGGACCCACAGGGGGCTCCCACGAGCAACCGGCTGACAAAAAGTGAAACGCCCCCGGCTGCGGCTCCCGGGGGCGTTTCGAATCGGGCGAGACCTACGGGATGCCAATGGGAGCTCGTGACTCTGCGGCCCAGTCACGTTGTTCTCCCGATCGGCACCTTGTCCCCGGTCGGTTCACCCCGTAGACAGATCTTGGCGTTGACCCGCTACGTCGGTGGCATGACTGTATGGGACGTGTCCCGAAAAGTCAAGTAGCTCAGTCAAGTGATTTACGATACCCTTACTTCACCGGGTGATCCCTCATCCGGAAGTGTCAGATCCCCTTTTGGGGGGAAGGACGGGAGAGGCGACAGCACGTTGAGTTCGACACGCATGAACCAGGAGACCGCCACCCCGGCTCAGCAGGCTGGGTCCGCGCCGCGACACGCGGGGTCGGGCCTCGGCGAGCGGGTGCGCGCGCTCCGGTTGGCCGCTGGCTTGACGCAGTCAGATCTTGCAGGGGACAAGTTCTCGAAGGAGTACGTGAGCCAGATCGAGCGCGGAAAGACGCGACCGACCGAGGAGACCATCAGCTGGCTCGGCGAAAGACTCAGTGTTGACCCTGAGTTCTTGCGGCGCGGAGTGGCGACTGACGTTCGCGACCGCGTCGAGGCAAGGCTCACACGGGCCGAGGCCCTCTCGGAAGCACACGTCTACAACGAGGCAATTGCCGAGTTCGGCGCAGTGCGCGCCGAGTTCGGCGCCGCTCGGTCTGTCGAGCTCGAGGTCCGCGCCCTTGCCGGCGAGGGCTGGGCGCGGATGCAGAATGGCGACACACGTGGCGCACTCGACGTCCTTCAGGTTGCACGTGAGCTCACCGAGCTGGCGCAGTTCTCCGATCTCGACCGGGCCGACATGCTCTTCCGACTCGGCTGCTGCCGATACAAGCTGTCGAGCATCTCGACGGCGATCGGCCTGTTCGACGAGGCGCTCGTGCTCGTCGATCGGTCAGGGCTCCCCTCGGATCTCCTGAAGGCTCGGGTGCTGTCCTGGCGCTCGCGATGTCGTCGGCGCCAACGGGATCTCGAGGCTGCCCGCGAGGACGTCGAGCTCGCACTCGAGCTGGCGCGCGGGATGGACGATCCACGGGTCGTTGCCGAGACGTATTTCCAGGGATCGCTCGTTGCAGAGCAGATGGGGCATCTCATCCTGTCGCGGCAATACGCGCAACAGGCAAAGGCGCTCTATCAGGAACTGAACGACGAGCGCACCACCGGCCGCCTGATGCTCAACCTTGGCGGCCTGCAACTCCTGCTCGGTAAGCCCGAGCAGGCGATCGAGCACCTGAACGCATCGTTCGCACTTGCCGTCGAGGCCGGCTCTCAGCCGGACGCCGGTCAGGCCCTGGGAAGCCTGGCCGCGGTGCATCTGCACCTCGGAGACCACGAGGCGGCGGACGAGTATGCGCGCAAGGCGCTTGCACTCCTCGAGGGTCGCGAGGACTTCCTCGATGAGGTCGGGCAGTCGAGTCTCGTGCTCGGCCGCTCGCTTCTCGAGCGAGGTCGTCTGGACGAGGCCGAGGAGTGCTTCAAGGCAGCGGACGATGCTTTCGAGCAGATGTCGTCCGTGGGCCACAGGGCGGGGGCGTGGGTCGCGTTGGGAGATCTCGCAGAGCGTCGGGGGGATGCTCGCGAGGCAGCGCGGCTGTACCGGAATGCCGCGGAGGCACTCCGGGCCATCCGTTTCTGAGAAAGGAGGACCCCTATGTCTCGTTCGCGGCTGATTCTTCTATTGGCGAACCTCGCGCTGTTTGCAGCGTTTCTGGCGAAGCTCAAGCCGAGCCTGACCTGGTCTGACGGGCACTGAGGCGCTGCAGGGCACAATGGGCGTTCGATGCGCCCAACTGCGGCCCTCACCGTCATCCTCGTTGCACTTCTTGCCGCCGGCTGCGGTAAGGAGAATCGAGGGGTCGAGAGTACAACGGATTCCGAACCTGCAGCGCCTCCAGGGAAAACCCTGGAGGCGCTTTGGCGTGCGCCCGGCGAGGACGTCGCCGTCGTCCCCGGGACCTCGGACTTCTCACCCGGCCCGAATCGCATCTCGTTCCTGATCGTCAGCAAGGCCAGCGAGCTGGTCGAGCGCCCGACTGCGAAGGTGTTCCTCGCGCGCAGGCTCAAAGCTGTTCCGTTCGCGACGACGACCGCGACGCTCGAGCCGATCGGTGTCCCAGGGGGCGATACCGCGGAGGCAGGGAACATCTACGTTGCCACCGTCAACGTGCCGGGGCCGGGCAAGTACTGGTACATGGCCGAGCCGGTCGGGGGCAAGCGGATCCAGGCGCTCGGAAACCTCGTGGTCGGAAAGACGAGCGCTGCGCCCGCAGTCGGCGATCCCGCGGTCGCCTCCAACACGCCCACGCTCCGTTCGACCGGGGGCGATCTCGAGCTGCTGACCACCTCCCGCCATCCCGATCGGAAGCTCTACGAACGATCGGTGGCCGAAGCGCTGCGCGCGCACGAGCCCTTCGTCGTCTCCTTCGCGACCCCCGAGTTCTGTCAGACCCGGACGTGTGGGCCCGTCGTCGATGTCCTCTCCGCCGTGCGGCGGCGGCTTGCAGGGAAGGGGATCCGGTTCATCCACGTCGAGGTCTACAAGGACAACGACCCTTCCCTCGGAGTCAACCGCTGGGTTGACGAATGGAAGCTCCCAACCGAGCCGTTCACCTTCGGGGTCGACCGCAAGGGCATCGTCCGCGCCAAGCTCGAAGGGGCGATCTCGGTGGCCGAGCTCGAACGCGCGGCCAGATCGTTGCGCTGACCGCATAGACTTCCGGCCGCTCAAGCTCCCGCCCCTACAATCCCGGCGTGTCGCACATCCTCACCGAGTTGCCCGTCGGCGAGCGTGTCGGAATCGCGTTCTCGGGAGGCCTTGACACCTCGGTCGCCGTCGCGTGGATCCGGGAAAAGGGCGCGATCCCGTACGCACTGACTGCCGATCTCGGCCAGTACGACGAGGACGACATCGCCGGCGTCCCCGATCGTGCGAAGGCGTATGGGGCCGAAGACGCGATCCTCGTCGACTGCCGAGCGCAGCTCGTCCACGAGGGGCTCGTCGCCCTCCAGTGCGGCGCGTTTCACATCACCACCGGGAGCAAGACGTACTTCAACACGACCCCTCTTGGCCGGGCGGTGACCGGGACGATGCTCGTTCATGCCATGCACGAGCACGGCGTCGACATCTGGGGCGACGGCTCGACCTACAAGGGCAACGACATCGAGCGGTTCTTCCGCTACGGCCTGCTCGTCAACCCGAGGCTTCGGATCTACAAGCCGTGGCTCGATGCAGTGTTCGTGACGGAGCTCGGAGGCCGGAAGGAGATGAGCGAATGGCTGCTCGAGCGCGGGCTTCCCTATCGCTCGAGCGTTGAGAGGGCCTACTCGACCGATGCGAATATCTGGGGTGCAACGCACGAAGCCAAGGAGCTCGAGGCGCTTGATCGCTCGATGCACCTCGTCGAGCCGATCATGGGGGTGGCGCACTGGGATGCGAGCGTGGCGATTGCGCCCGAAACGGTGACGGTCAGGTTCGAAGGTGGATGGCCCGTTGCACTGAACGGGGTCGCATTCGACGATCGGGTTGCGCTCGTGCTCGAAGCGAACGCGATCGGCGGTCGGCACGGCCTCGGGATGTCTGATCAGATCGAGAATCGGATCATCGAGGCGAAGAGCCGCGGGATCTACGAGGCACCCGGGATGGCGCTCCTGCACATCGCCTACGAGCGCCTCCTGAGCGCGATTCACAACGAGGCGACAATCGACTCCTACCGCACGCAGGGCCGTCGTCTCGGCCGGCTGTTGTACGAAGGCCGCTGGTTCGATCCACAAGCGCTCATGCTCCGGCAGAGTCTCTGCAGCTGGATCGGCTCGGCAGTGACCGGTGAGGTGTCGCTCGAGCTTCGTCGCGGCGACGACTACACGATTCTCGACACGCGCTCCGAGAACGCGACCTACCGGCCCGAGCGGCTGTCGATGGAACGCGTCGAGGATGCGAGCTTTGGCCCACTCGATCGCATCGGCCAGCTGACGCTGCGCGTGCTGGACATCGACGACACGCGCGCGAAGCTCGAGCACTATCGTCGCACGGGCCTCACGACAGGCGAAGGCGCAATGGGCGTTCTCACGCAGCCCGATTCGCCCTCGAGCCTGGAGCTAGCGGCCTCCAACACCGCCGGCGTCAGTGCAGTCTGGGCGCGATATCCGTGGGCGCCTACTCCCGAAATAACGAAGGCCGCCGAGGGGAACGGCGGCCTTCGGTGGATCGGGGAGAGGAGACGCTTCTTGGGGAGGTGTCTCCGTCCGAGACAATTCTTCGACCCGTGCCGGACGTTCCCTTCACCCGGGCGCGAGCCGTTTCGAGTGTCGGTCTAGACTCGACGGCGTGACGGTTCCCACCCTCACCTCGCTGGCAAAGGCCGGGGGATGCGCTGCCAAGTACTCTGCCGCGCGCCTCGAGACGCTGCTCGCAGGTCTCGTGCCGGCGGAGGCGGCGGATCTTCTCGTGGGGCTCGATCCCGCCGACGATGCCGCCGTGTACCGGATCGACGACGAACGGGCTCTCGTCTTCACCGTCGACTTCTTCCCACCCGTCGTCGACGACCCCTGGACCTACGGGCAGATTGCCGCTACGAATGCGCTCAACGACGTCTTCGCGATGGGTGGTTCGCCGTTGCTCGCCCTCTCGGTCACGGCGTTCCCGGAGGAGCTCCCGACCGAGATGCTCGGCGAGGTGCTTGCCGGCGCTGCTGCCGCGGTGACAGCCGCCGGCGCAATTCTCGCGGGTGGCCACACGATCAGGGACGTAGAGCCGAAGTACGGGCTCGCGGTCGTCGGGCTCGTCCACCCCGAGGGGGTGTGGGTCAAGAGCGGCGCCAAGCCGGGAGACGCACTGCTTCTGACGAAGCGGCTCGGGACAGGCCTCATCCTGCAGGCGCGACGCGACGGCTGTGACCCTCCTGGAGCGCACGAGGTGGCGGTCGGCGCGATGACGACGTCCAATCGCGCGGCCGCCGAGGCGCTGCGCCCGTTCTCTCCGAACGCGGTCACCGACGTCACGGGTTTTGGCCTTCTCGGGCATGCCCACGAGATGGCCTCCCGTTCGGAGGTTCGGATCGTGGTCGAGGCGGAGCAGTTGCCGGCGCTCGAGGGTGCTCTCGAGCTGGCGAAGGTCGGCGTCCTCACGGGCGGTGACAGGCGGAATCGCGAGTTCGCAGGGCCGCACGTCACGTCAACTGCGACACCGGAGCTCGAGGCTCTCGCCTACGACCCGCAGACCGCGGGTGGCCTGCTGATCAGCGTGCCGGCCGAGCGGGTAGCCGTCCTCCAGGCGACCTTCGCAAGCGCCGGGCTGGAGACGTGGCGGGTGGGAGCGGTCGAGGAAGGATCGGGCGTCGTCCTGCTGGGTGGATCGCGGTGACAAAGATCCCGAAGATTCGCGAAGGCTCGTCGGCTCGCTTCCTCCACGTTGCTTTCGCATCGTTGGTGACGCTTGCCTTTGTGGTCGCCTCGGGTGCCTTCGTGCGACTCACGGGGTCGGGCCTTGCGTGTGACAACTGGCCGCGGTGCGGCGATCTCCCCTTCCCCGAACAGGGCTACCACGCATTCATCGAGTTTGGAAACCGCGTCATCGCGCTGATCGGGATCGCGACCTCCCTGCTGACGTGGCTCGTCTCGCGCGCGACGCCCGGAGTCGAGGCATGGGTGCGGCGCACGGCGCTCATCGCGTTCCTCGGGACGGTGGCGCAGATCCCGCTCGGCGGCGTCACGGTGATCCTCGATCTCCACCCTCTCGCTGTCATGTCGCACTTCCTCCTTGCACTCGTCGTCGTGGCGCTGGCGGTCATCGTTGCGCTCGAGGCGTGGAGCCATCATCGAGGGATAGCCCCCTCCGCCGCTCCGAGCTGGCTCCGAACCGTTGCGATCGTCGGCGTCGCCGCTTGCGCAGTGATGGTCGTCACGGGGGCCGTCGCGACCGCCTCGGGGCCTCATCCGGGCGACGACTCGGACGTGCAGCGTCTTGGCCTCGGAATCACCGACACGGTGTACGTCCACGTCCGCGCAACCGCCGTCTTCGGCATCGTGCTTCTCGTCGTCGGCTGGTTCCTGTTTCGCCTTCGCCGTGAGCTTCCAGGAGTGGCGAGGCTCGGCGCTGGGCTGCTCGGAGTCCTCTGCGTCCAGATGGTCGTCGGCGAGGTGCAGTATCGGAACGCTCTCCCCTGGGGCCTGGTGCTCGTCCACGTCACGCTCGCCGGGCTGATCTGGGCGCTGACGGTCGCCGTCGCACACACGCTGTGGCGCCCACCGCGCCCGCTTTCCCGCGCCGCGGATTCGAAACCGGCCATGAAGCCTCTAGTCTTCACTGATGGAGCCTGAGCTTCGAATCACCGAACGTCCCACGCTGAAGCGGCCGGTGCTGATCACCGCGTTCTCAGGCTGGAACGACGGCGGCCAGGCAGCGACGCTCGCCGTCGGTCATCTTGCCCGAACCTGGGAGGCCACCAGGTTCGCCGAGATAGACCCTGAGGGGTTCGTGGACTTCCAGGCCGTCCGACCCATGGTGACCCTCGACCATGAGCTCGTCAGGCGGATCGAGTGGCCCGAAAACGAGTTTTTCTTCGCCGCGATCCCGGGCGCTGACCGCGACGTGATCCTCCTGCTCGGGAGTCGAGCCGAACTATCGCTGGAGGACGTTCACAAGCCTCATCACGGATCTCGCCATCGACCTCGGGGTCGAGCTCGTCGTCACCCTCGGTGCCTTGCTCGCAGACGTTCCCCACACGCGGCCGGCGCCGGTGACCGGTGCCGCGACCGATCCGCGCCTGGTCGAAGAGCTCGGGCTGCAGATGTCGCGTTACGAGGGCCCCACCGGCATCGTCGGGGTGCTCCACGACTCCTGTCGCGAGGCCGGGCTCCGGTCGGTGAGTCTCTGGTCGGCGGTCCCGCACTACGTCTCGCTTGCGCCGAGCCCGCGAGCTGCGAAGGCACTCTGCAGCAAGCTCTCCGACCTTCTCGGCATCTCGATCGACATGGCCGAGCTTGCCGAGGCCGAAGAGGCTTACGCAAAGCAGGTGTCGGAGGCGGTCGCGTCTGACGCCGACACACAGGCATACGTCGACGAGCTCGAGCGCAGGGCCGACACGATCGAGCACTTCGCCGAGGACGGGGAGCTGCCAACCGGCGAGTCGCTTGCGGCGGAGCTCACGCGGTTTCTTCGCGAGCACGAGCGCGGCGAGCCGGACGGTCCCGCCGAGCAGTAGTGCGCCTCGCTAGACGTGCACCGTCCCGCCGCCGGTAGCCATCGCCTGTGCGACGGCGCGGAAGTTGTCCATGCGAAGCTCGTCGGGAAGGGGTGGCAAGACGTCGTACCAGATCGACGAGAAGCTGCCGACGAGCTGCGGGAGGCGCGCCGGGCGACCGAAGAACCACACGTGGGCGTGGTAGCTGCCATCGCCCCACTTGCTCATGTGCACCCGGCCGATATCGCCGATCGTGTGAATCGCGCGCTCGACGCGCACGAGGAGAGGCCCGAGCTGCGCAGCCAGTTCGCCGTCGAGCTCCTGGAAGTCGACGTGTGCGCGCGGCTCGAGGATGACGACGATCGGCAGCCCGCTGTCGTTGATCGGGAGGAGAAGCCAGTTGTCATCGCTCCAGATCGCCCTCTCCGCGCCGTGGCTGCACGCCTCGCACTCCGAACCCGGTTCCTCTCCCCCGCGCGGGCGCTCGCTCTCGGTCGGCGGAAGAAACGGCCGTACGCGAAGCGTGCCCTCGAATGGGAACGTGTCCCACTCCTCGATGGCCGGCATCGCAAGACGCCCGTCCCCGTCCGCCGCCGCACGGACTCTGGCGTAGAACTCCTCGGGACTCTCGGCCACGCGTAGACCATACGTCCACGAGCGCTCGATCGTTCCGTCGGCGGCGCGCAACGCGCGAGCGCTTGTAACGATCAGTTACAAGCAGGTCTTCAGCCCGACGTAGGCGCAGCAATTCAGCCGTCTCGGCCGAAGCGGAAGCCCAAGCGCACCACCTTGTAACGATGCCACAAGGCAACGTCGGGGGCGGCACTCGGGGCGCCGTCGCCCGCGGGGGCCCTCAGGCGGCGCGATCCGGGACGAACTCGGGCGGTGGGGCGAACTCGGGTGGCGAAGTGGAATCGTGAGAGTCGTCTCCCGACGACTCCTGAGCTGGCGTCGTTTCGACAGCCGTAGGCGGTCGCCGCGTTGTCATCCGTCTTCACGGCGCGTGGCTTGCGTGGACGCCTCGGCCGGCGCGTCGCCGGCTTCGGGGCTGCCGTCGTGCTCTCCGATCCCGGTGCCGCACCGGGCTCATGGTCTGCCTGCTCGTCCACCCCTGGTGACGGGGCGTCGTCGCTGGACGCGGGGGAGGAGTCGACATCGTCGGGAGACTGTGCGCTCTCCGCGCCGGCCTCCGGCGTCGGAGTCTCGCCTCCCGTTCCCGGAGTGCGCCGCTTCTTTCGGCGCCGTCGCGACTTTCGTGCCGGTGCCTTTGGCGCCGGGAGGTCGTCGGCGAGCGCGCTCGCGATCTGCTCGATCGGCCCGAGCTCTTCGCGGGCGGTGTCGAGCAACGACGTCGCCCGTGGCGTGTAGCCCTCAGCCGAGGCGAGGAGGGCCGCGCCAACCGTCAGGGGCAGCGCCTTGGCGATCCTG
Organism: uncultured Actinomycetes bacterium; assembly: GCA_963724655.1. Taxonomy (GTDB): domain Bacteria; phylum Actinomycetota; class Thermoleophilia; order Gaiellales; family Gaiellaceae; genus Gaiella. The sequence goes on along the minus strand of CAVRVG010000002.1, from coordinate 269,192 downwards.
GCGAGCTGAGCGATGTTCTCCTCGTGCCGGTTCCCGCGGGAGTTCGCGACTGCACCGAGAAGACGCTTGCCCTCCGGAAACTCCTGGCTCGCCTTGCGATCGAGAGTCTTGCGCACGGAGCGGGTCAGCCGCCACGTCCACCGCTGGAGAATCTGGTCGGGCGCGGTCGCCTTGCCCTCACCGATCGCGCGCAGGAGAATGCGGGCCCCAGCGGCGCGATCCTTCTCCCACGGCGGCGCCTGGGAGACGAGCGTCACGAGATCATCGAAGTCGGCGCGCTCGACCGGTGTCGCAACTCGGTCGGCGAGGGCCGTCATCCGCAAGCGCCGGTTCGGATTCTCCGCCGCGCAGACGGAGAGGAACGTCTCGAGCGCACCCTTGCCCGCCCGGCCCTCTGCGAACTTTCGCGCGAATTCCGCGCGCTGATCGAAGCGGAGCTGGCGGCCGGCGATCGTGCCCCAGTAGCGCTGCTCGTCGTCATCGAGGAACTTCGGATCGATCCGCTGCCACTCGCGCTGGATCACCGCGAGCCGCCGACGGACGTCCTGTGTCACCGGCACGAGCCACGGCGCCGGCGACAAGCGCCTGCGAGCCCTCCGCGACGAACGACGGCGCGGCGCCGGGGTGACGCGCGCTCCTTCGCGATAGAAGTCGGCGTCGAGAAGCGAATGAAGCGACACGACGCGGTCGGAGTGCGTCGCGCCCTTCGGCGCAAAGTCCACCACGATCCCAGCCTCCTTGCGGGGATGGGTTCTCATGATCCGGCCGATGCGCTGCTGGTACACCCGCTTCGAAGCGGTCGGCGCGAGGTGCATGCAGATGGTCGCGCGGGGCGAGTTCCAGCCTTCTGCGAGGAGCTGCGCGTTGATGAGGACGTTGATCTCGCCGCGCTCGTATGCGGCCAGCGTCTCGGCGAGCTCGCGTGGCGGAGTCCGGCCCGACACGGCGGTCGCCTTGATTCCCGCCGCGCGGAACTCCTGCGCGAGGTTGTAGGCGTGGTCGACCCCGGCTGCGTAGACGATGCCGGGGGTCGGACCGAACCGATCCCGATAGAGGCTCGCCGCCGCCTGGTTGAGCGCGACGTGGTCGAGAGCTGCGGCGAGCGCGCGCTCCTCGAAGTCGCCGCCCACGATCGGGACCGAGTTGATTGCCGCCACGGGCGGCACGCGCAAGCACCGCAATGGAGCGATCAGCCCGCGACGAGCTGCGTCGGTGAGCGGAAGGTCGTCAACCGACGCGGGAAAGACATCGGAGACCTGCTTGGCGATCAGCTGCTCTGTGGCCGTCATGCCGATGAACAGCGGCTCGGAGAACTGCCGGATCGCAGCTGATGTCTTCTCACCGAGCGCGGTGTGGGCCTCGTCGCAGATGACCAACTGGTAGGCATCGCGAGAGAGCTCGCCACCGTGGCGCGCGAACCACGCGTAGGTCTGGATCGTGATCGGATCGGGTCGGAGCGGCTCGGCACCCGTCATGATCGCGTCGACGAGTCGAGCGCCGTAACCCTCCGTGGTGAGGTCTCGCCGAAACTGGTCGACGAGCAGGCGCCGGTGGGTGAGGATCAGGATCCCCAGGTGGCGCGCCGATTCGACGAACCCGGCCGCAGCAATGGTCTTGCCCGAAGCAGTCGGGTGGCGGAAGCGGTAGCGCCGCGAGGCGCCCGGGTCGGCGCCGGTGAACTCGGGCTCGTCGTCGATGCTGTCGTCGATGTCCCCGAGGTCGAGATCATCCTCGTCCTCGAGGATGTCGGCCTCGTCCTCCAGCTCGACCGAAGCGCCGCCGTTGCCGTTTTCGTCTCCGGCGCGCTGGGTCGCCGCGATCAGCTCGGTGAGCATTCCCGCGAGCGCATCGATCTGGTGCCGACGCAGGCCTGTCCCGGCGGCCGTTGCAGGTGTCGGAGCGGCGAGGACACGCTCGAGCCCGAGCATCAGGCCGTAGTGCACCCGCCAGCCAGAGGACGGTGACCGCCTGCCTGCTTCCATCTCGACGAGCGCGTCGTCGAGTGCAGCTCGTCGCGCGGTTCCGGAAGCAAGCGCGACATCAGCCTCCTCACCGGAATGGAGGAATGGTTCGCCGAACCACTGTTCGGCGCGAAGCGCGGCGGCCCGCAAGCCCTCCGCCGGCTCCGACGTATCGGTCGGGGTGATGGTGGATTCCTGCATGTGCGAGAGCAGCGACGCCTGCCGTTGCCCCCTCTGGTGTTTCTTTGGGATGCCGGCTCGCTCGCGATACGACAGAAGCGGCGCCGACCCGCGGAGGATAGCGGATCACAACGGCATTTGGGGTGTCAAGCGGAAATCGGCTGTTCGGAGAGCTGCCGCCCGGTCACACGCTCGGAGACGCCGGTCTGGTCAAGGTGCTTTGTGATCCCGCCGCGGAAGAACGGGAAGCCGGCGCCGAGGATGAGGCAGGCGTCGATCTCGGCTGCGGTGGGCACGACCCCCTCGTCGAGCAGGTGCCGGCACTCATCGGCAAGCGCCTCGAGGATCCTCGTGTGAAGCTCGTCCACGCTCGCGCGGTCAGCCTGCGGCTCGAGCTCGGGAAACTCGCCCGCTGCCAGCGTCTCGAGGGTCGCTGAGAGCGGGAATCTGTCAGGGAACGCCTCGTTGAGCGTGTGGAGAACGTGGTTCGCGACCTTGGGGCCGACCATCGCGAGGAGGGCCGAGGGGGGCATGGGCAAGCCGAGGCGAAGCGCGGCCTCGTCGGTCTCGTCGAACGTGTTGCCGCTTTCGAGTGCCTGCATCAGCACCGAGGACTGGCGGCTCAGCAGCCTGTTGACCACGAAGGCGGGGGCGTCCTTGACCAGAACACCCCGCTTGCCGAGCTGCTTGGTGACGGCCCAGGCGGTTGCGACCGTCACCTCGTCGGTCGACGGAGTCCGCACGAGCTCGACGAGCGGCAGGACCGCCACCGGGTTGAAGAAGTGCATGCCGATCAGCCGCTCCGGATGAGCGAGGTGGGACCCCATCTCCGTGACCGAAAGCGATGACGTGTTCGTGACCAGGAGACACTCCGACGAGACGACCTGCTCGATCGCTCCGAACACGTCTTGCTTGACGGCAATCTCCTCGAACACCGCTTCGATGACCAGGTCGCAGCCGGCGTAGGCAGCCGGTGACTCTCCTCCCGTCACGAGACCTCCGAGGAAGCGCGCCTTGCCCTCGCCGAGGCGTCCCTTGGCGACCAAGCCGGCGAGCTCTCCGCGAATCGTCTCCAGCGCTCGGTCGACGCGCTCGGGATCGACGTCACTGAGCACGACGGGAACCTCGAGCCGGCGCAGGAACAGGGTCGCGAGCTGCGTCGCCATCAGCCCGGCGCCCACGACGCCGACCCGCTGGACCCGACGCGGGGTCGCCTCTGGAACACCGTGCCCCCGTTTCGTTCGACGCTCGACGACGTCGAAGGCGTAGATCGACGCCTGCGCCTGGTCACCGGGCAGGAGGTCGGCCACTGCATCCTCCTCCGCCCGGAATCCCTCCTCGAGCGACCACGAGGCTGCGCCCTCGATCAGCTCGAGCGCGCGGTAAGGGGCGGCCGCCGCACCGTGCACGACGTCGTCCACCCGCGAGCGAGCCCTGCGGCAGACGTCTGCAACGTCACCGAGATCGGCGTCGTAGGCGGCCTTCGGCACCCCCGCCTCGATCCGGCGGACGAGAAGCTCAATCGACTCATCGAGGAACTCGGCCGGATCGAGCACGTGCTCGAAGACGCCGAGCTCGTGGGCCTGCTCCGCCGTGAGCATCCGGTTTTGCCTGAGGGGGTTGTCGATGATCATCCGGACCGCGTTCTCGGCCCCGATCAGCCGAGGGAGGAGCTGGGTGCCACCCCAGCCGGGAAGAAGGCCGAGGAAGACCTCCGGAAGCGCAAGATGGCGAACCGAACGGGAGACTGCGCGCACATCACAGTGGAGAGCGATCTCGATCGCACCGCCAAGCGCGGCGCCGTTGACCGCGGCGAGCGATGGGTACGGGAGCGCCCGGATCCTTCCAAAGAGCTCGTGTCCGACCCGACTTCCTTCGCGGGCGCGCTCGGCGGTGATCCCCGGGAACTGCGTGATGTCTGCCCCGGCCGCGAAGACGAGGGGCTTGCCGGTGAGCACAAGGCCTCGCCACCTATCCACCTCGAGGGCGTCGAGAGTGCCGGCGAGCGATCGCAGGGCGGCCTCTCCGAAGGTGTTCGGCTTCTGCCAGTCGGCCCCGTTGTCGATCGTGACGAGCGCCACCGGGCCTACCCGCGTCGCGACCTCGTTCAGGAAGAACTGGGTGACAGGCTCGCTCACGCGGGCTCGCACCTCTCCCACAGGAGCGCCGCCCCCATCCCGAAGCCGATGCAGAGCGCCGTGAGGCCGTAGCGCGCGTCCGGTCGGGCGCGGAATCCAAAGGCGAGCTGGGCCATCAGGCGCACACCGGTCGCGGCGAGGGGGTGGCCGCACGCGATCGCGCCGCCGTAGGGATTGAGCCGCGCGTCGTCCGGCGAGACCCCCATCCCGTCGCACCAGCTGAGCACCTGAACGGCGAACGGCTCGTTGAGCTCGAAGAGGCCGATGTCGTCGACCGTGAGCGACGCTTGCTCGAGAACCCGCTTGGTCGCCGGAACCGGCCCGAGACCCATGAGGTGCGGCTCGACGCCGGCATAGGAGAACCCAACGAGCCGCATCTGCGCCCGGAGGCCGAGCTCGGCGGCGGTGCTCGCGGAGGCGAGGAGGCAGGCAGTGGCCCCATCGGTGAGCCCGGCGGAGTTCCCGGCCGTGACGCGGCCTCCGGCGCGGAACGGTGTGCGCAGGGCGGCGAGCCCCTCCAGCGTCGTTTCCGGCCGGAGAAACTCATCGCGCGCAGCCTGCTTCCAGCCTTCCTCGCTGAACACGGTCATCGGGACGACGGTGCCGGCGAAGACCCCGGCCGGGTCGTCCCACGCCGCAACGGCCCGGCGCTGGCTCTCGAGCGCATAGCGATCGGCCGCGTCTCGCGTGAGCTGCGGGAGCTCGTCGTGGAGGTTCTCGGCGGTTGCCCCCATCACCGCTGCGCTTTGATCGATCAGCCGGTCGGCGACGAAACGGGGGTTGAAATCGACCTCCTCGCCCATCGGATGACGACCCATGTGCTCGACTCCGCCTGCGATCGCAAGGTCGTAGGCGCCCATCGCGATGTGCCCCGCGACGGCTGTGGTGGCAGTGAGCGCGCCCGCACACATGCGGTCGACGGCAAAGCCCGGGACGGAGTGCGGCAACCCGGCAAGCAGCGCCACGCTGCGCCCGAGCGTGAGCCCCTGGTCGCCGACTTGCGCGGTCGCTGCGATCGCCACGTCGCCGATCCGCTCGGGCGGGACACCCGGGTTCCGTCGCAGAAGCTCACGGACGACCTTGACCGACATGTCATCGGCGCGCGTGTGCGCAAACATCCCGCCGGCCTTCCCGAAGGCCGTTCTGACGCCGTCAACGAAGACGACATCGTGTCGTTCGCCCAGCACAGGGCGAGGATACCTGGCCATTGACTGACGGTTCAATCAGCGCTGCTACGCGCTGTGGATCAGTCCTGCTCGGCGGCGAGCTCCTGAGCGCGCGTCATCGCAGCTTGGATCGCGTTCAGAAACGCGGCGCGCACGCCGGCGATCTCGAGCGCGTGGATCGCGGCGATCGTCGTCCCGCCCGGAGAGGTGACCATCTCGCGCAACTCGACCGGGTGGAGTCCCCCGTCTCGGAGCTGCTTCGCTGTGCCGAGCATGGTCTGAACGACGAGCTGGGTCGAGACCTCACGTGCCAGCCCGAGGAGAAGGCCGGCCTCGATCATCGCCTCTGCGAGCAAGGCAAAGTACGCGGGCCCCGAGCCGGAGACGGCCGTCACGGCATCCATCGTGGATTCCGGGACGCGGACGACGGCGCCGAGATGGGCGAGCGCCTCTTCGGCGAGCGTCACGTGGGCGTCTCCCGCGTGACTTCCTGCGGAGAGCCCTGCGATCCCCTCGTGCACCATCGACGGCGTGTTCGGCATCGCCCGCACCACGGGGACACCCGGGTTGAGATGGCGCTCGATCGCCTTCGTCGGGATCGCGGCAACGATCGAGAGCACCGTCTGCTCCGGTGAGAGCACGGGTGCGATCGTCCCAAGGAGAGCGTTGATGTCCTGCGGCTTGACCGCGATCACAACGAGTGATGCACCCGCGGCTGCCACTTCGCTCGACGTGAGCGCGGTGATGCCGTAGCGCTCCGCCAGCTCAGCCGCCCGCTCGGGCCGTCGGTTCGACGCGACGATCTCGTGCGGAGAGCGCCAGCCGGAGGAGAGGAGCCCGGAAATCAGGGCTTCCCCGATCTTGCCTGCGCCGAGGACGGCGATCTTGCGTTCGTCGACTGCCACGTCCTCAGTCTACGTCGTGCTCTTGTCGTCGTCCGCGCTCAGGCGACGCGGCGCGCCCGGCGCCGCGCGACGTGAGCCGCGTCTGCATTCGCTCCCGGTACCAGCCCGAGCCCAGCGCCCCGAAGCAGCATCTCGCAGGCAAGGCCTTGCCACTCGCCGTAGGGAGCCAGCAACTGCGCCGTCTCGTGACCCTCCGGCCAGCGACCCCACAACCCGGCCGCGAGCTTGATGAGGCCGAGGTCGCCGACGATGCCATGGTCGTAGCGGCCGAGGCCCTCAACCGCGATCACGCCGACAGACCAGGGGCCGACTGCCCGCTCGCGCGTCAGGCGGGCCCGGACAGCCGCGGTCGGGTGGTCGCGGAGCGCCTCGAGGTCGATCGTTCGAGCCAGTCGTGCCAGCGCCGTCGAGCGCTGCTGCGCAAGGCCAAGTCGACGGAGCTCGGCGGGTGAGAGCGTGACCAGGCGCTCCTGGGTGACGACCTCCTGGTCGAGCGCGCGCATGACTGCCCGCTCGAGCTGCCGCGCGGTGCGCGCATCGACGAGCTGACCGCACATTGCGCGCACCACAGCGTGGGTGACCGTTGCGAGTCGCAACGGGCGATATCCGCGGAGCGCCCGGGAGGACGGGCCGAGAAGCGGGTCGGCGCGGAAGCGCACGTGGAACTCGGCTGTGTCGTCGTCGAGGGCAAGCATGAACCGCGCCGTTTGGATGCCCTCTGCATCGGGAGCGCAGACGACGATCCGACCGTCGCTGCGCTGCGACGCTCGGGCCGTTCCTCCACCCGCAAGCGGCGCCGTCCACTGCCCCGACCGGACCATGTGCCGGAGACGGTAGGGCCCCCGGGGTTCGATCACGGCCTCCACGGACACGAGAGATCCTACGCGGCGACCCATTCGTCGACGGGCCCGCGAGCTTGCCGGCTCGCTCGAGACCGGCACAACGCGGCTCGTGTACGGGAACGTCGAGAACACGGGCCTGATCGAGAATCTTCCGCGGGGTGCCTGCGTCGAGGTGCCGTGCGTCGTCGACCGCTCGGGCGTCCACCCGGTCCACATCGGCGAGCTGCCGCGCAATGCGCGGCACTCAACCGGACGTTTCTCAACGTCGCGGAGCTCACGGTGCGCGCCGCGCTCGAGGGGCGGCGTGAACACGTCTTGCAGGCCGCGCTTCTCGACCCGCACACAGCTGCCACACTCACCCTCGACGGCATCGACCGGCTGGTCGCGGACATGTTCGCGGCGCACGCCGGTCGTCTCCCCGAAGCCCTGGAGGCACCATGAGAAAGGCAATCACCGGCACCACCCCCGCTGGGCCGTACAGCCCCGGCATCGTCGCCGAGGGACGGTTCCTCTTCGTCTCCGGTCAGGGCCCGCTCGTCGACGGGCAGATCGTCGCCGGCACGATCGAAGAGGAGACGGAGCTGACGCTTCGCAACGTCGGCGTGGTTCTCGAGCGCGCGGGAGCCACCTACGCCGACGTGGTGCGCTGCGGCGTCTTTCTCACCGATCTCGGCAACTTCGCGCGCATGAACGCGGTCTACGAGACGTTCTTCCCCGAGCCGCGGCCGGCGCGAACGACGGTCGGCACGGCGCTCATCGGGATCCAGGTCGAGATCGACTGCATCGCGGTGCTTCCCCCGGAAGGCCAGTGACAGCGACGCTGTCAGAGCTCGAGACGCCGTGCGTCGTGGTGGATCTCGACCGCTTCGAACGGAACGTGGCCGAGGCAGCCGACTACGCGAGCACCCACGACATCGCGCTCTACCCGCACGCGAAGACGCACAAGACGCTCGAGCTTGCGCGGCGTCAGCTCGACGCCGGCGCCGCGGGGCTCACGGTCGCCAAGTCGGAGGAGGCCGCGACGTACGCTGCCCACGGCCTCGGCCCGCTGCTCGTCCACTACCCCGTCTTCGGAACGGCGAAGTGGGACCGGCTTGCCCGCGTCGCAGGCGAGGTCGAGCTGACCGTAGCGGTCGACTCGATCGATGTGGCCGCACCTCTTGCCGCCGCGTTGCGGCGCGCCGGAACGAGGGCCGAGGTACTGGTCGAGCTCGACATCGGGCTTGGGCGAACGGGGCTCGACCCGGCCGGAGCGGTTGCGGTCGGCGAGGACATCACGCGGCTCGAAGGGGGACTCGAGCTTGCCGGCCTCTCCTGCTATCCCGGCCATCTCCGCGACGCTCGCGGAACGATGGCCGAGCGGCTCGCACCCGTTCGCGCCATCCTCGACGAGGCTCGCGCCGCCTACGCCGCGGCGGGGTTGCGCTGCGAACGAATCTCCGGGGGCTCGACCTCCACGTACCGGCACTCCCACGAGCTCGGTCTGACCGAGGCCCGGCCGGGCAACTACGTCTTCCTCGATCGCGGCGACGCGACCGACCTCGACCGCTGCGCACTCCGCGTGGTCACAACCGTCGTCTCGTGCTCCGTCCCCGGCCGCGCGGTGGTCGATGCCGGGTCGAAGACGCTCTCGGAGGCAGGACCTCCACGCGAGCTTCGCGGCTACGGCGCCGTCATCGGTCACCCCGACGTGACGGTGGTCGCGCTCAACGAGGAGCACGGCTACCTCGACATCTCCGGCAGCGACCGCGCGTGGAACGTCGGCGACCGAGTCGAGCTGATCCCAAACCATGCGTGCACATGCGTGAACCTCCACGACCGGCTGCTGCTCGTTCGCAACGACGAGGTCGTCGAGGAGATCCCCGTAATGACGAGGGGAATGGTGCGATGACAGCTTCATCGAGATGCCTGAAGGGTCGGCTCCGCATTGCTTCGGTGGTCGTCGCCGTCGGCGCGGCAGCTCTGCTTGCTGCCGGCTGCGGCGGCTCGGGCTCCGACGAGTCGAGCGACGCGTCCGGCGAGATCACCGTGTGGCACGGCTACGGCGAGCTCGCCGCCCCGGGAGAGGAGCCGAACGTCGAGCTCGACTCGTTCAAGCGGCTGGTCGACGAGTTCGAGACCGGCCACCCCGACATCAAGGTCAAGCTCACGTACGTCAACTCGGACTTCTCGCTGCAGAAGCTCACCGTCGCCCTCCAGGGCGGCAAGGCGCCTGACGTGACGTACCAGTACGGCACGAACATGGCGCAGCTCGCCACGACCCCGAAGATCGTCGATCTCACCGACCGCGTCGGGGCCTCGGAGTACGACTGGGAGGACGTCTTCCCCGGCGTCCGCGACGGTATTCACGGTGGACGGAAAGGTGATGGGCGTGCCGGCGCTCGTCGACAACCTCGCGGTCGTCTACAACAAGACGATGTTCGCGGCGGCGGGGATCCCCGAGCCGACCGCGGACTGGACCTGGGACGATCTCAGTGCAGCTGCGATCAAGCTCACCGACACGTCGAAGAAGCAGTTCGGGCTCGAGTTCCCGATCGACGGCAGCGAGAGCGAGGTGTGGAAGTACATCGCGATGCTGTGGGAGGCAGGCGGGGACATCCTCTCGGAGGACGGCACCAAGGCCGCGTTCGCGTCACCGGCGGGCGTCGAGGCGCTCGAGACGCTGGGTAAGCTCGCGGCCGCCAACGCCCTGTATCTGAACGCCGCCCCGGACAGCCCCAAGTCGGGCCAGCTCTTCAACGCCGGAAAGATCGGGATGTTCATCACGGGGCCGTGGGATCTCTCGTCGTTCCCCGATGCCGACTACGGCGTCCAGATCATGCCCGCGTTCGGCTCCGGCGGGCACGACACGATCGCCGGACCGGATGCGTGGGTCGTGATCGACAACGGACCCGATCGGGTCGACGCGGCCTGGACGTTCCTTTCGTGGCTGACGTCGAAGGAGCAGGTGCTCGCCGACTCGCTCGCGACGGGCCACCTGCCGACGCGCGCCTCGGTGGAGGCGATGCCCGACTTCTCCGCGTTCGCAGAGAGCTTCCCTGGTGTCGACGTCTTCGCCGCCAACCTCGAGAACGTGAAGAAGGCGCGGCCGGTGACCACGACCTACCCACAGGTCTCGCAGTTCATGGGCAACGCCGTGACGAGCGTGCTGCTCGGCAAGGCAACGGCACAGGCGGCGCTCGACGACGCCGCAACCCAGGCGAACGCCGTCCTAGGGGGATAGTCATGCGAGCGCGGCGGGTGTTCAGCTCGGATCACTTTGTCGGCTGGACGCTCGCCGCGCCCGCACTGATCCTCATCGCGACGTTCGGGCTGCACTGACCATACGAACGCCCGCATCCACCTGTCAACCGGCGCTCCTCGCCGTACAGTTCGGCCGTGCCGCTCGCCGACTCGATCTCACTCCGCTCTCGCCGCCGCAAGCTGGCCTTGCTGCTCCGCGAGCTCCAGCCCACCGCCGAGACCAGCGTCCTCGATGTCGGTGTCGACGACATCTCTCTCGGAGAGGCGGGTGGAGAGGACGGCTGTACGACCCACAACCTGTTCGAGGCCGAGTACCCGTGGCCGTCGCGGATCACCGCGCTCGGCTTGAACGAGGGCGCGCGGTTCAAGGCCCGGTATCCGGCGATCCCGTACGTGCAGGGCGACGCCTGCGCGCTGCCGTTCGCCGACAAGAGCTTCGACATCGTGTTCTCGAACGCGGTGATCGAGCACGTCGGCTCGCGTGAGAGGCAGGAGCTCTTCGTCCATGAGGCGCTTCGCGTCGGCAAGCGGGTGTTTCTGACGACGCCGAACCGATGGTTCCCGATCGAGGTGCACACCAAGCTCCCGCTCGTCCACTGGCTTCCGGACACCGTGTCACACCGGATCTACGATCTCACCCGACGAGGGTGGGCGAAGGAGAACCACCTGCTCGGGCCGGGCGACCTACGCGGGCTGTTCCCCGGTCACGTCACGGTTCACAACCTCGGGATGACGCTGGTGGCGATCGCGTGAGCGAGCGCCTGCCCCGGGTCGCACTGCTCGTGCTCGCAGGCGGGCTCGTGCTCCACAACCTTGTGATGGCGCTGCTCTTCGGCGCCGGTGTCGACGGAACCGCCCTTGACGTCGTCGCGGCCTGGAAGGACGTTGTCCTCGGGGTCGCGCTGGTCGTCGCACTCCTCGCATCGCGATCGGTGCCGCTTCGCCTCTGGGCCGACAGGTTCGCGCTCGCCTATGCGGCGCTCGTCGTGGTCTACTGGCTTCTGCCGCAAAGCTGGCTCGGGGGCGAAGCGACGGCGCGCGGCGAGCTCCTTGCGCTGCGTCACCACCTCCTGCCCGGTGGGCGCGTACTTCCTCGGGCGGATGCTCGTGCTCGACCGGGCCTGGTGGAGGCGGATCGCCCTGGTGCTGCTCGGAGCTGCCGTCGTCGTGGCGGTGTGGGGGCTGCTCGACGTCTACCTCGTATCGCTGCAGACGTGGCGTGACTCGGGAGTCCCCGGCTGGTTCAGCGATCAGCTCGGCCTCGGATACAAGTGCCTCGGCGGGCTTCCGGAGAACTGGATCTACAACACCGGCGACGAGACGAACCCGATCCGACGGGTTGTCTCGACGTTCCTCAGCCCGCTCGCAAGCGCGTACCTCCTGGTCGTCGTGCTCCTGCTGATCGCCGCCTCGAAACCTCGGAAGCTGTCGCTCTGCGTCGGCGCCATCGCGTACGTCGGCCTGCTCTGGACGCATACGCGAGCGGCGATGATCGCGCTGACGCTCGGCCTGCTCGTGCTGGCGGCGATCCGGCGCCGCTGGGAGCCCGCGGCGGTCGGGGTTGCCTCACTCGTCGTGTCCGCCGTCGTCGTTGCTGCGTTTCCCACCATCGGGCCATCCACGTCGTACACCGCCGCCGAGATCGCATGCCTACGAGACAACGCAGCACAGGAGGAGCAGCAGACGCAGGAGGAGGCAGCGCTCACCGGCGGCGACTCGTCGACGCGGAGTCATCTGCGAAACCTCCGTGACGGCCTGCGAACGGTCTTCGAGCACCCCCAGGGCTACGGCCTCGGAAACGCCGGAGTAACGGCCTCGCGGACCGGGCTCGACCCGAAGGCCGGCGAGTCGACCTATACGGAGACCGGCGTCGACACCGGCCTGCTGGGGATGATCGTGATCGTCGGCTGGTTCGCAACGTTGATCGCCGCGCTCTGGCGCCGCTCCGCGTGGCTCGCTGCGTCGATGAGCGCCGTTGCCTTCATCGGGCTCCAGACCGACGTGATCGGCGTCCACTGGATCGCCGTCGTGGTGTTCGCGCTTGCGGGCGCCGCTCTTCGGTCTCCGCCGGTCGACGACGGCCTCTAGCCGAACAGCTCGCCGCCGCCAAAGACGCGACCCGGCTCGATGAGACGCGCGGTTCCCCATACGTCCTCGACCGGAACGGCGAAGCCCTCGGCGGCGGCGCGGCAGGCAGCGGCGAGCGCGCGAGACGACGCCTCCGCGTCGTCGCGCTCACGCAGCCAGAGATCGACGTAGAGGATGCGCCCTTCGGCCTCGACCATTCGCTCGCCGATCGTCTCGGCACCGAGCTCCTGGAAGGTGCACCAGGTCCGGTCGAGCTCGCACGGGACCGCATCGGCGACCCGGCGGGCGATGAGCACGAGAGCCTCCGCCGACCGCTCGGCATCGGCGACAAGCCCGCGGACGTGAACGACAGGCACGGCGCTAGCTCGAGCCGTCGCCCGAACCGAACGACTTGCGTCGCTCGAGGTCGGCCATGTCGACGAGTTGGCCGTCGCGCCCCACGTATCCGTCCTTGCCTCCGACGACGAGCACGACGAGATCCTCGTCGCCGGCGTTCGAGATCCGACGCGGCGTGGTGGACTCGACATGAACGAGCCCGCCAGGCCCGAGGACGCGTTCCTCACCGTCGACCTCGACCCTCGCGGTGCCGGAGTGGATGAAGTACAGCTCGTCCTGCAGGTCGTGGAAGTGAGCGAAACCCTCGAACCCTGGTGGCGCCACGAGCGCGTTCACGCCGAAGGCGGTGACGCCCAGCGGTACGCGCACCTTGCGGATGCCGTAGCCCTCGCCGAGCTCATCGAACGAGCTGAATGCGTGTCCCATCTCGTTGCCTCCTAGTTGGCCAGGCTTTCGATCGTCTGCCGCAGCCCGTCCTCGAACGCGACGGTCGGGCGATAGCCGATCGCCTCGCGCGCAGCCGAGACATCGGCCCATGACTGGGTCACATCGCCTGGGCGCTCGGCGACGAACTGCTTCTCGACCGGACGATCGAGGAGCCGTCCGATCGTGTCGGCGAGGGTGTTGACGGTCTCCGAGCCACCTGTCGCGACGTTGACGACGGCGCCGCCCGCGCCCTCCGCCTGCGCCGCGAGCAGGTTTGCCGCAACGACGTTCGCGATGAAGGTGAAGTCGCGCGACTGCTCACCGTCGCCGTAAATCGTCACGGGGAGGCCGTCGGCTATCGCCCTGATGAACCTTGGCACGACCGCCGCGTACTGCGAGTTCGGGTCCTGATGAGGGCCGAACACGTTGAAGTACCGAAGCGCGACCGTCTCGAGCCCGTAGACCCTGAAGAAGCTGACGCAGAACCGCTCCGCGGCGAGCTTGGCGACGGCATACGGAGAGATCGGGTTCGGAGCCTGCGTCTCCGTCCGCGGGAAGGTGCCACCGTCACCGTAGACGGAGGAAGACGAGGCGAAGACGACCCGGCGGACGTTCTCGTCACGCGCAGCGAGCAGGACGTTGAGGGTGCCTTCGACGTTCACGGCGGTCGAGGTGAGCGGGTCCTGCACCGACCGCGGCACGGAACCGAGCGCCCCCTGGTGGTAGACGACCTCGACTCCGCGCACTGCCGTGTGCACACGCTCGTACGAGCGGAGATCTCCCTCGACGACCTCGACCTCGGCGGCGAGCCCGTCGAGGTTGCGACGGTTTCCGGTCGAGAAGTTGTCGAGCACGCGCACGGTGTCTCCGTTCGCGATGAGCGCGCGCACGAGGTTCGAGCCGATGAAGCCACCTCCGCCGGTGACCAGGACCTTCATCTACGTGGCCTTCTCGGCCACGACGTGGAGGTTCGCAAAGAGCGTCCCGGGCTGAGCCGTGTCGGTAAACCGCTTCACACGCCCATCGAGCGCCTCCGCGGCGATGTTGATCCCGGCGACGAGTGGCTTGGCGAGCACACCGACATGAGCCCTGCGGGCGGCGAGGTCGAGGTAAAGCGAAAGCAGCATTCCGATACAGGCGGTTGTCCCTGAGGCCGGTGTCACCCTAACCGACTCCCACTCGGCGTTCTGCTCGAAGAGGCGCTGGAGACCCGCGTGTGTCCAGCGCCAGTGATCGGTGGGTGAGGGGTGATAGGTCATCACCCCGTGCGTCGAGAGAAGCACCCGGCCCCCGGGTGCCGTGACGCGATGCAGCTCGGCCACCACCGCGGCCGGATCGTCGACGTGCTCAAGCACCTGGATGCAAAGGGTCACCTCGGCGACCGCATCGTCGAGCGGGAGGCTCTCGGCGTAGCCGGTGACCTCGGCGTGCGGGTTCTCGACCGGATCCACACCGACATAGCTCGAGACGAAGGGGGCGAAGAGGGGCGCGTACGGCTTCTCGCCGCAACCGATGTCGAGCAGGCGGAACGCACCGAAGTCGTCACTCGCCCGCCGAGCCTCCTCGCCGAGCCAACGCACGAGCGGAGCACGCACCGCGTACGTCGGCATCGAGCGTGGCGGATTCAGGCGTGGGTCAGTCATCTCGTCCAGGGCTGCCAAGCCGAAGCCGAGCCAGGTCATTGCGGCGAGGGGGATGGCGGGCACGATCCCAACACCGTTCCAGACGCCCGCGACGACAAGGATCCAGCAGGCGCCGACGAGCTGCACGGTGGTGGGTGCACGTCGCAACGCGAGCGAGAGGCCAAGCCCGAAGACCACGAGGAAGAGCGCCAGCCCGACAACGCCGAAGTCGGCGAGCGACTCGAGCGGAAGGTTCTGCACGCCCCAGGGGTGCTCGGGCGAGGGGAACGCCGCCTCCGGCTGGGTGGGGAAGCGCTCGCGCGCGGCCTCGAGGTGCGGCGCGTACGTGAACTCGTCGTTCGACGCCTGGAATCCCGATCCGATGAGTGGGTGGTCGAGGAAGATCTTGAGCCCGATGTAACCGAGCACCGTCCGTTGCGCGTAGCTCTGGACATCCCCCGGGGCATCGACCTTGTCGATCCCGAGGAACTCGCCGAACGCCTCGATCGCAGCACCACGGGTCGAGAGGGCGCCGGCAGTCACCACGACGACGATCAGCAAGAGCGCCACAACCTGGCGCCTGGTCGCCCCGTACCGGGCGAGCCCGATCACCGCAAGGACACCCGCCGCGAGCCACAGGCCGAGGATGCCGGTCATCGCACCGGCGAGCATCGCGCCAAGCGCTCCGGCGACACCGGCGGCAATCACCCAACTGCGGCCGACGAGGCGTTCGCGCGTGACCATGGCCGTAAGGGAGAGAGCAAGGATGCACGTCGACAGCGCCGAGAAATCGTGAATCCCGACGAACGACGGCTCGCGTTGGAGGGGTCTGCGACCCTGGAACTCATGCACCACGCCGACGAACTGGAGCGCTGCCCACGAGGTCGCCGCGACGCTCGTCGCAACGAGCACGGTGAGGACGAGCCTGCGTTCGCGACGACTTCGAAGCAACAGCGGAAGCGCCGGCACGAGCAACGCGTACTCGACGAAGCTCGCTGCTGCAACGAGCTTCGTCTTCCAGTCGTACGGATCGTCCCGGAGTACCGGGAGGAACACCCAGGCGACGCAGAGCAGGCAGAGCAGGCCAAGTGCCCCCAGCAGGCGCTTCGACCGCGCGAGCGGCGCCAAGCCATGCCGACGGCCGCTCCAGGCAGCCGCGACAAGCACGGCGAGGATCGCAAGATCCGCAAGTGAGACATCGATCTCCGTCCCTCCGGCCGGGACTGCGAACCCCGGCTGGTAGCGCTCGTGGAGGAAGAGAAGGGGCACCGCGGCCGCTGCGATGCAGGCGCCGAGGCTGAGAGCTGCACCGGCGGAACGGGGCTCCTCGGTCGCCGCATCGGTGCGGGAACTCGGGACGGCCTGGGACGCCAAGAGAGCCAACTATACTCGCCGGTCGAGATGCGCTCCCGGCTACTCTGGCGCCGCTCCGCGACGGCCGCCGGGCTCTACGCGTCGGTAGCGCTCGGGATCAGCGCGACGATCATCGCGGCCCGCGTGCTCGAGCCGCAGCAGTTCGGCGTGTTTGCCACCGCGATGGCGGCTGCCTCGTTCTTTCAGGTGCTCCTCGACCTCACCGTCGAGGACGCACTTACCAAGCTCGGCTTCCGATACGTCGCGGCGGAAGAGTGGGGGAAGCTCCGGCGACTCTTCGCGGTCACGACGCGGGTGAAGTTTGCGGGTGGTGGGCTCGCCGCCCTGGCGCTGCTGGCGCTCGCTCCGCTCGGCGAGGTGCTGTTCGGCGGCCACGGCGTGTCAGTCGCGATCCTGGCGGTCGCGCCGCTGCCGCTCGTCCAGGCTCCGGAGAACGTCGCCACCTCGGCGCTCCTCCTCCGAGGCCGCTACGACATCCGGGGCGCATACCAGACCCTGTCCCAGGGTCTCCGGCTGACAGCGGTTGCGATCGGCGTCCACTACGGGGTCGTCGAGGCGATCCTCGGCATCGTCCTCGCACAGCTCATCTCGACCTGCGTGGTCTGGCAACTCGGACGGATGGCGCTCTCCCGGTTCCCCTCCGCCCCCGCCGAGCCGCTCACCCGCGATCGCGCCGAGATCATCCGCTTCGTGGGGCTGTCGAGCGCGGCGACGGCGATGGTCGCGGGACGGACCGCGCTCGCGCCGCTCATCCTCGGCGTGGTCGCGGGCCCCACCCAGGTCGGCCTCCTCCGGATCGCACAGACGCCGCAGAGCGGCCTCTCCGCTGCAAGCTCGCCGGTGAGATTGATCCTGCTGACCGAGCAGACGCGCGA
This sequence comes from uncultured Actinomycetes bacterium, assembly GCA_963724655.1. Lineage (GTDB taxonomy): Bacteria > Actinomycetota > Thermoleophilia > Gaiellales > Gaiellaceae > Gaiella. The sequence goes on along the minus strand of CAVRVG010000002.1, from coordinate 252,036 downwards.
CTGGGAGCACGGCCACCGTCACGAAGTCCTTCGGAGCGTCAACCGGTACATGTCCGGTGCGGGCGTGGTCGCGCTGATCTCGCTCCCTGTGTTCCTCCTTGCGATGCCCTGGCTCATCAGGGTCGTCTTCACAGCCGATTACCTTCCCGCTGTCGACGCGGCCCGCATCATCCTCGTCGCCGCGACGATCCAGCTCGTCCTCGGTTGGACGAAGTCGTTCCCGACGACGATCGGCCGCCCTGGGCTGCGGATCGTCGCGCACGGCGTGGAGACAGCGTTTCTCCTCCCTCTCGTCGCCGTGCTCGGTGCGAGCAACGGCGTCACCGGCGCAGCTGTCGCGACCCTGGTCTCGACGCTCGCCTTCGCGGTGACCTGGGGGGTATTGCTCAAGCGCATCCGCGGTGATACCGCCGCGTCCAGCGCCGGCTCCAGCGAGAGTGTGTCGCCATGAAGGTGACAATCGTCAGTGGGATCTGGCCGCCGGACGTCGGCGGGCCGGCCGTGCACGCGCCGGCGCTTGCTCGATTTCTCACCAACCGTGGCCATGAGGTCGAGGTCGTCACGACGGCGGATAGCGCCCCAACTGCCGAGCACTTCCGAATCGACTGGATCCCACGCCGGCTCCCCCCGGGTGCGAGGCACGCGGCAGCGGCCGCGACCGTCGCGCGATCCGCCCGCCGCACCGACGTGGTGTACGCCACGAGCATGATCCGGCGGGCCGCCGGCGGGGCGGCTGCGGCGCGACGCCCATACGTGGTCAAGCTGGTCGCCGACGAGGCGTACGAGCGCGCCCGCCGCGCGGGGGTCTTCGAGGGAACGCTCGAGGCGTTCCAGAGCTGGGAAGGCGACGCGCGCGTTCGAGCGCTCAGGCTGACCCGGACAGCCGCTCTCCGCCGGGCCGCGCACGTGCTCGTCCCGAGCAACTACCTCCGGCTGATCGCTCTTGGTTGGGGGCTGGCCGCGACGCACGTCTCGATACTCCCCAATCCAGCCCCAACGGTCGGGGTACTCCCCGCTCGGGACGAGTTGCGCGCAGGTCTCGTCGACGGCGACCTGCCGCTGCTTGCGTTTGCGGGAAGGCTGACGTCACAGAAGGACCTTGGCGTGCTCATCGAAGCGATCGCCACGGTCCCGTCGGTACGGCTCGCGATCCTCGGCGACGGCCCGGAACGCGAACGGCTCGAGGACGACGTGAAGCTCCGCGGGCTCACCGAGCGCGTTCGGTTTCTCGGAGGAGGCGACCGCAAGGCCGTCCTTCGCCTCTTCGCAGCCGCCGACGCAGCAGTGCTCAGCTCGAGCTGGGAGAACTTTCCGCACACGGTCGTCGAGGCGCTCGCCGTGGGAACCCCCGTCATCTCGACTGCTGTCGGGGGGGTGCCCGAGATCGTCAGCGACGGCGAGAACGGTCTCCTCGTTCCCGCGAGGGACCCAGTTGCTCTCGCCGCCGCCATCACGCGCTTCGTCGGGGACGCCGCACTGCGGGAGCGGCTTCACCTCGCCGCGGCACCTTCTGTCGAGCCACTCAACGAGGAGCGGCTGCTCGCAAAGGTCGAGGAGCGGCTGCTGGACGTGGTGAGCCGATGAAAGCGAAGCTCCTGATGGCGGGACGAACGCGCTATCCGATGCCGCTCACGCCGTCACTGGCACTCAAGTTCGACACGCTCGCCGAGGAGGTCGAGATCAGCGTGCTCGGAAGTCGTGGCGATGTGCGCGGTCCGGTCGACCCACGGTTCACCCTGATTCGGCCTGGCCGGCCGCGCGTTCTCGACGGCCTCCTCTTCTACGCCCGGTTTCCCTGGCACCTGGCCCGTGCGCTTCGTCGGCTCCGGCCTGATGCGGTGCTCGTTCAGGGAACCCATGAGAGCGCGCTGGCGCTTCTCGGTCGGTCGCTCGCGCGTGTCCCGGTAAAGGTGATCGTCGACGTCCACGGCGATCCGGCTGCAGCTACGCGCCTCTACGGCTCTCCTCTGCGCCGGCTTCTCTCCGCACCAGCCGACGTCCTCGCGCGCTACGCAATCCGCCACGCGAACGGTGTCCGCACCATCTCGGCCTACACGACCCGGCTGGTGCGAGAGCTCGGTGTGGAGCCGACCGCAGAGTTCCCCGCATTCATGGATCTGGACCCGTTCGTCGAGACCGCGCCGCAGCCGTTCCCGAACCCACCGGTCGTGCTCTTCGTCGGCGTGCTCGAGCGCTACAAGGCGCCCGACATTCTCGCCGAGGCGTGGCGACTCGTCGCGGCGCGGGTGCCCGACCTCCACCTGCACATCGTCGGGAGCGGCACCCTCGTCGAGATCCCCGAACAGCTCGTGGCCGAGTTCCCCGACCGGGTGCGCTGGACGCCGTCGCTCCCCACCGCCGAGGTCGCGTTGGCGCTGGATGCTTCGACGGCCCTTGTCCTGCCGTCGCGATCGGAGGGTCTCGGCCGCGTCGTGATCGAGGCTTTCTGTCGAGGTCGAGGTGTGGTCGGCAGTCGGACCGGCGGGATCCCCGACCTCGTCGAGGAGGGGATCAACGGTCTGCTCGTCAAGCCCGGCGACGCTGCCGATCTTGCAGCCGCGATCGAGCGTGTGGTCACCGAGCCCGGTCTCGCAGCACGTCTCGGCGCTTCTGCCCGCGGAACGGTTGAGCCGTGGCTTGCGACCCCTGCGCAGTATGCAGCCCGCATCCGCGACCTCGTCGCGGACGTCTGTCGCAACGGGGATGCCCATGGCTAGCAAGGATCGCGGTGATCGGCGCCTGATCTTCGTCACGCAGCAGGTCGACCCGTCCTCACCGGTGCTCGGGGCAACGGTGGCGAAGCTCGAGGCACTGGCACGTCGGGTCGACGAGCTGGTCGTGCTCGCCGACGGGGCCGTCGACAACGCCCTGCCCGCGAACGCTCGGGTGCGCCTGTTCTCGAGCACCACGAAGCCGGGCCGCGGACTCAGGTTCGGCGCTGCCCTTGCCTCCGAGCTGCGGCGCGGCTCGAGACCCGTCGCCGTCGTCGCTCACATGTGCCCGATCTACGCGGTGCTCGCGGCGCCGCTTGCCCGGCCGCAACGAGTGCCGGTCTTGCTCTGGTTCACCCACTGGCGCGAGAGCCGTCTGCTTCACCTCGCCGAGAGGCTGTCGACGGCGATCATCACCGTCGAACCGCGCTCGTTCCCTTTCACGACCCCGAAGCTCGTCCCGATCGGCCACGGGATCGACCTCTCGGGGTTCGCGTGCGTCGAACGGGGGAGTCGCGAGCCGATGCATCTCGTCGCGCTCGGCCGCACGTCACCGGCAAAGGGCCTGGAGGTCATCGTTCGCGGGGTCGCTTCTGTCCCCGGAGTGCGGCTCCAGCTCGTCGGCCCTTCCCTCACGGATGAGGAGCGAACGCACCGCGTTCAGCTCGAGGCGCTCGTGCGCGACCTCGGCGTCGCAGATCGGGTGACGATCGGTGAGCCGATCCCACGGAGTGAGGTTCCCGCCTTTCTGGAGAAGGCCGACGCGCTCGTGAACAACATGCGCGCAGGCGCGACCGACAAGATCGTCTTCGAGGCTGCGGCGACGTGCCTCCCCGTGCTCGCGTCGAACCCTGCGCTCGACGGGCTTCTTCCACCCGAGCTCCGGTTCGAGCGAGAAGACCCCGACTCTCTCGCAGATCGGATCCGCGCCCTCGCGGCCGCCGACCGCCGGGCTGTCGGGCGGGACCTCCGAGCCGGGGTCGAGCACGATCACGATGTCGAGGGCTGGGCCGAACGTGTCCTCGAGGTTGCAACAGGTGGACGACCAGGATGAGCGGCGTCGTTCTTCATGTCGCGAAGGCGTCCGGGATCTCGGGCTCGGAGAACCACCTGCTCCTCCTGCTGCCCGGGCTTCGGGCGCGTGGCTGGGACGTCCGGCTCCTGCTGCTGCACGAGAGCGAACCCGGCGCAGACGGAGTTCGCCGAGCGCCTCCGCGACGCCGAGGTCCCCGTCACGGAGGTGACCCTCACCCGCTCCTTCGATCCACGCGCGTTCCGTCGCGTACTTGCACACGTACGGCAGGAGCGCCCGGTGTTGCTCCATACCCATCTGGTCCACGCGGATTTCTACGGGCTCACGGCGGGTCGGCTCGCCGGGATCCCGGTGCTGGCGAGCACGAAGCACGGGTTCAACGCATTCCGGGGGCGGAAGGCGTTCGGGGTGGCCGACCGGACGATCGCCCGTGTCCTCGACCTGCACATCGCGATCTCGCACGGCCTCGCCGAATACCTCGCCGCAAGCGAGGGCTTCGACGTGGCGGACTTCGAGGTCGTCCACTACGGGATCGAGCCGGGGCTCGAGCCGTCTTTGCCGACTCCAGGCCCACGGCTTGCGGTGGTAGGGCGGTTGATTCCGATCAAGGGCCTCGACACCCTCATCGCGGCGGTTGCCGACGTGCCCGGGGTGGACGTCGAGATCGCCGGTGACGGTCCGCTACGTGCCTCGCTCCAGGCTGACATCGACGCGCGCGGGCTCGGCTCGCGGGCCCGTCTGCTCGGTCGCGTCGCCCCCGCGGGGCCTGTGCTGGAGCGCGCGGCGATTGTCGTCGTTCCGTCGCTCGGCGAGGGATTCGGGATGGTCGCACTCGAGGCGATGGAACGGGGCAGAGCTGTGATCGCCAGCTCGGTGGGTGGGTTGCCCGAGATCGTCGCCGACGGTGAGACCGGGCTGCTCGTTCCTCCTGGCGATCCTGTGGCGCTCGCCGCAGCGATCCGTCGGCTCGTCGCCGACCCCGAACGGGTCATCGCCATGGGGGCCGCGGGCCGGCGCCGCGCGGTCGACGTCTTCGCTCAGGATCGGTGCACCCGCCGCACTGCCGAGCTCTACGAGGGCGCGCTTGCGCGAGCATGATTGCGGCGAGCAACTACAGCGGTCCAGATCCGCTCGAGCGCAAACGCTGCGAGCACTGCGAGGAGGAAGTCCCAGGGCGTGCGGTACCGACTCGTTCCCGCGAAGACCATCGCCATGACGGTGTTGTAGGCGAGTAGCAGCGCCGCAAGCGCCAGGTATCGCCTCGGGCACAGAAACGCACCGAAGCCCGCGAGCGCGTAGAGGAGCACGACGAAGATCGGCTCGACGGTGTTCTGAGCAAGATCGGCGAGACCTTGCTGCCCCGGATCGTCCGCCGCGACCGAGAGCACAGGCGACCACAGCATGATCGTGGCCTGGCGTGCAAGCCGGGCCTTCTCACCCGGGTGCTCTCTCCAGAACGTCGTGACCTCGTCCTGGTAGAACACCATCTGAGCGCACTCGTCGACGGTCACGGGCTTCCCGGTCGCAACGGCTAGCTCGGCCGCTTTCTCGGGCCATGGCGGGACACCAGGCAGGTCGGGGACATCGTCGATCCACCCTCCTGCAGCGAGGACGCCGTACGTGTGCGGGTTGTTGGCTTTCCAGAGCGCACGGGCGTCGGTGGTGACGGTGAAGCAGCCGATGGTCGCCTTGTTTCGGATCGCCCACGGCGCGACGACGGCGAACGCTGCCGCACAGACGGCAACGCCGACCACGACCGCGCGTCGTCCCGGCCGCAGCCGCCAGACGAGGTACGGGGCAAGCACGACCGGGAGAAGAATCAGCCTCGAGTTCCCGAGGATGGCGAGACCCGCAAGCGCACCCGTGACGATCGCGAAGCGCGCCGACCGCCGTTCGTAGGCAACCAGCGAGGTCAGCGTGATCGCAGCGAGCAGGAGACCGTCGATGAGCTCACGATTGACGTGCACGTCGTGCCAGATGACGTACGGATGAAGGGTGGTGAGAAGCGCTGCCACCACGCCGACCCGCGTCGAGTGGAGCCGCGTGCCGATCGCCAGGACGAGCAGCGCAGTTGCAACGGCAAGAAGAGTCTGGGCGAGCCCTACCGCGACCCAGGAACGGCCGAAAGGCCAGTAGAGCCCGGCAAGGAACCATGCGTACAGCGGCTGGGTGTACGCAGACGGGACGCCCGGCAGAAACCCGAAGGTGCCGCTGTCGACCAGCGTCGTCGCGAAGCGGTCACTCTTCTCGACGTACTCCTCGAGAATGGTCCCACGCTCGATCGCGAGCACTGCGAGCCGCGGGATCGCGGCCGCCGCCGCGACCCAGAGCGTCGCCTTTCCTGGTATCCGTTGGGCCATGGCCGTCACGACTCCGCAACGGTACGTCGTAGTTTCGTGTCACGTCGAGCGACCGCTCGACGACGGGATCTGGCGCGCCTTCAGCGACCTTCAGCGCCGCCGGCCCGGAGGGCTTGCCATCGCCGCTCTGATGCGCCCGCCCGATCACGATGCGGGCGAGCGCGACGACATCTGGCTCGAGCGCGCGAATGAGGCCACGACCCGTGGGCCGCTCGGCCATCACACGCACTGGACGGGACCGACGCACGCCCGCCCGAGCGGTGACGGCGACCCCGCCGAGAGGGTGCGTCGCGAGAGCGCGTGGCTGGGCGAGCACGGGCTACGGCCGACGCTCTTCTGTGGAGGTGGCTGGTACACCGATGCCGGCGTCGCGGCCGCGTGCGCAGAGGCGGGCTACGTCGACTGCACACCGAGGCCCAGCCGACCCGGCTATCTCGCTCGTGGCGCACGCTGGGCCGAGCTCGACGCTCCGGCACGTATCGAGCTCGAAGGTGGCCTGACCCTTCAGGCGCTCCCGACCACGCACAGCGCGGGCGAGGCGTTGCGGGAGGCGCTCCGGCCGTCGCCAGCACCGGCGCTCCATGTCTACTTCCACGACACCGACCTCGTCGAGCCGCGCCGTCGGCGGATCGTCCTCACCGCGCTGCGGATCCTGGGTCGTCGTCGACCGGCGATGGATCTCGACGGGCTTGCAGTCGCCGGCGCGGCTGGCACTGCCACGACGACCTGGAGCGCCGTCGCCCGCGGAGGAGACGACGAGACCGCAGGCTAAGCTTCACGGGTGCCGACCGAGGCGCCCCCGACGCCGCCGGAGTTGGGCGATACGCCTTCTCCGGCCCCGCCCGTCCAGCCGCCCGACCCTGCGGTCGACGTCCGGCGTTCGCAGGTCTATCTGCTGTCACGCGGGCCCTGGACGACCGTCGTTCGACGGGTGGTGGGTGTCGCGACGCTCGTCACGCTCGACATTGCCGGGCTCGCAATCGGGGTCTACGTCGCGCTCGTCATCCGCTCGGCCCTCTTCGAGGACACCGTCCTCTGGTCGCTGTTGTGGGACGAGGGGCCACGCGAATGGTTGCCTTTCCTTGCTCCGATCACGGTGCTGGTGTTCTTCCAGGTGGGTCTCTACGCGCCGCGCGAGCTCCGCGCCGGACCGGGCAAGGTGCTCAGCGGCCTCGTGCTCGTCGCGCTCACGGTGCTCGCATTCGGCCTGGGGACAGGCTACGAGTTCACAACCACAGGGCTGATCCCGACGGCGGTTGTGACCAGCGCGATCTCCATCGGGGCGCTACGAGCCGCCTACGCGTCGGCCTCGCTCGAGGTGCTCAAGGTCGTCGGCGTCCGCAGGCGCCTGCTGCTGCTCGGTGAAAGCGAGCGGCTGGGACACCTGCGAGCCCAGCTACTGGCCTCGCGAGGTGGGATCGGCATCGAGATCATCGGCGCCGTCGCGCGCACGGAGGTCCCGGGCCTTCCGCTTCTCGGCCACGAGCTCAGCGATCTCCCGGCGCTGTTCGAGCAGCAGCGCCCCGACGAGCTCGTGCTCTCCGAAGCCGACTTCGACGAGCGAACCGTGCTCGAAGTCGTCCATCTCGCACACCGCTTCGGGGTGAAGGTCAAGCTTGCGCCGTCGACCACGGAGTTGCTCGTCCACGAAGGGGAGTACGTCCCAGGTCAGGGTCTGCCGCTCTTCGAGCTCCGACCTCCCATTCTCTCGGGGTTCGCCTGGGTCGCCAAACGCGCCTTCGACCTGATCGTCGCCGCGGTTCTGCTCGTTGTCGGCCTTCCCATCTGGCTCTTGCTCGCCGCTGCCGTGAAGCTCGGCTCCCGCGGGCCGATCCTCTATCGAGATCGGCGGGTCGGGGTGGGTGAGCAGGAGTTCGGGATGCTGAAGTTCCGCACGATGACCGCCGACGCTGCTGCCCGGCAGGAGGAGCTCGAGCAACAGAACGAGGCCTCGGGCGCCCTGTTCAAGATCAGGGACGACCCCAGGGTGACGCGCGTCGGCGCGCTGCTGCGCCGCCTCTCACTCGACGAGCTTCCGCAGCTCGTGAACGTGCTCCGGGGTGAGATGAGCCTGGTCGGCCCTCGTCCCCTTCCATTGCGCGACCACGCGCTCCTCGAGGACTGGCACAAGGCTCGCTACCACGTGCTCCCGGGGATGACGGGGCTCTGGCAGATCTCGGGCCGTTCCGGGCTCGAGTTCGACGATCTCGTGCGGCTCGACTTCACGTACATCGAGAACTGGTCGATCTGGTCGGACATCTCGATCATCGCGAAGACGATCCCGGCCGTGATCGCGCAGCGCGGCGCGTATTAGCGTCCAACCCCGGCCCTAGACTCCTCTCGTGCGCGCGCCCCGCATCCTCGCTGTCGCCTCCGCGATCGATCTCGACTTCCGCTACGGCTGCACCCCAGCCTGGTGGCAGCTCTGGAAGGGGATGTACGAGGCCGGTGCCGACCTGATCGTGACGCCGTACCGCGGTCGTCCGGTCGAGAGCCCGTGGTGGCGGACCGCGCCCAACCCGACGTACCGCGAGGGCGAGACCTACGCGCTCCTGCGTGACGGCCTTGCCCGCGTCAAGGGCGACCGCTACCTCCGCCGAGGCGAGGACAACCCCGAGGAGAGCTCGCTCGATCGATTGACCCGCGAGACGATCTGGAAGGTCGTCACCCCGCGCTGGCGCCGGCACCTGGACAAGCTCGTCGAGAAGGAGCGCCCCGATGCGGTGATCGTGTTCACGGTGCCCATGGCGCACCTGCGCGGAATCGCCACCCATCTCCGGGAGCGATTCGACATCCCGGTGGCGTTCTACGACGGGGACGTGCCGATGAGCCTGCCGGAGTTCGGTGGGATGGATACTGGCTTCAACTACTACCACGGCGCCGATCCTTCCGAGTACGACCTCGTGCTCTCGAATTCCGAAGGCGGGATCCCGCGGCTGCTCGAGCTGGGTGCGCGACGGGCCGAAGCGGTCCTCTGGGGTGCCGACCCCGAGTTCTTCAGGCCGATGGCGGTCGAGAAGGAGATGGACGTGTTCTTCTACGGCTTCGGGGACAAGTTCAGGCGCGAGTGGATGCAGACCATGATCGGGGAACCGAGCCGGACAGATCCACGCATCGATTTCGCGCTCGGAGGGCGGGACTTCCAGGGAGACATCGGGCAGGCGCGAGAGCTCGGCGATGTCCCGTTCAACGGCTTCGCTCGGGCGATCTCTGGGGCGAGAATCAACCTCAACGTGACCCGCCGCTCGCATGCGACGGTGCCGGGCTCGTCGACGTGTCGCCCGTTCGAGCTCGCAGCGGCAGGTGCTGCGATCGTCTCGAACCCGCACGACGGGATCGAGAAATGGTTCGAGCCGGAGAGTGAGATCATCGTGGTCGAGAGCGCGGAACAGGCGGTCGCCGCCTACCACCGTCTGCTGGACGATCCCGCAGAGGCACAGGCGATGGGTCTCCGTGCGCGCGAGCGGGTGCTCGACGAGCACACCTACACGCATCGGGCACGCCAGGTGCTCCGCCTGCTCGACCTCGAATCGGTGCCGACGTGAGCCTCGGGAGAATCGTGGCGATCGTCCCCGCCTTCTGTGAGGAGGCCGCAATCGCGGGGGTGGTCGCCGAGATCAAGGCGCACGACTCGGCGATCGACGTCGTCGTGGTCGACGACGGCTCCCCGGACGGCACGGCTGGAGCAGCCGCACGGGCAGGAGCCGCGGTCGTCCGGCTCCCATTCAACCTCGGGATCGGAGCAGCCGTCCAGACAGGCTTCCGTTACGCCCTCGAGCGAGGGTACGACACCGCCGTCAGGCTGGACGGCGACGGCCAGCACGATCCCGCAGAGCTGCCGAAGCTGCTCGCCGCACTCGCGAAGGGCGACGCCGACGTGGTCACCGGCTCCCGCTTCATCGGCGACGACCGCACGTACCGCCCGCCTCTCGCGCGGCGGATCGGTATCACCTGGTTCGCGCGACTCGTCTCGATGCTCACGCGCCAACGGGTCACCGACACGACCTCTGGGTTCCAGGCCCTCAACCGGCGCGGGATCGCGCTCTTCGCCCGCGACTACCCGAGCGACTATCCGGAGGTCGAGGCGACATTGCTCGTCCTGCGCACGAAGCTCCGGCTCGTCGAGGTGCCGGTGACGATGCGCGAGCGCGAGCACGGCTCGTCGTCGATCACGTTCCTCCGCTCGATCTACTACGTCTTCAAGGTGACACTCGCCCTGCTCGTCGCCATGGCCCGGCGCGCGACCCTCCCGTCCGAGGAGACTTCTCACCGATGACCCCCGTTCGCGTCTCCATCGCTGCCGCAGTTGCCTCGCTCCTGCTCATCCTCATCGTCCTCGAGCTCATCCGAGGCCGGCGGCTCAAAGAGCGGTACGCCCTTCTCTGGCTGGCGACCGGCGTCGTCCTGCTCATCCTCTCGACCTGGAGAGAGGGGCTCAACACGGTCGCCGATTGGGCCGGGGTCGAGACCACCCCGGTCGCGATCCTGTTCGCCGCGGCGACGCTCTTCGTCATCGTCGTGCTGCTCCACTACTCGACGGTGCTCTCACGACTGACGGACGACAACGTCCGGCTCGCACAGGAGATCGGTCTCGTCCGCGAGCGGCTTCGTTCCCTCGAATCGAGTCAGGCAGGCGGGGGCACGACCGTAGGTGAGAGCGCGAAGACGTCCGCACCGTCCACCTCCGAGTCGTAACGGACGGCCGCCCCGATCCTGTAGACCGAATCGGGCGTCGGGTTCGGGATCTGTCCATGACGTCTCCGACGTCTGGCCAACGAGGTCGGCCTCCAGCGTGCATCTGATCGCCCAGGTCTGCCCCGGAGGGCAGTAGACGTCGGAGCCCTGGAAGTCGGCCTGATAGACGCGGTACGAGAGCGTCGAGCCCCACTTGGGCGCGCTCCAGTCCAGCCGGATCGCACCCGATGGCTCGCGGGTGGCCGTGGCCGCGAACTCGTCGCGGACCGGTGTCAGCAGGATCGTGCCGCGCTCCTGGCGGATGACGAGTGACGCGTCGTCGAGCTTCGGCACGAAGCTCACGAACACGAGCGGGAGGACTCGCGAAGATCGCGATTCCCGCCCAGGCGGCGCGCCGCCCTGCGCTTCGCGGCTGCGACGGCTGAGCTCGGGCACCCAGGCGGCGCAGGAGGGTCGGAACGAGGAGAGGGATCGAGGCGAGGAGGAGAAGGTATGCCGGCCAGGCGGGCATCACCAGGCGCCAGAACGTGTTCGCCTCGATGCTCGCCTGAGGGGCGTTGCCTTTCAAGACGACGAATGCGCCGAGCCAGGTCGCGAGGAGCGCCGCAACGGGCAACCGCACCCGGGCGACGGCGAGCATGCCCGCGAGCGGAGCCCATTGAGCGAGCCGCGCACTCCAGAGGTACTCCCGAAGCTGGGCCATCTGCACCCTCCAGCGATCGAGATCGAGATCGATGTAGCGGTTGAGATCGAGCTTCACGCCGACCACCGCTCCAAGGGCAACGCGCGTCTCCTCCAGTGCGAACAAGGGGATGAAGCCCGAGTCCACGCTCCTTGAAGACGGTCAGCGCGACCAGGCTCGGCACGACCGCAGCGGCCACGACCGCCGCCTCTCGAAGCTGACGCGCAAGCAGGTACGCGAGGAGGATTCCCGGAACGATCAGATAGTTCGGGGGCTTCATCAGGCCGGCGAACCCGAGCGCGCACCCGGCGAGTGCGGCGTCCGTCCAGGCCCGCGTGTCCAGCGAGCGAACAACGAGCGCAGCGACGACCAGGAGCGCGACCATCGACGGATAGTCGGCCATGCCGGTCAATCCGAGCGCCTGCGGCAAGAACTGGTCGACCCAACGCTCGTGATATCGCTGAACGAACAACAGGATCGCCGCAAACGGCGCCGCCACCCAGAGGATCGAGGCCCAGACCGCGAGCGCACGACCGCCGATCCGTCCCGCGATCGTCCACACGCAGAAGCAGCGCAATCGGGCCGAGAACAAGGACGTTGAACATGGCGATCAACGGCATCGCCTCGACGAACGTCGAGCCGAGCAACAGCGTCGCCGGGGTCAGCACGAACCCCCAGCCGGGGCCGACATCGCCAGGCGGAAGCTTGAGATGACCGAAGGCCCAGGAGTCGCTTGCGAACCAGATCTGATCGCCGCCCTGGAACCACACCCAGCCGTTGTGCGTTGCTGCGAGGCCGAGCGCAACGGTCGCGACGATCTGGACCGCAGCCAGCACCGCGAGAAACACGCGCGGTCGTCCGATGACGCGATCGCACAAGCCGCCGACGGCGGTGGCGAGCGCTGCGACGCTCACGCGACGACGCGCGCGTCCCGATACCACGCGACCGTGCGCGCGATCCCGTCGCGCAACGGGACCTGCGCCGCGAATCCAAAGAGCTCCAGGGCGCGGCTGGCATCGACACTTCGGCGGGGCTGCCCGTTCGGCATCGACGTGTCCCAGACGATCGTTCCCTCGTACCCGACCTGGGCGGCCACGAGCTCTGCGGTCTCGCGAATCGACGTCTCGACACCCGTGCCGAGATTCACGGGCTCGGCGCCGTCGTAGAGCTCGGCAGCCGCCACCAGCCCGTCGACGCAATCGCTCACGTAGAGATACTCACGGGTCGGCGAGCCGTCTCCCCAGAGCACGATCTCGTCCTCACCACGCTCGGCTGCCTCCATCATCTTGCGGATCAAGGCGGGAATGACGTGCGAGGTCTCGAGGTCGAAGTTGTCGCGTGGGCCGTACAGGTTGGTCGGGAGAAGGAAGATGGTGTCCAGGCCGTACTGCTCGCGATACGCCTGAGCCCCCACCAGAATCGACTTCTTTGCGACCCCGTAGGGAGCATTCGTCTCCTCGGGGTACCCGAGCCAGAGATCATCCTCTCGGAACGGAACCGGCGTGTGCTTGGGGTACGCACACACGGTTCCCGCAACCACGAGCTTCGGCGTCTCGTGAAGACGAGCCTGCTCGAGCACGTGGGCGCCCATGATCAGATTCGCGTACCAGTAGCGACCCGGGTTGGCGCGATTGGCACCGATCCCGCCGACCTCGGCTGCGAGGTGAAAGACGAGCTCGGCTCGGGCGTCGTCGAACAAGCGTCCCGTATCGGCCATGTCGGTGAGGTCGTAGTCGCGCCGGCGGGCGGCTACGACGTCATGCCCCTCGGCCTCGAGCCGCTCGACGAGCGCGCCGCCGAGGAAGCCACCCCCACCCGTCACGAGCACACGGGTCATGTGCTCTGCGCCACCGCCGCGCCGGTCGGAGCCCAGTCGACCCGGCCGAGCCACCGCTCGCGGTTCCCGGCGTACCACTGGATCGTCCGCAGCACACCCTCCTCCCACGAGACCTGGGGCATCCATCCGGTCTCGGCGGTGAGCTTCTCGTGCCCGACGCGAAGAGCCATCACGTCCGTTGTGCCTGGACGGAGCCGACCTTCGTCGATGACCACGTGCCGATCGGACGCCCAGAAGCCGTGCTCGATGCCCGTGCGGATGATCAGGTCCGCCCAATCTCGCATCGAGATGTTCTCGCCCTGGCCGTACACGTAGACATCGCCCGGGATCCCCTGGGCCGCAACCGTGAGATGGCCGCGCACGCCGTCGGTGCAGAAGCAGAAATCGCGCAAGGGCTCGAGCGCGCCGAGCAAGATGTCCGGCTTGGTCAGCGCCTGGGTGATGATCGTCCCGGTCACATACCGCGGGTTCTGGCGGGGCCCGTAGTTGTTGAACATCCGCGTCACCACGCCGGGCACCCCGAAGCCGTCGTAGTAGTTCATCGTGAGAAAGTCGGCGGCAACCTTTGCGGTTGCGTAGATCGACTTGGGGTTGATAGGCGAGCGCTCGTGCAGGATGAGGGAGCCGGCGGAGTCGAAGTCGTGCTGCGCGCGAACATCGTCACGCACGTTCCCGTACTCCTCCGACGTCCCGGCTGTGTCGAACTTCTCGAGCTCGAGACCCCAGTCGACGATCGACTGAAGCAGGTTCAGCGTTCCGATCGTGTTGGCCATGAAGGTCTCGTACGGACGATGCCAGGACTCACCCACATGGGCCTGGGCGCCGAGGTGGAAGATGTACGGCCGGTCGGGAGCCTGCTTGAGCTCCCGTACCAGGTAGTCGATCGACGTGCGATCCGTGAGGTCGGCGAAATGCACCTTCAGCTCGTGCCGGCGGTGTCCGATGTTGTTGAGCGCGCCGCTCGAGGTCGCCCGGACGAATGCATGCACGTTGGCGTCGAGCGCAAGCAGTGCCTCGGTGAGATGCGACCCCATGAACCCGTCGGCGCCGGTGATCATCACGGTTCGCCCGCCGTAGACATCGCCGAACTCGCGACGTAGCGCCTCGAAGTCGCGTTCTGTCCAGACCATGTCGTTGGCCATCTCGGCGTACCGTCCCGTCGGTGAGCGTGCGTAGGCTGTCTCGGTGAGCAAGCGTAGCGGCCCGGGCGGGCTCGGATCCCTTGCGACGGCGGCGGTTACCGCCATTGCGCTCGCAGTACAGGCAGGTCTGGCGGCCGTTGTCGGCGTGATCATCGCGCGCGAGTTCGGGCGGACGGCCGAGACGGACGGGTTCTTTGCCGCGTACGGGGTCTTCATCGTCCTTGCTCTGGCCGCGACGGCGATGCGACTCGTCGTGCTGCCGGCGTTGGCGCGAGCGCGCGCCGACGATCGGCTTGGCTCCGAGACCGTGTCGTGGGCGGTCGCGCTCGCGACGATTTCGATTCCGCTCGTCGTCGTGACCTTCGTGGCCGCCCGCCCGCTCGGTGCGCTGCTGACCGGGTTCGGGCCCGACCGAGTCGCGCGACGCTGCCACCGACGTGCTCCCCTTGATGGTTGTCGCGGCGATAGCGCAGCTCTACGCTGGTCTCGGGGCAAGTGCACTCGCAGCGCTCGACGACTACGTCACCGCCGCGATCTCGTACATCGCCGCAAGTTGCGTCGGGCTCGGCTGGATCCTCCTTCGCATCGACGACGACGGGATCCGCGCCGTCGCCGTGGGCATGCTCCTCAACGGTCTCGTCGCCTCGGCGCTGCCCGCGCTTTCGCTCGCGCTCCGCGCGCGGGGCGCTGCGATGCCCCCGTCGGGTCTGAGACCTGCGGCGTCGACCCTCAGAGGACGCCTTCTCGACGCCGCTCGTCGGGGTCTCGCTGCCGCTCGCCCTGCAAGCCGTCGTATCTGATCTGCCTCCCATTCGCGGCCCGCGAGGGAGTCGGAGCGGTCACGAGCTTCGGGTACGCATTTCTCGCGGGCTCGGCGGTCGTCGCCGTGGCTGCCTCGTCGCTCGGTCTCGTCACCTCCGTTCCGCTCTCCCGCACCGGGAGTCGACGCGGACCGGGTCGTCCGTCACGTCATCGGGTCGTCGTGGATCGCGATCGTCGCCGTCGGTGCGACCGCCGGGGTGTTCGCGCTCGCCGGCGAGCCGATCATGTCCGACCGTGCTCGGGTGACGGCTACGGCGACCGAGGTCGGCGACGAGCTCGGCCGGCTTGTCGCCTCGCTGTCCCCCTGGATGGTCGCGTCGATCGGCTTCTCCGTCACGCTCCCGGTGATGTTCGTCGCAGGGCGGGTCGGACGACTGCCCATGATCTCGGGGCTCGTGCTCCTCGTTCACGTCCCACTGGCCTGGCTCGGGCAGCAACTTGCCGGGCTCTCGGGTCTCGCCCTCGCCCTCGCGGTCTCGACGACGGTCGCGCTCGTCGGGCAGTTGAACGCGCTCCACGCAGCCCGCAAGACCCTGCTCGGCCTGCTTCGCGCCTCAGTCGTGACGGCCGCTGCCGCGTTCGTGGCGTTCGGCCTCGCGCACGTCCTGCTCGACGCGCTTCCGGCAGCCGCGCTAGGCCTTGCCGGGTACGTGAGGCCTGCTCGCCATCGTGCGCCCGAGTGGGCTCCGCGCATCGTGGAGCTACCTGCGGCACCTCTAGAAGTCGATCAGCGAGACCTCGTGCGACGCACCCGATCGACCGCCCAGAGACCAACGCGGGTGCTGAAGAAACGCTGCCGCGACGATGCGACGACCCTGCGACCCGGGCGTGAGATAGCCGAACCGCATTCGACTACCCGACGCTGCGTCGGCCCCGGCAAGGAACGGCGCCTCCTCGTCCCGGACCTTCACAGCGTGCGCCGTGCGGAAGCTGACGGCCTTCTCGAGGCGCCAGGAAGGGCTGGCGCGCACGAAGTCGACGATCGGGGCGACTCCCGGCAGGTACGCGTCGTCGAGAAGGACGTGACCACCGACCTTCACGCGCGCTGCGAGATACCACCAGTCGAGGATCGCGTATGGGAACCCGTGCGCGCCGTCGATGAGGACAAGGTCGAGCGGCCGAGGCTCGAGCGCAGGCAGGACGACGTGAGACAGCCCGATCCGAAACGTGACGTTCGTCGCCTCGAATCCCCGTGCGGCGGTGGCCCGGCGTGTCCGCTGCTCCTCCTCCGGGTCCGGCGTGACCGCCTCGTGCACCGCTCCCGCCGCTGCGAAGACGATCGTGCTCGCCCCCGAGCCGGTCTCCAGAGTCGCCCAGCCCGGTTCGACGGTGCGCTCGAGCCAGCCGAGCGCCTCCCAGGCAAGCCCCCAGTACTCTCCTTCCCCATGCAACCCGGGTGGCGCGGCGCGCAGGGAATCGGTCACCGGCGTGGCACTCATTCGAGGCATTCTCCCTCGCCCGTCGGTCGAGCCGAGACGTAGACTCGGCGACCGATGCGACGTCAAGCCCTGATCACGGGAATCGGCGGTCAGGACGGTGCGCTCCTCTCCGCGCTTCTGCTGGACGCCGGGTACGGCGTCGCCGGGATTCTGCGCCGCGACCCGAGTGCCTAC
The DNA here is from genome assembly GCA_963724655.1 of uncultured Actinomycetes bacterium. GTDB lineage: Bacteria > Actinomycetota > Thermoleophilia > Gaiellales > Gaiellaceae > Gaiella. The sequence goes on along the minus strand of CAVRVG010000002.1, from coordinate 235,141 downwards.
GCGGACAACCTCAAGGGGATCGGGGAGAGGATCGAGTTCGTGACGGCGGACCTGCTCGACCGCGCATCGCTCGTCGCGGCGCTCGAGGCCGTTCGGCCGACGGAGGTATACAACCTCGCCGCTCCTTCCTTCGTCCCGCGTTCCTGGGACGAGCCGATCCGAACCGCCGAGATCGCCGCCGTCGGAACAACCTCGCTGCTCGAGGCGGTGCGCGAGGTCGACCCCACGATTCGCGTCTATCAGGCGTCCTCGAGCGAGATCTTCGGCGAGCCCAGAGAATCGCCCCAGACCGAGAGACACCCCTCTCTCGCCGCTCACGCCGTACGGTGTCGCCAAGGCCTACGCTCACTTCATCGCGGCGAGCTATCGACATCGCTACGGGATGTTCGTGTCGTCGGGGATCCTCTACAACCACGAGTCGCCGCTGCGGCCGGTGGACTTTCTCCCGCGCAAGGTCTCGCGAGCTGCCGCAGCGATCGCATTGGGGCTGGAGTCCGAGCTCGTGCTCGGCGATCTCGGGGCACGCCGGGACTGGGGCTACGCGGGCGACTACGTCAGGGCGATGTGGCTCACGCTGCAGGTTGACGGACCCGGCGACTACGTCGTCGCAACGGGAGTGGCGCACAGCGTGGAGGAGCTCGTAGCGCGGGCATTCGAGGTTGTCGGCCTGGACTGGCACGACCACGTCCGCGTCGATCCCGACCTCGTTCGTGGCCGGGCAGAGCTCCACGATCTCGTCGGCGACGCAAGCAAGGCCCGGAACGCGCTCGGCTGGCAACCCGCCGTCGACTTCGACGCGCTTGTCCGCCTGCTCGTCGAGGCCGATCTCGAGCGTCTTCAGCAGCGCTCGTAGACGAGGTCGTGCATCCGCGCGGTCGTCTCCCACGTGAACGTCGCCGCTCGAATGGCCCGCGCGCCGAGAGCTCCTGGGAGCGGTCGAGCGTCTCGAGGATCGCCTCCACGATCGCCTCCACATCGAGGGCATCGAACTGGACTGCCGCGTCGCCGCACACCTCCGGAAGCGAACCTGCGGTCGAGGTCGCAACGGGGCAGCCGCACGCCATCGCTTCGAGCGGAGGCAGCCCGAAGCCCTCGTACAGGCTCGGAAACACAAGCGCCGCAGCGCGGCGGTAGAGCTCGACGAGCTCGTCCGCCGAGACGCTGCCGCGAACCACGACTCCCTCCGGTTGGTTCGCGGCATGGCCGGCGCCCGTCAGAATCAGGCGAAGCTCGGGCCGCTCCCTTCGCACGAGCGCGAACGCCTCGAGCAGGCGCTGGTGATTCTTGTGCGCCCACGGCCGAGCGGGATAGAGCAGGAAAGGCTCACGAGCGACGGTCGCGTCCGGTGTGAAGTGCTCGGTGTCGACACCGAGATGGATTGCCGTGACGCGAGCGGGGTCGAGCCCCAGGCGCGCGATTGAACGCTCGCGCACCCATTCACTGATGACGATCACCTGATCCGCCCGCCTGGCCGCTCGGTCGTAGGCGAGGCGACGAAAGAGACGTTCGCCGCGCGAGAAGAGGTGAGGCAGATCAAGGTGCTGGACGTCGAGGAGCGTGAGCACGGTGGGCCGACTCACGGTCGGGACGGTCACGGTGAGTGGGAAGTGGACGACGTCCGCCTTCTCGAGCAGCTCTCGCAGCCGACCCGGGCGAATGGTCGCTCCGCCCATCGCACGCAGCCTCCCAACCGTCGTGACCGACGCCCGGTACGTATCGGCCACCGTGCTCGTGAGGCCGTCAGCGGCATCCGCGGCGATCGTGCGGTAGCAGCGCCTCGTAGTGGTGTGCGCCATGGCGTCCGAGGCTGCGAGCCAGCGCCCGAGCGTATGTTTCGCTTCCCCCGGAGAGCCCCGGGACGAGGGTGAGGAGTGAGAGTCCGACGCGCACCGTTCGATCGTAGAGATGGGATGGTTGGCAGGGGGGCGGGCTACACTGGCCCGGTGCCGGAGGACGTCGTCCCTAGTCCCCACGTGGACGCCGGCCTCCCGACGGGCGAGGTCGATGTCGCCGCGCTGTTCGATGCTCTCCGTGACGAAGTGCGGCGCTCCGGCGTCGATCCCGGGAGGCACGGGCGGTGCTCTCGGACTGGCACGCAGCGCGCGCCGAGGCCGAGCGGCTGTGGCCGGTCTCCGGCGACCGCTCGCTCCGTCTGCGCCCGGGCCTGCGCGGGGCGCTTGGGATCCCCGTGAAATGGGTGCTTCGCAAGCTCTTGCGGTGGTACGTCGAACCGGTCGCCTACGATCAACGGTCGTTCAACGCAGCACTCCTGCGGCTCGTCGACGATCAACACGAGCACATCAAGCGTCTCGAAGCCGAGCTCGAGAAGCGCGCGTGAGCGTCCTCGACGCGGTCCCGGGCGTCGATCTCCTCCGCTGCCCGACGTGCGCAGGGCCGATCGATCGCGAGACCATCTTCACGTGCGGCCGCTGTGGTCGTCACTACAACGTCGAAGAGGGGATCCCGCGGATGCTCGACGAGACAGTGCCGGGGGTCGCGGAGAAAGCGCGGGAGGCCGAGGGTTGGGCCTCGATGGCTCGCGACCAGGGATGGTACGAGCCTGACGATGCCGTCGATGCGGTGCTCCCGTTCGTCTGTCGCGATCTCGGCTGGGACGACGTCAACTGGCGGGCGAACGAGCACTCGTTCTCGCTGCTACTGCCAAAGCTGCGGCCGGGAATGCTCGTGCTCGAAGTCGGCGCGGCAAAGTGCTGGGGCGCACGGCACGTGATGGCGCGCGGCTGCACGTATGTCGGCACCGACATCCTCGCCGATCGCAAGATCGGGCTTGGCCGGGGTCTCTTCTACGAACGCGAGACCGGTCCGTTCCTACGGGTGCAGGCAGACGGTGAGAGCCTGCCGTTCGCCGACGGAGCCTTCGACGTCACGTACTGCGTCGCGACCTTGCACCATGCTCTCGACCTCGACCGGATGGTCGGAGAGATGGCGCGGGTGACGCGGCGCGGAGGGCACGTGATCGCCCTGAACGAAGGCACGCGCGCCGTGTACAGATCGGGCGACGCGCCCGATCAGGCCGAGGAGCGCACCTACGGGATCAACGAGCACGTCCACACGCTGTACGCCTACCTGTGGGCCTTCGGCAAGGCAGGGCTCGTCGTCCGCCGTGTCGAGCAGGCCGACGGATACGACGAGATGGCGAAGCGGCGCATCGGTGGGAAGCTCTTGCGCATCCCGCTCGCAGGACGCAGCGCGGCCACCTGGTTCGCACAGACGACGTACGGCTACCAGGGTGCAAGCCTCTTCACGCGGAAGCTGCGGCCGCTTCGCGGTGGGTGAGCCCGGATGAGGATCGCTGTCTGCCGACCCCAGGTTCCCTTCGCGCATGGCGGGGCCGAGATCTTCACCGACGCGCTCGTCAGCGAGCTGCGAACGCGCGGGCACGAGGCCGACATCGTCAGCGTGCCGTTCAAGTGGTATCCCGCGCAGCGCGTCCTGACGCAGGCGTTTCTCTGGCGCCTGCTCGACCTCACGGAGGTCGACGGGGAAAGGGTCGACCTCGTCATCGCGACGAAGTTCCCGTCCTATGTCGTCCGTCACCCCGAGAAGCGCGTGTGGCTCGTGCACCAGTTTCGCCAGGCCTACGAGCTCGACGGCACCGACCTCGGCCAGTTCGGCGACTCGCCGGAGGACCGCGCGATCCGTCGCAAGGTGCAGGAGCTCGACCGGACCTCGCTCGGCGAGGCGACGCGACTCTTTGCCACCTCAGGCAACGTCGCCGGCCGCCTCGAGCGCTCGACCGGCCTCGTCGCCGAGATCCTGCCGCACCCGGCCGCAGGAGCTCGCGTACCGCTGCGAGGCCTCCGAAGGGTTCGTCCTCTCGGCGAGCCGACTCGACCGTGCCAAGCGCCTCGACGTGCTGGTCGAGGCGGCGGCGCTCGACTCCAGTCTCGAGGTGGTGATCGTCAGCGACGGGCCCGACCGAGCGCGGCTCGAGGGGATCGTCCGCAACCGTGGCCTCGACGGCCGCGTGCGCTTCGAAGGGAGGGTGAGCCCAGAGCGTCTCGCCGACCTCTACGCACGCTGCAGCTCGGTCTACTACGCGCCGGTCGACGAGGACTTCGGGATGGGGCCGTACGAGAGCTTCCTCTCGGAGAAGCCTGTGATCACAGCACCCGATGCGGGTGGGCCACTCGACGTCGTCCGCGATCGTGAGACGGGGCTCGTCGTCGTCGCCGGAGCCGCGCGCCGTTGCGGACGCAGTAGCGTGGCTGCGCGACCACGTCGACGAGGCCTCGGCGATGGGGCGGCGCGGCAAGGCACTGGCTGACGAGGTGACCTGGGAGCGCGCGATCGCGAGGCTCCTCGCATGAAGATCGCGCTCTTCTCTCCGATCCCGCCCGAGCGCTCGGGCATCGCGGACTACACCGCGCTTCTCCTCCCGGCTCTGCGCGAGCGCGCCGAGATCGAGGTCGTGAAGCGGGGCGCGAAGCGCCCGCCGCGCGGCAGCGACCTCGCCGTGTACCACGTGGGCAACGACCCGGCGGCGCACGGATGGATCGTCGATGCGCTGCATCGCACCCCCGGCGCAGTCGTCCTGCACGACTTCGTCCTGCACCACCTCGTTTCGGGAATCACGCTAGCCCGGGGCAACGTCGCGCGGCTATCTCGATGCACTCGAGCGCGACGGTGGTCTCCCTGCGCGCCTGCTCGGCCACGCGGTGATCGAGAAGCGCATCCCACCGCTCTGGGAGAACCGCGCCGTCGACCTCCCCCTCGCCGGAGCCGTGCTCGACCACGCAACCGGTCTGGTCGTCCACTCGCGCTACGTCCACGATCGCGCCCGAGCGGCGGGGTTCGGCGGCCCGATCGAGGTGATTCCCCATCCGGCCTGGGTCGTCCCGGAGGGCATTGCCCCGGCCGCTGCCCAGGGGTCGCCGCTCATCGCCGCCTTTGGGAACCTCAACGAGAGCAAGCGGCTCCCCCAGCTGCTCGAGGCCTTCGTCCGCGTCCGCACGGCGCACCCGGGAGCGCGACTGCTGCTCGTCGGCGCGGCGTCACCGAACTTCGATCTCCGCCACCGGCTGCAGCGGCTGGGGCTGGAGGGTGAGGGTGTGCAGCAGACCGGATACGTCGACGAGGCAGAGCTGTGGGCGTTGATGGACGCTGCGGACATTCACGTCAACCTGCGGTCACCGACGATGGGTGAGACCTCGGGGACGGCAATTCGCTCCCTCTGCCTTGGCAAGCCGCTCGTCGTCAGCGACGTCGGCTGGTTCGCGGAGCTGCCCGATGAGGTCGCGCTGAAGATCCCCGTCGACGACGACGAGGTGGAGACCCTGGCCGCAGCACTCGAGCTGCTCGCGGCCCGGCCTGACCTCAGGGCGGCCATGGGTGCCGCCGCCTCTGCGCTTGCGCGTGGCCCGCACGACGTTGCACGGGTCGCCGAGGCGCAGGTCGGCTTCTTCGAGCGGCTCGCCGGAGGTGGGTGGGTGTCGGACGCGGTGCTCGGCGAGGTGAGCACCGCGGCCGCGGAGGTCGGGATCGAGCCGCGCTCGGCGGACGCCGCCGAGCTCGCCCGCCGGCTCTCCGAGGTCGACCTCGGTGGCTAGTCGAGTGGGTCGTGTCCCAGCCTGGGCCTGGCTCACCGCGATCGTCGTCGGGTCGTCACTGCTGCGGCTCTGGCTCGTCCGTGGAATGGTCGCGCCGTTCGTCTTCGTCGACGAGCTCATCTACTCCGAGCTGGCGAAGAGCCTGGCGGACGGCGGCGGCTACGCGATCCGCGAGGTGCCGACGAGCGGCTACAGCCTGGTCTACCCTGCCCTGATCGCCCCGGCCTGGGCTCTCTTCGACGACGGGGTCACCGCCTACAACGCGGCCAAGTCGATCAACGCGGTCGTGATGTCGCTGGCCGCGGTGCCGACGTACCTCCTCGCGGTGCGGGTCGCCCGCCCACCGGCGGCCCTGGTGGCAGCGGTGATCGCGGTCGCGGTCCCGTCGATGGCCTACACCGCCACGATCACGACCGAGAGCCTCTTCTACCCGCTCGCGCTCTGCGTGGCCCTCGCGCTCGTCCGGTACCTCGAGACGGCCTCCTGGCGACGGCTACTCGTCCTGCTCGGGGCGCTCGCGGTTGCCTTCGCGACGCGGTCGCAGGCGCTCGCATTTGTGCCGGTTCTCCTGACCGCGCCGCTCGCGCTCGCACTGATCCACGGCCGCGGTGCGCTGCGGCGCTACAGCGCCATGTACGCCGTCATCGGCGGTGGCGGCATCCTCGTGCTCGTCGTGCAGGCGGTTCGAGGGCTGAGCCCTTTCGACCTCCTCGGCGCGTACAGCACGGTGGGGGAGAGCGACTACGACGTCGGTCAGGTGCTCCGCTTCTGGCTCTGGCACGTCGAGGAGCTGACCCTCTACGTGGCGATCGTGCCTCTGGTCGCCCTCGGGGTCCTCGCGGCGCGTGCTCGTTCGCTACCGCCACGGGTGCAGGAGCACGTTGCCGTCACGGTGGCGTTCTTCGTCTGGTCGACGCTCTCCGTCGCGATGTTCGCCTCGCGCTTCGCGAGCGATCGCATCCAGGATCGTTACCTCTTCTTTCTCACCCCGCTGCTCGTGGTCGCGCTCGTCGCGTGGGTGGAGCTCGGAGCGATTCGCCCGCGCGTCATCGCTGTCTTGGTCGGCGCGATTGCGCTCGCCTCGACGCTCGTGTTCCCATACACACGGTTCATCGGGGAGCCTGCGAAGTCCGACACCGTCGGCCTGCTGCCGCTCTGGGCCGCAAACGAGCACCTGGTGGGAGGCTCGTACGCCGCCACGGTCGCGATCGGAGGAGCGGTGATGCTCGGGCTCTTTCTCCTCGTGCCGGCCCGCTACGCGCTCTCGGTCCCGCTCGCCGTCCTCGTCGTGTTCGCCCTCCTCTCGCGTCCCGTCTGGACGAGCGACAAGGGCTTCGAGCTTGCCGGAAAGGGCGCGCTCTTCCAGGGCATCAGGAGCGCCCCGCGGACCTGGATCGACGGGGCCGTTCCCACGGGCGAGGAGGTGGTCGCGCTGTGGACCGGCGCAGCCGATCGCTTCACGATCAACGAGTCGGAGTTCTTCAACAGGGCCGTGGGTCGCGTCTTCTACACGGACGCACCGACTCCAGGAGGGGTGGGTGAGGAGCAGCTCCGGCGGGGCGAGGACGGCGTCTACCACGACCCTGCCGGGCGTCCGGTGGCGGCGTCGTACGCGCTCCTCGACAGCACCGTCGAACCGGACGGCGTCGTCGTCGCACGCGACGAGGCTCTCGGGATCGCTCTCTGGCGGCTGCGCAGCCCGCTGATGAACAAGGTCGCGGTGGACGGCTTGTATCCGGGCGGCACCTGGTCGGGGCCCGATGTCAAGTGGACGCGGGTCCGCTGCGAGCCGGGGACGCTCACCGTGCGCCTCCACAGCGACCCGAACCTGTTCAGCGGGTCGCAGACGGTGAGCGCGACGTCGGCGACATCTCGCTCGGACCCGACCGTGGCGCAGGTCTCGTTCCCGGTCACTGCCGAGCGTGCCCTCCTGAAGACTCGCGTCGCGCCGGACGCCGACGGCGTCTGCACCGTGCGCTTCCGCGTCGAGCCCACGGCGAACCCATCGGAGACCGTGCCCGGCTCGATCGACGACCGGGTCCTCGGCGCGCATTTCGACGCCTTCACCTACGTTCCGACGAAATGAGGATCGTCGTCGATGTATCGCCGCTCTCCCACCCGCGGACCGGGATCGGAAACTACATCCGCGGCTCGCTCGAAGGGCTCGTCGCTTCGGCCGGTGAACGACACGAAGTCGTCGCGTTCGGGCCGACGAGCCTTCGCGGGCCCGAGCGGATCCGCGAGGCGCTCGCCGGGATCCCGCTCACGACGCGCCTGGTGCCGCTTCCCGCATCTCATGCGTTACGCACGGCTTGGAGTCGTCTTGGCCACCCGAGCGTCGAGCGGCTCGTCGGCCCGCTCGACGCGTTCCTCTTCAGCGAGTGGATGTATCCCACGCAGCGACGAGGGGTGCGGGCAACGGTGTTCCACGATCTCGTGCCGCTTCATCATCCGGAGTGGTGCACGTCGCGCACCGTGTCGATGCACACCCGCAAAGCACACGCCGCTGCGGCGTCCTGCGATGTCATGTTCGCGAACTCGGCGTACACGGCAGCCGATCTGGTCGAGACGCTGGGAGTCGAGCGGGAGAGAATCGTGGTCGCACACCCGGGCCTCGGCCCCGGGCTCGACCCCGACGGCCCACGCGCAGACCTCGGCGGTCCGGCGATTCTCGGGCTCGGCACGATCGAGCCGCGCAAGAACATCGCGCGGTTGGTCGAGGCCTGGCGACTTCTCCAGGCAGAGCTCGGGCTGACGCTTGCAGGCGGCGTCGGCTGGGGTGATCGTCCTGACCTCGCGGACCCGCGGATCCGCCGGCTCGGCTTTGTCCCGGAGGTCGAGGTGGGCGCGCTCTATCGCGGCGCAGCCGTGTTTGTCTATCCGTCTCTGTACGAAGGGTTCGGGATCCCGATAATCGAAGCAATGGCATGCGGCGTGCCGGTGGTTGCGTCGTCTCATCCGTCACTCGACGAAGCGTGTGGGGATGCGGCCGTGCGGGTCGACCCGCTCGACCCTGCTGCCATCGCAGCAGGCGTGCGGGAGGCGCTCGCCCGCCGGGACGAGCTGGTCGCACTCGGCCTGCTCCACGCCCGCCGGTTCTCGTGGCGCGACAACGGACGAGTCATCCTCGAAGCTCTCGAGACGCGCGCGTGAGCTACCGCCGACCGGATGAGGTCGCAATCGTGGTGCGGCGGCCGTCGCCTACAGGCCGCGAGTACCTCGTCCTACTGCGCTCGCCGGCGAAGCTCGGCTACTGGCACCTCGTTGCCGGGGGCGTCGAGTGGGGTGAGGAGCCCGACTCGGCTGCGGCACGCGAGCTCGAGGAGGAGACCGGGCTCGCCGCTCCCGTCGGCAGCGCTCGACGGACCGCTCGGTTACGACCTTGCCGGCGACCCGGAGAGCGTTCGGGTGCGGTTCGCGCCCGGAACCGAGCGCGTCACGGTCTGGGCCTACGTCGTCGAGGCCGCGGCCGGGTGGGAGCCCGCCCTGGACGACGAGCATGTCGACCACCGTTGGCTCTGCGCGGCCGAAGCGGTCGCGCTCCTCGAGTACCCCGAGCCGCGACAGGCGGTTCTTGCGGCCGAACGGGACGCATGATCGTCGGCGTCGACACCACGCCGCTCGTCCAGACCCGCGCCGGAACCGCGCGCGTCGTTCGGGGCCTGCTGGGGGCCCTCGAGGGCCGCCCCGGGCTCGAGCTGGTCGAGTTGTCGGCACCGGGCACCGGAAAGCTCGCAACCGTCAGACGCGATGCCTTCTGGTACCCGTTTCGGATCGGACGCGGATCGCCACAGCTCGATCTTCTCCACTGCACGACGTTTCGGGCGCCGCGTCGACCTCGCGTGCCGCTCGTGGTGACGGTGCACGACCTGGCCCTGCTGCGGCTCCCCGAGGTGTTCCCACGCTGGCATCGCGAGACGGGACGCCGCGCGCTTCGCGCGGGAGTGCGAGCAGCCGACGCGGTGGTGGCGGTCTCGAACTTCACCCGGGACGAGCTACTCGAGCTTCTCCAGGTCCCGCCCGAGCGGATCCGCGTGATCCCAAACGGTCTCGACCCCGCCTTTCGTCCTGACGGACCGCGATCCGAAGGGGAGTACGTGTTGGCGGTGGGCACTCTCGAGCCCCGAAAGAACCTCGGTGCAGCCGTCGCCGCAGCGCAGCTTGCGGGTGTCGAGCTGCGCGTGGCGGGGGCGACAGGCTGGGGCGGCGTCGAGGTGCCGGGATGGGTCGGAGAGCCCAGCGATGATGAGCTCGCTGCGCTCTACCGGGGAGCGCGCTGCCTCGTCTTCCCGTCGCTCTACGAGGGCTTCGGCCTCCCGCTGCTCGAGGCGATGGCGTGTGGAACCCCTGTCGTCACCTCGAATTCAGGCGCAATGGCCGAGGTCGCAGGAGGAGCCGGCGTGCTCGTCGACGCGTCCTCGCCCGAGGCGATTGCGGCGGGAATCACGACCGCACTCTCGCGGCACGACCAGTTGGCCGCGGCCGGCATCGCGCGGGCCGCGAGCTTCACCTGGTCGGCCGCCGCGGATCTGGTCGAAGAGCTCTGGCGGGAGCTGGCGTGAGCCTCGTCGCCATCGACGCCGACGTGCTCGGCCGCCAGCGAACCGGCGACGAGACGTATCTGCGCAACCTGCTGCGCGAGCTTGCCGCTCCGGCAATGGAGGCAGGGCTCCGAATCGTCGCCATCACGCGCGACACGGATCTCATCCCCGACGGGATCGAGGCGGTGGAGCTCGGGACGAAGTCCCAGGAGCTGCGCATGGCCTGGACGTTCCCTCGACTTCTCCGGAGCCTCCACGCCGACCTCGTCCACACGCAGTACGCGCTGCCGTTGCGGTGCCCCTGTCCGGCGGTGGTGACGATTCACGACCTCTCGTTCGAGAAGGACAACGACGCGATGAGGCCTCTGGAGCGCGCGGTTTTCCGCTGGGCCGTGCCGCGCGCGGCGAAGCGAGCACGACGGGTGCTCACCGTGTCGAGACGCTCGGCTGACGACCTGGCCGAGACCTATGGCGTGAATCCCGGGAAGATCATCGTGACGCCGAACGGCGTCGATCCGACCTTCCGGCCGGAGGGCGCGAAGGCAGACGGACGCTACGCGCTCGCGGTCGGGGCAATTCAGGCCCGCAAGAACCAGCGAGCCGCGCTGGCCGCGGCACGGGAGGCCGGGCTCGAGCTCGTCGTCGTCGGCCCGACCAAGGACGAGGCGATTGCAGCGGAGCTCCGGAACGGAGGCGCACGGCTCGAGGGCTACGTCACCCACACTCGGCTAGCCGAGCTGTACCGCGGCGCCGCCTGCCTCGTCCAAGCGTCTCGCTTCGAAGGCTTCGGTCTACCTGTCGTCGAAGCGATGGCGTGTGGAACACCGGTCGTGATCGTGCCCGAGCCGGCGCTCGTCGAAGTCGCGGGCGGAGCCGCCGTGGTCGTCGACGAGGGCGAGCTCGCCGTCGGGATAGCGCGTGCCATCGCAGAGACGGCCCGGCTACGCGCAGCCGGTCTCGAGCGAGCGAGCACCTTCAGCTGGCGCGCGTCGGCAGAGGCAACCGTGCGAGCGTACGTCGAGGCTCTTGCCGCGTGAGCGTCTCCGCGATCGTCGTCTCGCACGGCCACGCCGACGACCTCGCCGCTCTGCTTCCGGTTCTGGCAGCGCAGGTCGACGAGCTCGTGGTGATCGCGAACCTCCCGGGCTCTGTCCCGACGGCCGTTCCAGCTGACGTGAAGGTGATCGAGAACGCCAAGCCGCTTTCACTCTCGGCAAACATCAACCTCGGAACAGCCGCGACGACCGGCGAGTACGTCCTCAACGTGAACCCCGACGCAATCCCCGAGCCGGGGGCGATCGCGACGCTCGCACGCGTTCTCGATGAACATCCCCGCGGGGGGATCGCGGGGCCGGCGATGGTGTGGCCGGACGGAACCGCACAACCTTCGCATCGCCGGTTCCCGACCATCCGGGGGACGCTCGTCAGGCGAACTCCGCTTCGCCGGCTTCGCGATCCGTACACGAGCCAGCGCGATCACTACTCGCTCGATGATCACTCGACCGAGCCGGTTGAGACAGACTGGATGCTGGGAGCCTTTCTCCTCCAGCGCAGGACGATGCTCGAGGAGCTCGGCGGCTGGGACCCGGGGTTCCGCCACTACGTCGAGGACATCGATCTCGCGTACCGGGCGATGCGGGCAGGGTGGGAACGATGGTTTGTGCCCGCCGCGGTGGTTCGCCACGAGTACGCGGCCGTGATCGATCGCCGGTTCCTCTCCCGCCACACGCTATGGCACCTTCGCGGCATGGCGCGATTCGCTCGCAAGCACCCCGAGACGTTGAGACGGGTATGAGCGGGACCAAGACCGATCAGTACGCCCGAAACGCGAAGGGCTGGAGCGACCGTCAGTACGCCGATCCACAGGCCTATCTCGAGCATCGCGCACAGCTCATCGTCGAGCTGGGCCCCCCGCTCGTGAAGGACGACGAGGTGCTCGACCTCGCCTGCGGGGACGGTGGTCTCGGCGAAGCGCTGCTCCGACGAGGGCTTCGCTATCGAGGAATCGACCTCGAGCCGGCGATGGTCGAGGCCGCGGCACGGCGGCTCGGTGACCGCGCGACAGTCGAGCTCGGTGACCTGAACACGTTCGCGTCGCCCAGCCCGGTTGCGGCGATCACGGTCTTTCGCGCCATCTACTACGCCGTCGACCGGCCTGCCTTCTTCGCCCGAGTACGCGAGCAGATGCAAGGGAAGCTCGTCTTCGACCTGAATCCGAGGCAGTACCGCGTGCCGGACGTCGTCGAGGAGCTCCGGGCCGCAGGGTTCGAGCACATCGTCATGCGCCCGTTCTTCGTCCCACAGACGATCCGGGTTCCCCGACCTCTCGCCGGGCTCCTGGGCGCAGCCGAGCGGATCCCACTTGCCCGGGTCGTCCTGCGCGTTCGCTTCACCTACCTCGTTGCGGCCTGGTGACTGCGGATCCGTTCAGCCGGGGATGACCTCGACGCTCACGACGGCGCCGAGGTCGCGGGCGTCGCTCGTGTGCTCCGGATCAACCTCGTGCGGGACGAACGTCTCGGCGTCGAGCTCGAGGCGCCAGGGCCCTTTCGGGGCGGCGAACGCCATCGATCGCGATCCACAGGCAGGCACGTAGACCGTGTCCGAGTCGGTCGGCCTTCTCGAGCGCGGGTTGCTTGTCGGCACCCACGGAGAGCGGGCCGATCCGCGCGGTGATCGTGCCTGGGAGCCGCACGCCCTTCGGACAGAACGTCTCCCGGGAGAGTCGGACGAGGACGGTGGCGGCGCCGTCCTGCGACACATCGAAGCGGTTGTAGGCCGCTTTCGCGCGCATCCAGCCGTCACCCTCGAGGCCGACCCAGTTTGCGCGCAGTCGCAACGTGTCTCCGATTCTGACGAGCGCAGGCCCGTCGTCGCCGGCGCGCGCGACTTCCTCTCCCGCGATCTCGACCCCGTTCACCGCGAGGACGTACCGCGTGCGTGGCGACGGCCAAAGCGTCCCATCGGCGCGCTTCAGGTCTGGCGTCAGGGTTGGTCCGGGACCGGGAGCCGTACCGTCGACGCTCCAGACCTTCGTGATCGACCGATTCCAGAACTCGTTGTCCCAGATGTCGCGACCGTCAGCGGAGTTCTGCGCGAGGATCGTCACCTTGTCCCCATCGACTGCCCGGTCTATCCAGTCGTGGGGGGAAACGAGGTTCTTCTCGACGGCAGAGGAGAAGTCGTGCTCACCGATCGACGCGTAGATCTCGTTGGTCAGATTCCACGCGAGAAGCGCTACGGCAATTCCAGCGACCGTGGCTCTGGCGATGGAGGTCGTTCGCGGCTGCAGGAGCCGCAGCGCAGCCAGCCCGCACCCGGACGCAATCGCCATCACGACCATCGCGGTCTCGATCCGGCCGAGCGGCCAGGCCCATTCGCGGTTCAGGAACGCAAGGATCGACAGGCCGTGCGCCTCGTAGTACGGGAACTGCGTCACGCCGCGGTCGATCGGAGTCGCAACGATCGCAATCGTGACCGCAGCCGTCGAGGCGGCGAGTGCCCAGAGAGGAGGTTGCGCCCGTTCGAGGATGAGGGCGGTCGCGACGAAGGCGAGAGGAGTGAGGTAGATCAGGTTGCGTTCCACGATCAGGCTCGAGAACGTCGTCGACAGGTAGGCACCCTTGATCGCCGCGTACCAGCAGAACGAGAGCGTCGCCGCACCCGTCACGAGGACGAATGTCCGAACACCCTCGCGTGCGCGTTCGGCTCGCGGGACCGCCAATACCGCAAGCAGAGCTATCACCGGAAGGACGCCGACGCCGATCGCGAATCCCCCGAACGCCCACGCGCCGTACTCGAAGATGCGACCCTTCCAGAAGGCCGTCATCGTCGCCCACTCCTGCGAGTAGTGCCCCATGACAGCCGAGAAGGCGAGCAGGGCTCCAAGACCGACGACAACCGCCCCAACCCGATCCCAGGTCGTCCAGGTCGCACGCCAGACCCGGGCCCGAGGCGAGATCCAGGCAACCGCGAGCAGCCCGAGCACAAGCGTCGTCGCGAGGCCGATGAGCTGCGAGCGAGTCATCACCCCGACGACGCAGGCGGCGGACGCGAGACCGACGGTGCGCCTGGTCGGTCGTTCCACTGCACGCAGGATCAGCCAGAGCGCCAGCACGGCGATCGGATACGCGAACGACTCCTCGACCAGGATCGGGGCGTACGACAAAGCGGGCGCTGCGATCGTCGCGATCGCGGCGAACAGCGCCCAGGGACGGGAGACCACCGTGCGAGCGATCGCGAATGCCGGAAAGATCGCGAGCGCCATCACGAGCGCCTGCGCGTACTTGATCGCCTCGTAGGCGGAGCTCACGCTCGAGAGCCACCAGAACGGCGCGGTGAGCCACGGAACGATCGTCGTGAACTCGTACGCCTGGCCTCGCCGCTCCGGGAGGCCCACCTCCGAGATCGCCCGTGAGATCTGGGAGAGCTCGAGCTCATCCGTGAGGATCGTGATCGTCTCGCGTCGCCAGGCCTGCCAGGCGTAGAGCGTGACCAGGAGGAAGTACGCACCCAGCAACGCGAAGGTCGTCTCTGACGGCCTGCGAACGGCGGTTCGAGAAAGAGCCCGACTCACGACTGAGCGCCGCCTGCGGCGACGCCGTTCAAGCGAAGCGGAACACCCGCCTCACTACAGGCGCGGCGCAGTGACTCGAGGCTCGACGTCGCAGGCATCTCGATCGACATCACGACCTCGTCGGGGGCGAGCGCGCCGAGAGCGTCGGCCACGTCCGCCGTCGTTCCCACCACGGGAACACCCTGCACGCGCCGCCGCTGCAGCCGCTCGTCATCGTCGACGAATCCGACGACACGCGCGCCCTCGTGGCGAAGCGAGCGCGCCACGCCGCGTCCGCGCGCATCTGCGCCGACGATCAGCACGCGACGCTGCAGCCCACCGGCCGTCGGCAGAAGCCGTTGGCCAAGCCGTGCTCCGACGACGAGCGCGGTGAACGCGACGAGATCGAGGACGAAGATGGATGAGGGGAAGGAGCCGAGGTCACGCGTTGCGACCAGGATGCCGACTGCGACAAGCTCGGAGCAGACACAGGCAGCGACGAGCGCGGCAACGTCGCTGACGTTTGCATAGCGCCAGGCGCGCCGGTAGATGCGGAAGGCGACAAAGCTGACGTACCGCGCGCCGAGCAGGATCGGCAGCGCCGCAAGGAAGAAGCCTCGCTGTTGGGGCTCCCCGCGCCCCTGGATCACGAGCAGGTACGAGGCCAGGAAGACGAAGCAGATCAGTGCGAAGTCGACGAGCATCTCGATCAGCCGGCGCGGCTCGACCGTGAGCGCATGCCGAAGACGCGTGTCGCCGGCCTCCCCCATTTGCGAGCGCTCGCTGAGCTCGCCCAGGAACGCGCCGAACTGCACGAGCAGCACAAATGAGAGCAGGACGCCGATTGCGGTGACGGCAGGCTTGTCGAGCACGTTGTACGCAACGGCAGTGGCACCGAGCGCGACCGAGATGAGCGCCAGCAGACCGACGGCCTTGGCCTCGGAAAGTCCGTAGTAGACGAGCCGGTGAGACGAGTGGTCCCTCCCGCCCTGGGTGACGGGCCGGCGCTCGGCGAGCCGTCTCACCGTCACCAGCGTGGTGTCGAGGATCGGGATCGCCAGCACGAGGAGCGGCAGCAACATCGTGGCGATTGTCGTCCCTGCCGTCGTCCAGCTCGCGGCCAACCCGAGCGTCGCGAGGAGGAAGCCGAGCACCTGGCTGCCCGAGTCACCCATGAAGACGGTGGCCCGACCCCCCGGGCGGAGATTGAACGGCAAGAAGCCCAGGCAGGCGAAGCCGAGCGAAAGTGCGAGCACGAGGACGAGGTCGTTGTCGTGCACGGTGGTGGCGTCGATCGCAAAGTACGCGCACGACACCGTCGCGAGCGTCGCAGCGAGGCCGTCCATGTTGTCGAGAAGGTTGAACGCGTTGGTGATCCCGACGAGCCACACGAGCGCGACGGCGACACCGATGAGATCGTTCCCGATCAGCTCCACGCGGAGCCCGCCCGCAATCGCGAGCCCGGCTGCGGCAAACTGCGCGACCAGCTTGGCGACCGGGCTGAGGTGCATCACGTCGTCGAGGAGGCCCGCCGCGAAGAGCACCACCACCCCGCCCACGATCCCGGCCAGCTCCCAGGATCCGGTTGTCGCACCGACCGCGAGCGCAGCCCCGATTCCGGCGAGTAGCCCGATCGTCAGTCCCACGCCGCCAAACGTCGGTGTCGACCGGTCATGCCAGCGCTCGCCGGTGGGCACGGCGACCAGCCGCCCCCCGAGCATCGGGGTACGGAGAAGGGCCCAGAGGACGACGGACGCAACGGGCAGCGCGACGACCGTGACGGCTGCGCTCACGCGGTAAGGGTAGTCGGGATCCCGGCGCGTGCGAGAGAGATCGCGACCGTACAATCGCCCGATGCGCGTCTACGCGGAGCTGCTCCGCTATCACGAGCTGTTCGGCAGCCTCTTTCGTCGCGAGCTGCGCGCGAAGTACAAGGGCTCGGTTCTCGGGCTCGCCTGGACGCTTGCCCTGCCGGTCGCTCTGATGCTCGTGTACCTCGCCGTCTTCTCGGTGCTGTGGAAGGCGCAGGCGACAGATGTCCCGGACTACTGGCTCTTTCTCCTTTGCGGGCTGCCCCCGTGGGCGTTCTTCGCCTCATCCGTCCAGACCGCGGCTCGGAGCCTCGTCGAGAACGCGAACCTGATCCGCAAGGTGCGGTTCCCGCGCCAACTCGTTCCACTCTCGGTGGTGGCGACGCAGATCATCTCCTTCGCCGCGATGACCGCAATCGTTCTCGGGCTCTCGCTCTGGTTTCGTCCGGAGAGCCGCGCGACCTCGTTGCTTGCGCTCCCGGTCGCCGTCCTCATCGTCCTCTTCGTCGCCGGGCTTGCGCTGCTGGTCGCCTCGCTCAACGCGGTCTTCCGCGACGTCGAGTTCGTCCTCAGCGCCGCGCTCCTCCCCTGGTTCTTTCTCACCCCGATCGTCTACGACGTCGCAAAGCTGCCTGGTGCCGCCGATCGCCCATGGCTCGTCGACCTGATCAACTGGGCGAATCCCCTCACACCCGCGATCGTGTCGTTCCGCACGCCGCTCTTCGACGGTGAGGCGCCACCGCTTCCCGAGCTGACCTACCTCGCAGTCGCGACCGTTGTCTCGCTGGCGCTCGGCGCGTTCGTGTTCAGCGCAGTGGACGACCGGATCGCGTCGGAAGCCTGACGAGCGCAGCACCCTCGAACAATCCGTCGTCGCCGACATATGCGGGAAGCCCGAGGTGCTCGGTGGGCTCGATCCCCGCGAGCAGAGAGGGCAGCAGGAGGGGCTCCTCGAAGCGTGGGTTGCGTCCACCCGGCGACCAGGCAGCAAGCGTCCTTGCTGCGCGTCGCCGCTCGAGCATTCCACCGAGTGATTCGAGTGCCGGGCCGACCGCCGCCCACCCGTCGGCGTGTGCGTCGAGAACGAGCCTCGACCAATCCTGGCCAGGCTCACACCCGCTGACCAGATGCGCAACTGCCACGGCGTCGCTCTCGACAAGCGGCTCGTTCTGCGCCGCGAGTGCGGCCGCCGTTGCCGGATGAGGGCCACCATGGACGATCACCCCGAGGCGACGGTCGGCAATGCGAGGCGCGACGACAACCTCGAGATCGAGCACCTCTGCGCCGATCTCAGAGAGCCAGAAGTGGTGCTCCTCGACCATGTCGAAGCGCAGGAGGTAGCGCCCTGGAGCGCGCGGCGAGACGACCTCGACGGCAACCACGGCTGTCTCCCCCGGCCCGACCGGAACGGGGAGCGCGACCCGCTTTCCGTCCCACACGATCGCGTTTTGCCGAAGGTCGAGCCAGTGGTAGGAGACCTGAAGCCCCTCCGCGCCGACCGAGCGCCAGGTTGCGGCGCCCGCATTCTCGAGGGAAACGACGGCGCGGGTGGCAACCCCCGCACGGCTTTCGGCCATCTCCTGCAACGACCAGCGAGGCGCAAGCGGTGCAGCAGTCGTTCTCGGCCCCATGCCGCCGAGTCTAGATGGGTCGTTCCAGCGAGATCACGCGCCGCGCTCGACTACCCTCCTCGTGTGACTGGGAACGCCCCGCTTCTCGTTCGCGCCGCGAGGTGCGAGCCCGTCGAACGAACCCCCGTGTGGTTCATGCGTCAGGCGGGGCGCTCGCTTCCCGAGTACCGCGCGATCCGCAAGCAACACGGATTCTTCGATGTCGCCCACACACCTGAGCTCTGCGCGGAGGTGACGCTGCAACCGGTGCGTCGCCACGACGTGGACGCGGCCGTGATGTTCGCCGACATCATGACGCCCGTGCTCGGGATGGGACTCGACGTAGAGCTCGTCGAAGGCGTAGGCCCGGTCGTCGAGCGACCTGTGAGATCACTTGCGGATGTGGAAGCGCTCCGCATTCCCGACCCGGAAGAAGCGTTCTCCCCGGTGCTCGATGCTGTCCGGCTCGTGCGCGCCGCACTGGCCCCCGAGAAGGCCGTGATCGGTTTCTGTGGGGGGCCGTTCACCGTGGCCGGGTACCTCGTCGAGGGACGCCCGAGTCGGGAGCTCTCCCGAACAAAGGCGCTTATGCTCTCGGAGCCCGGGATCTGGGACGCATTGATGGCGAAGCTGACCGCGACGTTCTCCGCCTACGTGGCGGCAAAGGTGAGGGCCGGCGCCGACGTGATCCAGCTCTTCGATTCGTGGGTCGGCTCGCTCTCCTCCTCGCTCTATCGCGACCGGGTGGCTCCCTGGAGTGCCAGGGTGCTCGCAGCGGTCGACGTGCCGACGATCCATTTCGGGACCGGGGCGACCCACCTCCTGCCCGAGATCGCGCGTGCAGGCGGCAGCGTGATCGGGCTCGACTGGCGACTCCCGCTGGACGAAGCGTGGGCGACGGTTCCCGATCGTGCCGTGCAGGGCAACCTCGAGCCGGCGGCGCTGCTGGCTCCGTGGGATGTCATCGAGCGCGAAGCGCGCGACGTGCTTGCCAGGGCCGCGGGCAGGCCGGGCCACATCTTCAATCTCGGCCACGGGGTGCTTCCCGACACGGACCCCGACAACCTCACCCGGCTCGCGGCCCTCGTGCGTGAGGAGACCGGAACGTGAGGCCCGCAGTGATCCTGATGGCCTACGGCTCGCCGGATCGGTTGTCGGACGTGCCGGCCTACTACGCCGACATCCGGGGCGGCCGGCCGATCCGGCCCGAGCTTCTCGACGATCTCGTCGAGCGCTATCGCGGGCTCGGGATCGACGACAGCGGCCGCGCCTCGCCGCTCAACGCGGTCACCGAGGCAACGCGGGCGGCGCTCGAGAGGAAGCTCGGCCTGCCGGTGCTCACCGGGATGCGCCACTGGGACCCGCGGATCGCCTCTGCGATCGAGCTCGCGCTCGACGGGGGACACGACGCCCTCGTCGGGCTCGTGCTCGCGCCGCACTGGTCGTCGCTTTCGATCGCGAAGTACCAGGGTCTCTTCGACGAGGCTGTCGCCGGCCGCGTCCCCACGCGTTTCGTTCGCGAGTGGGGAACGGAGCCGGCTCTGATCGACCTCCTCGCCGACCGGATTCGTGGGACCAACGCCCATGTGGTCTTTACCGCGCACTCTCTTCCTGCCCGCATCTCGGCCGAGGGTGACACGTATGCCGAGTCTCTCCTCGAGACGTCGAGACGTGTCGCGGAGCGAGCGGCCGTCGAAGAGTGGTCGTTCTCGTTTCAGAGCGAGTCCGCGACCGGTGAGCCATGGCTCGGGCCGGACATCCTCGACCATCTCGCAACCTTGCGTGACGACGGCGTCGCACAGGTCCTCGTCTGCCCGGTCGGGTTTGTCTCGGATCATCTCGAGATCACCTGGGACCTCGATGTCGAGGCCGTCAACAGGGCCATCGAGCTGGGCTTGCGCCTGTCACGAACGGAGATGCCGAACGCGGAACCGGCGTTCGTCGACGTTCTCGCCGGCATCGTCAGTCGCGAGCTCGGAGCGCTCGCATGACGAACGGCGCGATCGCGGTCGAGAACGTGTCGCGCCGATTCGTCGTTCGCGCGCGAGACACCCAGACGCTGAAGGAGCTCCTCGTTGCCCGGGGCCGGACCGGTGCGCAGGAAGTGTGGGCCTTGCGCGACGTCTCACTCGCGATCACCGCGGGGGAGGCCGTCGGTCTCGTCGGCCGCAACGGGTCGGGCAAGTCGACGCTGCTGCGGGTGATCGCCGAGATCATCAAGCCGACAACGGGGAGAGTCGAGACACGGGGCCGGGTCGGCTCGTTGCTCGAGCTCGGGGCCGGCTTCCATCCTGATTTCACCGGACGCGAGAACGTCGAGCTGAACGGTGCGCTTCAGGGTCTCTCCCGTGCGCGGCTTCGGGAGCGCTTTGACGAGATCGTGGCCTTCGCCGAGCTCGAGCACGCGATCGACCGTCCGGTGCGCACGTACTCCTCGGGAATGACGATGCGGCTCGGGTTCGCAATCGCGGCCTTTCTCGAAGCCGACATCCTCCTCCTCGACGAGGTCTTCGCCGTCGGTGACGAGAGCTTCCAGCGCAAGTGCTTCGGGGTGATCTCCGCCTTCAAGCAGCGTGGCGGCACGATCCTGTTCGTCTCGCACGAGGCCTCTGCCGTCGAGCGGCTCTGCGATCGCGCACTTCTTCTCCGCGACGGGCGAGCCGCGTTTGACGGATCTGTGCATGACGCGATGGCGCACTACCGCCGCGGGCTCGCAGAGGATGAGCTTGCGAGCACCTCGGCGACGAAGTCCGACGTGGGCGAGATCGTCGGGGTCCGGCTCGTCGCTCGCAACGGCGGGTCGCGCGAGACCTTCCTCGCCGGCGAGCCGCTGGGCCTCGACGCCGAGCTCATGGTTCACAGAGCCGTGCCTGGCCTCGCGGCGCAGCTGCACCTCCGCGACACCTCTGGGCTCCTGGTCGCCGAGGACACCGCGGTGCTCGATCAAGTGGGGTGGGACGGTCGAGCAGGCGCGGTCACCCTGAGGCTGGACATCCCGGAACCACCGCTCGAGTTCGGCCGCCTCCGCGTCCAGGTTGCCCTGGTCGACGGCGACGGAAACCTTGTTCATCGCGCCCAGCTCGAGCCCAGCCTGCTGGTGTATCCCGATAGCGCGGCGCGTGGGCTCGTCCGCCTCGAAGGAACGTGGAGCGTGGTCGCGAACGAGATCAGCACATGAGCTACAAGACCTGTTCGGAGTGGCCCGAGCTGATGGAGCTCGCGCCAGATCTTCAGTTCAAGCATCTCTCGGTGCAGGACGCGCAGCTGCCCTCTGAGGCCGTTGCCAAGATCCCGGCCTCCATCTCGCTCGACGAGACGGAGATCTGCTGCGACGTCGATCGCCACGTCTTCAACGCCGACCACACCCATCCCGCTGTGACCGAGGCGCTCGCCGACACCCACTGGTTCGAGGTGCACGAGTGGGCCACCACAGGCCCCGGCGCCGACGCACACGCCGCCTGATCGACTCCCGAGCGCCGCTTAGGCAACAAGTGGATGGGTGGCGCCGGTAACGCCACGCCCGGACTAGGCTCACCCCATGATCGTCGTCCCGTTTCGGGCCACCGGCAAGAGGCGCCTTCCCGAAGGGCTCCGTCACGAGTTGTCCCTCGCAATGCTCGGCGACGTGCTCGCCGCGGCGGCGGCCGTTGCCGAGACCCGCCTCGTCACCGACAGCGACCCCGGCCGCGAGGTCGCCGCCGAGCTCGGCGTCGAGGTGGTCACCGACCCCGACGAGGGACAGGGCGCTGCGGTTGCGGCCGCCCTCGCCGGTATCGACGGTGCGTGCCTGGTCGTCAATGCGGATCTTCCGGCTGTGACCGGAGAGGATCTCGAATTGCTCGCTGCGCCGGCCCGTAGAGGTGAGCTCGGGCTCATCGAGGCGAGCGACGGAACGACGAATGCCCTTGGGTTGCCCTACGCAGCAAGCTTCGCGAGCCTCTACGGGCCAGGCAGTGCCGCGCGGTTTCGCGCCCACGCGAGCTCGCTCCACCTGCCCGTTGCGGAGCTCGAGCTGCCGAACCTCGTCGACGATGTCGACACGCTGGAGGACCTCGAGCGAATCAGCGATCGGGTCGGTAGGCGCACGCGTCGGGTGCTCGCTCTCGCGGCGCGATGAAGGTCGTCTGCCTCTCGGGCGGTGTGGGTGGGGCCAAGCTCGCGACGGGTCTCTACGATGCCCTCGCACCGGGGGAGCTGACGATCGTCGGCAACGTGGGCGACGACGTCGAGGTCCTCGGGCTCCACATCGCTCCCGATCTCGACTCGATCCTCTACGCGCTTGCCGGGCTCAACGACACCGACCGCGGCTGGGGGAGAACCGGCGAGAGCTGGCGCACGCTCGACGCCGCGAAGGAGTGGGGCGGCGAGAGCTGGTTCATGCTCGGAGACCTCGATCTTGGCCTTCATCTCGTGCGGACGCAGGCTCTGCATGCGGGCGAGTCGCTCTCGACGGTCACTCAGCTACTCGCCGCTCGAGCCGGTCTCGCCGCCGCGATCCTCCCTGCAACCGACGGCCTCCTCCGGACGTACCTGGTGACTCCGGCCGGGCGCCTTCCATTCCAGGAATGGTTCGTCGCCCGCCGCCATGCCGACGAGGTCGATGCGGTCGAGATCGATGGTGCCGAGAGCGCACGACCCGCGCCCGGTGTCGTCGAGGCCATCACCGCGGCGGACGTGATCGTGATCGCACCGAGCAATCCCTTCGTTTCGATCGGCCCGATTCTCGCCGTTGCCGAGATCCGCGCTGCCCTCGCCGCGCGCACCGTCCCGTGCATCGCGGTGAGCCCACTCATCGGTGGGGTTGCCGTGAAGGGGCCTGTCGACCGTATGCTCACGCGAATGGCCGGCGGGACGACACCTGCACACGTGGCCGCCTGCTACGGGAGCCTGATCGACACGCTCGTCATCGACAGGGTCGACCTGCCCGCCGAGATCGGCGTCCGGGTGATCGCGACTGACACGCTGATGACCGACCGCGCAGCTGCCCGGACGCTCGCCGAGACCCTGCTGGGGACCGCGCTGTGAAGATCGCCCTGATCGGCGGGACCGGCAGCTTCGGACTGGCCCTGGCGAAGCGTCTCATCGCAGCCGACTACGACGTTGTCATCGGCTCGCGCGATGCCGACCGGGCAGATGCCGCCGCCGCCGAGATCGGCGCGAGCGGGGCGACGAATGCCGATGCCGCGCGCGCTGCCGACCTCGTCGTCCTTGCGACGAAGGCGGATGCGACCCTCGAGACCGCGCACGAGCTCCGTGAGGCGATCGGGACGACGACGGTTCTCTCGGTGGCCGCCGAGCTCTCGTTCACGAAGGACGGCGTGCTCCCGACCCGTGAAGCGACGTCGATCGCCGAGCGGTTGCAGGCGATCCTCGCCGGCTCGGTGATCGCCGGCCTCCATTCGCTCGCGGCCTCGAACCTCGGCGCGGCCGAGGCACCCGAGGAGGACGCGCTCGTGTGCGGAGACGATCCCGAGGCGAAGGCGATGGTGCTCGAGCTCGCCGAGCGCATCACCGCCGGGCGAGCGATCGACTGCGGCCCGCTCGCAAGCGCCCGTGCGCTCGAGGGTCTCACCGCGATCATCATCAACGTGAACAAGCGCTATCGCTCGCACGCAGGTGTCGTCCTCACGGGCCTCGACTGACTCCATGGGCTTTCCGGAGGTGCGAGTCATCCCGCTGGAGGGAATCCCGGAGCTCGGTGAAGGCGATGATCTCGGTGCGCTTCTCGCGCACGCTGCCGACCGGGCCGGCGGAATCCTCGACCACGATGTCATCGTCGTCGCGCAGAAGGCCGTCTCGAAAGTGGAGGGAAGGGTCGTCGACCTCGACGACGTCGTCCCGTCCGCGCGCGCGGTCGAGCTTGCCGGCCCGGACGGCGATCCACGCCACGTCGAATGGATCCTCCGTGAGGCAGCCAACGTGGTGCGTTCGCGGCCGCCGCTGGTGATCGCAGAAACCCGGCATGGATTCGTGTGCGCCTCGGCCGGGGTCGATGCCTCCAACGCCGGAGGCGACAGGTCTCTTGTGCTGCTTCCGGTCGATCCCGATGCTTCGGCGCGCCGACTGCGCAAGCGTCTCATCGAGTTGACCAGGAACGAGGTGGGCGTCATCGTGAGCGACTCGTTCGGTCGCGCCTGGCGGCAGGGCACGACGGATGTCGCCCTCGGCGTCGCCGGGCTGGCTCCGCTCCGCGATCTCAGGGGCTCGGTTGACGCGTCCGGTCGCGAGCTCGCGTCCACTCAGATCGCGGTTGCCGACGAGATCGCGGGCGCGGCCGAGCTCGTCATGGGCAAGGCGCGTCAGGTTCCGGCAGCGATCGTGCGTGGTGTCGAGATCGCCGGGGACGGCAACGGAGCCGAGCTGGTGATGCCGCGCGAACGGGATCTGTTTCGGTGAGGGATC
Organism: uncultured Actinomycetes bacterium; assembly: GCA_963724655.1. Taxonomy (GTDB): domain Bacteria; phylum Actinomycetota; class Thermoleophilia; order Gaiellales; family Gaiellaceae; genus Gaiella. Next base: position 210,652 of record CAVRVG010000002.1, on the reverse strand, counting down.
TCTCCGCCTCCGAGCGCGCGATTGTCGGCGCCATCGCCGAGCGCCGTGACGAGCTTGTGGAGACGGCGGCTCGGCTGATCACCTTCGACACCACCGCTCGCAACGTTGGCGACCCAGCGCGTGAGGAGCGGCCCCTCCAGGAGTACCTCGCAGAACGCCTCGCGCTCAGGGGCGCCGAGATCGACCTGTTCGAGCCGACGGCGGAGTCGCTCGTAGGCAAGCCGCTGATTCCTCCAGGGCTGGACTTCGCCGGCCGGCCACAGCTCATCGCCACGTTCCGCGGAGCGGGCGAGGGACGGAGCCTCATCTTCAACGGGCACATCGACGTCGTTCCTGCACACGAAGAGGACGGCTGGGCGAGCCCTCCGTTCAGCCCGGAGGTTCGAGACGGCCTGCTCTACGGCCGGGGCTCGTGCGACATGAAAGGCGGCATCGCGGCAATGGTCGTCGCAGCGGAGGTGCTCGCAGCGAACAGCGCTCTTGCCGGCGACCTCATCGTTGCGACGAATACCGATGAGGAGTCCTCAGGAGCGGGCGGCGTTGCCCTGGTCGAGCGGGGACTGCATGCCGACGGCGCGATCGTCACCGAACCGACGGCACTCGAGATCTGGACCTGTTGCCGAGGGTCGAACTACGCAACCGTGAAGGTTCCGGGCCGCTCGGGCCATGCCGAGAAGCCGCATCCGGACTGGCGCGAAGGCGGCGCGGTGAACGCGATTGCCAAGGCGAGGGTCGTGCTCGACGCCATCGATGCTCTCCGCACGAGCTGGGCGGCCGACCCGGCGCTCGTCCACCCGGTGCTGTCCCAACCGGACGTGTCCGCGACGATGATCCACGCCGGCGACTGGGCGGTGACGATCCCCGGCTCGTGCACCATCGTCCTCGGGGCGATGTACCTGCCCGTCCAGGCGTCCGCCGACCGTCCGGCGAGCCGCGTGGAGCGGGAGGTATCCGAGTGGATCGGCCGCTATTGCGCCGAGCATGACGACTGGCTCGCAGCCAACCCACCCCAGATCACCTGGGAAGCGGTGGCGGTGATGCCGTACGAGACTCCCCACGACGCGCCAATCGTCGCTGCGGCCCAGGCTGGGGTCGCGGCTGTGGGACGGAAACCGATTCTCTCGGGCCTCGACAGCTGGTTCGACGGTGCCACGCTCAGCGTGCTCGGCGGGATCCCGTCTGTCGGCCTCGGGCCAACCGGTCTCGGTCGCGGTCACGCGTCGGTCGGGCACGGCGTGAACGAGCACGTCCCGGTCGACGACCTCGTGCTCACCGCGCAGGCTCTGGCTGTTGCTGCGATGCGCTTCTGCAACCCCGGCTGAAAGCCTCTGCGGTCGTCCCGCGACCCCGATCGGGGTCGCCCCGGATTCGACAGCCGCGGGAGGGGGCAAGGATGTCCCGGTGATAGTCCCGACGAAGGAGCGAAAGCCAATGCACAGGTTGACAGCACTGGGCCTTCTGGTCGGACTCGCCGCGTCTCTCGTGCCGATGGCGCTGGGAGCGGGCGGGACGACGGCGGTCCGGCTCTCGGAGTTCAAGCTCACTCCCAAGCCGGCGACCGCCAAGGCCGGGAAGGTGACGTTCGTGGTCAAGAACGCTGGAAAGCTCGAGCACGAAATGGTCGTGATGAAGACCAACATCCCGGCCGGGAAGCTCCCGCTGAACGCCAAGAACCGCGTTCCCGAGAAGGGTGTCGTGGGTGAGGCCGGCGACATCAAGCCAGGGCAGACGAAGCGGGTCACGCTCACCCTCAAGCCGGGGAAGTACGTCCTCCTCTGCAATCTCGCCGGGCACTACAAGAACGGTCAGTACTCCGCTTTCACGGTGAAGTAGCTCTCCCGAATGCCCGGTGCCGACACGAGGCGGCGCCGGGCGCGGCGGTACACTCCGCGTATGCGGAAGTACGCGGTTTGGGGCACCTCCACCTCGTCGGGGCATCAGGCCTGGGTCGAGACGGTCGGCGCCCAGTTCGAGCGCGACGGCTTCGAACGGGTTGACGACATAGCGGATGCGGATTTCGTCCTCAACATGTTCGATGCGGACGACCCGAAGGCGTTTCGCCGCCAGTCTCGCGGTACCTACTCAGCGTCGTTCTACGAGCTCGACGACGTGCCTGACGATGTCCTCAAGGCCAGCTACCCGATGCTCGTCCGCACGCTCGCGAATGTCGTCGTGCTGCATGTGCCGGGCCGCGGCGTCTGGTTCACGACGATGGAGCGAGGCACCTACGCGATCTCGGATGACCCCGCCGAGGTATTCGAGCGGCTCGCTCCTCTCGCCAACTCGAAGCTGGTCATCGACAACGAGTTCCGGACCGACCTCGAACCGGAGCTTTGGGACGGTGACGAGGTCACCGAGGACATCGCGGCCGCGGGTAAGCGGCTCCAGGAGCTCGACCTGCTCCCGGCACCGTTCCCGGTGCATGAGTTCCTGAACGAGCGCGACCTCCGGCATGTCATGCGGCTCTATCAGGTCGGTGGGCTCTCGTACGGCAACCTGTCGGCGCGAAAGGACGCGACGCGCTTCTGGATGAGCGCCAGCGGGGTCGACAAGTCACAGCTCGAGGCGGCGGGGCGCGACATCCTGCTGGTCACGGGCTACGACGAGCCGAACGCGCGCATGATCATCAGCGTGCCGCCGGGAATCGAGCCCCGACGGGTGTCGGTCGATGCGATCGAGCACTGGATGATCTACCAGGCCCATCCAGACGTCGGCGCCATCCTCCACGTGCACGCCTGGATGGCCGAGATCGCTGCGACCGACATCAACTACCCGTGTGGGACACAGGAGCTCGCCGAGTCCGTCGCCGACCTGATCGACCAGGAGCCCGACCCCGCGCACGCGGTCATCGGCCTGCGCAACCACGGCATCACCGCGACCGGCGACAGCCTCACCGAGATCCTCGACCGCATCGAGTCGAAGGTTCTTCGCCAGGTCCCGATGACCTAGAGGCGTCTGGCGCCCTGGGGCGGGCTAGAGCCTGGACTGGGCTCGATCGTTTCGCAGCCCGAGCGCGCAGACCGTCGCGATCGCGCAGAACGCGACAAACGACAGATACGGGATCGTCGCGAAGCCGAGCGCGCGAAACCAGATGACGTGACACAGCGAGCCCTGCTTGCAGACTGCGGCCTGGTCGGGGAACCACTCGAGCTGATAGTGGTAGAGCGCGACCACTGCCCCGAGACCGGCGAGAACGAGCCCGTAGAGCGCCGCCCCGCGATCACGACGCAACGCGGCCAACAGGAGAAGCGGCACGAGGGGATACATCGCGATCCGCTGGTACCAGCAGAGAGTGCACGGAATGTAGTTGGCGACCTCTGAGAAGTAGAGGCTGCCCCCCATCGCGAAGAGCGCGATTCCGAAGCCGAGCCACAACTCGAGACCATCGAGCGCGGAGCTGATTCGTTCCAGCCAGCTCCTGCCCGTCAGGTGCCCAACACCAGCGACGGCCACGACCGCGACCGCGCCGATGAGTGCGATCGACGCGAGCGCGTAGAAGTTTTGGACGACCTCGGTCAGCGATCCGACCTCTACCCGTTCAGGGCGTCTTCGAAGATCGGTCTGAACGACTCGATCCCGAACGACTGCGGCTGCACCTCGTACGGCGCCGCGTCCCCGATCTGGATGTAGAACCATGGCGTTCCCTGGACGCCGAGCTTGCTGGCCTCTGCAGTCATCGCGGCAGCCTCCTGCGCGACAGCAGAGCTCGTGGCGTCCTGTTCGAGCTTTGCGTCGTCGAGCCCGAGATCGGCCGCGATGTCCGCGAGCAGCTCGTCGGTTACCCAGCCCGAGTTCTCGCCGCCCTGCCTCGCGTAGAGCTCTTCCGAGAACTGGAAGCCCTTGTTCTGCTTCGAGGCCGCGATGATGCGCAGGAGCGCCTTCTGCGAGTCATCGCCGATGAACCGCAAGCCCGCGTAGCGGACCTTGATCTTGCCGGTCTTCACGTACTCGGTGACGATGTCGGGGAACCCTTCCTCCTGGTAGCGCTTGCAGATCGGGCACTGTGGATCCTCGAATTGGATGAGCGTCACCTTGGCGCCCTCCTTACCGAGGATCACCCCTGCCTGCGGAACCCCGGTGAGAAACGTCGAGGCATCCGCCCCACTCGAATCGCTGCTCGAGTCCCCACCACTCAGCACGATCGCACCCACGACCAGGGCAACGATGACTGCCACCGCGGCAGCCAGTCCGTAGAGCAGCTTGGTGTTGCGTGGCTTGCCGGGGTTCGGCACGGCTGGCGGTTTCTTCGGGGTCGGAGGCATGAGGGAAGCATGCCCGAAGGAGCCGCCGAACGGGTGGTGTGCTGTAGTGCAGGTCGTGTCGTGGTCAGACCGTCAGCGCTCGCTCGTCGAGGCGGGTATCGCACTCACCTCCGAGCTCGATCTCGATCAGGTTCTCACCTTGCTCGTCCGCACCGCCGCCGAGCTCTCCGACGCCAGGTACGCGGCGCTTGGCGTCCTCTCCCGTGACCGGACCTATCTCGAGCGGTTCATCACGCACGGCATGAGCGACGACGAGCGCGCGGCAATCGGGCCTTCACCACGCGGTCGCGGGATCCTCGGCGTGCTCATCACCGATGCGCGATCGCTGCGGCTTCACGATCTGGCCGCCGATCCGAGGGCAAACGGCTTCCCTCCCAACCACCCCCCGATGCATTCGTTCCTCGGCGTTCCGGTGATGCTCCGCGGAGTCGCATACGGCAACCTGTACCTCACCGAGAAGCACGCAGGGACCGATTTCACCGACGACGACGAGGAGGTGACAACCCTGCTCGCGGCCCAGGCGGCGGTCGCGATCGAGAACGCCCGCCGCGTCGAGCGGGACGCGCTCGCGCGCGTGGTGGCCGCCCAGGAGGTCGAGCGGCGCCGGCTGGCGCGCGAGCTTCACGATGGCACCGGCCAAGCGCTCACCTCGATCCTGCTCGGCCTCAACGCGGTCGAGCACGCCGACTCGCTCGAGGGCGTGCACCGCTCAGTCGCGCCGCTGCGGGACCTGGTCGTTGCGACATTGCAGGACGTGCGTCGGCTTGCGGTCGAGCTGCGGCCGAAGGCACTCGATGACTTCGGGCTCGGCCCGGCGCTGCGCCGACTGGGCGAGTCGGTCCGAGAGACCAACGGGCTCGAGGTTCAGGTCGAGGAGCGCCTCGGCGCAGCGCGCTTTCCAGCAGAGCTCGAGACCGCGGTGTATCGCATCGTCCAGGAAGCGCTTTCGAACGTTCTCCGCCACGCAGCCGCCGAACGTGTCAGCATCGTGGCAACAAGGCGTGAGAGGAGCATTTCACTCGTGATCGAGGATGACGGGCAGGGGTTCGACACGGCTGCAGGTGCCGACGGGATGGGGCTCGCCGGAATGCGAGAGCGCGTGAACCTGCTCGACGGCCAGCTCAGCCTCGAGTCGTCGGCCGGTGAAGGCACGACGATCGTGGTCGACCTTCCGCTTGCCGAGGCCGGGCGATGATCCGCGTTCTGATCGTCGACGACCACGCGGTCGTGCGGTCGGGGCTGCGTCTCCTACTCGAGCGCGAGGACGACTTCGAGGTCGTCGCAGAGGCGGGAAACGCCGACGAAGGTGTGCGCGCCGCGCGACTCGAAAAGCCGGATGTCGTCCTGCTCGACGTGGTGATGCCAGGTCGCAGCGGTCTCGAGGCGGCCGCAGAGATTCTCGGCGCCGCGAAGTCCTCGCGCATCCTGGTGCTCTCGATGCAGGACGACCCGACCTACGTCCGCGAGGCCTTTGCGGCAGGCGCAAGCGGCTACATGCTCAAGGAGGCCGCCGACACCGAGCTGGTCCAGGCGATCCGGGAGGTCGCCTCGGGTGGTCGCTACGTGCATCCCACGCTCGGGGCCCGCCTCGCCCAGGCCGAGGTCGATGCTGCGCGCCGCGCAGCGGACGATCCGCTCTCGGAGCGAGAGCGTGAGGTCCTCCGCCTCCTCGCGCTCGGGCACACGAATCAGGAGATCGCGAAGAGCCTGTTCATCTCGGTACGCACTGCCGAGACCCACCGGGCGCACATCATGCAGAAGCTCGCGCTCGGAACCAGGGCGGAGCTGGTGCGCTACGCGCTGGCGAACGGGCTGCTCGACGAGGCGTAGCCGCTCACGTCGGCCGGGTGGGCGCGACACACCAGCACAGGGCGCTTCGAGCGCCGCACGACCGCAGTCGAGACGCTTCCGAGCAGAAGCCTCTTCACCGCGCCGTACCCATGGGTGCCGACCGCGATCAAGCGGGCGCCGACCTCGTCCGCGAAGATGCAGATCTGCTCGGCGGGATCGCCGGCAAGCAAGCGGGTCTGCACCGGAACGCCGGCCAATTCCGCCCGTTTCGCCGCGGAGGCAAGCGTCGCCTCGGCATGCTCGCGCTCGGCTGCAAGGAGCTCGGAGAGAACGGCGCTCGGCGGATAGGCGAGCCCGAAGTCGCCCTGGAGTGCCTGCCAGACCGTGACGACGGCGAGCGAGTCGTTGTTCGCGGACGCCAACTCGAGCGCCTGCTGGAAGGCAATGTCGGCTCCCGGAGAGCCGTCGGTAGCAACGACCACGACGCCCATGCTCGCATCCTGAGGCCCGGAGGTCGGTGCGGCATCCGAAACGAATGCGCGGAGCTCTGCGGGTTTTCCGCACGCAACCCTGCAGAATCACGGATTGCGCGAGGCCCCGGCGTCCGACAGTATCCGCTGCTGTGAGCCACACCGCCGCCGTGATCACGATCTCCTACGCGATCGCCGTCGTCCTCGGCAGCGCGGTCGCTTTCGTGATCTGGCGCTCGACGTTCTCACCGGACGAGGGGATCGACACCAGTGCGCTCTCGCATCGCGAGACCACGTGGCTCGTGATCGTCGTCGTGGGTCTCATCTCGCTGCTCCTCGTGACGATCTTCTACGTCCCGTACGGGAAGACGGCCGGCCCGCAGAAGCAGGTCGTCCGCGTTACGGGTGTGCAATTCGCCTGGGCCGTGACCCCGCCGACGGTACGCACGGGCACGCCCGTCGAGTTCCTGATCGGATCGCGTGACGTCAACCACGGCTTCGGGCTCTACGACCCGAGCGGCACCCTGCTCACCCAGGTCCAGGTCGTTCCGGGAGAGACCCAGAAGCTCGTCTGGACGTTTCACAAGCCGGGCGCCTACAAGATCCTCTGCCTCGAGTTCTGTGGTGCGAAGCATCACGAGATGGTTGGAGAGCTCGAGGTGAAGCCGGCATGACCGACCGCGATCTCGCGCGTTCCCTCGCGCTTCGCTACATCGTTGCCTCGACCGCGATCCTCGCGGTGGCCGGATTGCTCGGTGTGATCATGCGGACGAGCCAGGCCGTGCCGGAGCTTCGTGTCGGCGACAACTTCTGGTACGCGATCATGACAGCCCACGGGTTAGGAGCATTCGTGGGCTGGGCCGGCTTCGCGGTGATGGGAATCTCCTGGTGGATTCTCCACGAGGTTGGCTTCCCGACTCGCGGGTTCGGCCTGGTGATGGCGCGACTGACGTGGTGGCTGATGGTGCTCGGCGTGGCCGGAGTCGTCGTCACGACTCTGCTCATGGGCTTTGGCGCGTCGTGGGTCTTTCTCTACCCGTTGCCGTTCTACAGCTCGGGCAACTGGGGTGCCTGGGCGACGGGGCTCTTCTCCTTCTCGGTGCTTCTCGCCGGTCTCGCGATCGTGACGTGGTGCCTCGGGATCCTCCACACGGTGACGCGTCCGAAGCCGCTACACGCTGTCAGCCCGAGGCTCGCAAACCGGATGGGCGTGGCGATGGGGTGGGGATATCTCTTCCCGAAGCGGTTCGCGACCAACCCGAAGTCGGTGCCGTACCCCGTGATCCCGCTTGCCGTGATCGGGATCGACATGATCATTGCCACGCTGCCACTCGCCGGCCTGCTCGTATGGCAGATCCTGCAGTCGGCCGGCTGGGTCGGCGAGACCAACACCCTGCTCGCGAAGAACATCCTCTGGTGGTTCGGTCACCCGGTCGTGTACCTCCTGCTCTTCCCGGCCGTCGCCGCGTACTACTTCCTGATTCCGCGATATGCCGGGCGAGAGCTTGTCGCCGGCAATGTGATTGCCGTGGCCTGGACGGTCGCCGTGATCGCGAACGTCTTCGTGTGGGCGCACCACATCTATCTCGACTATCCCGAGGGAACGGTCCAGGCGCAGATCAACACCGTCATGCAGCCGATCACGTTCTCGCTCGTTCTGCCATCGGCTCTGTCGCTCTACAGCCTCGGGTTCACCATCTATCGCTCTCGTTTCCGGTGGACCGCGGCCTCGACCGCCATCTTCCTGGGGCTTGTCGGCTGGCTGCTCGCCGGGCTGTCAGGAATCGTGAACGCGACGATCGCGCTCGACGTAGCCGTCCACAACACGCTGTGGATCGTCGGGCACTTCCACCACATGGCCGTCCTCAACATCGGACTGCTGATCATCGGCGCGGTCTACGCCTTCCTCCCCGAGCTGACAGGGAAGGCCCTCTACAGCGAGGGGATGGCGAAGCTGCACGTCTGGATCACCTTCGTCGGTGGGATGATCGTCTACTTCATCTGGCTCGCTCAGGGTCTCGACGGGGCCCCGCGCCGGTGGTCGGTTCTCCCCGAGCGGTACGACACCCTGACCCGCATCTCCGTGCCGTTCGTGATCGTGCTTGCCCTTGGACAGCTGCTCTTCTTCTGGAACGTCGCCCAGACCCTGCGCGGCAAGGCCGGACCGGCGACCTTCGACGAGCGGGGTATCCCGATCCCCGGGCCACGACGCGCGCGGTCGGCACCGGGCGCCGAGGCGGTTCTCGTACTCTCGTCGCTCGTGCTGGCGCTTGGATTCGGTGTTGGCGGCTATCTCGTCGGGCGAGAGGCGGGTGGCGACACGGTGACGGTGACGGGTGGAGGGGCATCGACCGAGACGGTTTCCACGGAGGAAGCGACGACCGCCGGCGACGCCTCTGCAGGGGCAGAGGTCTTTGCGAGCGCCGGCTGCGAGAGCTGTCACACATTCGCACGAGCAGGCTCGACAGGTGAGATCGGGCCGGTGCTCGACGCTCTGAAGCTCTCTCCCGCCGAAGTCGCAGCTCTCGTGGCTAGCGGCCGGGGCGGGATGCCTGCGTTCGACGGTCAGCTCAGCGAGCAGGAGATCGCCGACGTTTCCGCCTTCGTGACGTCGTCGCCCTGAGCTCCGGGCTTCCTGCCTCGCTCGCACGCAGGGTCAGAATCCGGCCGCGTCGCGTGCCAGCGCGGCGAGCGTTCTCCCGACCTGAGGGGCGAACTTGAAGCCGTGCCCGGAGCAGGCGGAGCCTACGACGATCCGGCCGCGCCGCTCGAGGATGAAACTCTCGTCTGCAGTGTTCGTATACAGACACGTCTCTGCGCGGATGACGTCTCCGACGGTCGGGTAGCGACGCTTTGCCCACGCGGCCGTCCACCGGACGATGCCCTCGTCGGGCTCTGCCTCCTCCGACGGGTCGGTGACGGGGCCTGAATGATGCAGCCCCGCCTTGAGCCCGACCCCCGGGGCCGCGAGCGCGAACCCAGCCTGTCCGGCACGTGCGAGCCCAGCTGCGCCGCGGTCGGGAAGGCGGGCGTAATCGATGACGGGTGGCAGATCGATGGCGCTGTCGTGCTGGAGGAACACGACTGTTTCGCGCGTGGGAACAACGGGCAGATCGATTCCCGCCGTCCCGAGTAGCTCGGGTGCCCACGCGCCTGCCGTGACGACGACGGCGCGAGCACTCAAGACCCGGGTTCCCAGCTCCACCAGGACGTGGAAACGCTCCGGGGTGAGTGCGCGCACGCGCTCACCCGTGACGATCTCGGCACCTGCCGCACGCGCTCCCTCGCAGAATGCGTTCAGCGCACGATCGGCGAGCGAGATCCCACCGTCCGGTTGATAGAGCGCCGGCTCGTCGGACTCCATCGAGATCGGCCAGCGACTCATCACCGCCTTTGCGGTCAGTTCCTCGAAGGGAACCCCGCACGCTGACAGCGCCCGAGCGGTCTCGAGCGCTCGCACGCCGATATCGAGGCATCCCGTCCGGACGATCAACGGCTCGCCGCACTCCGCCTCGAGCTCGCGCCAGCCCTCGAGAGCCCCCTGGGCCATCCTCACGTAGCGCTCGTCCGCGTAGTTCAGCCGGAAGATGCGCGATGACCCATGGCTGGCGCCGCGGGTATGGCTCGCCGGAAACTGGTCGATCAGCAGCACGTCGCGACCAGCCTGCGCAAGGACGCGGGCAGTTGCGGAGCCGACGATCCCGGCCCCGACGACGACCACGTCGACGTCGCGCACCATGACACCCGATCCTACGCGGCCGACACTCGTTCCCTCGCGCGTCCCTGTCGGCCGCCGGAGCGGCTCCGTGCTTCTTCAGCCGCTCGTCCCCACCGGTCACGGCCGAAACAGCCCTGTACCCGGGCCACCGACCTCCTCCCCTCGGAATCGATTCTAGTTCGCGGCCGGCCCTCGCACCAGATGTCCTTTGTGCCAATTGTGTGCCAATCGCTCCACACCGATTGACGGCCGGCCGATCGACTCCACGCGTCCCACCGCTGTCACTCGGGGAGGTTGGGTCACAATCCCTTGCAGATGCGGCGGGCCACCTACCTCGTCTCGCTCCCCGAGCGCGTCTTTCGGGCGCTTGCGGCTGCTCTCGGGGGAACGGTGCACGAGTCGTTCGAGCTGGCACTTCCGCGTCTCGTCCGCCGCTCCCGCCTGTACGAGGCAACCGCGCGGAATCTCCTTCGCGTGACCATCGAGCTCGTCGGAGGAGTCGAGCGCACGAGCCCCGCCGAGGGTGAGTACGAGCCCGATCCGGGGAAGCTCTTCGTCCGCAAATCGGCCGGCAATGCCTTCGAGCTCGGCTCGATCGCCGCGTTCGGTTTCTCGCCACTCTGGATCCTGGCCGCGGCTGCCGACGTGTCCCGCGGCTCACGCGCCTACCTCGACACGCTCGTCGGGGAGCTCGTGCGTGAGGGCATCCTGAAAGCGGGAACCGAGCTGCAATCGGTGGATGAGCTTCTCGGCGTCCTCGAAGGGGTTTCCGGAACCTCGGCACGCCTGATCGATATCCCGCCGCTCGAGACACAGGCGCTTCGCAACTCGCTCGCGGACATGCGCGATCACGCCTCGTCACTCCCCTCCCAGGACGAGCTTGCGAGGGTGTACCAGGCGATCAGGCAAGCGGCGGCGAGTGAGGGAACCAACATGTTCGACGTCTCGCTCGGCGTCGGATTTGCGTTCTTCAACTCCGCCCGTCACGTGGGTAGGCAGCACCTACTGGATCCATATACGGAAGACCTCAAGCCGCTCCGCGACGAAGGTCTCGGCGCCTACGCACGGCGCGTCTCGCGTCCGTACGCCGATGCCGTGGCAAGGCATTTCGACGAGGGGCGCCCGACTCACACCGAGACCGGCCTCGGCCGACTCGGACGAGGCCTGGGTCGCCGCCGCTAGGACGTGCTCTGGGGCACCACCGGGACGACGCAACCGAGCGAACGGAGGTCGCGAAGGATGTGCCGACCCCACTTGCCACAGCCGACCAGCCCGATACGCATCCCGGCGATCATAGGTCGATCCGGCATGCCCGGCTGCCACGACGACCAGCTGACGGGGCGTACACTTGAGACGCATGCCGCACCCCGACTCCTTCAGCGCCCGCTCGACCCTGAAGGTCGCAGGTGAGTCGTGGGAGATGTTCCGGCTCGAGGCGCTTCAGGGTCGGTTCGACGTCGCACGACTGCCGTACACCCTTCGTATCCTGCTCGAGAACGTGTTGCGCCGTGAGGACGGCGTCACGGTCACCGAGGCGGATATCGAGGCAGTCGCGACCTGGGCTGCCGGTGCAGCACCCTCGCGGGAGATCACCTTCGCACCGGCGCGCGTGCTGCTCCAGGACTTCACCGGTGTTCCCGCGATCGTCGATCTCGCCGCGATGCGCGAGGCAATGGCGACCTTTGGAGGCGATCCGGCGCGCATCGATCCACTCATCCCGGTCGAGCTCGTGATCGATCACTCCGTGCAGGTCGACGACTTCGCGACGAGACTTGCAATCACCCACAACTCGGAGCTCGAGTTCAAGCGAAACCGCGAGCGGTACGCCTTCCTGCGCTGGGGTCAGCGCGCCTTCGACGCACTCGAGGTCGTTCCGCCCAACACCGGGATCTGCCACCAGGTCAACCTCGAGTTTCTTGCCCGCGTCGTCGAGAGCCGCGACGGCCAGGCGTTCCCGGATACGCTCGTCGGCACCGACTCCCACACCACGATGGTGAACGGCCTCGGCGTGCTCGGTTGGGGTGTCGGGGGGATCGAGGCCGAGGCCGCGATGCTCGGTGAGGCGATCTCGATGCTCGTTCCCCAGGTCGTCGGGTTCCGGTTGCACGGACAGCTGCCGGCCGGCGCGACGGCCACCGATCTCGTGCTTACGGTCACCGAGATCCTCCGTGGAGTCGGCGTAGTCGGGAAGTTCGTCGAGTACTTCGGCGAAGGCCTGGCCGGCCTCCCGATCGCCGACCGCGCGACGATCGGAAACATGTCGCCCGAGTACGGCGCGACGTGCGGCTTCTTCCCCGTCGATGCCGAGACGCTTCGCTACCTCCGTCTCACCGGGCGCAGCGACGAGAACGTCGCGCTCGTCGAGGCGTACTGCAAGGAGAACATGCTCTGGCACGATCCTGCAGAGCCCGCGACGTACAGCCAGGTGGTCGAGCTCGACCTCGGCGATGTCGAGCCGTCCCTTGCCGGGCCCAGGCGTCCACAGGACCGGATCGCGCTTCGCGACGCCAAGGCGTCCTTCGCCGCTGCCCTCCAGAGCTTCGGCGTCGACTACGGCAACGGCCTCGACGAGGGGGTTGCGGAGAGCTTCCCCGCGAGCGATCCACCCGCCCACACCGAGCCCGGGTCTGCCGTCCCCACTGGGGTGGGCGCCGTCGGCGCCGCAGCGGTTGCAGACGTGCCTCACGGCATCGCCTGCGACATCGACGGCGAGACGGTTCATCTCGGTCACGGCGCCGTCGTGATCGCTGCAATCACCTCTTGCACCAACACGTCCAACCCGGCCGTGATGGTCGGCGCCGGACTGCTTGCCAAGAAGGCTGTGGAGCGCGGCCTTTCCCGCAAGCCCTGGGTCAAGTCGAGCCTCGCTCCCGGATCGAAGGTCGTGACGGAGTACTTCGAGCGCGCCGGCCTGACGCCGTTCCTCGAGGCGCTCGGATTCCACACGGTCGGCTACGGCTGCACGACCTGCATCGGCAACTCCGGGCCACTTCCGGCAGCGGTCTCGGCGGCAGTGAGCGAGGGCGACCTCATCGCGTGCGCGGTCCTCTCCGGAAACCGGAACTTCGAGGCCCGCGTCCATCCGGAGGTGAAGGCGAACTACCTGGCGTCGCCGCCGTTGGTCGTTGCCTATGCGCTCGCCGGACGGATGGACCTCGACCTGACGACAGAGCCGCTCGGGCACGATGCGAACGGAGACCCCGTGTACCTCTCCGAGATCTGGCCCACGCCGGCCGAGGTGCAGGAGGTGGTCGGTTCCGCAATCGATCGCGAGATGTTCAGCGCGACGTACGCCGACGTCTACACCGGCGACCCGGCCTGGCGCGAGCTTCCCGTCCCCGATGGGGCGCTCTTCTCGTGGGAGCCCGACTCGACCTACGTCCGACACCCGCCGTACTTCGCCGGAATGCAACGCGAGCCTGGAGCCGTCGGAGACGTCCTCGGAGCGCGCTGCCTCGTCTCCCTCGGCGACTCGGTCACGACCGACCACATCTCACCGGCGGGCTCGATCAAGGAAGCAAGCCCTGCGGGTGACTATCTCATCGAGCACGGGATCGAGCGCAACGCGTTCAACTCCTACGGCTCACGGCGCGGCAACCACGAGGTGATGGTTCGCGGAACCTTCGCGAACGTCCGACTCCGCAACCAGCTCGTGCCCGAGTCGGAGGGAACGTGGACGGTGCACCTTCCCTCGGGTGAGGAGATGACCATCTTTGCCGCCGCCGAGCGCTACCTCGCAGACGGGGTGCCGACCATCGTGCTCGCCGGCAAGGAGTACGGCTCGGGCTCGTCGCGCGACTGGGCGGCAAAAGGCCCCAAGCTCCTCGGAGTGTGCGCCGCGATCGCCGAAAGCTACGAGCGGATCCATCGCTCGAACCTGCTGATGATGGGAATCCTGCCGCTCCAGTTCCTACCGGGCGAAAGCCGCGAGACGCTCGGGCTCACGGGACGCGAGGAGTTCTCGGTCCACGGGGTCGAGAACGGCGAGGCGACCGAGGTCACCGTTCGCGCGGACGGGATCGAGTTCCGCGCGACAGTGCGGCTCGACACGCCACGCGAGCGCGAGTATCTCCGCCACGGCGGGATCCTGCCCTACGTGCTCCGCAAGCTGCTCTCGACGTAGGCGTCGGCTCGGCCGATCGCAGCGAGCGCGGACTTCCGACCGGTCGCAGTCGCCGGCTGACCGCTCCAGCCCTCGCCTCCGTGGCGCTACCCTCCGCCGACCATGAGTGACGAGTCGACCAGCTGGGGGATCGAGCCGGTTCCCGACAGGCTTCGAACGCTCAGTGCGTTCGACCTCGGTCTCCTGTGGGGAAACCTCGGCGTGTCACTCCTCGTGATCGTTGCGGGAGCAATCCTCGTGCCGGCGCTTTCACTGCCGCAGGCGTTCGTCGCGATCGTCGTCGGCTGCGTCATCGGCAACGCGATGGTCGGCACGGCCGGCATGATCGGTGCGAAGGCAGGCGTGCCCGGCATGACCCTGATGCGCGCACCGCTCGGCGCGCGAGGGTCGTTCCTCCCCACCGCGATCAACGTCGTCCAGTGCCTCGGCTGGACGGTCTTCGAGCTGATCGTCATCGCCACCGCGGCCTCGGCGCTGTCAGACGAGTTGTTCGGGTTCGAGGCGAAGTGGGCCTGGACGCTCGTCTTCGGAGGTGCAGCTCTGGCCCTCGGGCTGCTGGGACCGGTGGGCGTGTCCCGGCGTGTCCTGCGACGGGTCGGGATCTGGCTCGTGCCGCTGGCGGTCGGCTATCTCACCTGGTGGGGTCTCCGCGGTGGCGGGGTCGGGGATGCCTGGAACGCATCGGGAGAGGGTGGCCTCTCGCTCTGGGTCGGGATCGATCTCGTCGTCGCGGTCACGGTTTCATGGGTCCCGCTCGCACCTGACTACACCCGGTTCGCCCGCTCTCCGCGCGCGGCGTTCTGGGGAACGAGCATCGGCTACTTCATTCCGGATGCTCTGCTCCTCGGGCTCGGCGCAACGATGTTCTTCACCCGTGACATCGGCGACCCCGCAGGGCTGCCGGCAGCGGTTGCCGCCGGCGGCGCGGCTGCGCTCGTCGCGCTTCTCGCGCTGACGATCGCCGAGACGGACGAGGCATTCGCGAACGCGTACTCGGGAGCCGTCTCGCTTCAGAACGTCCTCCCCTCCGTCCCACTACGCGCGCTCGTCGTCGCCACCACCGCGCTCGGGACTCTCGGGGCGCTCACCATAGACCTGGTCTCCTACCAGGCGTTCCTGTTCCTTCTCGGCTCGTTCTTCGTCCCGCTCTTTGCGGTGCTCCTCGCCGACTGGCTGCTCGTGGGGCGGGTGTACACCCGGGACGACATCTTCGCCGCGCCGGACCTCCGCGCGGGAGCGCTCGGAGCATGGCTCGCCGGGCTTTGTGACCTATCAGTGGCTGTCGCCGACGGGGCCTGGCTGGTGGGTCGCACAGGTCCAGCGTCTCGATCCACCGGCATGGAGCATTGGCGCAACGCTCCCGAGCTTCGGCGTCTCGTTCGTGCTCGGCACGCTCGTGGTCGCATTCGCGCGCCGCGGCACGGCCGCTCCCGCCCTCCGCGGCTGACGCCGGCACGAGTTGGAATAGCATCGCCCCATGCTGCGCGCGGCGATCGTGGGGAACCTCGTGCTCGATGTCGTCGCTGGTGCGCCGGAGCGGCCGGGTGGCGCTGTCTGGTACTGCTCGCACGCGCTGAAGACGCTGGCCCCGGACATCGGCGTCGTGCTGGTGTGCCGCTCGTCCGAGAGCGACCGCGAGCAGCTCGTCCCTCCGCTCGAAGCGCTTGGCTTCCCGGTCGTCTGGCAGGCCGCGGAGGGAACCACGCGGTTCGCGTTTCACTACGAGGGCGACAATCGGGTGATGCGGCTCGAGGAGCTCGGTGACCCGTGGACGCCGGCCGACGCGACGGGGTGGCTCGCCGACGCCGTAGACGGCGCGGAGTGGCTGGTCGTCGGCGCGCTCACCCGCGAGGACTTCCCGCTCGAGACGCTCGCCGCGCTCACGGCTCGTGGTCACCGGCTGGTCGTCGACGCGCAGGGCCTCGTTCGCCGTGGCACGATCGGCCCGCTCGTCTCCGACGGCACCGTCGACCGCCGCGTATTCGAGCACATCACCGCTCTGAAGCTGAACGACGAGGAGGCGCTCCAGCTCTGCGGAGGGATGGACGAAGTCTCGTTGCGTAGCCTCGGCGTCCCCGAAGTCGTGCTGACACTCGGCTCGCAGGGGGCGGTGATCATCTCGGGCGACCACACCAGCCATGTTCCCGCGGTACCTATCGACGGGCCGGTCGATCCAACCGGCGCAGGCGACTCGTTTCTCATGGCCTACGCGGTTGCCAGGCTTGCGGGCGAAGCCCCCCACACGGCGGGTCTCGCTGCGAGTGAGTTCGTCTCGACGATCATCGCGCGATGACGCACGTTCTCGTCTCGACGGCACTCGGCGTGGTCCGCGTCGACACGGAAAGCGGGCATTTCGAGCTGCCCGAGGAGGACGTCATGCCCGTCCGCGACACCGTGGCGCCGTCGCTGCCGCTGTTGGTGTCCTCCGCACACACAGGCTCACGGGTCGTCGCCGTGCTCAGGCGCAGGCCGCCGCTCGTCGTGTCCGACGATGCCGGCACGACGTGGCGTGAGCTCGGTGGGGGTCTCCCTGCCGGGGTCGACGTCGACATCGACCCGGATGATCCCGACCTCCTCGTCTTCGCCTCGACCTCACGCCTGTACGTCTCCCGGAACGGCGGGCTCTTCTGGCGCGCACTCGACCCGGAGCTCCCAGCGATCACGGCTGTCGCCTGGGAGCCGGAGTGACCATTGTGCTGGCGTCGACGGAGAGCAAGCGTCACGGGCGCCTGCCCACGTCCTCCCTGGCCTCGTCGTCAACCGGTGCCGGTCGGGCCGGCAAGCTCCGCGGCAGGGGCACGTCAGGGTGAGTCGCGCACGATCCGGCTTTGTTCGCGTTCCGTGATGCAGTCACCCATCGAACGCCTGACCTCCGAAATCTCCCGTAAACTCGCCCCACAGCACCACGTGCGCGTTTCCACGCACGAGTTCAGCAGCGAAAGACACCGGGCTACAGAGACATATGGGCGTCCACGACGACGACATCCTCGACTTCGACTTTGTCGATGAAGCGACCCGGGACAACCCGGCGCCGCCGCGTGGCGGTCAACCCCAGGTCCCGCGCGAAGGAGGAGGCGGAGGCGGCGGCGGTCGCGGCCCCAGAGGGCCGCAGTTCGGCGCACCCCACGGACTGACACCTCTTCTTCGCCTTGTCGGTCTCGTGGTGTTCGCGATCGCGCTGGTCGTGCTTCTGGCCGTCTGGGCGCAGGGCTGCGCCGGCGACGACGCGCAGACCACCTACGGGACCTACAGCACCGAGATCGCGGCGGTGGGGGGCGATTCGGCGAAGATCGGACAGGACCTGGCCACGACCTTGACGACGCCGGGGCTCGAGCAGGCGGAGCTGGAGACCAAGCTCGCAGGGCTGATCCAGCGACAGCAACTCGACGTGCAGCGCGCTCGCGAGCTCGACCCACCAGGCCCACTCACCCCGGCGCATCTGCATGCGATCGAGGCGCTTCAGTTCAGGGTAAGCGGGTTGCAGGGAATGCTCCAGGCGTTCGTCGACACGAAGGACGGAAAGGACCAGACCGCAGCCGGTCAGTTGCTTGCGACGCAAGGACAACGGCTCGAGGCGAGCGACGTCGTCTGGCAGGACCTCTTCCAGAAAGCCTTCGCCGCCGAGGCCAAGAAGGAGAACGCCGACGTCACTGCCCCCGCCTCCGTCTTCGTCGAGAACGTCGACCTCTACTCGGCACGCTCGATGAGCGCCATCTGGCAGCGCATCCACGGCGCCTCCACGGGTGGCACGCCGAGCGGAATCCACGGGAACATGCTCGCCTACACCAAGGCGACTCCCTCCAACACACAGCTGTCGACGCAGACCGAGACGACTCTCACCGTGTCGACTGATCTCGGTTTCGAAGTCGGAGTGACGAACTCGGGCGGCGAGCAGGAGGTTCAGGTCGAGGTCACCCTGACGATCCCGAAGCAGCCGAACCCGATCGTCAAGACGGCGACGATCGATCTGATCGATCCGGGCGAGACGAAAGTGGTCGCCTTCACCGACTTCCCCGACATCCCGTTCGGCGAGGGGACGACCGTGCAGGTGAGCGTCAAGCCCGTCGCCGGTGAGACGAAGACCGACAACAACTCGGCGGAGTACCCGGTCGTCTTCACGCTCACGCCGTGAGCCCCGAGCTTGCCGTTGCCATCGCGGCGGGCGTTGTCGCCGGCCTGAGCGGCACCGCGTTCATTCTCGTCTGGCGCCGGCTCGGCGCGCTCCGCCGCCACCAGCAGGTGATCCTCGCCGGATCTGCGACCGACGTCGTCGATTTCGCGGTCGCGCTACAGGGTCGGATCGACGATCTCCACGGGGCCGTCGACGAGGTGGCCAGCGGGCTGACCCGGGTCGACCGACGCGTCGACTCGTCCGTCACCAACATGGCGGTCGTCCGCTACGACGCGTACGAGGATTCGGGCGGACAGCAGTCGGCGTCCTTCGCGTTTCTCGACACGACGCGTACCGGCACAGTCGTCACCGCGATCCAGGGTCGCGACTACGCACGCGTCTACGTCAAGGAACTCGACCGAGGGACGCCGTCGGCCGCGCTTTCACCCGAGGAAGCGGAGGCGGTCGAGCGCGCAATGGCGCGATAGCGCGGCTCTGCCTCTGGCAGAAATGCCTGCTACGCTCGCGTTTAGTGCACCAGGTACTCGTCCTGAACGCCAGCTACGAGCCGTTGAACGTGTGCTCGGTACGCCGGGCCTACGTGCTCGTGGGCAAGGGACGGGCCGAGGTGCTGGAGAAGTACGACGAGCCGCTCCGGACCGCGACGAACACCTACGTCCGGCCGCACGTGATCCGCCTCGTCAACTACGTCCGCGTTCCGAAGGCAGTGAAGCGGCGAATCTCCCGCCGGGCGCTCTTCGCACGCGACGGCTGGAAGTGCGTGTACTGCGGGACCGGCGGCGGGCGGCTCACGCTCGATCACGTCATCCCCCGCTCACGAGGCGGTAACTCCGTGTGGGAGAACGTCGTCACCGCGTGCGCGCCCTGCAACCTCCGCAAGGGCGACAGGTTGCTGCATGAGATCCGCATGAGCCTGCCGCACCCACCCCGCCCCCCGGCACCTGTGCTCTTCATCCGGTTGTCGATGCAACGCGTCCCCGATACGTGGCGTGCCTACCTTCCCATGCTCGACGACTCCGGCGGCGTCCGTCGCCTCGCAACCGAGGCCGCGTAGAGAGCGAGCTCGTCAGCGCGGCTTCGCCCAGTCCGCCGCGACGTCTGCGCCGCCCTCGACCGACCAGCGGGGGCCAAATCGCCCGAGCGTGGGGCTGGGAACGAGCTTGCCGGCGAGCACCGCCTCCCCCTGGGCGAAATCCGTCGCAAGCGCAAGAAGTGGCTGCGGCACGAAGGAGAAGACGCCCGACAAGGTGCCCAGATCGGCGCGGGAGTTCATGCGCATGAGCACCAGGTTGTCGCACTGGGAGAGGACGTTCTCGTGCACCTTCTGGGGCCGCTGTGTGGCAACGAGCAATACCAGCCCGAACTTTCTTCCTTCTCCGGCGATCCGAACCGCGTGCTCGGTCGCGAGCGCGGTAAGCGGATTGTCCGCCGCCTGAGGGCACACGTTGTGCGCCTCGTCGATCACGATCAGGATCGGCTCTCGCGCCGCCCTTCGCCGCCAGAGCGCAGCGAGCACCGCTTCGGCCGCGACTGCCTGCTCGTCGTGGGTCGCGAGCGATCCGAGATCGACGACCACGCAGCGAGGGCCGCCTGGCTCGACGAGCTCCCCGAGCGAGCCCGCATCCCCTGCCGACCACACCTGCCAATCGTCGACACCGAGGTTTCGGGCTCTGACCCCGAGGGAGTGAAGCGGATCGGGATGCGCCCACAGCCGGTCGATCGAGTCCTTGACGCTGCCCAGCGCGGCCAGGTCAGGGCTCTCGAGCGCCTCGGCGAGTGCCGCATACTCGTCACGATCCGCGATTGGGTCCAGGCGCAGGACAGCGGCCTGCTCGGTGGTGTCGAAGTCGCGGAACCGGACATGAAGCCTGTCGGCGCCCGCGTCACCGGCGCGACGGATGGTCACGTCGTCCGTGGCGGCGTCATAGCGGGCCTTCTCGGAAGCCGGCGCGTCGTCGCGTAGCTCGTTGAGGCGCACGAAGTCCGAGTTGGGATCGAGGATCACGATCCGCAGCGACGTCTCGACCAGAAGGCGCTCGAGGATCGTCCCGAGCGCGTACGTCTTTCCCGAGCCCGACTGACCGCACAGAAACGTGTGACGATCGAACGCCCCGGCATCGAGCGTCAGCGGGACGTCCTCGGCACCCGTGAGGGCGCCAACCGTGAGCGACGCACGCGAGGGCCTCACCGAGTCGAGCCACGAGGCGATCTCCGAGGACGTCGCGGCTCGGGGCGGGGCATCGTGAAAGGGCTCGTCGGGACCCGCGAGGACGCGACCGTCGACGCGTGCCACCGCCCCGCCCGCCGAGCCTCCGGCCGGGGCGATCTCGATGACCTGGCCAAGCCGCCGGCCTGAAGCCGGCTCGAGAACCACGTAGCCGCCTGTCCTGACGTCAAGGAGGTCGATCGACACGGCGTAGCTGAACACGCGCCCGTCGACGGACGTTGCGAGCGCGGCACCCGGAAGCGGGGTTGTCGTCATCTTGGGGAGATTACGGCACCGGTCACGCCGCGACCGTCTCCCAGCCTTCCTCGCGATCGGCTCGGTACGAGCCGATCACGCGAAGGCGGGCAGTCTCGGCGCGCATGTCGGCGAGCGCCGCGGCGACGTCTTCGTCGAGGGGGTGCCCACCGAGCACGCAATCGAAGCGATAGTCGAACGGTCGGGTCGGAATGGGCCGAGAGACGAGCTGGACCATGTCGATCGCCCGTCGCGCGAGCGGCTCGATTGCCGAGTGAAGAGCCCCCGGCTTGTGGTGGGTCTCGAACGTCAGCGCGGTACGCCATTCACCGTGGCGTCGATCCAGTCGCGTGTAGGGCGCCAGCGCGGCGAACCGGGTGTAGGCGGCGTGATCTCCGATGTCGTCCTCGAGCACCTCGAGGGAGTGCAGCCGGGCCGCGCGGGCGCTGGCGATTGCGGCGATGCCCGGATCTGCGAGCTCGGCGACGCTCGCGGCCGCCGAATCCGTCATCGGCGCGACCGTCGCGGTTGCGCCCGACAGTCGCGCGAGAAGCCCTCGACACTGATCGAGCGCCATCGGGTGAGAGCGAATCTCCCGGACGTCCTCGAGCCGGGAGCCGCGGATCCCGACGAGGCAGTGCCGGATCGGAAGGATCGCCTCGGCCACGATCGAGAGCGGCGAGTCGTACAGCAAGTCGTGTGTCTCGTTGACGGGCCCTGCAAGCGAGCTTTCGATCGGCAATACGCCGTACGTGCACTCACGGCTGATCACTGCCTCCACGACCTCGCTGAAGTTCGGGTGCGAGATGAGGCGCGCGGCGGGAAAGAGTCGATCGCACGCAGCGGCGGTGTGGGCGCCCTCGCGACCGGGGTAGGCAACGGTGTTGTCGTCGGGAGTCATGCAGGCCTTTCGGAGAAGAGTTCCACCTGGAATCAGCTAGCCGGCACGCGGTGGGAGCGAGGTGCGCCGGCTAGCGCCGAAAGGCGAAGGAGAACGCAAAGAACATGAGGGGCGTCGTCTCCATGCGCGACGTACGGTAGGTCAAACGCCCAGCGCATGCAACACGGCGTCACCAAGCTCGGTGGTCGTAGAGTCGCCACCGAGGTCGGGAGTCGGGGCCACCACGAGCGCCTGATCGATAGCTCGTTCGAGCGCGTTCGCGTCGTCGTCACGGCCGAGGCCATGTCGCAGCAACAGGGCGACGGAGCGCAGCATCGCCGCCGGGTTCGCGATGCCCTGACCTGCGATCGCCGGTGCAGAGCCGTGCACCGGCTCGAAGATCCCAGGCCCACCGTCCCCGATCGAGGCCGACGCGGCAAGGCCCAGACCACCGGTGACCGCCGCAGCGACATCCGAGAGGATGTCGCCGAACGTGTTCTCGGTGACGACGATGTCGATCGACTCAGGTGCGGTCACGATCGTCATCGCGAACGAGTCGACGAGCGCATGATCGAGCTGCACCTGGGGGTACTCCGCTGCCCCCATCGTGCTGACGACGTCCCGCCAGAGGCGCGAGGTGTGCATCACGTTTACCTTGTCGACGGACGTCAGCCGCCCCCCTTTCTCCTTCGCGATCTCGAATGCGATCCTCGCGATCCGTTCGACCTGAGGTCGGGTGTATTCACACGTGTCGAACCAGGTGCCGTCCTCGCGCTCGCCCTTTGCACCGAAGTAGAGGCCCCCGACGAGCTCCCGCACGATGAGCATGTCGATGCCTTCCGACCGCGCCGGACGGAGATTGGCGTAGACATCGAGCTCCCTGCGGAGCCCGAGAAGACCCTGCTCCGGGCGGATCGGCTTGCCCTCGAGCTCGGGCAGTCCCACCGCCCCGAGAAGGACGGCGTCTGCCTCGCGGCACGCCGCGAGCGTCTCGTCGGGGAGAGGGGTGCCCTGCGCAAGGATCGCGTTCCCGCCAAACGCGTGCGTGGTATGCGCGAGCCCGAGCGAGTCGAGGACACGCACCGCCTGGGCCGCTACCTCCGGCCCGATCCCGTCACCGGGGAGAACAGCGATCGTCACGAGGCCTGCCGGGCTTCGAAGGCAGCAATGTCGGCTTCGTGCTCCAGCGTCAGCGCGATGTCGTCGAGACCGTGGAGCAGCCGATGCCGGGTTGACTCGTCGATCTCGAACGGAATCTCTCGCCCGTCGGGGGCGACGATAATCCTCCGTTCGAGGTCGACGCTCATCTCCGAGCCGGTGTCGAGGTCGACCGATTCCATCAGCCGCTTGACCTCGTCGTCGGGGAGCGCAATGACGACCATCCCGTTGTTCCCGCCGTTGGTACGGAAGATGTCGCCGAACGAAGGGGCGATCACGACCTGGATCCCCCAGTCCGTGAGCGCCCAGGCGGCGTGCTCACGCGATGACCCGCAACCGAAGTTCCGACCGGCGAGCAGCACCTTCGCCCCCGCAAACTCGGGTCGGTTCAGCTCGAATCCCTCCCGCGGGGCGCCGTCCTCGTCGTAGCGCCAGTCGTTGAACAGGAACTCTCCGTACCCGGTGCGCCCGATGCGCTTCAGGAACTGCTTCGGGATGATCTGATCCGTGTCGACGTCCGGCCGGTCGAGAACGCAGACCCGGCCCGTAAGAGCGGTGAAGGGCTTCACTGGCAGGTGGTTGGTTTCGGATTGGCGTGCTGTCGGGGAGTGTCTGCACCAAGCAGCGTGGTCGGCTCGGTCGACGGGAAGGCTGGTAGTGAAGCCTTGGTGTCGACTGAGACGGCCGCGATGCGCCGTGTGCAGGCGCTCATCCGGCGGTGCGGGAATCTGGAATCAATCATCTACAGGTCTCGCACGTCGACGAAGTGACCGGCGATCGCAGCTGCGACGGCCATCTCGGGGCTCACGAGATGCGTCCGTCCGTCACGGCCCTGGCGGCCCTCGAAGTTGCGGTTCGACGTCGAGGCGCAGCGCTCGCCCGGAGCAAGGATGTCAGGGTTCATCCCGAGACACATCGAGCAGCCTGCGCGACGCCATTCGAACCCCGCTTCGCGGAAGATCGAGTCGAGCCCTTCCGTCTCCGCCTGTGCGCGCACCTTGGCCGAGCCCGGAACGACGAGCGCAGTCACATTGTCGGCGACATGGCGACCCTGGACGATCGCAGCCGCAGCGCGGAGATCCTCGATCCTCGAGTTGGTGCAGGAGCCGACGAACACGCGGTCGACGCGAATCTCGGTGATCGGGGTGCCGGCCCGCAAGCCCATGTACACCAGCGCCCGCTCGGCCGCGATCCGATCATCGGCGTCCTCGAAGTCCTCGGGTCGCGGGACCACACCCGTGATCGGAGCGACCATCCCGGGATTCGTCCCCCAGGTCACCTGCGGAACGAGCGCCTCGACATCGACGACGTGGCTCACGTCGTACTCGGCCTCTCCGTCCGAAGGCAACCTGCGCCACTGCTCGACGGCCGCATCCCACGCTTCGCCCTCAGGCGCACGCCGCCGGCCCTCGAGGTAGGCGAACGTCGTCTCGTCCGGCGCGATCAGCCCCGCCTTGGCGCCCCACTCGATCGACATGTTGCACATCGTCATCCGGCCCTCCATCGAGAGCTCGCGCACGGCCGCCCCGGTGTACTCGACGACGTGGCCGACTCCACCGGCGGTGCCGAGCTGGCCGATGGCGCCGAGGATCATGTCCTTCGCGGTGACACCCGGCGGGCGCTCTCCGACGAACTCGACCTGCATCGTTCTCGGGCGACGCTGGGGGAGCGTCTGGGTTGCCAGGACGTGCTCGACCTCTGACGTCCCGATCCCGAAGGCGAGAGCGCCGAACGCCCCATGCGTCGAGGTGTGCGAGTCGCCGCAGACGATCGTCATCCCGGGCTGCGTCAGCCCGAGCTCCGGCCCGATGACGTGGACGATGCCTTCGCTGCCCGAGCCCGTGGCGTGGAGCTCGACATCGAACTCGGCGCAATTCGTCCGCAGAGCGTCGAGCTGCGCGCGCGCCATCTCGTCCTCGATCGGCCCATCCGTCGTCGGCACGTTGTGATCCATCGTGGCGACCGTCAGCTCCGGACGACGTACCTGGCGTCCCGCAAGCCTGAGCCCTTCGAAGGCCTGCGGCGAGGTCACCTCATGGACGAGGTGGAGGTCGACGTACAGCAGGGCAGGCTCACCCGGCTCCTCGCGGACGACGTGCGCATCCCACACCTTGTCGAAGAGTGTCTTGGGCATCTCCTCCGATTCTACGGAGAGACCTCTTCACCAAGACACGACGTCGTGTCGCCTGCGTATCTACGCGACGAGCACCTCGTCGAGGAACGCGTCGGCATCCGCCGCGATGTGCACCGGATTGAAGGTGTGGGCCACCGGTTGCGGTGTCTTGAGGCCGTCGCCTGTGACGAGCAGCACGACGCGATCCCGAGATCCGACCTCGCCGGCAGCGATCGCCGCGCGAAGGGCGCCGAGCGTCACTCCCGCGGCTGTCTCACCGAACACGCCGGTGGTCGCGGCAAGCAGCGCCATGTTCTCGCCGACTGCCTCTTCCGCGACCGCGTGAATCGAGCCACCGGTTTCCCGCGCGGTCGCGACGGCAAAATCGCCGTCGGCGGGGTTGCCGATCGCCAGCGATCTGGCGACTGTCTCCGGCCGAACCGGCTTGACCACTGCCCGCTCACGGAATGCGGTGGCAACCGGGCTGCAGCCTTCGGCCTGGCCGCCAACCAGTCGCGGGCTGTCCCCGTCCAGCAGGCCGAGCGCATTGAGATCGGCAAAGCCACAGCCGACCTTGTGGTACAGCGCACCAGAAGCGATCGGCGCAGCGATCACGTCCGGCGCCTCCCATCCGAGCTGCTCGGCGATCTCATAGGCGAGCGTCTTGGATCCCTCAGCGTAGTACGAGCGCAGGTTCACGTTCACAAATCCCCAAGGCAACTCGAACGACAGCTCCACGGAGAGACGTGAACAGTGGTCGTAGTTTCCGTCGACCGCGTACAACCGCGCCCCGTACACGGCAGCTGCAGAGAGCTTCTCGGGCTCGAGGTCGGCGGGGACGAAGACCGCTGCCTCGAGTCCCTCCGCGGCAGCGCGCGCTGCGACCGCACCTGCGAGGTTTCCCGTTGACGAGCACGACAGGGTGCCGAACCCGAGCTCCTGTGCCTTGCGTGCCGCAACGGCGACGACGCGATCCTTGAACGAATGCGTCGGGTTGGCGGTATCCAGCTTGAGCCAGAGCTCGCGGACGCCTAGCTCCTCGGCGAGTCGCGGCGCCGGGGCCAGCGGTGTGAATCCCGGCGCGAGCCGAGCCTCCGCAGGAGCGGAGACGGGAAGGAGATCTGCATAGCGCCAGATCGACAGTGGCCCTGCCGCGATCCGCTCGCGGGTAACGGTCTTCCGCAGGAGCTCCCAGTCATAGACCGGGTCGAGAGGGCCGAAGCATTTCGTGCAGGTGCCGTTCGCCTCGAGCGGGTGCTCGGTGGCGCAGATTCGACAAGCGAGAGCCAAACAGGAATGTGAAACGGCTGGCATGGGATCGTCCTCCTTCGATTTGCTCGACATCCGTCCGGGATTGGCACCGCGCTCATCCGAGCCGGTTGCCGAGGCGTCACAGGGCCGGTCCCTCAGCCTCTCTTGATGCGGAGCGAGACGAATCCCGCTGCCGTGTTGCCATTCTAGCCATTCTTGAAGGGACGTGTCGCGATTCTCCGACCGGCGCACGACGATCGCCGCGCAAACTGCGGCTCAGTGCCTTCGACCGATTTCGTCGGATCGTTCCGGGTCCGAGTAGACTGTCAGGCCAAGGGACGAGTGCCGACGGTGCGCGCTGCACCTTCACGATCCCGTCAGGCGCGCGTCTTGTCCGCCTGCGGCCGGTTGCTCGGGCCCATTGTCTGTGGACGGCGCGCCACGTGTGCGACCCGAAGAAGGAGTGCCTGTGGACGCCGAGCAGAGTCGACAAGGAGTAACGAGGACGCATCGTGGCCGGTAAGGCAGTGCTCGCCGCCGAGCCTCTCGACGAGGGCGGCGTTCACCGCGTCTCCCGCCGAACCGCGAACGAGAAGCTCGCCGGACGTGCGCCTGCCGGCGACAACCAGGGTCTCGTCGAGTTCGCCTGTGAGTGCATGAACGCCGAGTGCGAGCGCACCGTCAGGGTGCCGCTCTACGTCTATTGCCGTATGGTTGAGGCCGGAGACCAGTACCTTGTGCAGGCTGGCCACCACGCATTTGCGCGGAATCGGACGATTGTCACCCTCGGTCTGATGCGGATCGAGGAGCGCGTGTAGGTCGAAGCGCGAAGCGCTCCGCAGTCTCGCCCGGATTGTTCTTACGGAACACGTTTTACAGAGAGGATCATTGATGGCAGCGAAGGGAAAGAGGGGAAAGAGCAACTCCGACCGACCCACCGCACGGACGCGTCCCGGGTTCGGGCCGGCGCGGCGGAAGTCGTGCTTCCTCTGCAAGGACAAGGTCGCCGAGGTGGACTACAAGGAAGTCGACAAGCTGCGACGCTACGTTTCCGACCGCGGCAGGATTCGCTCACCCAAGATCACCGGCGCCTGCCGCCGGCATCAACGCCAGGTTGCAGTGGCGATCAAGCGTGCAAGGGAGATGGCTTTGCTCCCGTATGTCGGCCCGAATGACGCTCCGGCGACCCGGCCCAGGTCGGGCGGCGGCGACCGCGGACGTTCGTAGCGCTACGAGGTCCGGCCGAGCTGCTCGTTGATCCAGGCCTCGGCTTCGGCGTGCCCGAAGTCACGTGCCCGCGCAATCTCGTCGGCAAGCAGCTGCCAGGCTCGCAGGTAGAGCTCCTTCTCACCGGGGGAGAGCTGCGCCGGCTTCTTTCGCGCGCGTAACGCGTTCTCGCGCTGCGCGCCGTCACGCACGATCTCGGCCAGTGCGAGAGAGCTACCAGCCGTGAGCTTCGCGACGGTGTCTCGCTTCCGGGTGAGCCACGGGTCAGTGCTGAGCTCACGCTCCTCACGGAGCGCGGCGCGAACCTTGTTGAGGTCGGCGTTGCTCGCCAGCGGCCTCAGCTGCTCGCGCGCCCGGTCGACGGTCAGGGTCACCGTGAGCTCGTCCTCGAGCTCGAGCACGACCATGTCGTGCGCCTTGCCGAGAACGGTGTCACTTCGGCGCGCAACGACACGCCCGACCCCGTGGGTGCCATACACAACGACGTCACCGACCGAAAACTTCACCTCACATAGGCTAGCGGTCGCCTACCCACGGCTCACCTTTTTCAGCTCGAGACGCGCTCAACGCGAGGCGTGCTCGAGTCAGGCGGACTCGAATCGCGAGAGCGTCACCGCCCCGATCGACGCCGACGAGACGAGGGTGGCGTAGTTCGCGAGCACACCGCGGCGGTAGCGAGGCTCGGGCTCGCTCCAGTCGGTGAGACGCGCCGCGATCTGCTCGTCGGTGAGCTCGACGTCGACGACGCCGTTCTCGACGTCGATCACGACCGTGTCGCCTTCGCGGAGCGCGGCGAGCGGCCCGCCCTTCGAGGCCTCGGGCGAGATGTGCCCCACCATGAACCCGTGGGTCGCGCCGGAGAAGCGACCGTCGGTGATGAGCGCCACCGACTCCGAGAGCCCCTCGCCGACGATCGCTGCGGTGACGTGGAGCATCTCGCGCATCCCGGGGCCACCGTGCGGGCCTTCGTAGCGGATCACGACGATGTCGCCTTCGACGACCTTGCCCGCCTTGACCGCCGCGAACGTCTCCTCCTCCGAGTCGAAGACCCGTGCCGGCCCACGGTGGAGCGTCCGCTCATGGCCGGCGAGCTTGACCACGCAGCCCTCGGGCGCGAGGTTGCCGTACAGCACCGCCACGCCGCCGCGGGGCTTGAGCGGTGTCTCGATCGGAACGACGACCTGCTGGCCCTCGGTCTCGACCGCGCTGTCCGCGACCTCCCCGAGCGTGCGGCCGTCGACACAGCGGGCGCTCTCGTGGAGGAACCCGCCCTTCTTCAGCTCCCGGGCGACGAGCGGGATGCCACCGGCGCGATACATGTCGTTCGCGTGCCAGCGGCCCCACGGCTTCATGTCCGCCACGATCGGCGTCTTTGCGGCGATCCGCTCGAAGTCGTCGATCGTGAAGTCGATCCCGAAGTCTCGCGCGATTGCGACGAGGTGGAGCACCCCGTTCGTCGAGCCTCCCGTCGCGGCGACCGACGCGACCGCGTTCTCGAACGACTCCTTGGTGAC
Source organism: uncultured Actinomycetes bacterium (assembly GCA_963724655.1). GTDB lineage: Bacteria > Actinomycetota > Thermoleophilia > Gaiellales > Gaiellaceae > Gaiella. Next base: position 181,552 of record CAVRVG010000002.1, on the reverse strand, counting down.
CACCGAGCGAGGGGTCACGTTGTCGCGGACGAGCTGCACCGCGAGCTTGCCGATCTCGTAGGCAGCCTCTTCCTTGTCGCGATGCATCGCAGGGATGCCGTTCGCGCCGATCGGAGTGAGCCCGAGGAAGTCGAGGATGGTCGACATCGTGTTTGCCGTGAACTGGCCGCCGCACGCCCCGGCGCCGGGGCACGCGGCCGACTCGAGCTCGTGGAGGTCGGCGTCGGAGATCTTCCCGGCCGCGTGTGCGCCGATCCCCTCGTACACGTCGGCGACCGACACCTCGCGCCCGCGGTAGAGCCCGGGCGCGATCGAGCCGGTGTAGTAGACGACCGACGGGATGTCGAGGCGACCCACCGCCATGGCCGCGCCGGGGTTCGTCTTGTCACAGGCGACGAGGCACACGAGCCCGTCGAAGAGGTGGCCACGGGCGACGAGCTCGATCGAGTCGGCGATCACCTCGCGCGAGACGAGCGACGCGCGCATTCCCGACGTGCCCATGGAGACGCCGTCGGAGACGGCGATGGTGTTGAACTCCATCGGTGTCCCGCCGGCGTCGCGGACTCCTCGCTTGACGTGCACGGCAAGGTCGCGCTGGTTCAGGTTGCACGGCATGGTCTCGATCCACGTCGTCCCGACGCCGACGATCGGCTTGGCAAGATCCTCGTCGGTGAACCCGGTGCCCTTGAGCATCGCGCGAGCGCCTGCGCGGTCCGGCCCGTCGGTCATCGCGGCGCTGTGACGCTTCGCGGGGTTGGACGGCGTGTCGTATGGCGTGCTCACGACGACGTGCTCCTCTCGATCGGGTGTCCCTCGCGGCGGCACCATTCGCTGAACGAACCTGGGTACATCCTGACGTCCTCGCGACCTGCGAGCACGAGTCTCTGGACGACGACAGCGGCGGTGACGCCGGACCCGCAATACACGGCGAGGTCGCGGGCCGCCGTCGTCCCCGCTGGGAGAGGCTCCGTGAACGGCGCGTTGAGAGCCCCCGGGATCCGGCCCGCGACCGGATCGAGCGGCTCCGTCTCACCGCGCCAGCGCTCAGGGGCGCGCGCGTCGAGGAGCACGAGGGAGGGGTCGTCGAGGCGCGCAAGGATCTCCTCGGCGGCGATCGTGTCGTCGTCACGGGGAACGCCCACGAACGTGGATGGCTCGACGTCGACCTCGCCCGTTTCGAGCAGTCCCCTGTAGCCGCTGACGTCGAACGTCCCTGCCCGATCGTGACCGACGTGACGCAGGAGCCACCAGCACCGTGCGGCCCAGCCGCTGCCGTCGTCGCAAGCGAGGACGAAGCTCTCGTTTTCGACGCCTGCCCCGCGGAAGACCTGCTCCAGCGTCTCAGGCGTCGGAAGAGGGTGACGCCCGCCGATCGCCGGATCAGATCCCGGTGCGCTGAGCGCAGCCTCGGGGTCGAGATGCACCGAGCCCGGCAGATGCCCACTGACATATGCCGTCCGCGGTCGGCAGTCGACGATGACCGTGCTCACAGCGCGCCCCGCTGCGCCACGCGGAGCGCGAGGACATCGTGCTCGGGAAACCGCACCTGCAGCTCGGCCCGACACGCGGCCGGGTCGGCTGCCCAGACGATCACCGTCGGGCCGGAGCCCGAGAGCGTGGCGCCGCGGGCGCCCGCTGGGAGCAGCTCCCGGACGGCGTCGAGCACAACCGAGGGGCGATGAGGCTCGTGGAGCCGATCGTCGAGGGCGTGCGCAAACAGCTCGGCGTCTCCCAGCGCCACCGATGCACCAAGCAACGCAGCCCTCCCGGCGGTCGCGGCCGCGTCCTCATGGGGCACCACCACCGGCAACGTGCTCCGGGAGGCGGCGGTCGACACGCGCTCGCGCGGGACGACGGCAACGGCGGCGAGAGGGAGGGAGTCTGCAATGCGCCGAGCCTGCGCGTCCCAGGCGAGCGTGACCCCACCCGCGAGCGCGGCAGCAAGATTGTCGGCGTGATCCTCGAGGCGCAACCCTTCGGCGAGGAGCTGGCCGAGCGTCGCAGTCGGCGCCGCCGCCGCCAACCCCAGCGCGATCGCGGCCGCTGACGACCCGAGGCCCCGCTCGAGTGGGATCCGGTTGGTGAACGCGAACCGCTTCCCGGCCGGATCGGCGAGGAGTGCGTAGGCACGCAACGCGAGATTGGTCGCGTCCTCCGCGAGCTCGCCCTTTCCCTCACCCTCGACGACGACACCCTCGCCGTCGGTCACCTCGAGGTCGTTCCAGAGCTCGAACGCAACCGCCGCGCAATCGAACCCCGGCCCGAGGTTTGCAGAGGTGGCGGGTGCCCGAACCTTCATCGTGGCTCCACTCTCTAGCGCTTCTGCGCAGCAGACGCGCTGAGGATCGAGTCGGGATCGGGATCGCACCTGACAGGCTCCGGCGCGTAGCGCTCGGCGGTGGCCGTGTCCTTGAGGCCGTGTCCGGTGATCGTGACGACGATGCGCTCGCCGTCGACGACGCCCCGGCGCAGCGCGACGAGCCCTGCGGCCGAGGAAGGCTCACAGAAGAGGCCCTCGGTTCGCGCAAGGAGCTGCCAGACCTCGACGATCTCCTCGTCGCTTGCGGTGACGATGTGAGCTCCGCTGGCAGCGACGGCCTCTGCGTGGGCGGGCGCGCCAATCCGGATCGCGGTCGCAAGCGTGTGCGCCCGGTCTGCCGCCTCGACGGACACGATGGTGCCCTCGAGGCCCGATTCGGTGAGCGCCTGCCTGTAGGCCGAGGTGTTTCCGCCGCCGCCGTAGGGCACGACGAAGGCATCGGGAGTGGCTCCGAGCTCCTCGACGATCTCGAAGACCGCCGTCTTCTGCCCTTCTCTCCGGTGGGGGTTGACGGAGTTGACGAGCACATGCGTCCCGCGCCGCGCGAGCTCCCGCGCGGAGGCCAGGGCTTCGTCGAAGCTGCCCCGCACCTCGAGCATCGTTGCGCCGAACATGCGGCTCTGCGCCACCTTCGGGCCTGCAACCGCACCGGCGGGGCACAACACCACCGCAGCAATTCCTGCCCTCGCGGCATAGGCGGCCGCGGAGGCCGAGGTGTTGCCCGTCGACGCGCAGATGATCGCGTCCGCTCCTCCTTCGACCGCCTTCGAGACGGCGACGGTCATCCCCCTGTCCTTGTAGGAGCCGGTCGGGTTCGATGCCTCCCACTTGAGCCACAACTCGCGCACTCCGAGGAGCTCACCGAGGCGCGGCGCTCGCAGCAGCGGCGTCGACCCCTCGCCGAGCGAGATGACAGGAGTCGCCGAGCTCACAGGGAGCCTGTCCCGGAAGCGGTCGATCAAGGCGACCGTCATTCGATGCCCCCACGAGGCACAGACGCCTCAGGCGACTGTGCCCCTACGCCCATCCGAGCTCCTCGACCCCGCGATCCGAGACGACGGGGAGGGCGCTGGCCTCACCACGCGACTCCGGCAGGGCCTTGATCGTCGCCAGCGCGGCCGCGACGCTGCCGGCCGTGGCCTCGTGGGTGACCACGTGCAGCACCGCGTAGTTCTCGCCGGGCTGCTGGACCAGCCGGGCCACCGAGACCTCGTGGACGGCGAGCTCATGGGCGATCCGCGCCAACACGCCGGTGCGATCCTCGACCTCGAGCCGCAGGTACCAGTGAGACGACAGGTCACCGGGCGCCATCCGCTCGAGCTCGCGCCAGACGGGATCGTTCTGCAGGAAGCCCGTACCGGTCGTCCCGACCACCGAGACCATGTCGGCAACGACGGCCGAGGCGGTCTCGATCCCGCCGGCACCGGGCCCCTCGAGCGTGATCTCGCGGATCGCATCGCCCTGGAGCATCACAGCGTTGAACGCCCCCTCGACCGCCGCGAGAGGGTGGCGGGCGTCGACGAAGGCAGGGCCGACCCGCACGTCGACCCGGCCGTCCGCGAGGGTCGCGCGACCGAGGAGCTTGATGTGCATGTCGAGCGCGCGCGCCGCGGTGACGTGCTGCTCCGTTACTCCCTCGATCCCCTCGACCTCGACCCACTCGAGCGGTATGCGCGAGCCAAACGCCACCGTCGCCAGGATTGCGGTCTTCGCGGCCGCGTCGATTCCGCCGACGTCGTCGGTGGGATCGGCCTCGGCGTAGCCAAGCCGTTGCGCCTCGGCGAGCGCGTCCGCGTACGAGCGCCCCCCGGCCATCGCCGAGAGGATGAAGTTCGTCGTGCCGTTGACGATCCCGAGCACGCGATGGACGTTCGTCACGACGAGCGACTCGCGCAGCACCTTGATGACGGGAATCGCCGCGCAGACCGAGGCCTCGAACCGCAGCTGGACGCCGTGCTCGGACGCGGCCGCAAAGAGCTCCGTCCCTCGCCGGGCGACGAGCTGCTTGTTCGCGGTGACCACCGAACGGCCCGAGCGGAGGGCTTCGAGAACGTACTCACCGGCCGGCTCGACGCCGCCCATCACCTCGGCGACGACCCGAACCGACGAATCGCCCATGATGTCCGCAGCGTCAGTTGTGAGCACGCCTGCAGGCGGGTCGAATCCGCGGTTCTTCTCGATGTCGCGGACGAGCGCCCGGACGACCCGGAGCCGATGGCCCGTCGCTCGCTCGATCTCGTCGCCCTGCTCCTCGAGCAACCGATGAACGGCCGCGCCGACGGTGCCATAGCCCAGGAGCGCTACGGGAACGTCAACCGATGCCATCGAGCGCTCTCCGAGGTGCGAGGTGGCGGCGTCAGCCGCCATCACGCACCCTCGCGGTGCATCAGGTTGCGGAGCTCCTTGCCGACGGTCTCGATGGAGCTGCCCTGGGCGGCCGCGCGGAGCCGCTTGAGGTCGGCCTCGCCGTTGCCCATGTCGTCGATCCAGCGCTTCGCCCAGGCACCGCTTTGAATGTCGCCGAGCACGTCCTTCATCGAGGCGCGGACGTTCTCGTCGATGATGCGCGGCCCGCTCGTGTAGTCACCGAACTCGGCCGTGTCGGAGACGACTTCGCGCATCTTCGTGAGCCCACCGGCCCAGATCAGATCGACGATGAGCTTCATCTCGTGGAGGCACTCGTAGTAAGCGACCTCGGGCTGATAGCCGGCGGCGACGAGGGTCTCGAACCCCGCGCGGATCAGCTCGGCGGTGCCACCACAGAGGACTGCCTGCTCACCGAAGAGATCGGTCTCGGTCTCCTCCTTGAAGGTCGTCTCGAGGATCCCGGCGCGTCCGGCGCCGATCCCAACCGCGTAGGCAAGCGCGTGCTCGCGGGCGGAGCCGCTCGCGTCCTGCTCGACCGCGATCAACGCCGGTGTCCCATAGCCTTCGGTGAAGAGCGTGCGGACGACATCGCCGGGGCCTTTCGGTGCGACCATGACGACGTCGTGACCGGCGGAGGGAGCGATGCGACCGTAGAGCACGTTGAAGCCGTGGGCGAAGAGAACGACCGCGCCGGGCTCGAGGTTCGGCTCGACCTCGTCGGCGAAGACCGTCGGCGCCACCTGATCGGGGACGAGCATCGCAACGAGCTGCGCGCCCTTTGTCGCCTCGGCGGCGGTGCCAACGGTCAGCCCGGCCTCCTCCGCCTTGCCGCGCGACGCGCTTCCTTCCCGGAGGCCGACGTGGACCTGAACCCCCGAGTCGCGGAGGTTGAGTGCGTGCGCGTGGCCCTGGGCCCCGTAGCCGATGATCGCGACCTTGCCGCGCAGCAGTGAGAGGTCGCCTTCTCGGAGAATCGTGGCCATGGGTCGGTCCTTTCGCTGAACGAGGGTTGGCTGTTTCGAGAGCTTTGAGATGGAGATTCTTGCGGGCTTCGAGATATAGCGCGGGCTGAGCCGCAACGTCGCGGTCAGTTGATTGCTGCGATCCTTCTCTGCCCGTTGCGCTTCGTCGAGGGTCGCGACATGCCGATGCGTCCGGTGCGGATCAGATCCTGGATGCCGTGCGGCCGACAGAGCTCGTGAAACGCGTCGAGCTCGGCGGGTATGCCGACAAGCTCGAGAAGCACAGCGTCCTGTCCGAGGTCGAGCACACGGCCGTGCATCGCCTCCGCCATTGCGATCAACTCGGCTCGCTTGTCGGCGGTGGCGCCCACCTTGACGAGCAGCAGCTCACGCTCGACCGCTTCGTCGGGAATGAGCTCCGTCACGCGCAACACGTTGACGAGCTTGTGGATCTGCTTCTCGACCTGCTCGAGCGAGTGCTCGGAGCAGTCGACCCGCATGGTGATGCACGAGACGCCGGGACGATCGGTGGGGCCGACGGCGAGCGAGTCGATGTTGAAGCCGCGCCGGGCGAACATCGTCGTGATTCGCGTGAGAGCTCCGGGCTTGTCCTCGACGGTGACTGAGATGGTGCGTTTCATTGGGATGGCACCTCGGACTCGGTGTACTCGATCATGTCGATCGCGGCGGCGCCGGTCGGGATCATCGGGAAGCATTGCTCGGCGGGGTCGACGCGGACGTCGATCACCACCGGGCGGCCGCAACCGAACGCCTCTTCGAGGGCCGGACGCAGCTCCTCCCGCTCGTTCACCGTGAACCCAACCGCGCCGTACGCCTCTGCCAGCTTCGCGTAGTCAGGCACTGCCTGGGTGAGGTGAACGTGGGAGCGCCGGCCGTCGAAGAACATGTCCTGCCACTGGGTCACCATCCCCAGATAGCCGTTGTTGAGAAGCAGGACGACGATCGGGAGGTCGTCGAGGACAGCCGTGACGATCTCCTGCGAGGTCATCTGGAAGCAGCCGTCGCCGTCGACGCAGACCACGGTCGCCTCGGGCCGCGCCGCCTTGGCGCCGACCGCGGCAGGGATCCCATAGCCCATCGTTCCGAGCCCGCCTGAGGTGATGAAGTTGCGCGGGCGCTCGGTGGTGACGTACTGCATCGCCCACATCTGGTGCTGGCCGACTCCCGTGGTGACGATCACATCGTCCCCGGCGATGTACTCCTGGAACTGCTCCATCACCCACTGTGGCTTCAGCAGCTCGCCTTGCTTCGAATAGCGGAACGGGAATTCGTCGCGCGCCTCCTCGATCCGGTGGATCCAGGCCTCTGGGGCCGCAACACCGTCCTCGCGATGCTTGACGATCTCGCGCGTCAGCTCCGCGAGCGCCTTCTTGAGCGGGCCGACCACGGGCACGTCGGCCTCTCGGAGCTTCGAGATCTCGGCGGCGTCGATGTCGAGATGGACGATCGTCGCGCCGGGAGCGAAGGCGGAGAGCTTGCCGGTCACGCGGTCGTCGAATCGTGCGCCGACCGCGACGAGGACATCGCAGGTGTTCATCGCGATGTTCGACCACTTCGCACCATGCATCCCGGGCCAGCCGAAATGCAGCTCGTGCGACTCGGGGAACGCGCCCTTTCCCATCAGCGTCGTGATCACCGGGAGCCGACCCTGCTCGGCGAGCTCGAGGAGCTCAGGGCAGGCGTCGGCGTTCAAGGTGCCACCGCCGACGTAGAGCACGGGCTTCTCTGCGTTTGCGATGACGTTCCGCCGCCTGGCGGATCTGGAGCGGATGCACCTTCGAAGGCGGTCGCCAGCCGGGGAGATCGAGATTGCTCGGGGTAGGAGAAGTCGAACTCGGCCTCCTGCACGTCGCGCGGGATATCGACGAGAACAGGCCCGCAGCGGCCTGTTCGTGCGATGTGGAACGCCTCCTTGATCGCGGCGGGAATGTCGCGCGCGTCGAGCACGAGCCAGGAATGCTTGACGATCGGCATCGTGATTCCGGTGATGTCGCACTCCTGGAAGGCGTCAGTGCCGATGAGGCTCGAACGGACCTGGCCGGTGATGCAGACGATCGGAGTGGAGTCCATCCACGCGTCCGCGATCGGCGTGACGAGGTTCGTCGCTCCCGGGCCAGAGGTCGCGATCGCAACACCGACCTTCCCCGATGCGCGCGCGTATCCCTGCGCCATGTGACCTGCGCCCTGCTCGTGACGCGCAAGGACATGGCGCACCGTCGTGCCGCGGGCCATCGCGTCGTACGTCGGCATGATCGCGCCGCCAGGGATGCCGAACATCACTTCGACACCCTCGGCCTCCAACGAGCGGAGGATCGCATCCGCACCGCGCATTCTCATCCGGTCAGCTCCATCGATGTCGTCTTACGGGTCATCGTGCCTGCTCCTTCTTCCTTCGCTCCCGACTGCGCGAGAACGAACCTGTGGTGTCGTCTCGGTCGGCATGTGCGCCCTACCTGCGGCGCGTGAGCGTCACCTTTCCCCTAGCGGGGAATGGTGAGGATCAGCTCGATGCCGACGCCCGTCGCTACCGCGGGGCGCGGTACGAGTAAACGGGTTGATACCAATCGGCAGAGCATCTCTCCCCTCAGAGTGCCCGAGGCGCTCGCTCCTGTCAATTGTGCATGGACGCTTATTCCTTGCCGATTCCAGCTCAATCCTTTAGAATCGATAGCGATGCTGCGTCCGACGATCTCAGGAGTGAAACTCTCCGCCGCGAAGAAGTCCTTCGCGATCGTCCCGCCGTCCAAGCGCTAGCCGGCTCTCACCCGCCTCGCCGGTCTAGCGCACACTTCACCCGGCGGATTCGTCCCTGACCGTTCGAGTGAAAGGCGCACGGCTCCTTGACTTCCCCCCTCTACGACCCCGGGTCTCTCCATAGCCACAGCAGCGAGCGCGATGCCTGCGGGATCGGGCTGGTTGCCGACGCGCGCGGCCGTGCGTCGAGAGAGCTGCTCGACCGGGCCCTCGCCGGGCTGGCGGCGGTCTCGCATCGTGGGGCGTGGGCCGCAGACGGGGTCACCGGCGACGGCGCCGGACTGCTCGTGCCCCTGTCTCGTGCAATCACAGGGATCGAGGGTGGTGGGGTCGCGATGTGCTTCCTCCGCGAGCCCTGGCTCAAGAGCATCGTGGAGGAGGCCTGCAGGGCGGAGGGGCTCGAGTCCTTCGGTTGGCGCGAGGTGCCGCACGACGTCGCCGCACTGGGCTCGACGGCAACCGCATCCATGCCGCGGATTGCGCAGCTCGTGCTCGCGCCTTGCGCCGCGCCCGACGCCGAACTGCGCGCTCATCGCGCGCGTCGCCGAGCAGAGACGGTCAGCGGCATCTACATCGCGTCGCTGTCATTCCGCACGGTCACCTACAAGGCGCTCTGCGCTGCGACCCAGCTTGCGGCGTTCTATCCCGACCTGGCCAATCCCGAGTGGGAGGCCGCCTGGGCGATCTTCCACCAGCGATTCTCGACCAATACCGAGCCGAGCTGGGAGCGAGCTCAACCGTTCCGGCTGCTCTGCCACAACGGCGAGATCAACACGATCGAGGGGAACGCCGCCTGGATGGAGGCCCGGGAGCACGCGCGGGTGGCGCAGGAGGGTCTAGCGCCGGCACTCGATCGATCGGGGTCCGACTCGGCGATCCTCGACAACGCGCTCGAGCTTCTGGTCAGGTCGGGTCTCGACGTCCGCGAGGCGATGACGATGCTCGTTCCACCCGCCTGGCAGAACGATCCTCGAACGACGGAAGAAGTCAGAGCGATGCACCGGTACCACGCGATGCTGGTCGAGCCGTGGGACGGACCGGCGGGGCTCGTGTTCACGGACGGGATTGCGTGCGGTGCCGCGCTCGATCGAAACGGCTTGCGACCGCTTCGGATCGCCGTCTGTGACGACGGCCTCGTCACCGTCGGGTCGGAGGCCGGTGCGATCCCGCTCACCGACGGCGCGGCCGTCAGACGGGCGCGCCTGGGCCCGGGTCAGATTCTCTCGATCGATCCCGAGCGAGGGCTCCTGTTCGACGGGGAGCTGAAGCGTGAGCTCGCGCGGCGAAAGCCATATGCAGCCTGGGTCGATGCGAGCGTCACGTTCCACGAGCGTGGGAATCCCGCCGCGGCCCCAGAGGTGGATCTCGCTTCGCGCCACGCGCTTCACGGCTACACGCGCGAGGAGTTGAGCCTGATGTTGCGACCGATCGCGCAAACGGGTCGCGACCCCGTCTACTCGATGGGTGACGACGCGCCGATCGCACCGCTCGCCGGCCGCGCCCGCCCGCTCGCGTCGTACTTCCGGCAACGATTCGCCCAGGTGACGAACCCTGCGATCGATCACTACCGCGAGCGCACGGTGATGTCGGTCGCGACGCTGGTCGGGCCACGGGCGCAACCGGAAGCGGAAGGCCCGCTGCCCGAGCTGGTCGTGTTGCCGTCCTTCGTCCTCACGGCGGAAGGGCTCGAGCGACTCGCACCGGTGCGGATCGATGCGACCTTCACCGCCGAAGAGGGTCTTGGCCCTGCAGTCGAGCGTGTCGCCGACGCGTGCGTTGCGCTCGCAAGGGCCGGCGAGGTGCGAGCGTGCCTCTCGGATGCGCAGGCCGGCGGCGACCGGGCGCCGATCCCCTCGCTGCTTGCCACCGCAGCCGCCCACGATCGGCTCGTCGAGCAGGGCTTGCGGATCGCCTGCGGGCTGCTCGTCGAGAGCGACGAGCCCCGTGACACCCACATGCTCGCGACGCTGATCGGCTTCGGCGCCGATGCCGTGTGCCCACGCCTGGCGCTCGAGACCGTTGCGCAGCTCGCGGCGAACGACAAGATCGGCGGTGACCGGCCGACACCCGAGGAGGCGCAGGAGCGTCTTCTCTCCGCGCTCGAAGACGGCGTGCTCAAGGTGATGTCGAAGATGGGCATCGCCGACGTCGCGAGCTACCGGGGAGCCCGGCTCTTCGACGCAGTGGGGCTCGACCGGCGGCTGTGTCGACGGTTCTTCGGCGGGGTGACCTCGGCCATCGGCGGGATCGGATTGCACCGGCTCGAGCAGGAGGCGCTCGATCGGCTCACCGCCGCGGGAGCCGACAAGCCGGAGCTCGAGAACCCCGGGTTCTACAAGTTCCGCAAGGGCGGCGAGCCGCACGCCACGGATCCCGAGATCGTTGCCGCGCTCCAGGCTGCGGTCGGCGCCGCCCATGCGCTCGTGAAGGCGGTCAAGGGCGAGAAGTTCGAGCTGTACGAGCGCTTCTCGGAGCTCGTGAACTCACGTCCCCCGATGGAGCCGCGCGACCTGCTCGAGTTCAGCTCGGCGCGTGAGCCGATCCCCCTCGCCGAGGTCGAGCCCGTCGACTCCATCGTCAGGCGCTTCTCCGGTGGCGCCATGTCGCACGGTGCGCTCTCGGCGGAAGCACACGAGACGATTGCGATCGCGTTCAACCGGCTCGGCGGCCGATCCAACTGCGGTGAGGGTGGCGAGGATCCCGCGCGCTATCACGACGAGCGCAACTCCAAGATCAAGCAGATCGCATCCGGACGGTTTGGCGTGACCGCGGAATACGCAATGGCCGCCGAGGAGCTCCAGATCAAGGTGGCCCAGGGATCCAAGCCCGGTGAGGGCGGCCAGATCCCGGCACACAAGGTCACCGAGGAGATCGCGCGGCTGCGGAACACCCAACCGGGCGTGTCGCTCATCTCGCCGCCACCGCACCACGACATCTACTCGATCGAGGACCTCGCCCAGCTGATCTTCGATCTCCGTGAGGTCAATCCCGAGGCGGACATCTCGGTGAAGCTCGTCTCGGAGAGCGGTGTCGGGGTCATCGCGGCGGGCGTCGCCAAGGCGCACGCGGACGTGATCCACGTCGCGGGGGCAGACGGCGGCACGGGCGCGAGCCCGCTCCCGTCGATCAAGCACGCGGGGTCGCCGTGGGAGATCGGTCTCGCCGAGACGCAACAGGCGCTCGTCGCGAACGGGTTGCGTGGGCGCGTGCGAGTACGCGTCGACGGTGGCTTCAAGACCGGCCGTGACGTGCTCGTTGCCGCGCTGCTCGGCGCGGACGAGTTCTCCTTCGGCACGGCGCTGCTTCTCGCGGAAGGCTGCCTGATGGTGCGCTCATGCCACCTCGACACCTGCCCGGTGGGAATCGCGAGCCAGAGGCCGGAGCTACGAGCGAAGTTTGCGGGTACCCCGGAGATGGTCGAGACGTATCTCCGATTCGTTGCCCTCGAGGTGCGCGAGCTCCTCGCGTCGCTCGGGCTGCGAACGATCGACGACGCGGTCGGCCGGGTCGATCTGCTGAAGCAGCGTTCGACCGGCGATGCGTCGGCCGACACGCTCGATCTCGCGCCGCTGCTGCAGAAGACAGGTCAGAACCACGCGCGGTTCGTCGGCGAGCCGATTCCGCATCAGAGCGACCGGCTCGGAGCGCTGCTCTACGCACAGGGCAAGGCCGCGATCACGGGGGCACGGCTCGTCGAGCCGGGGTACGCGATCACGAACGCCGACCGGTCGATCGGAGCGCGTCTGGCCGGAGCTATCGCCAAGGCGGTCGGCTCGGCCGCGCCCGCAGGTCGCGTCCGGGCCCGGTTCGAAGGCTCGGCCGGGCAAAGCTTTGGCGCCTTCCTCACGACGGGCGTCGAGCTGAGCCTCGTCGGCGAGGCGAACGACTACGTCGGCAAGTCGATGAGCGGCGGGCGCATCGTCATCGCACCACCAGCTGGAGATGTCGGCGATCCGTGCCTTGCCGGAAACACTGTCCTCTACGGCGCGACGGGTGGGGAGTTCTTCTGCGCAGGGAGCGCAGGCGAGCGCTTCGGCGTCCGCAACTCGGGAGCGACCGCGGTCGTGGAGGGCGTCGGCGATCACGGGTGCGAGTACATGACGCGCGGCACCGTCGTCATCCTCGGCCCCCACGGACGCAACTTCGGCGCCGGGATGACCGGAGGTGAGGCGTACCTGCTCGACGCGGACGAGCGGCTCGTAAACGACGAGCTCGTGGCGCTCACAGCGGTAGCCGAAGACGAGGGTGATCGTCTCCTTGCGCTCCTCGAGCGGCACGTCGACCTCACCGGCTCAGCCCGCGCGACGGCACTCCTCAGCAACCGCGAGACAGTGCTCGATCGCTTCCGCCGGATCGTCGCCCGCACCGAGCTTGTCGTTCAGGACACAGCCACAGAGCTCAAGAGCATCGCATAGTAAGCAGATAAAACGCATACTATGCATGACGTGGCTTCTGTTTCGATCATCGGCGCCGCCGGGTACACCGGTCAGGAGACCCTCGACCGCGTCCTCGGACACCCCGAGCTCGAGCTCTACGCCGTCGGCTCCGACACGCTTGCCGGAAGCGACGCGTCGGCGCTCGATCCGCGTCTCAACCGCAACGGGGGAAAGCGGGTGCCGCAGTTCATCACCAACGCGGCCGCGCTCGCGTGCGAGGCGGATGTCACCTTCCTGTGCCTCCCTCACGAGCAGGCCGCCGAAGTCGTGCCCCCGGCCCGCGGGGTCGTGGTCGACCTGTCGGGCGCGCACCGCCTCAACGACGCCACGCTCTACGAGAAGTGGTACGGCTTCGTTCACCCCCGGCCGGATGAGCTCGAGTCGTGGGTGTACGCGTTGCCCGAGCTCGTGCCGCCGGTAGGGCGCCTCCTCGCAAACCCCGGCTGTCATGCGACCGCGGTGCTCCTCGCCCTCGGCCCGATCGCCGATCACATCGATCCCGAGAGCGTCGTCGTCGACTCGCTCTCGGGGACGACAGGCGCCGGGCGGACGCCAAAGGATTCGACCCACTCGGGAGCCGTGCTCGAGAACGTCGCGCCGTACCGCGTCGGGCGCCATCAGCATGTCCCGGAGATCGCGCAGCAGCTCGGCTTCCCGGTCTCCTTCACGCCGTATCTGCTGCCCGTACGCCGCGGGATCATCGCAACCTGCAACGTCCGCTCGACGGGCGCAGACCTCCGAGCGCTTCTGACCGAAGCCTATGCGGAGAGCAAGCTCGTAACGGTGCTTCCAGAGGGCGTCGTGCCCGAGCTCGCACGGGTACAGGGGACCGACTGCGCAGAGATAGGGGTCTTCAGCGACGCATTCACCGAGCGCACCATCGTGGTGTGCGCCGAGGACAATCTCGGAAAGGGTGCCGCCGGCCAGGCCGTGCAGAACGTCAATCTCCTGTTCGGGCTTCCCGAGACCACCGGGCTCAGGCTCGGTGGAGTGCTGGTCTAGGTGTCCGTCACCGCGGCCAGGGGATTCGAGGCGGCCGGGGTTACCGCAGGAATCCGGCCGTCCGGGAAGCCGGACGTGGCGCTCGTGCGCTCGACGGTGCCCGCGGTCGGCGCGGCGATGTGGACTGCGAACCGCGTCCAGGCGGCGCCCGTGATCGTCTCGCGGCGCCATCTCGAGGCCGCAGCCCCGCAGGCCGTCGTGATCAATGCCGGCGTGGCCAACGCAGCGACCGGAGCCCGAGGTGAGGCAGATGCGGTCGCAACCGCCGAATGCGTCGCCGAGGCGCTCGGCCTGCGAGCGAACGAGGTAGTCGTCCTTTCCACCGGTGTGATCGGACCGAACCTTCCGCTCGATCTTGTCCGCTCGGGCGTCATCGAAGCGACGGCCGCGCTCTCTTCAACCGGCGGGCAACAGGCGGCCGACGCGATCCTCACCACCGACTCCGGGCCGAAGCTCTCCGAGGTGTCGGTCGGCGGGTTCACCGTTGGCGGGATGGCGAAGGGAGCGGGGATGATCCATCCCTGCCTCGCAACGATGCTCGCAGTCATCACGACCGACTACCCACTCGACGAAGGCGAGGCCGCGGCATTCCTCCGACCGGCGGTCGAGCTGTCGTTCAACCGGATCTCGGTCGACGGCGACTGCTCGACGAACGACGCAGTCGTCCTCCTTGCCAACGGCGCGAGCAATGCTGCTCGCGACGATGCCGCCTTCACGACCGCGCTGCAAACCGTCTGCAGCGACCTCGCGCGTCAGATCGTCGCCGATGGTGAAGGTGCGACGGTCGTGCTCGAGATCATGGTGACGGCTGCCGCATCGGACGCAGAGGCGGAGGCGGTCGCACGTCGGGTGGCAACCTCGCCGCTTGTCAAGACCGCCGCCTTCGGCCGCGACCCGAACTGGGGCCGTGTGTTGGCAGCAGCAGGCTCGGCTCCCTTCAACGGGGGCTTCGCCCAACTCGACCCGGAGCGCCTCGCCGTCGCCTTTGACGGGACCCCTGTCTATGCCGACGGTGCCCCGACGGGTCTTGTTCCGGAGGCCGGCGGCGCTGCCTGCAGGATCGAGATCGATCTCGGTCTGGGCGAGGGCGAGGCGATGTACCTGGCTTCCGATCTCTCGTACGACTACGTGAAGATCAACGCCGAGTACACGACTTGACCCTCGTGGTGGTCAAGCTCGGTGGTCGCGTTGCGGTGCAAGCGGCCAAGCTCGCCTGCACCCTGCGCGAAGGCGGAAACACCGTCGTGGTCGTCCACGGGGCGGGGCCCCAGATCACTGCAGAGCTCGAACGCCAGGGAATCGAGCCCCTGTTCGTGAACGGCAGGCGCGTGACGACACCCGCCGTGCTCAAGGTCGTGCGCGCCTCGCTCGCGGAGATCAACGCAGAGCTGTGCGCCGCGATCGGCGAGGATGCGGTTGGACTGATGGGCGATGAGATCGGGTTGCGGGCCACTCCGGTCGGAGCGCTCGGGCTGGTCGGCGATCCCGAGCCGTCTGCGCCTGCCGCCGTGACCCAGGCTCTCGCAGCTGGGCGCATTCCGGTCATCGCCCCTCTCGCCGAAGGCCCACTCAACGTCAACGCCGACGAAGCTGCGGCCGCGCTCGCAATCGGGCTCGGGGCCAGTCAGATCAGATTCGTGAGCGACGTCCCGGGGGTGTTCGTCGACGACGACGTGATCGACCGGCTCGGGGCCGCGACGGTCGAGGAGATGCTTGCCGCAGGACGCTTCGAGGGAGGGATCGTCCCGAAGCTCAACGCGGCGCTGTCCGCCGTCCGCGCGGGCGTGATTGCGTCGATCGGCAGGACGGAGGTGGTCGCGTGACGCACGCAGGTAACAGCCTGTCACTTGCGCTTCGCGACACCATCCTGCCGACCTACGCCCGAGCCGACCTCACCCTGGTCGAAGGGGACGGTTGCCGGGTTCGCGACGACGATGGCCGCTGGTATCTCGACTTCGTGGCAGGGATCGCCGTTGTCGGCCTCGGTCACCGGCACCCCGTGGTGACCGCCGCCGCTCACGCGCAGCTCGATCGGCTCTGGCACGCCTCGAACCTCTACTGGACGGAGCCGATGCTGCGCCTTGCCGGACTGCTCTCCGAGCGACTCGGGGGAGCGCAGGCGTTCTTCTGCAACTCTGGCGCGGAGGCAAACGAGGCCGCTCTCAAGATCGCGCGCAAGGCGACCGGGCGGACCCGCGTCGTCGCGCTCGAGGGGAGCTTTCACGGCCGCACGATGGGCGCCCTCTCACTGACGGGCCAGCCGGCGAAATGGGAAGGGTTTGGGCCCCTCGTCCCGGGTGTCTCATTCGCCCGCCCCAACGACATCGAGTCACTCGAGGCAGCGGTGAGCCCTGGAGGTGACCTTGCGGCGATCATCCTCGAGCCGATCCTCGGGGAAGGGGGAATCATCCCACTCGAGACCGGCTACCTCCGCGCGGCGTCCGAGCTCGCCCACGAGCTCGGGGCGCTCCTGTGTGTGGATGAGGTGCAGACCGGTCTCGGTCGCACCGGAGCGTTCTTCGCGCATGCCGAAGCAGAGATCGCGCCCGACCTGGTGACGCTTGCCAAGGGTCTTGCGAACGGCCTGCCGATCGGGGCGTTGCTCGTGCGTCACGGGGCTGCCGAGGCGATCGGCCCGGGTGATCATGCGTCGACCTTTGGCGGAAACCCGGTTGCGGCCGCCGCCGCCTGTGCGGTCGTGGAGGAGATAGACGATCGGCTCCTCGCACGCGTGCGCGAGCACGGAGCTGCTCTCCGCGAAGGGCTCGTCTCGTTACCAGGGGTGCTCGATGTGCGCGGACGGGGGCTGCTCCTCGGAGCGACACTCGACCGGCCGGTTGCGCCGGTCGTCGACGCGTGCCGGGAGCGAGGCCTTCTCGTGCTCTCGGCAGGCCCCGATGTCCTACGGCTCACCCCTCCTCTCGTCGTGACCCCAGGCGAGGTCGCAGAGGCTCTCGAGACGCTCGCCGAGGTGCTCGGTTGAACGAGGCCGGCACATGACGCGCGGGGTTCGGCAGCAGGCGATCCTTCGGCTCGTTCGCGACGGCGCGATTTCAACGCAGGCCGAGCTCGTCGCGGCACTGAGGGAGGAGGGTCATGAGGTCGTCCAGGCGACGGTCTCGCGTGACGTCTCCGAGCTGGGTCTCGTAAAGGTTCGCGCACCATCGGGACGGCTCGTCTACGCGGCTCCCGGAACGGGCGACGCCGACCGGCTCAAGGCGATCGCCGCGGCGATGCGGCGCTACGCGGTCGCTGTGGAGGCGGCAGGCCCGCTCGTCGTCGTGACGACACCTTCCGGGTATGCGAGTGCGCTTGCACAGGCGATCGACGAGGGCGGACATCCCGGCATTGCCGGAACGATCGCGGGAGACAACACGATCTTCGTGGCACCGCGCAAGTCACGCACCGCCGAGTCCCTGCGGGACGAGTTCGCGAGGCACCTCAACGACGGATCCACGTGAGATCTCGGGAGATTCACGACATGGCAGCGACATTCGTCAGAATCGCAAGATGACGCTCTGGTCAGGAAGGACTGACGCCGCGCTCGACCCGGCTGTGTGGGAGTTTCTTCGTGGCGACGACGCCGAGCTGCTCCCGTACGACTGCGAGGCGACGCTCGAGCACGCCCAACGGCTCCACGCTGCCGGGCTGCTCAGCGACGAAGAGTTCGCGGACGCCGAGCAGCGGTTGGCCAAGATCAGCCGCGATCCAGCCGGCTACCTGCCAGACGACGAGGACGTCCACTCGGCGATCGAGCGCCAGCTCGGCGCGGTCGGACGAAAGATTCACGCAGGCCGCTCGCGGAATGATCAGGTCGCTGCCGCTTTCCGCCTGTACGTCGTCGACGCCTGCAGCGAGGCCCGTCAGGAGATCGACGCGCTCGGGCTCGTGATCCTCTCGTTTGCGGAGGCCGAGGCCGACACGCTGATGCCGGGCTACACACATCTCCAACGCGGTCAACCGGTGACCTTGGGTCATCACCTGCTCGCCTGGGCAGAGATGCTCGAGCGCGACCGGTCGCGGTTCGCCAAGGCGTATGAGGCCGCCTCGGAAAGCCCACTCGGCGCGGGCGCGGTAGCCGGTTCGACGCTGGGCCTCCCCGCGTCGGTCGACCAGGTGCGCAACTCCATCGACGGCGTGGCCGACCGCGACTTCGCTCTCGACTACCTGTACGCGGCAGCTGTCCTGTTCACGCATCTCTCACGGATCGGCGAGGAGATCGTGCTGTGGTCGACCGCCGAGTTCGGCTTCGCACGACTCCCTGAAAACGCCGCGACGGGCTCCTCGATGATGCCGCAGAAGCTCAATCCGGACGTCGCCGAGCTCGTGCGTGGCAAGGCCGGAACGGCAATCGGCAGGCTCACCGGCCTCCTCGCAACGGTGAAGGGGCTGCCGCTCTCGTACGATCGCGATCTTCAGGAGGACAAGGCGCCGGTCTTCGCTGCGCGACGCGACTGCAGGCAGGCCCTGCAGGCGATGACGGTGCTCGTTTGCGGCCTGGACGTCGACCGCGAGCGACTCGCAGCTGCAGTCGCCGACCCCTTGCTCCTGGCGACCGACGTCGCGGAAGACCTGGTGCGCGGCGGGGTGCCGTTCCGCGAGGCGCACGAGCAGGTGGCGGCATCGGTGCGTGACGGGTCGTTCCGGCCGGTCGGCACAGCCGCCGAGAGCGTTGCTGCGCGACCCGCTCCCGGCCCGGGTGGCGCCCGTGCGGCAATAGCGGCCGCTCGCAAGCGCTTCGGCGCCTCGCTGTAGAGACGCGCGAGACCAGCGAAGGTCACACCCGTTTGCGAGGAGACTCGCGCTCGCCCTTGAACGGGATGTGACGCGGGGACGCCTCGGCGGCGTAGCTCTCCTGTGATCACGACAAGGAGGATCTTCCAATGAAGCGCATCGCCATTCTTTCAGGCCTGCTTCTCGCAGCCGTCGCCCTCGCCGGGGTTCTGCGCCCCGAAGGCGCCAAGGCCGTCGACGACCCGGTCGCCCGCGACACGGTCACGGTTTCGGGGAACGGCGCCGTCTCCTCGGTTCCTGACCGCGCCGCAATCACAGCCGGGGTCGAGAGCCGTGCCCCGACTGCGCAAGCGGCCCTGGCGGCCAACGCGAAGGCGATGCAGAAGGTGATCGACGCGCTCCGGGACGCAGGCGGTAAGAAGGTGACGACGAGCACCGTCTCACTCTCACCGAGCCTCACCCAGGAGGGCCAGCCCGACGGGTACGTCGCCCTCAACACCGTGTCGGCCGAGTTCGCGCTCGGCGCAGCCGGTGCGGCCATCGACGCCGCCGTCGCAGCCGGGGCAAACACGGTCTACGGCCCGACGTTCACGAGCTCGGACAGAGCGGCCCTCTACGGCAAGGCACTCGAGGCGGCTGTGGCTGACGCAAAGGCGCATGCTCAGATCCTCGCCACGGCGACCGGTCGCTCGCTCGGCGACGCGATCACGATCAGCGAATCCTCCTCCGCTCCGGTGCCGTACTACGAGAAGACGGCCGCGAGCGACGTCGCTGCACCGACTCCGATCGTGTCAGGGGCACAGGACACGACCGCCGCAGTGTCCGTGACGTACCTCTTGAAGTAGCCCGCTGTGGACGGGGGCGGGCCACCGTGGCCCGCCCCCCGTATTCTCCCGGCTACCCGTCTTGCCCGGCTACCCGGTCGCGTGCGCCGTCGGCGCCCCCAAGGACTCTTACGCGCCTAGTGCCAATTGTCAAGTGATAGTTAAACACAAGTCTTTGGTTGAAACGATGGGATTCAACGCGGCGGGGGATATGCACCGATCGAGCCAAGAGCGGTCGGCTTCGGCCAAGCGAGCAGCTTCGACATCTCCTCTGCCCCGTTAGTTCACGCAACAAGTTCGCGCGCCGGCTGCTTGGCCCTCCACGAACAGTTTCCGAGGGCAGTCAGTAGGTTCAGGTGTCTGTTGCGTCAGCGGCGATCTCGTGTTCGCGGTGTGAGGGCGCGGCGGGCGATCTCGAGTGCTCGTTTTGTGTCGCCGGTTTGCGCGAGGAGGTCTGACCAGCGGGTGTAAACGTCGATGAGCATGGCTTCGTGTTCGTGGCCGGCGAGTTCTTCCGCTGCGGCTTCGTAGATTCCGAGTGCCTGGTCGGTGTCGCCTGTCTTGGCGAGGATGTCTGCCAGGATGGAGAGCGCACGAGCGGAGTCGGCTGTGCTCAGCCCTTCTACTTGACGGATGAGCTCGCCTGCTAGTTGTCGAGCCTGGTCGAAGTCACCTACGGCTACCAGTGCGCGGGCGCGTTCGAGCTGGAATACAGCAAGGGCGTGCTGGTCGCCACCGCGTTCCACGAGCGGCATCGCCTCGTCGAGTAGATCGAGGGCCTTTTGAGGTTCGCCGCGTTCGATCTCGATGTAAGCGAGGACCTGGTGAGCGCGTGCGGCGTAATGGGTGTGTTCCGTGGTCTTGATGATCGAGAGTGCTTGCTCCGCATATCCCGCAGCGAGGTCGTTGTTACCGCGTCCTGTCTGCAGGCGCGACTGGGACCAGAGGCAGCGTGCGAGTGAGATGGGATCACCGGCGGACCCCGTACTCGCAAGTGCGTCGCCAATGAGCGTTTCGGCACGGTCGAACTGGCTGAGGTCTATGAGGACGTTGGCGAGTATCACTGTCAGCCTGAACCGGGCCACGGGATCATCAAGCCCGTCTAGCTTCCTCTCGAGGAGCGCGAGCGCACCAGCGAGGTCTCCGCGTGTGGCCTAGGCGTGCGCCAACGCCTCAACGGCGGCCGGCTCAACCCGCATGTCCGGGTCAGTCAGGTCGTCGAAGTCTTCGAGCAGGCTGATTGCCTCTTGGATCGACCCGCGCTCAATCGCAAGCTGAGCCAACCCGAGAAGTGCCCCGCGTCGGATCTGGGGGTCATCGCTGTTAACGAGGTTCGTAAACCCTTCTGCCGCAGCCTCGGCGTCACCGAGGCGCTGCGCGAGCTGAGCGTCGGCGAGCGCCAACTCTGCAGCCGAAGTCGAGGTGGCCAAGTCGTCACCCATCGCGAGGTAGTCCGCCGTCACACCAAGTCGCTTGCCGATCTCCCGCAGGAGTTGCACTGATGGGACACGCGCCCCAGCTTCGATCCGCGAGATGTAGGCAGGAGTGCAGCCAGGGAATGCCAGATCATTCTGGCGCAGGCCGCGTTGCTTGCGCAGTTCCTTGATGCGTCCGCCGACCGCGACAGCACTATCCACGTGAGACAACTTTTGTTGTGTCATCCGACTACTCTCTTATCTTTTGTTTAGTCAGGCGCCTGACGTGTTGTCACTTCGAAGTCAAGGAGTTGACCATGCGTCAGTACCTACTCGGTTCAGCGATAACCGTCCTTCTGGTCGTAGCAGCGCTGCTCTCGACCGGAGTGATCGGTTCCAACGGGCCGCTCTGGCCTTAACCATTGTAACCGTCGGATGGTCTGTCGGGATCACCCTCGATAGGCCATCCGACTGGCGCCAAAGCCGTGGTCTGTCGGTTCCACGTGTAAGGAATTGTGGTTCTCATTGACTGGATGCGGTGGACGTAGTGGGCTATTGGGGCGTTTCAAGATCGCCTTCCAACCGACAGGGAACCCATTTGACTTGCGTGCCGAACTCCATGTCAACAACACGCTCGCACCACACTGTGCATCACAGGTCACCCGCAACCAGCGTGCGTTTACTGACTGATTGACGATCGACAGCAAGAAATGCTGTCTTTTGTTATCTTCGTCCGCCTCGCTCCCTTCGAGAGTTGGCGTCTAATGGAACTATCGCAGTCTGAACTGGATGATTGTGGCGACTGACTCTCGCACCCGGGTTCCGACGAAAGCGAGGTCGGGAGGCGCTGCTTCCTCCACCAAAGCTGCGACCGAAAGCCTCGATCTTGACGTCGGGTCGCTCGCGCGTGTTGGTCAGGTTGTGGTGCTGATGATGGAGAACCGCTCCTTCGACCACATGCTCGGCTACCTCACCTTGAAAGGTGGTCGAGCGGATGTCGATGGACTGCGCGCCTCAATGGCGAACAAGCATCAAGGGCGCAGCTATCGGGTGCGGCATCTTTCGAGGACGCGGCTTGAAAAGTCGCAGGACCCGTGCCAGTTGAGGAGACGAGGATTGTGCGCCAGAGCGATCTGAACAACAAAGAGAAGATCCAAAATGCAGTCCGGCAGGTTGCAAGCGAGTACCTGAAAGACAAGAACATCACTTCGGTCGGGATCGGGTTCAAGGAGACTGGTGGGAAGCGAACAAGCCGGCTGTCGATGAAGTTCACGGTCGGCAAGAAGATCGGACTCGAGACGCTCGATGCTGCCCCGACTCGCAGAATCCCTGACGAGATCGTCGCGAACGGAATCCGCTTTGACACCGACGTCGTCGAGAGAGAGTTCAAACAACACCCAGTCGCCCAGAAGCTCGTCGAAAAGCCAGAACGCAAACGACGTCTCGACACGATCGTTCCCGGTGTCAGCATCGCGAACGCCGCCTCGACTGCGGGCACCCTTGGCTGTCTTGTCAAAGACACCGCCACGGGTGAAATTCGACTTCTTTCAAACTGGCACGTGTTCCACGGGGAGACAGGGAAGCTCGGCGACACGATCGTCCAACCCGGCCCCTATGACGACAACAGAGTCAAACAAGACGTCTGTGGAACCCTCGTTCGGAGCTTCCTCGGTCTTGCCGGGGACTGCGCTATCGCAGCCCTCAAAGACCGCCGCGCCGCCGAGCAGATACTCGACCTCGGCGTATCTGTCCGCGAGGTTGGCGATGCGAAGCTTGACGACCGAGTGATCAAGTCCGGCCGAACCACCGGTGTGACATACGGGCGCGTCACTCGCGTCCACACGATCAGCAAGCTCCCCTACGGCAGCAAAGGCGAACAACGGATAGGCGGCTTCGAGATCGGCCCCGACCCACAACACCTCCCCGACGATGGCGAGATCAGTAGCGGCGGTGACTCGGGCTCTGCCTGGATGGCAACCAACAGTCGCGACAAAGCGACCGAGATGATGCTCGGTCTGCACTTCGCCGGAGAAACCGTCGAACCAGCCGAATACGCGCTCGCCTGCTATGCCTCAAGCGTCTTCGAGAAGCTCGAGATCAGCCCAATCGTTCCGGCCGTCACAACCCCGAGCCCCACTCCGGCTCGTGCTCTCGTTGCCCTGACAGGTTTCAACCCCGGGTTCATCGATGGAGAGCACATCGATCTTCCGGTTGCGGCCACCAGGACCGTCAGAAGGGATATCGCGCCGACCAAGACCGGTGGGCTCGTACGGCACTACACCCACTTCTCGCTCCAGATGAGCGCCGAGCGACGCTTCTGCCGTTGGGTCGCGTGGAACATCGACGGAAACGGCCTCCAACAACTCTCACGCAAAGATCAACGCTTCGTCCTCGACCCCGAATACGCCCGCATGCACCAGGTCAACGACAGCCTTTACTCAAACAACCACCTCGACCGCGGACACATCGCACGCCGCGCCGACCTCCTCTGGGGCAGCCGAGAAGAGGCCGAACAAGCCAACACCGACTCCTTCTACTTCACCAACATCACCCCGCAACTCGACGACTTCAACCAGTCAAAACAACACGGCCTTTGGGGCGAGCTCGAGAACGCGATCTTCGAAGACGTCGACGTCGACAACCTGAAAGTCAGCGTTCTCGGAGCCCACGGCACGCGACTCCCGTGGTGCTCCGAGCCATACCCACCCGGAACCGGGATATAGAACTCGGGGTAACCCCACATGCCGTGCTCGGAGACATCGAGCCCCATCGTCTCGACCTCGGGCTCCGTCCGGATCCCGATCGTCACCTTCATCAGCCACAGCACGATGAACGACGCGGTCAACGTGAACGCACCGACCGCCGCGAGCCCGAGCGCCTGGACGCCGAGCTGGTGGAACCCACCGCCGTAGAAGAGCCCGCCCTTGCCGGTCGCGAGGTTCTCGGCGAGCTTCGGCACCGTGAGGAAGCCCGAGCGAGAGCGTTCCCCAGATGCCCGACATCCCGTGTGCTGCAAGCGCGCCGACCGGATCGTCGATCCCGATCCGCTCGACGAGGAGCGAGCCAAGCACCACGATCACGCCTGCGACAAACCCGATCAGGATCGCCGCCCAGGGCGCAACGAAGGCGCACGCCGCGGTAATCGCGACGAGCGCCGCGATCGCGCCGTTCAGCATCATCGAGAGGTCTGGCTTCTTGATGACGATCCACGAGGTCGCAACCGCGCCGAGCACTCCTGCGGCTGCCGCAAGGTTCGTGTTCAACGCGACATAGGCAAAGAAGCCGACTCCACCGAAGTCGACGCTGAGCGTCGAGCCAGGGTTGAAGCCAAACCAACCGAACCAGAGAATCACGACTCCCAGCGTGGTGAACGCCATGTTGTGACCCGGAATCGGCTGTGGCTTCTTGTCGACGAACTTCCCGATCCGCGGTCCGAGCAAGAGCGCCCCGGCAAGGCCGGCAAGTGCACCCTGGTAGTGCACGACCGTCGAGCCCGCGAAGTCCTGCATCCCCTTCTGGAAGAGCCAGCCGTCCGGGCTCCAGATCCAGTGTGAGACGACGGAGTAGATGAGCGTGAAGACGACTCCGAAGGCGAAGTACACCCAGAGCCGCGTGCGCTCGGCCATCGCGCCCCAGACGATCGCCAGCGAAACCGCCGCGAACGCGACTTCGAACAGATAGCCGGCTGCGCCGGGGATCTCGCTGAACCAGCTGAACGGCGAGGTCCCCGACAGCAAGCAACTCGTCGACCGACGGAATCCATCCGGAGCCGCCGACCAGCCCATTGCCTCCGTCGCCGAACGCGATCCCGAACCCGACGACGTAGTAGACGATCGAGACGATGCCCAGGATCAGGACGTTCTTGGCCGCGATGTGGCCGACGTTCTTCATCCTGGTCAACCCTGCCTCGAGGAAGGCGAATCCCGCCTGCATGAAGATCACGAGGATCGCCGCGAGGACGACCCAGATCGTGCTCGCCGCGATTGTGAGCTCTTTGGTTGTCATACCGTCTCCACCTCCTGCGAGGGCCTGCCCCGTTCTGTTGTGCGTGACCTCGGAGACAGCCGATAGCCAGCAGATGCCGTCTCCGTTGACGTGCCCCGTCCGGGCGGCGTCGACGATTGCCTTCAGCACGTCGTTCGCGATCTCGTCGCGGACGATGAAGGTCATCAGCGCTTTCGGGAGAAAGCGGGACTCGAACACCCGGCCCCGATACTCGTGCGTGATCCCGCGCTCGCGGCCGTGACCGACCGCTTCGATGACCGTCACGCCGACGTGACCGGTTCTCTCTTCGACGGCCTCCATGACCGTCTCGACGCGGTCACGCACGACAACCGCCTCGACTTTCATCACGTTTCCGCTCTCACGGATGCTCCTTCCTGGCTCGGACCAACGAAAAACGCCCCACCTTCCCCGAGGGAAGATGAGGCGTCATTGCCTCCGGCGCGGTCTTCGTCGCCCGTGCCTGGTACCTACCGTAGCGTGTCCCCCCGACGCAATCAAGAGGGAGTCGCCGCCTTGCCGCCCGCCATCCTCGAGCACGGGTCGCGGGTGACGGCTGCACGACGCGCAACCGTCACCCCGTCATCCCTCTCGGGTCTTGCCCTAGTTGACGGCGAGCTCCCGCTTCTTGCCGGCACCGAGGTTCCCGTTCGTGCTCGCAATCGCCTCGTCCGTCGCACCGGTCGGGACGGTCCTGATCGTCTCGAGGATCCGGCCTGCGATCTTGTACGGGTCGCCCTGTGAGTTCGGGCGACGATCCTCGAGGTACCCCCTGTATTCGTTCGCGACGAAACTGTGCGGGACGCGTACCGAAGCGCCTCGATCTGCCACGCCGTAGTTGAACGTGTCGATCGACTGGGTCTCGTGCAGGCCCGTCAGCCGGAGGTGGTTGTCCGGCCCGTAGACCGCGATGTGCTCGGCCTTGTGCTCGTCGAAGGCGGCCATCAACGCCTCGAAGTACTCCTTTCCGCCAACCTCACGCAGGTACTTCGTCGAGAAGTTCGTGTGCATTCCCGAGCCGTTCCAGTCGACCTCGGCCCCCAGTGGCTTGCAGTGGAAGTTGACGTCGACGCCGTAGCTCTCGCAGAGCCGCAGCAGCAGATACCGGGCGATCCACATCTCGTCGGCCGCCCTCTTCGAGCCCTTCCCGAAGATCTGGAACTCCCACTGGCCCTTCGCCACCTCGGCGTTGATGCCCTCGTGGTCGATGCCGGCCGCGAGGCAGAGATCGAGATGGGCGTCGACGATCTCTCGAGCCACCTCCCCGACGCTCTGGTAGCCGACACCCGTGTAGTACTCGCCCTGAGGCGCCGGAAAGCCGCCACCGGCCGGGAAGCCGAGCGGCACGCCGTCCCGATAGAGGAAGTACTCCTGTTCGAAGCCGAACCACGTGTCTGGATCGTCCGGGATCGTGGCACGGCTGTTGCTCGGGTGCGGTGTCCCGTCAGGAAGCGTCACCTCACACATCACGAGCGCACCGTTCTCCCTGGCCGGGTCGACGAAGACCGCGACCGGCTTGAGCATGCAGTCCGAGTCGTTGCCCTCGGCCTGGCGTGTCGAGCTGCCGTCGAACCCCCACACGGGGAGCTCCTCGAGGGTCGGAAAGTCGTCGAACCGCTCCACCTTCGTCTTGCTGCGGAGGTTCGCGACCGGCTCGTACCCGTCGAGCCAGATGTACTCCAGTTTGTACTTGGTCATGTGGTCTCCTGCCGACACGTCGTTTGTTTCCGAATCCCTTCCAGCGCTTCCACCAACAAGGAGCTTCGCCCAACAAAAAAGAGGCCCAAGACTCCAGGTGAGTCTTGAGGCCTCGTTGCCTCGACCTCGCCCCGCGGGCGACGTCTCCATCATTGTATAACGCGACGTCGGCGCTCCGTCAAGCCTCAACGGGCGCGTCACCTGCGATAGCATCGAGTCGGCTTCGGGTGGCAGGCCTTCGGGTCGACTGGAGCTCCGGCCGGCGACGAAGGAGGGTGAAATGGCGAGACCGCGAAGCGCTGCGCCTACGCGCAAAGCAACCGTGAAGAGCGCGGCGATGGTGCAGAGCAAGGACAGGGCCACGTCGAGTGTCGCGGCGCGCCGCGCGGTGCTGAAGCGAATCAAGGACGAGGGGATCGAGCACGTCCTCTTCTGGTTCACCGATCTCGAAGGGCACTGCAAGTCGTTTGCGATCACGCCGTCGGAGATGGAGGGCGCGCTGAACGACGGTATGGGCTTCGACGGATCGTCGATCACCGGCTTCAACGCCATCGAGGAATCGGACATGGTCGCGATCCCCGATCCCACCACCTTCCAGATCATGCCGCGCGATGTCGACGAGCATGGCCACCCGCTCGGCGCGAAGGTCGGGCGGCTCATCTGCGACGTTGTCAAGCCGGACGGAGTCCCGTACGACGGCGATCCGCGGTACGTGATGCGTCAGGCCCTCGACCGGATGAAGAAGCTCGGCTTCGACACGTTCAACATCGGACCGGAGCTCGAGTACTTCCTGTTCGAGGACTCCGACGGCACGAAGACCCTCGACGAGGGCGGCTACTTCGCGATGACGGCGCAGGACGGCGCCACGGAGGTGCGAAACGACACCATCGCAGCGCTCGAGTCGGTTGGGATCTCGATCGAGTATCACCATCACGAGGTCGCGCCTTCGCAGCACGAGATCGACATGCGCTACGACAACGCGCTCGACATGGCGGACAAGACGCTCACGTACCGGCTGGTCGTGAAGGAGGTCGCCGCGTGGCACGGCTACTACGCGACCTTCATGCCAAAGCCGCTCTTCGGCGAGAACGGGTCGGGCATGCACACGCACATGTCGCTCTTCAAGAGCGGCCGGAACACCTTCTTCGATCCCAAGGATCCGCACAACCTCTCGGTGACGGCAAAGTCGTTCATCGCGGGACTCCTGGTTCACGCTCGCGAGATGTCGGCGGTCCTCGCGCAATGGGTGAACTCGTACAAGCGCCTGGTCCCCGGATACGAGGCTCCGGTCTATGTCGCCTGGTCGCAGCGCAACCGGTCGGCGCTGATTCGGATCCCGCTCTACAAGCCGGGCGCCGAGCAGGCGACCCGGGCAGAGATCCGGTGTCCCGACCCGGCCTGCAACCCGTATCTCGCGTTCGCGGTGCTGCTTCATGCCGGCCTCGAAGGCATCGAGAAGGGCTACGAGTTGCCCGACGAGATGACGACGAACCTGTATCGGCTCAGCGAGGCCGAGCGTGAGGAGCGCGGAATCGTGGCCCTCCCGGGATCACTCGGCGAAGCGATCGAGGCGTTCTCGAAGTCGGAGCTGATGCAGCGGGCGGTGGGCGATCACATCTTCCCGCGGTACGTCGAGCTCAAGCGGCGGGAGTGGAACGAGTACCGCATCCAGGTCTCCGAATGGGAGAAGGAGCGGTACCTGCGCGCCTTGTAGCGGAACCTGCTTGACCCGCGAGCCAGAGGTCACAACGACCACGGGCCCCGATCAAGGGGCCCGCGATCGGCCGTCAGACACAGATGCACCGCTCGCCTTGCGGCGCGACCTGCGACGGAGATCATGCGCTTTCTGCCGGACGATGTCCAGCGCGAACCGCTGCGACTGACCGCGCATCCCTACGGGTCGGCGGAGTGGCCTGCGCCCGGCTACCCGGCGGAGCGCTCAGGGCTTCCAGACCATGAGGACGACGATGGCGATCGTCGCCGCGAGCATGGAGGCGTTCAGGCGCAGTCCGACGGGGTCGCGCAACGCCCGCGACAGCTCGGGAGTCGGCTCGTTCTCGTGTGCTGCGATCTTCTCGGCGAGCTCGCGCGTCCGGCGGTCCCGACCGCCGGCGATCGCTCCCACGACGACGAGCCAGGCGATGAGGACGAACGTCGCGGTGAGCCAGCCTTCGCCGTAGCCGAGTCCAAGCCGGTGCACGAGCCACAGACCGGCACCGATCGTGAGCACCAGACCGACGCCGATCACGGCGGCAGCCGGTCTCACCGCCCTCAGCAACACCGCCTGCTCGGACGGTTTCGTCAGCCGCATGGCGCCGACACGCAGCAGCGCTGCCGTGATCGAGCCGCCGATGAAGATGAAGGCGCCTATCAGGTGGATGAACAGCGGCCATTCTGTGCTCATCACCGCTGCTCCCTACAGACCATTGAGCATAGTGTGACGGCATCGTGCTCGACGTGTTGCGCATCGTCCACGTTCTTTCCGCCTGCGTCTGGGTCGGCGGAACGATCGTGCTCGTCTTCGTCGGAGTACCGGCGATCCGGAAGACCGAGGGAGAGGCACGAGCAGTCGCGATGCGAGAGCTCGGACGGCGCTGGCGCCCTCTCGGGTGGAGCGCGATGGGGATCGCCGTGCTCTCGGGGCTCTGGCTCACCGATCGGCACGGCGGCTTCAACCGGGCCGCGCTGGACAGCGACTTCGACCAGGTGCTGATCCTCAAGTCGGCGCTGGTGGTTGTGTTGTGCGTCGGCGCGGCGCTCCACGACTACGTGATCGGTCCGCGGCTTCAACGTGAGCTACGCGCCTCGTCTCCGGAGGCGCCGGCGACCCGTCGGCGACTCGTGGTCGTGGGGTGGATCAACTTCGCACTCACGCTTGCTGTCCCCATCCTCGGCGCGATCGCGCTGGGAATGCTCAACTGATCCTCGACGAACGCGAAGGGACCATTCGAATGCCGACACCTCGGATCGCGTACCAGCTCTACTCCGCCCGTGTCTCGTGCGCGGCCGACTTCGAGGGAGTGCTCGCGGCAGTCGGGCAACTCGGGTACGACGGCGTCGAGTTCGCCGGGCTCCACGGGCACGATGCCGGGGTGGTGCGCAGCTGGGTCGACGCCGCAGGGCTCGCTGCGTGTGCCGTGCATACGTCGGTTGCGAAGCTCGAAGCGGACACGCAGGAAGTTGTCGACGAGGCGAAGGCGCTCGGGACCGATCGCGTGATCCTCGCCCACGTCCCCACTCCGAGCTCGGCGACCGAGGCAACTGCGGCAGCGGATCTCATCGGCAGCCTCGGCCGGCGGGTCGAGAGCGCCGGCGGGTCGTTCGCGTTCCACAACCACGCGGCCGAGCTCGTCCGCTTTGACGGGGCCAGCACGATCGATCGCCTGGTCGCCCTGTCACCGTCGCTCGGGCTCGAGATCGATCTCGGCTGGGCCTGGATCGCGGATGTCGATCCTCTCTCGCTCCTCCGCTCGCTCCCGGGTCGGGTGCCGCTCGTCCACGTGAAGGACTTCAGGGCGCACGATTCGGACACGTGTTGCCCGATCGGCGAAGGCATCATGGACTGGGCCGCACTGCTCCCCGAGACTGCGGCGACCGAAGACCTCGCCTGGCTCGTCGTGGAGCAGGACGAGACCGCGGGTGACGAGCTCGACGATGCGGCTCGGTCGCTCGCCGGGATGCGACGGTTGCTCGGGTAGGGGTGATGGAGTGAACGAAGCCGCCCGCCACCTCGCCCTTCTCACCCGGACGATCGAGGTCGTCAACTCCTCGCTCGACCTCCAGGAAGTAATGGAGGCAATCGCCCACGAAGTAGCAGCCGCCCTTGGAACCGATGCGTGCTTTGTCTACCTCTACGACGAGCGGACAGACGAGCTCGTCCTTCGGGCCACGCACGGGACACGCGTGGAGGGCGCGACGATCGCACCGCGAATGCGCCGCGGCGAGGGCATCACCGGCGTCGCAGCCGCCGACCGCGCGCCGGTGATGATCGCGTCCAAGGCGCATCTCGACCCGCGCTTCAAGGCATTCCCGAACCTTCCCGAAGACGACTACGAGTCGATCCTCGCCGTTCCGATCCTCGCCCGAGACACGCTCGAGGGGGCCCTGAACGTTCGTACGCGCGAGCCCAGGCCGTTCAGCGATGCCGAGATCGCGCTGCTGACGTCGATTGCCTCTCAGGTCGGCCAGTCGATCGAGCATGCAAAGCTCTTCGCCCAGACGCGGCGTCGCGTCGAGGAGCTCGAGGCGCTGGCGCGGATCTCGCAGGCCGTGTCGGAGAGCCTCTATCTCGAGGAGTCGCTCGAGGCGATCGTCACCACGACGGTCGAGTCTCTCGGCGCCACCGGAGCCGCGATCGTGCTCGAAGACGGGCGAATCGCCTGGCCGGAGGGACGGGCGGGCGGGGAGGCGGTACGGCTACCTCTTCGCTGGCGGGGGCGGCAGATCGGGGAGCTCGTCGTCGACCGTGACACGCCGTTCACCGACGACGACCGCCAGCTCCTCGATGCGATAGCGAACCAGGCGGCCGTGGCGCTCGAGCACGGGCGGATGGCGCTGCGCGGCGTGCTCGCTCAGGAAATCCATCATCGCGTCAAGAACAACCTTCAGACCGTCGCATCGCTCCTCCGGCTCCAGGCTCGGGCCGAGGGAGTCGACCCGCGGAAGGCGCTCAACGACTCGGTCAACCGCATCCTTGCGATCGCCGCTGTCCACGAGGTCCTCACCGAGCATCGGGAAGACGTCGTCGATCTCCACGAGCTCGTCGACCGGCTGCGGTCGATGCTCGTGCAAGGGCTGGTCGTCGGCAAGGAGGTGACCGCCTCGCTCGCGGATGTCGAGCTTGCCGGGCAGCGGGCAACGGCCCTCGCGCTGGTCTTCAGCGAGCTTCTCGGCAATGCTCTCGAGCACGGAGGTGACTCGATCGCGATCACCCTCGAGGTCGAGTCGGGCGACGTGGTCCTCACCGTTGCCGACAACGGCGCCGGCTTCGACGGCGATGACGACGGAACCGGGCTCTCGATCGTCAGGGCCCTTGTTCGCGACGAGCTCGGCGGCGTGCTCGAGCTCGAGAGCAACGCAGGTCTGAGCGCGCGCGTCCGCTTCCCGGCCTGAGCGTCCCGGCGACGCGACCCGGGACGGCAAACGGCTTCGGTTGTGTCTCGGTTTGGCCATGGGCCGGTCATTCGGGCGCACACTGTTAGGCTGCCGGAGGGCGACGCTGCCTCTTCCCCCGCCGACGCCGGCGGCGCCGGTGCGGGACCTGCCGGCGATACGTCGTGTAACGATGGAGGCAGCGAGATGTCCAGCACCCCGATGAAGATCCTGATCGCCGAAGACGAGACGATCATCCGCCTCGATCTCCGCGAGCTTCTCGAGCGCGCCGGTTACGACGTCGTCGCAGAGGCACGCGACGGCGAGGAGGCCGTTGCGCTCGCCCGGAGCACCGAGCCCGAGCTCGCATTGCTCGACGTCAAGATGCCGAAGCTCGACGGCATCGACGCCGCCAGGCGCATTCTCGAGGAACGACCCATCCCGATCGTGATGGTCACCGCCTACGGCGAAACCGAGCTCGTCGCGCGCGCCGTCGAGGCGGGAGTGTTCGGATATCTCGTCAAGCCGTTTCGAGAGTCGGACCTCCTCCCGGCAATCCGAACGGCGCGCGCGCGTCACGAGGAGCTCCTGGCCCTCCGCGAAGAGGCCGACTCGCTGTCCGAAGCGCTCGCGGCGCGCAAGGCGATCGAGCGGGCGAAGGGGCTGCTGATGGAGCGTGAAGGGCTCACCGAGCAGGCAGCGTTCGCCCGGCTCCGCAAGGCAAGCCAGATCTCGGGGCGCCCGCTGAAGGTCGTCGCCGACGCGCTGATCGCCACCCTCGAGCCAGGCGGAAGCTGATGATCACGAAGCGGATCGTCCTGGCCGAGCGCGTCCGAGGCGTGCTCGACGCGGCGGGCGCTTCCTAGGAGCTCACGAGGTACCGAGCAGGCGCGCTTCCGAGCGGCGGCGTGCCGATTTGCGGCCGAACCAGGCCAGGAGGCCGATGAGCCCGAGCGGCGCAAGGACGAGCGCCACCATGACGACGACGATCGCCTCCCACGCGAGGATCTCGAGCGCCCGACCGATGGAGCGATCGAAGGTCGAGGGCGTGGGAGCGACGGTGGAGCCCTGCGGGGTTCGGAGATCGAGCTGGATGGTCGCGTTGCGCGCCTCTGCCGTGGTTGCGGCCTTGCTCTGCCTCGTGCCGGCGAGCTCGCCACGAACCGCGTCACGCCTGGCCTCGAGCTGAGCGCGCTCGATCGAATCGAGGTCGTTCCGGGCGAGCTGCGCGTCGAGCGCCGCAAGCTGCGTTCGAAGGT
Source organism: uncultured Actinomycetes bacterium (assembly GCA_963724655.1). Taxonomy (GTDB): domain Bacteria; phylum Actinomycetota; class Thermoleophilia; order Gaiellales; family Gaiellaceae; genus Gaiella. The sequence goes on along the minus strand of CAVRVG010000002.1, from coordinate 148,667 downwards.
GGGTGATCCGCTTGGTGAGGGCGTCGAGCGAGTCCTGGAGGTCCTCGATCTGCACGTTCTGCGAGACGATCGTCCCAAGTTGGGTGAGACGCGTGATCGCTTCCTGAGCGCGAGCGTGCGGCACGCGCAAGGTCAGTGACGCAGACCCGACCTCGCTGGTCGAGACCTGGGTGCTCACGATGTATCCGCCGAGGTCCCGCGTGACCCGCAATGCGCGCTGCGTCGCAGCCGAGACGGCGTCGCCGTCCGCGACCTCGAGCGTGAGCTGCGCCGCGTAGCGCTCGGCGCGATCGGTTGCCGGTGGAGGAGCGGTTGCCGCGCCACCCGTCGTCGCATCTGGTGCAGGCGCAAGGTTGGTCTTGGCTACCGACCCCTGGGCGAGGCTGTCCGCATCGGTCACCGTCTCATACCCGGGCGAGGCGGTTCGCTCTGTCGGGGTTGCATCGAGCTGAGGCGACGAGCCGCTCTCGAGTGCACCGGTGATTCCCGCGGCCGCGACGGCAACCAGCGCGGCCGCAGGGAGCACCACGAGGAGCTGGCGGCGACGTGTCAATCCGGAGAACAACGGTCGTCGCGCCCTCGCACGAGCCGGCGCCGGCTGGAGGGAGTTGATGCGCGATCGGAGAGCCTGGGAAGCGACCGGGCGGGCGCCCTGCAGCTCTCTCACGATGTCAGCTGAGGTCATCCTGGTTCACCCTTTCCTCGAGTCGTTTCAGAGCCCGGCTGAGCCGGGTCGAGACTGCAGTGGGGCTGATCCCGAGAACCCGCGAGGTGGCCTCGGAGTCGAGCTCGAGCACGATCCGCAAGGCGATGACTTCCCGCTCTGCCGCGGAGAGCGCCGCGAGGGCTTCCTCGAGCTGCGGAGAGAGACCTTCGAGGAAGGTCTCGTCGACACGATCCGGCACCGCGGCGATCTCCTCGCGACGCCGACGCCGCGACTCGGCGCGGAACCAGTCGAGCGCGGTGGTGCGGGCAATCCCGAGCAGCCATGTTCTCGCCGAGCCTCGCGCGATGTCGAATCGTGGCCAGAGCCGCAGCGCCTTCTCGAAGGTCGCTCCGACGAGATCCTCGGCGGTCTCGTGGTTGCGAGCCAGGTAGAGGAGGTAGCCGTAGACCGCGTCGAGGTTCTCGTCTGCCGCCTGCGCGAACGTCCGCGGCGCGGCGGTGGTTGTGAGCGGTCGTTCGAGCGTCATCGCGTGCACGCCTCCTCTACGCCGCCGTGCCCTCGTTTCGTCACGCGCACATTGTCGCGCTCCTCTAGGAGTCGCCGGCACCCTGGGTCTCGAAGAGCGCCTCCCAGCGCGCCAGCTGCGCCTGGAGCTCCTCACGGGCCGCGGTGTGGGCTGCGAGGACGTCCATGTTCGTCCAGTCCGCCGCAAGGCGCGCTTCCACCTCGGCGACCTCTTGCTCGAGCCGCGCAACCTGCTTCTCGACCTCCTCGAGCTCGCTCGGCTTCTGCTTGAGGGGCTTCGCGGGTCGCGCTGCCCGGGTCGGCACCACCCGCGCCGGTGCAGGTGGCGCCTCGTCACGCTCGCGGGTCAGGTCGGCCCAGGCTCCGTCGTACGAGCGGAGTCGCTGCTCCTCGACGGCGATCATCCGATTCGGCACCGCGTCGAGAATCGCGCGGTCGTGCGAGACGAAGAGCAGAGTGCCGGGGAACGCCTCGAGCGCAGCCTCGAGCGCTTCTCGGCTCTCGAGGTCGAGATGGTTCGTCGGCTCGTCGAGCACGAGGAGGTTCGCCCCTGAAGCGACGACCAGCGCCAGCGCAAGGCGGCGGCGCTCTCCGCCCGAGAGGACGCTGACCTGCTTCTCGTGAACCTCCCAGCCCGAGAAGAGGAACTTGCCGAGCAGCGACTGGGCCTGCGGCCGAGCGAGCCCAGTCGCGCCGATCGTTGCCGCGAGGACGGTGCCCGTCTTTGGCAGCTCCGCCTCGTGCTGGGAGAAGTACGCAGGCACGACACCGTGTCCGAGTGAGATCTTCCCGGCGGCGGGCTCGCGCTTGCCGAGCAGGGTCTCGAGCAGCGTCGTCTTCCCCGAGCCGTTCGGCCCGACGAGCGCGACGTGCTCGCCTCGCTCGAGCACGATGTCGGCGTCGACAAGCAGCTCCTTGTCGCCCGCGACGATGTCGAGACCAGTCGCCTCCAGCACGACCCGCCCCGTGCGCGCCGGCTTGAGAAACTCGAACCCGAGCGAGCGGTTGCGGCCCGTCAGCGCCTGCAGCTCGCCCGACGCGCTCTTCCTCTCCACCTGGAGGCGACCGATCTGCGTGACCTTCGCCTGGGCCTGCTTTGCCTTGCTCTTCTTGGCTCGGAACCGGTCGACGAACCGCTGAAGACGCTCGATGTCGACGTTGACCCGGTCGAGCTGCGTGGCGGCGGCCGACGCCCGCGCGGCCTTCTCGAGCCTCCAGCTCGACCACGTGCCGTCGAAGAAGAAGGGCTTCGGGCCGCCGAGCTCGAGCACGGCAGTGGTGACCGCCTCGAGAAACCAGCGATCGTGCGCCACGAGGATCACAGCCGCGTCGCGCGTGGTGAGATCGCGCTCGAGCCACTCCAGCGCTTCGACGTCGAGGTGGTTGGTCGGCTCGTCCAGAAGGAGCAGGTCCGGGTCCGAGGTCAACGCCCGGCCGAGGGAGGCACGGGTGAGCTCTCCGCCCGAGAATGTCTGAAGCTCACGATCGAGGTCCGAATCGCGGAAGCCGAGCCCGCGAACGGTCGCGGCCGCCTTGTCGCGCCAACCCCAGCCGCCCGCGTGCTCGAGCCGAGCCTGGGCGGCGCTGTAGGCGCGCATCGTCGCATCGGCATGGTCACCACCTGCCATCGCCGTCTCGAGCCGCTGCAGCTCGGCCTCGATCGCGACCAGGTCGGCGGCGCCCGAAAGAACGTACTCACGAAGGGTCAGTCCCTCCTCACGGGGCGGTCGCTGATCGTGGAGCGCGACGCGCGTGCCCTTCCGCAACGACAGCTCGCCGCCCTGCAGCGACGTCTCGCCGACGATCGCCCGCAAGAGCGTCGTCTTGCCGGAGCCGTTGGGCCCCGCGAGCGCGAGTCGATCGCGGCGGCGCAGCGTGAACGAGACCCCGTCGAAGAGAGGGTCGCCCGAGAACTCCTTGCGGAGCGAGGAGGCAGTGAGCACGGCCATGAACCCTGCATTCCAGCAGCAGCCGGTCAACCTCGTACGACGGCGCACCCCCTCTCTGGTCTCGATCTGGTCGCCAACGCGCTCCTGCGTCCGGCCTCCCCAGGCGCCTTGACTATGCTCGGTGCACACGTGACCGACCCTGCCCGCCTCACGATCGACACGATTCGCGCGCTCGCGATGGATGCCGTGCAAAAGGCAAACGCGGGGCATCCTGGAACGGCGATGGCGCTCGCGCCGGTTGCCTACCTCCTCTATGCGGAGGAGATGCGACACGACCCGGCGGCCCCCGATTGGCCCGCTCGGGACCGCTTCATCCTCTCGGCCGGCCACGCCTGCGTTCTCCAGTACTCGGCGCTGCATCTCGCCGGTTACGACGTCACGCTGGAGGATCTTCAGCAGTTTCGACAGTGGGGCTCGCGCACGCCGGGCCACCCGGAGCGGGGACACACCGCAGGCATCGAGACGACCACCGGACCGCTTGGTCAGGGATTCGCAAACGGGGTCGGCCTTGCGATCGCGCAACGCTTCCTCGCCGATCGCTGGAACCGGCCGAAGCATGAGATCGTCGGAAACTGGATCTATGCGATCTGCTCCGACGGTGACCTCATGGAGGGCATCTGCCAGGAGGCAGCTTCGATCGCCGGGCAGCTCGGCCTCGGCCGGCTCGTGTACGTCTACGACGACAACCGGATCACGATCGACGGCTCGACCACACTGAGCTTCGACGGGGAGGACAAGGGCAAGAGGTTCGAGGCCCAGGGCTGGCACGTCCAGCATGTCGATGACCCGAACGACCTCGATTCGCTGCGCGCGGCGCTTGCCGCGGGACGCTCCGAGACGTCGCGGCCGTCCTTGATCGTCCTGCGAACGCACATCGCGTTTCCCGCCCCGCATGCGATCGATACGGCCAAAGCGCACGGCAACCCGCTCGGGGAGGCCGAGGTTCGCGCGACCAAGGAGATCCTGGGCTTCGACCCCGATGTGACCTTCGCGGTTCCGGACGAGGTTCGCGCGCACATGGCCGGCGTCGGCGAGCGCGGAGCAGCAGCCCGGAGGGACTGGGAGGACGAGCTTGCTGCCTGGAAGGCAGCCCATCCCGACGTGGCGGCCGAACGCGACCTCGACCTCAGCGGAGCCCCTCGCGCGGGTTGGCTGGAAGCGCTTCCCGTCTTCCCGGCGGGGGAGGACGTCGCCACCCGCGATGCCGGCAGGAAGGTGATGCAGGCGCTGAAGCCGTTCACGCCGACGATGATCGGCGGAGCCGCCGATCTTGTCGAGTCGACGAAGACGGAGTTCGAGGGCGCGGGGGTCTTCGCCCGCAGCCACGTCGGTCGCAACATCCCGTTCGGGATCCGCGAGCACGCGATGGGCGCGATCGTGAACGGGATCGCGCTGGAACCGGCGATGCTCTCACCGTACGGGTCGACGTTCCTCATCTTCTCCGACTACATGCGTCCGTCGGTGCGGCTGTCTGCCTTGATGGGGCTTCCGGCGGTGTGGGTGTGGACGCACGACTCGGTCGCGGTCGGCGAGGACGGCCCGACGCACCAGCCGGTCGAGCATCTCATGAGCCTGCGCGCGATACCGAACCTCTGGGTCATCCGCCCCGCCGACGCGAACGAGACGTCGATGGCGTGGCGCATCGCGGTCGAGCGAACGGACGGGCCGGTCGCACTCGCGCTCAGCCGGCAGAAGCTTCCCACGGTCGACCGCAACGAGCTCGGCGCAGCCGAAGGAGCGCTCCGCGGCGCCTACGTGCTCTGGCAGGGCGGCGACGGGGAGCCGGAGGCGATCGTCGTGGCGACCGGATCCGAGGTGCACGTCGCGCTCGAAGGCGCTCGACAGGTCGAGGGGAACGTCCGCGTCGTCTCGATGCCGTGCTGGGAGCTGTTCGAGAACCAGCCGTCCGACTACCGCGAGTCGGTGCTCCCGCATGGAGTCCCGTGCGTGTCGCTCGAGGCGGGAATCACCTTCGGTTGGACGCGATGGGCGCAGACGTCGATCGGGATCGACCGCTTCGGTGCCTCGGCTCCCTACCAACGAGTGCTCGATGAGCTCGGAATCACGTCCGAGGCCGTGACGTCGGCGCTCAGGGAGCAACTGCAATGAAGGTCGCCGCCGGCTTCGATCATCGCGGCATCGTTCTCCGCAAGGCCGTGCTCGCCGCGATCAAGGCCGCTGGTCACAATCCCGTTGATCTCGGGGTCGAGACCGCCGACAAGCGCGTCGACTACCCGGACATCGCCGAGAACGTCGCCATGGCGATTCGCTCCGGTCGTGCCGAGCGCGGCGTGCTCGTGTGCGGGTCCGGTGTGGGTGCGTCGATCGCGGCCTCGAAGATCCCCGGCATCCGCGCGGCGGTGTGCCACGACACGTTCTCGGCCCACCAGGGTGTCGAGCACGATGACATGAATGTCCTGTGCCTCGGCTCGGGGATCATCGGCGACTCCGTCGCTCCCGAGCTGATTCGCGCCTTCCTCGATGCTCGGTTCATCGCCGAGGGGCGCTACCTGACCCGGCTGAAGAAGGTCGAGAGACTGGAGAAGATCGTCGATGGCTGAGAACCCAAGACTGCAGAAGCTGTCCGCCGCAGGCGTGAGCGTGTGGATCGACTCGCTCTCCCGCGAGATGCTCGACTCCGGGGAGCTTGCGGGGCTGATGGAGGAGTACTCGGTTGTCGGGGTAACGTCGAACCCGACGATCTTCCAGAAGGCGCTGGCCGAGGGCGACCTCTACGACAGCCAGCTCGCGGAGGTTGCGGCTTCGACCGACGACGCCTTCGAATGGTTCTTTGCGCTCGCCACCGAGGACATTCGCGACGGGTGCGATCTGATGAAGCCTGTCTGGGACAGAACAGATGGCCTCGACGGCTGGGTCTCCCTCGAGGTAGACCCGACGCTCGCCTACGATCGAGAGGCGACGTTCACCCAGGCGATCCGGTTCCACACCGAGGTGGACCGGCCGAACCTCTACGTGAAGATCCCAGCGACCGAGCCGTGCCTCGGCGCCATCGAGGACTGCATCGCCAAGGGTCGGTCGATCAACGTCACGCTCATCTTCTCGCTCGAGCGGTATGCGGCTGTCGCCGAGGCCTACCTTCGCGGCCTCGAGCGGCTCGTTGCGAGCGGCGGCGACCCCTCCAAGGTCTCGTCCGTTGCGAGCTTCTTCGTCTCGCGCGTCGACACCGAAGGCGACAAGCGGCTCGCCGAGCTCGGCCGCGACGACCTCGCCGGCAAGCTGGCAATTGCCAATGCGAGGCTCGCGTACGAGCACTGGCAGCATGCGTTTTCCGGAGAGCGCTGGGACTACCTCGAAGGGAAGGGCGCGCGCCCGCAGCGGTGCCTGTGGGCGTCGACCTCGACCAAGAACCCTGCGTACCGCGATGTGCTCTACGTCGAGGAGCTGATCGGGCCCCAGTCCGTGAACACGATGCCGGGAGAGACGGTTGTCGCCTTCGCCGATCACGGCGAGGTGCGTGGCACAACGATCATCGAGGACGTAGCAGGTGCGCACGAGCTCATGGGCGAGCTCGCGGCAGCCGGGCTCGACTACGACGACGTCGTGGCGACGCTCGAACAGGAGGGCGTGGAGAAGTTCGCTGCCTCGTTTGCGGATCTCCTCGCAGGCCTGCGCGCCAGGGCCGGCGCGGTCGCCACGCCGTGAGCGGGCACAGGAACCCGCTCGAGGAGGGGCTCGGTCTCCGTCGCCGGCCCGACCCTTGCGCGATCGTGATCTTCGGCGCCTCGGGTGATCTCACCAAGCGCAAGATCATTCCGGCGCTCTACTCGATGGCGTATCGGCGGTTGCTTCCCGAGCGGTTCGCGATCGTCGGAGTCGCCCGCTCCGAGCAGTCGACCAGGGCGTTCATCACCGCGATGCGCGATTCGGTCAAGAGCCACGCCCGTGACCCCTATCGAGCCGACGTGTTCAACCAGCTCGCCTCGGGAGTCCGCTACGTCTCGACCGACTTCGCGGATGACGCCGGCGAGGATACGGTCGGTGACGTTCTCCAGGAGCTCGACAAGACGCATGGGACTGCGGGGAACCGGCTGCACTACCTCGCCGTTCCACCTCAGGCCTTTCCCGTAGTCGTCCGAGAGATCGGCGAGCGCCGCGCGAGTGAGCGGGGCTGGACCCGCCTCATCATCGAGAAGCCGTTCGGGCGGGACCTCGCCTCCGCTCAGGAGCTCAATACCCTCATCGGGAAGTGGTTCAGCGAGGACGAGCTCTTCCGGATCGACCACTACCTCGGCAAGGAAACCGTCCAGAACATGCTGGCGCTTCGGTTTGCAAACGGCATCTTCGAGCCGATCTGGAACCGCCAGTTCGTCGATCACGTCCAGATCACCGTGGCCGAGTCGATGGGGATCGAAGGGCGCGCAGGGTTCTACGAGTCGGCGGGCGCTATCCGCGACATCTTCCAGAACCACCTGCTCCAGCTGCTCGCACTGACCGCGATGGAGCCACCTATCGACTTCACCGCCGACTCCGTTCGCAACGAGAAGGTCAAGGTGCTGAAGGCGATGCACACGCCGGGGCCCAAGTCGGTCGTTCGTGGCCAGTACGGCCGCGGCTGGGTCGAGGGCGAGGAGGTCGTCTCATATCGCGAGGAGCCGGGTGTGAGCCCGAACTCGCTGACCGAGACCTTCGTCGCCGCGAAGCTCTACGTCGACAACTGGCGCTGGGCGGACACCCCTTTCTACGTCCGCGTCGGCAAGCGGCTCGCCCGGCGCGAGACAACGATCGCGATCCAGTTCAAGCGCGCGCCACACCCGCCGTTCGAGGAGATCGCAGGCGACGGCCTACGGCCGAACGTTCTGCTGATCCACGTCCAGCCGGACGAGGGCGTTTCGCTCGCGGTGGGAGCGAAGGTGCCGGGTGCGGGAATGTCGATTCGCACCGTGCACATGGACTTCCAGTACGGCGGTGCGTTCCGGGATGGGCTCCCCGAGGCGTACGAGAGGCTGATTCTCGACGCGATGCTCGGTGACGCGACGCTGTTCACCCGTGCGGACGAGGTCGACGAACAGTGGAAGCTCGTCGATTCGATCGTCGGCACCTGGGGTCGAGACAAGCCGATCTTCCCCAACTACGGCGCCGGCACGTGGGGGCCGGCCACGGCCGATGAGCTCCTTCATCGGGACGGCCGTTCCTGGCGCCGGCACTGACATGGGCGTCGTCTCCGACATCGATCGCACGCTCGCCCGCCTTCGCTGTGCGCAAGAGGGAGACGGTGTTCCCGAGCTGCGGACGAGCACGATGACGCATATCGTCTGGGCGCCGACGCGATGGCTGGCACGCGCGCAGAAGGTCTTGCACGGGATGGCCGAGCGCCACCCGTCGCGCACGATCTTTCTCGTGCCCGAGCGCGACAAGCCGGACGGGATCGAGGCTCATGCCACCGTTCGCGACTTCGCGGTGAGAGACGGCCGCGAGGTTCTCTCCGAGGTGATCGAGATCCGCCTTCGCGGACGCGCAGCAGATCACCCAGCCTCCGTCGTCCTGCCCCTGCTGATCTCCGATCTACCCGCCTTCTGTCGGTGGCGCGGCGAGCCCGACTGGGGGAGCCCGGCACTTACCGAGATCATCTCGGTCTGCGACCGCTTCGTGGTCGACTCGAACGAGTGGAACGACCTCCCGGCTGCGTACGCGAAGCTGGCCGAGCTGTTCCATGGACCGGTCGTCTCGGACCTCGCGTGGCGGCGAACACTCCCCTGGCGCGCCCGCATCGCCGAGCTCTGGCCCGGTGTCAAGCGGGTCGACAGGATTCGCGTCGAGGGACCGAAGGCCGATGCCTTGCTCCTCTCGGCGTGGCTGCGATCGCGTCTTCGCCGTGACGTGACCCTCACTCGCCGGTCAGCCGCCGCGGTCGAAGCTGTCTGGCTGGACGGCGACCCGGTCGCGCTCCCGTTCAGCGAGCGCCTCAGCGGAAGTGCGTTGCTCTCGGCCGAGCTCGACCGGCTCGCGCGCGACCCGATCTACGAGGCTGCCGTGAGAGCCTTTTCGCCACCGCGCCAGCGAGCCCGGTAGAGCAGGCGCCTACGTCTCGGGCACGGCCCGGTTGAGGCTCAAGACGGCCTCGAGACCGGTTTCCGGCGCGTCGCGCAGTCCGATGGAGCCGCCGTCGAGCTCGGCGAGCCTGCGGGCGATCGCAAGCCCAAGGCCAGATCCACCCCCGCTGGAGTCTCCACGCCAGAAGCGGTCGAACGCGCGGGCCTTCGCCTCGTCGGTCATGCCCTGGCCACGATCTCGCACCACGACCTCCACCCCTGCTCCGCTCCGGCGAACGGCCACGTCCACGGTCGCACCGTCGGGAGACGCGCGCACGGCGTTGGAGATGAGGTTGTCGAGTACCTGGCGGACCCGGTCGCCGTTGGCCCGCGCCCAAACGACCTCCGGTGCTGCGAGGGAGATCGAAACGTCACGGTCGAGGTTCGATCGCCATTCGTCCACTGACGCCTGCGTCACCGAGGTGAGATCGATGACCTCGGGGGTACCGGTTACCGCGTCGGCTCGCGCGAGCGCGAGCAGCGAGTCGACGAGCTTCGAGAGGCGGTCGAGCTCCGTCATCGCCGCGGTGATTCCCGCTCTGCCTGCGTCGGTCACCTGCCATTCGAGGTTCTCGAGCCGCAGCCGCAGCGCCGTCAGGGGCGTACGTAGCTCGTGCGACGCATCGGCTACGAAGTCACGCTGGGCAGTGATGAGCCCATCCAGCCGCGCCACCATGTCGTTGAACCGGAGCGCCAGCGCTCGAAGCTCGGGTGGCCCATCCGGGACGACGGCGCGCGCGTCCAGGTCTCCGGCGCCGGCGCGGGCCGCGGCCTCCTCCAGTTGTTCGAGCGGTCGGCGAATCCAGCGCGCAAAGCGCAACCCCACGAGCGTCGCCACAGCCAGCGCGATTGCCGCAATGCCCGCCAGAGCGAGCCAGTAGTGACGGATCCGCTCGTCGAGTCGCGACGTGGGGTAGGTGATCCGCACGGCGCCGTGCACCGTTCCCCCCGAGGCAACCGGCACTGCGACGTACAGGATCCGGTAGCCCAGCGTCTGCGAGCCTCGTGTCCCCGTCGCCACCTCACCGCGGAGGGCCGCCTTGAACTCCGGCCTGCTGGCGAAGTTCTCCGCGCCTGAGCCTCGGGGCGTCGAGTCGACGATCGCGACACCCCGCTGGTCGGTGATCACCATTCGACCACCGGTGTCGGACGCGTACGCTGCGGCCAGCCGGTCGAGTGCCGGGACGTTCGGCGCCTCGTTCTCGAGCGTGCTCTCGGCGAGCGACGCAGCCGCCACCGCGTCGCGCTCCACCTTTGCGGTCAGGTCAGAGAGCTCGTTGTGGGCGTTGACGAATCCGAGCGGGACCTCGAGCATCGCGAGGACGACAACCGTGAGCGAGAGATAGCTGAAGAGCAGCCGCCGTGTCATTCGCGGAGCCGCAACCCGACGCCCCGAACCGTCTCGATCAGCGACGGATCGCCAAGCTTCTTGCGAAGCGACGCAACGTGCACGTCGACCGTCTTCGACGAGCCGTACCACGTCGTGTCCCAGACCTCGCGCAGGATCCGCGGCCGATCGACGACGACACCCGGCTCCGAGGCGAGGAGCGCGAGTAGGTCGAACTCCTTCACCGTCAGCTGGAGCTCTCGATCGTCGAGCGAGGCCCGTCGCGCGGGAACGTCGATCGCCAGCCCGCCAACCACCAGCGTCTCGCGAACCACCGCTCGCGAACCACCGCGTCGAGCGACCGCTCGGATCCGCGCAACGAGCTCGCGGAGGCCGAACGGCTTCACCACGTAGTCGTCCGCACCGAGCTCGAGACCGACCACCCGGTCGATCTCCTCACCCTTCGCGGTCAGCATGATGATCGGGACGTCGGAGCGCGCGCGAAGCTCTCTGCACACCTGGAAGCCGTCGAGATCGGGGAGTCGCACGTCGAGCAGCACGAGATCGACTGGCGGCGCCTCCAGCGCATCCTTCCCGTTGGCAACGCGCGTTACCTCGAAGCCCTCCTTTTGAAGACCCTCGACGAGAGGCTCGGCGATCGCGTCTTCGTCCTCGACAACGAGAAGGTGCATTGGTGGGATCGTAGGCCCCGAGCAAGCGACCGCGCACGTGCGGCGCGGATCCTGGCGAAGTCTTTACCTGGGGCGACCCCACTCTTTGCCCACGCCGACCTACGGTTGGCTGGCAACTTCGAACGAGAGGTCACCAAGATGAATCGCGGTCGTGCTGCCCTGCTCTCCCTCGCAATCGCCGCCTCGGCGATCGCCGGACTGACGGCCGTCCGCAATTCGGTCAGCCTCGGAGGCGAGGCGCGACGCACAAGCGATGCGCAGATCGCCCGCCAGTCGGCGCAGCTCGACCGGTATCAGGCTTCCCTCGTGAGCGCGCTTGCGAAGCGACCACCCGCGCTGCCGAAGCTGCCGGTGTCGGCGAGCGGCGGCAGCCACCCGTCACCGGTGAGAGTCGTATACCAGCGCGCACCGTCGACTGTCGTCTCGGGAGGCCGCGAGCACGAAGACGGCGAGCACGAGGATGGCGAGCACGAAGGTGGCGGGGAAGATGACTGAGGCCGGCCACCGCAGCTACGCCGTCGCACTTGCGCTCGTCGTGTTCTTCGTCACCTGGGCGACGGTCAGCGCACGTCCGTGGGCGAGCCCCGTACAGGATCCACGCCTCGCTGCCCTCAGCGCGCGGCAAGCCCTCTTGCGTGCGGACGCCAAGGTCGTCTCCGGAATCGTGGATCGCCGCTGGGCCGCCTACCGCGTCGCCCTTCAGGCACGCCAGGCCAAGATCGCGCAGGCCAAGAATCAGACGCTCGCTGCCACGCAGGCGGCGCCGGCCGTGCGGATCGTGACCCTGCCGGCGCTGACGGTGACCCGGACCTCCTGATGCTCCGCCGCACCTTCCACGCGATGGGAACAGACGTCGAGGTGCTTCTCGACGCGCCACTCGACCGACGGACGACGGAAGCTCTCGAACGCGCCGAGGCGGAGTTCGAGCGTCTCGAAGGGCTGCTCTCCCGGTTCCGGATGAGCTCCGAGTTGTCTCGGCTCAACCGCGACGGCCACATCGAGGCAAGCCCCGATCTCGCCCGCGTCGTCGAGCTGTCGCTCGAAGCGCGCTCTGCAACCGGTGGGCTCTTCGACCCGACGGTGCACGACGCCGTCGTCGCAGCCGGATACGACCGCACGTTTGACGAGCTGTCCGAAGACACCGCTTCGGCCGAGACCGGTTCCGTGCGCTGCGGCGGGTCGGTTCGCGTCGACGGTCTCACCATCGAGCTCGAGCGCGGAACACACCTCGATCTCGGCGGAATCGGCAAGGGGTACGCGGTCGATCGTGTCGCCGAGCAGCTTGCGATGCACGGCTCGTGCCTCGTCAACGCCGGCGGGGATCTTGCCGTCCGCGGCGGCGCGTGGCCGGTCGGCGTCACGGCTGAGATCACGCTCGAGCTGACCCGGGGCGCCGTGGCGACCTCGGGCCGCGACAGGCGCCGCTGGCTTTCCGACGGCGAGGAGAGGCACCATCTCATCGACCCCGCAAGTGGTCGCCCCGCGGAGAGCGAGTATCTGCGCGTCACCGTCGTCGGCGAGACCGCGGTCGAGGCCGAGGTGCTTGCGAAAGTCGCGTTCCTCGGTGGCGAGGTCGAGGCGCCGCGCGTCCTGGTCACGACGGACGGGCGCACGCTCGTGGCGGGTGGGCTGTGAGACACGACCCCACCTTCTGGCTCATGGCGCGCGCGTTCGGGCTCACCGCCTATGTGATGCTGACGCTCTCGGTGCTCGTCGGGCTCGTTCTGCGAGCTCGTCCGTTCCGCGGGCTGAAGCCTTCGGCGGTCACCGATCTCCACCGCACGCTGGCGCTGCTCGGGCTCGGCTCGCTCGTCGGCCACGCCGCGGCACTCGTTCTCGATACGACCGTCAAGGTGAGCGTTCCGGCTCTGTTCATTCCCGGCCTGATCTCGTATCGACCCGTCTGGACGTCGATCGGCGTCCTTACCGCCGAGCTGATGGTGATCGTGTACGCGTCCTTCTCGCAGCGCAAGCGCATCGGCGTGAAGAACTGGCGTCGGCTGCACTGGGCGACCTACGGGATCTTCGCCGGCGCTACGGCGCACGGGCTTGCGTCAGGTACCGACTCGTCGCGCCCCTGGGCGTTTGCGATGTACGTCGTCGCGGTCGGCGCCGTTGCCGCCGCGACCACCTGGCGCGTGCTCGTCCCTCCGACTCCAGCGCGTGCGCGCAGGCGCGTCGTTGCAAGCGGAGGTCAGGAAGCGTGAGATCTCGCTGGTTCGAGCCAGGGGTTGGGATTGCACTCGTCGCCGCGGCCGCGCTCGTCGGGATCGTCGTGAACTTCGGCCTGCTCCGGCTCACGCAGGACTCGGCCGACCCGGTCGGGAAGCTGCGGCCCCGCGTCGCCCTCGTCCCTCATGTCGGGACGACCTCGGAGAGCGACACCGTTGCTCCCGACGACGAGGCCGACGGCGGCCAGGATCGCGACGACTGAGACCATGACGCCTCCGGTGAGCACTACCTCGCGCCTTACGAGGCATCTTCCGCCGCTCGAGGAGCTCACCCCCGAGGCGCTTCGCGGACAGGTGACGCAGTTCGTCGCCGAGGCCGAGGAGCGCGGGGGCCGCGGCCCGTTCGGCAATGCCCGCCTCACTGCCACCACCGGCATCGTGCTTGTCGTCCTGCTGCTGGCGGAAGGGGTGACGCTGATCTCCCTCCGTCCGCTCCTGTCTGCGCACGTCTTCATCGGGATGCTGCTCATCCCGCCGGTCGGGCTCAAGCTCGCGAGCACCGGGTATCGCTTTCTTCGCTACTACACGCGAGCCCGCAGCTACGTGCTGGTGGGCCCTCCGAAGACCCTCATGCGGATGCTCGGCCCGTTCGTCATCGTCTCGACGGTCGCGCTGTTTGGCTCGGGAGTCGCGCTGATCGCGCTAGGTCCAGGCCAGGGGTGGGTGGTGAGCCTCCACAAGGCGAGCTTCATCGCGTGGGTCGTCGTGACCTCTGTCCACGTCCTCGGCCACCTGCTCCACCTCCCAGGGCTTGCAGCGGCCGACTTCCGCGCCCCGCGTCCTCAGCGGGAAGGGGCGCAGCTACGGCAGGCGGCAATCGCCGCCGCGCTCGTGGCGGGCCTGATTCTCGCAATCGCCACCGTTCAGTACGCGGACCAGTGGCGCTACGTCGTCGGCTGAGCCGCGACGTAGGCCGGCGAGCAGACCGGCTCAGTGGTTGCTCTCTGCCACCGCGTCGAGCAATGCCGCGTGCAGATGCCCGTTCGATGAGATCGCGCTGCCACCGTCGATCCTGCTCACGCCGCTGAAGTCGGAGAACGTGCCGCCCGCCTCCTCGACGATCGGCTGGATCGCGGCGAGATCCCACGCCTTGACCCCGACCGCATCGATGGCGCCGTCGATGGCTCCCTCGGCGACGAGCATGTGGCTCCAGAAGTCGCCGTAGCCGCGGGCGTGCCAGGCGCTCGCCGCGAGCGCCGGGATCGGCTGCTCGAGCGCGAAGCTGAGCACCGCGTCCTCGACCCGCCCGATGGAGGAGACACGGACGAGGTCACCGCCCGAGAAGGCGCCACCACCCCGCTCCGCCCACCAGCGCTGATGCAAGGCCGGCGCCGAGACAACGCCGAGCGTCACGACTCCGTCCTCCTCGAGCGCGATCAGCGTCGCCCAGACCGGGATGCCGCGCGAGTAGTTGCGGGTGCCGTCGATCGGGTCGATGATCCAGCGCCGCGACCCGCCCATGGAAGCTCCCTCCTCCTCGCCGAGGATCGCATCATCCGGTCGCTCACGGGCGAGCGTGGCTCGCAGCTCGCGCTCGACCGCGCGATCGGCCTCGGTCACCGGCGTCGCATCGGGCTTCGTCTCGATCACGAGGTCGCGCGCGCGAAAACGGCCGAGGGAGATCCCGTCGGCCGCATCCGCCAGTGAAAGAGCCAAGGCAAGGTCGGGGCCCATGAGGCCCCGACCTTAGCTTGAAGGGCTACCCGCCCGAGATGGTGAACCTGGGGTGCGCGACCTTGATGGCAACGGGCAACGACCACGCCATCTCGGCACGTCGCATCTGCGTCTGGTTGAGACCGCGGATCCGGTAGTACCACGTGCCCGACGGGAGGGCGAGGATCGCCGAGGTGGCGAACGTCTTCACCGTTCCGGTAGCGCGCCAGGGGTACAACGACTTCGACCACTGCACCTGATAGGCAGTCGCTCCGATCGCGGGCTGCCAGGCGACCAACGGAGTCGAGTAGACAGTCGGGCGCGGGTGCGTCGAGTTGAGGAAGCGTCCGTTCGGGCTGAGCCCGGAGACGAACGGTGTTCCCGAGCCGTTGCCCGTGCGGACCCCGGCGCTCTCCTTGCCGAAGCTCGCAACGCGGCCGGCCTGGCAGGCATCCTGCGGCGACTCGACGTCGACGAAGCCCTTCTTCTCCTTCGAGGAGGTGCTGTCGTTGGTCGGGTTGTACACGAAGTCGACCGGTACCACCGTCCAGTAGTAGCGCGTGCTCGGGAAGTCGATGTCCGGAAGATCGACCTTCGCCTGAACGACGGTCTGCGACTCGTCGACCGGGCCTTCGGTGGGTGCGGCCTCGGTAGTGGTGGTGATGTTCTCGCTCGCGAGGACCGGCCTCCAGTCGGCCGACCAGCTCACATCCGCCGGTTCGGTCTTGTCGTCCGAGATCGCATGGGGGAAGGTCCTGGCCTCGAAGTTCGCGACCTCCGTATCACTCGTCGGAAGCTTCAGAGGGCCGGAGGTGCGCGGCGCGAACGCCGGGCTACCGACGACCGAGCCCTTGAACACGACGTTGACGCAGTCGCGGTCGGTCGACACGTACGCGCGGAAGTACTTGTACGCACGACCGTCCATGCCCTGGTCGCCGGCGAAGGTGAGGGAGGGCATCAGCTCATGGGCTTTCGGGCTCCCAGGGGTCGATGTGTGGTCGGAGATCGCTGCCAGCAGCTTGATCGGCCCCGTGGTCGGCGCGGGGTTGACCCCGAGGTACGTGGGGCTCCACTGGCCGAAGGAGACCGAGGGCAGGCCGTTGCCGATCGTGCCCGAGACGCGGCGCACTGCGCGGACCCGCCACTGGACGTTCGACCACCAGTTCGCCTCGGTGCGGTGGAAGATGTAAAGCTCGCGCTCGTCGGCGGTGTTCGTGTTGGTGGAGAACGACTTGCCGATCTGCGGGTACCACACCTGGTAGCCGGTCGCGCCGTCGACGCTCGTCCAGCGCACCATTCCCTGGGCCGCCCTCATCGGAGCCGGACGGCTCTGCCAGCGCATGTTGAACCCGAATGACTTGCTCCAATGCGTCGAACCGCGGTTCGTCACGGCGCGGACACGCGCGTAGAGCGCGTAGGGGTTGCCGGTGAACCACGGCAGCACGAGATCGACCGAGACCGCGGGAACGCGCAGCGGCTGGAGAAGATCCGGCGTCGTCGACGGTGTCGACGTGGCGGTGACCGGGGTGGCGGTCGGGTCGCTTGTCGGGTCGGAAGCCGCGCCCGTCGTAGCGCCGGAATCCGCCGGGACAGCCTGACAGGCCTTGGCGTCGGCGTCGTCGCGGGCGTTCGACCAGATGACGGAGTTGCTCGAGAACGCGCGGCTCGTGGCGAGCTCGAACTCGTAACAGAGGGCGCCCCTGACAGGGGCCCAGGAGAATGCCGGGGTTCGTGGGAATACCGTGGTGACGGGCTCGTTCGGCTTCAGGAGGAAGCCGTGGAGATTCTTCGGAGCTCCGACAGGCCGCGCGTCCTTGGCGAGCGCGGCGCCGGATGCAAGCGTCGCGGTGGCGACAGCGACGCAGACGGAGGCGAGGCAGAGTGTGCGCATGTCCCCATTTGTCGGCACCTTGGGCCTCCGAGCCGTCCCTCGGATGGGGGATGCCTCCGAGCGCGGTGTTAGATGGAAAGGCCCGTGACGAGCGGGTCGACCGCCGCCGCGACGAACAGGAGCGCGAGGTACGCGAGCGAATAGTGGAACAGCACGACCGCGTTATGCCGCGACGTGTCTCTTCGGAGCTGCCAGGCAAGCCACACGAACCAGACGCCGAGCACGGCGGCGGCGCCGGTGTAGATGGGGCCAAGCGTCAACCCGACGACCAGCGTGAAGGCCACCATGACGATGGAGTAGAGAAGGATCTGCCGGGTTGTCTCGCGCTCGCCGCGGGTGCCGGGGAGCATGGGGATGTTCGCGGCGACGTAGTGCTCCTTGATCATCAAGGCAAGGGCCCAAAAATGCGGCGGCGTCCAGAGGAACACGATCAGGAAGAGCCAGAGCGCCGGCAGCGCGAGATTCCCGGTCGCAGCTGCGTAACCGACAAGCGGCGGCACGGCGCCGGCTGCGCCACCGATCACGATGTTGCGATCGGTCGAACGCTTGAGATAGGCGGTGTAGACGATCACGTAGAAGAGGTTTCCGACGAGCGCAAGCACCGCCGTGAGCACGTTCACCGTCGACGCAAGGAGCGCGAACGAGAGGGCCGAGAGCGCAAGACCGAACTCGAGCGCCCGCGGAGCAGGGACGCGACCGGAGGCGACCGGTCGCGAGGCCGTTCGCTCCCCCATGAGCTTGTCGATGTCCGCATCGAGCACGTGGTTGAGGGCTCCCGCACCCCCACAGGCGAGAATCAGGCCTGCGAGCATCGCGCTGAGCTCGAGTGCCCCGGGCCAGCCGCCCGCGCCGACGAACATTCCCGCGGCTCCCGTGAGCAGGAGCAGCGACATCACGCGCGGCTTGGTGAGAGTGAGATAGTCGCGCGGCGGGCCGAACGGAAGCTGCTCGCCCGAGAACGAAAGCGAGAGGGTCACGAGCGCGGACGCGAGCGCCAGCCCGGCCACCCCGACATGCAGACCAAGCGCCCACGTGGCGCTGTCCGTCACCGCGACAAGCCCCCCTGACGCGATACCGCCGCACATCGCCGCCACGGCGATGGCGGCCGGCCAGACCAGCCTTCGATACGACATTGCCGCGGCAATGAGGACAGCCACGAGCAGAGGCAGGGCGACGAGTGCGGCGCCCCAATGCGTCGTGCCGAACTCGAGCGCAGCGCTGAGCACGACCGCCGCGGTCGCCAGCGCACCGCCCGCCGCCATGAGGCGGAGAAGCGGTCCTGGCGCAGTGGTCTCAGCGTGCACTCTTCCCCCGGCTCTCCCCATGGAGACCGTCGAGCGAGCGACGCAGATCGGCGAGCGGTCGGGAGCTCTCGACGGGTGGCAGTGTCCCGAAGTTGCCCGGCGGCGGCGGAGAGGTCGTGTACCACTCGAGCGTGTCGGCCTGCCACGGGTCGTTGCCGGTCCTCCGCCCGTTGGTGCTCCTGACGGCCGCAAGTGCGAATGCGCCTAGCGCGACGACAAGGCCGACGACCCCAATCGCCGCCACGAGGCCCGCCGTCTCGGCGTCGGCGATCGAGATCCCGGTGTGACTTGCCTGGCCTTGCTCGCCGGCGATCGCCCGACCACCGACCAGAAGAAGCGACGAACCGAGTGCGACGACGGCCGAGAGAGTTGTCAGCCGCGCGTCGAGCAACCTGCCGAAGAGCTTTGGCCACCAGTAGGTGAGCCCTCCGAGAAGCGCAAGCGCCGCGGCACACCAGAGCGCGCCGAGCCTCGCCGTCGTGAGCGTCGTTCCGGCGAGGTCATCGTGACGGAGCACGAGCCACCCGGACACAAGAGCTGCGACGACGACCAGCACCAGCGCTCCAGCCGCAAACGGGACGGGTGTCCGTCCGAGCCCGCGGATCCGTGCGCCGGCGGAGAGGAGCGCCAAGGCGGCGAGGGCGGGTGGCAGGGACGCGACCAGTGCGAGCACGGCCGCCCACCGCTTTCCCGCGATGTCGTCGGCGGTCGGCAAGCTTGCGAGCAGCACCGTGGAGAGCACGAGCAGGACCACAACCGGCCGGCGGGCCGCGAGTGGCCGCCGCGAGAACGTCGCGACGATTTCAGCCGTCGCGGCGAGGGCAGGCACGAGGGCGACGGTGACGATGCCCTGGGCGAAGACCCAACCCCACCCGCGCACGAGGCCCTCGTCGGTGAGGTACCAGTCCCACGTGCCCGGGTTCGCCCGCTCGAGCAGCAGGAGCGCGGTCCCGAGGAGAAACACCGGGGCCAGAAGCAGGCAGCTGATCGCGTAGAGGCCAACGCCCTGTGCAAAGAGCGGCAGGCGCTCGCGGGTCATGCCGGGAGCTGCGAGCCTGCGAAGCGTCTCGACGAGCGCAACGGCCGTGAGCGCGACGGCAAGGCCGAGCAGGAACAGGCCGATCAACCTCCCATCCTCGGATCCGCGGGTCGGGTTCGTCGCAAGCGCGGGGACCGTTGTCCACCACGAACGGGGCGCGTCACCGGAGCCGAAGGGCGCCAGGAGAACCGCAACCCCGCCGAACGCGGCGAACCAAAATGCGACCGTGACGACCTGCGGAAGCGCGATCCCACGCGCGCCGATCATGAGCGGTAGGAGATAGACAGCCAGACCGATGACCAGGGGAACGAGCACGAAGTACTGGAGGAGCGTCTCCTCCATCGTCAGCAACGACGCATACGTCCCGGTGCCGAGAAACGACGAATCGGCCGTCGCGGTCTGGACAGCGGTGAAGACGGCCAGGATCGCGGCCAGCAGAGCCGCGATCCCTGCGACCAGGAGCCACAGGATGCCGATCCGCTTGTGGTCGGTCGCAAAGACCCAGCTCGTGACCCGGCCTCGAAGCCACCGCGACGACTGCGCGGCCGCTCCGGTTTGGCTGATGGATGCCACTCGACCCCGACTCCTTGTCCACACTCGACGACGGCTAGCTGTCGGCATTCTATGGCGATGAGCGAGCGCCCGCCGCTGCCAACCCGAGTCCGGCTCCCGGTCGACGTCCAGCGCCCGTTCGAGGTCTACCTCAATGGGATTGCGCAGATCGAAGGCGCTGACTACGTCGTCGCGGACGGGTCGCTCGTCTTTGCGAGGAAGCTCGAGCAGGAGAAGGTCGGGAAGGGGAAGTGGACCTCGATGTTCTTCGGGATCGCAGGGTCATACGGCAAGGACGATTCGGTTGACGTGATCTACGAGGTTGCAGGTCAGCCTCGGGTCGCGGCAAAGCTTCCGTTCGACCCGAACTCGTAACCGCCACGCAACCATCCCTGCACAGACTCGCAACTCCGCGTTGATCAAGCGCTTACGTCTCACGTGTTGACTTCGATGGAATGTCGACCGAGACCCAAGTCGCCCCCTTCGCTTCCGGCGCGCCGGACGTGACGCGCTGGCGCGTCGACCAACTGCTCCAGGCAGGCTACGACGGTGAGGCGGCACTCGTCCTCGCCCTCGATCCCGAGGTCGACCTGCGGCAGGCGGTCGCGCTACTCGATCGTGGCTGTCCCGTGGACACCGCGCTGCGGATCCTGTTCTAGTCCCTGCCGTCCGCGTGAGGCATCCGTCACCGGCGGAGACTATGCGGTGGATCAGGCTCCCGGGGTCGTAAGCACGAGCCAGGCGAACCCGACGGCGCCGCGATAGGACGACGCGTTGGTGCGCTTGCGTTCGCGCTCGCGTTGAATCGGGTCGTCGATCAGCTCGAGTCCCGCGCGCCAACCTGCCTCGAACACCTCCCACTCCTCCGGGGATGAGAGCTCGTACTCGACGACCTCGAACCCGGTCGCGCGGGCAGCCGCGAGAAGATCGTCGAGAACCGGGAGGTCGCCGAGCTCGGCGCGAGCCTGCGCCTCTGGGGTCGAGCTCCAGATCGCGGTCACCGAAGAGAGAGATGCCGCCCGGCTCGAGAATCTCGGTGATCCGGCGCAAGGCGCGAGTCGAGCGGTCGATTCCCTTGGCCGCGCCGACGCAGATGACGACATCCGCACGATCCTCGAACACCGTGGCGTCGCCCTCGATCAGCTCGACCCGCTCATGTAGCCCACGACGGGCTACCTCGCGTCGGCCGCGATTGAGCGCGTCTCGATTGAGGTCGACACCCGTTCCGGTCGTGCCAGGGTGAGCGCCCACGACCCGAAGAAGGAACTCAGCCCACCCGCAGCCGAGCTCGACGACGTGACCGCCGGGTGCGAGCTCAAGCTCGTCGATCAGCCTGTCGGCGCGTTCCTCTCCGAGTGGCGCATTGAAGACGAGCTGCTCGCTGGTGAACGTGAGCGAGCGGTCAGGCACGCCGGCCCTCCACCGCCGCGCGACGGAGCCGGAGCTGCGTGATCGCCGCCCAGCTGTTCTGGCTCGAGCCGCCACGCCCAGTTGCCGCCGACCTCTCCGGGACGATTCATACGTGCATCGTTACCGAGCAGGAGGACGTCCTGCGCCGGAATCACGGCGAGCGCCGCCGGAGACTGCATCGCAGCCTCGACCAGCCACCACGCGTCGGCGTGCGGAAAGGCGCCCTGAAGCGTCTCGGTGTCATGCGTCGACGTGTACACGACCTGCTCGACCCGATGGTTCTCGACGCGATGGGGATTGTCCTCCGGCCCGAGCTGCGACCACAACATCACGACGGTGCCGGGGAACCCGAGCTCGTCACGCAACGCGACGACGTCGGCGGTGATCAGCCCGAGATCCTCCGCGATCACCGGGAGGGGCCCGAGCTCGGTCTCGGCGCGACGGAAGAGATCGATTCCCGGCCCCGTCTCCCAGTGCCCGTCGCGCGCGGTCTCTGCACCGACCGGGATCGCCCAGAACCCGGCGAACCCACGGAAGTGATCGAGCCGAAACCGATCGTAGAGGGCGAGCGCGCGTCGCATCCGCTCGATCCACCACCGGTAGCCGGTCGTAGCGAGCTCCGGGCCAGTCGTACAGCGGGTTGCCCCAGAGCTGCCCCTCCTGGTTGAGATCATCGGGTGGCGCGCCGGCGACGAGCTGATCCGACGGAAGGAAGAGCTCTGGGTGGGCGAGGTGGTCGCAGCTGTCACAGGCGACGTAGATCGGAATATCTCCGATCAGGCGGACGCCACGTTGGGCGGCATATGCGCGCAGGGCCTTCCACTCCCGCTCGAATCTCACCTGGTCGGCGAGGGCTCCATCGCCTGCGAAGGCAGACCAGTCGTCGATCCAGAACGCGTTCGCCGCGCGGAATCTCTCGATCTCGGACACCGAGACCGGCGCGTCGGGATCGCCGAGGAGACCTGACCAACCCGCGAAGGCCGATGTGGACGCATACGGCGAGCCGAACTCGTCCGGTGGAGAGAGCGGCAGGACCTGCCACCAACGGGCACCCGCCGCCTCGAGCCAATCGACGAACGCGAACGCGTCGGGTCCGAGTCGGCCACCGGGAAGGGACGTCGGGTGTAGGTGCACGCCGAAGGAACGCTCCATCCCCATGGTGTTCTGTTTACCGTGTAGCTCGCCATGCCTTCCAACCGGATCACCGTGCTCGATGTGCAGCCCTGTATCGACTGCGGTCGCTGGCCGGCGAAGGCCTGCGTCGGCGACCAGGTCGAGGTCTCGGCCGTGATCGTCCGCGACGGCCACGAGGTCATCAGGGCCGTGGTGAGCCTCGCCCGAGCCGACGGGATGTCGAAAGAGGAGCCGCTCGAGCCGGTTGGCGACGACCGCTATGCAGGCTCGTTCTCCGTTGACGTCCCCGGCCGGTGGAGCTTCGCGGTCGAGGCGTGGGTCGATCGGCATACCGGCTGGCTCGATGAGCACGACCGGAAAGTCGACGCGGGACAGCCGGACCTGAGCGGCGAGCTCGCGGAAGGAGTCACGCTGTTCGGTGCGGGAGCGCTCGAAGCGTGGCGCGCGACAGCCGCGAGCCTTGCCGACGCCGAGCGATTCGAGGCAACCCGGACCCCGACATTGGCGCTCGATGTCGAGCGCGTGCGTGCACGCGAAGGCGCCTGGTACGAGCTCTTCCCACGTTCGTGGGGTGGGCTCAAAGGTGTCGCAAAGGTCATCCCGGAGCTTGCCGAACTCGGCTTCGACGTCGTCTACCTCCCCCCGATCCACCCGATCGGCACGACCAACCGCAAGGGCGCCAACAACGCGCCGACCGCTCTCGCCGACGAGCCGGGCAGCCCCTGGGCGATCGGGTCGGCAGAGGGCGGGCACGATGCGGTGCATCCCGAGCTCGGGACGAAGTCGGACTTCGAGTCGCTCGTCCGGGTGGCACGCGCCAACGACATCGAGATCGCTCTCGACTTCGCGATTCAAATGTCGCCGGACCATCCATGGCTGACCGAGCACCCCGAGTGGTTCCAGCGGCGGCCGGACGGCTCTCTCAAGTTCGCCGAGAACCCCCCGAAGCGCTACCAGGACATCCACAACGTGAACTGGGACACGACCGACCGCGAAGGTCTCTGGGAGGCGCTGCGCGACGTGGTGCTCCACTGGTGCGCGGCCGGAGTCACCATCTTCCGAGTCGACAATCCCCACACGAAGCCGGTGCCGTTCTGGGAGTGGCTGATCGCCGAGGTGCGCGCCGAGTTTCCCGACACGGTGTTTCTCTCCGAGGCCTTCACCCGCCCGGCGATGATGACGACGCTTGCCAAGGCAGGCTTCTCCCAGAGTTACACCTACTTCACGTGGAAGAACTCGAAGGCCGAGCTGATCGAGCTCGTCGAGCAGCTTCGCTCGTGGTCGGGCTTCCTCCGACCCAACCTGTGGCCCAATACGCCGGACATCCTCCACGCGATGCTCGTCGGTGGCGGCCGGCCTGCGTTCGAGTCGCGGCTGGTACTGGCGGCGACGCTCTCACCGAGCTACGGGATCTATTCAGGCTACGAGGCGTGCGAAAGAGCCCCGGTGCGCGAGGGAAGCGAGGAGTACCTCAACTCGGAGAAGTACGAACTGCGCGCGCGTTCGCTCGAGGGGCCCTTGCTCCCATTGCTCAAGCGCCTCAACGAGGTGCGCCGGGCCCACCCTGCGCTTCTCCGCGCGGACGGCCTTCGCTGGCTCGAGACGGCGGACGACGGACTCATCGGTTACGCACGCACCTCGGGCACGGACGTCGTCCTCGTGGTGGTCAACATCGACCCGACCGCCCGTCGCACCGGCGTTTGCGACGTCCCCTCAGACCTCGGCCTGCCTGCCTCGTTCACCGTTCGCGACGAGCTCACCGGGTTGAGCTGGCCCTGGGCGCACGGACGCAACTACGTAAGCCTCGATGCCGGACGCTCGCACATCCTGACGATCGTGTCCGGCTAGGAATCGTGCAAGAAGGCAGCGCCCAGGAGAGCAGTCCCGAGGACAGGGGTCTCGGCGACATCGATCTCTACCTGCTCGGCGAGGGCCGCCACGAGCGCCTCTGGGAGCAGCTCGGCGCCCACCCCGTCGAGGGTGGGGTGCGGTTCGCCGTGTGGGCCCCGAACGCACGCGCCGTGTCGGTTGTCGGCGACTGGAACTTCTGGAGCGTCGATGCCGATCCTCTCGCCCCGCAAGGCTCATCGGGCGTCTGGGCCGGCATCGTCACCGGCGCACGCGAGGGCCAGCGCTACAAGTACGCGATCTCCGCGGGCTCAGGCGCACCGAGTCTGCGCGCCGACCCCGTCGCGTTTCGCGCCGAGCCGCCGCCGGATACCGCGTCCACGATCTTCCGGTCGCGTCACGTGTGGAGCGACCAAGAATGGCTCGCCCGTCGCGAGAGCACCGATCCGTTGTCGGCGCCGCTTTCCATCTACGAGCTGCACGCGGGCTCATGGCGCCAGGGCCTGGGCTGGAGGGAGCTCGCCCGCGAGCTCGGCGACTACATCGAGCAGACCGGCTTTACGCACGTCGAGCTGCTTCCGGTGATGCACCATCCCTACGGCCCGTCGTGGGGTTACCAGGTGACCGGCTATTTCGCTCCGGTGCCGGCACTCGGCGACCCCGACGACCTCCGCGCGTTCATCGACGAGCTGCACCGGCGCGGGATCGGCGTGATCCTCGACTGGGTTCCGGCGCATTTCCCACGCGACGAGTGGGCGCTGCAGCGCTTCGACGGCACCGCCTTGTACGAGCACGCCGACCCCCGTCGCGGGGCACACCCCGATTGGGGGACGCTCGTCTTCAACTACGGGCGCAACGAAGTACGCAACTTCCTGATCGCGAATGCGCTCTTCTGGATCGAGGAGTTCCACGCCGACGGGCTCCGGGTCGACGCCGTTGCCTCGATGCTGTATCTGGACTACTCGCGCAAGCCCGGCGAGTGGATCCCGAACCGCTTCGGCGGACGAGAGGATCTTGACGCGGTGGCTTTCGTCAAGGAGCTCAACGAGGTGCTCCACGGCCGCCATCCGGGCGTAATGGTGATCGCCGAGGAGTCGACCGCCTGGCCTGGCGTCTCGCGCCCGACCTCACTTGGTGGCCTCGGGTTCACCTTCAAGTGGAACATGGGCTGGATGCACGACACGCTCAACTACGTCCAGAAGGAGCCGATCCACCGGCGCTTTCACCATGACGAAGCGACGTTCTCGCTGATGTACGCCTGGGACGAGAACTTCGTGCTTCCCCTGTCGCATGATGAGGTCGTCCATGGGAAGCGGTCCCTGCTGGGCAAGCTTCCCGGCGACGAGTGGCAACGCTTCGCAACTCTGCGGGCGCTCTACGGCCACATGTGGGCCCACCCGGGCAAGAAGCTGCTCTTCATGGGCGGTGAGCTGGCTCAGGGCGACGAGTGGTCCGAGAGCCGGTCGCTCGACTGGGGTCTCCTCGAGCATTCCGGGCACCTCGGCACGAAGCAGCTCGTCTCCGATCTGAACCGCGTCTATCGCGACGAGCCGGCGCTCTGGGAGGTCGACTTCCGGGCGGACGGGTTTCAGTGGCTCGTCGGCGACGCACGCGCCGACAACGTCCTGGCGTACCTCCGCCTCTCGGCAAGCGGCGAACGACTGCTCGTCTGCCTGGTCAACTTCTCGCCGGTCGTCAGGGAGGCCTGGCGCGTGCCGTTGCCCCGAGCCGGGCATTGGCGCGAGGTCATGAACACCGACGCGGGGATCTACAGCGGGACGAACGTCGGAAACCTGGGCGAGATCGTTGCCAAGGCAGAGCCTCTTCACGGCCGCGAGTTCTCCGCGGAGATCACGTTGCCACCGCTCGCCGCGGTGTGGTTGGTGCCGGGGCCTTCCGCTTCCTAACCGGCATTCCTCAAGATCGCAGCGAGCGTTGTCCGGAGGTGCACGAGATCAGCCGGCGGGATGCCTCTGCGCAGGCGCGCATCGAACTCCCTTGCAATGCCGAGAAGCTCCCGATGAAGCTCGTTGCCCGCAGGCGTCGTCTCGACGCGCACGGCGCGGCGATCGTCGGGGTGGGTCACGCGACGGACGAGGCCCTCTGCCTCGAGCACATCGAGGTGGCGTGTCAGCGTCGGGCCCTCGATCCCGACCTCGCGCGCGAGATCGTTCTGCGAGGTGCCTGCGCCGTGGGCGAGGGCCGAGAGAATGCGCCACGTCGGAAGCGAGCCCCCGGCAACCGCGAGGGAATCGTTGAATGCGCGGCCGATCTGCTTTGCGCTCTGAGCGAGGTGGAGCCCGATCGGGGGCACATCCGGACGCATCACCCACACACGTACCATTTTATTCTTATACTAATTAGTAGTACACTAATTAAATGAGCCAGCGATCGGGAGGCAAATCGAGATGGCAGCGGCGGTACTGCAGGGCGAGCGAGTAGCGTGAACCTCATGGAGCACGCCAACGGCATCGAGGTCGAGCAGCTCGTTCGGGAGTTCCGCAAGGGCCCACGGGCCGTCGACGGGATCGACCTGCGTGTCGAGCCGGGCGAGATCTACGGGTTCCTGGGGCCGAACGGGGCGGGGAAGTCGACGACCGTGCTCATGCTCACCACTCTCCTCCCACCCACATCCGGGACGGCGCGGGTTGGCGGCTACGACGTGGTGAAGGAAGGAGCGAAGGTGCGCGCCTCGATCGGGGCCGCACTCCAGGAAGCTGCACTCGACCCGCTGCTGACCGGACGCGACCACATGCGGCTGCAGACGATGCTGCAGGGGCTCGCGAAGAATGAGCGCAAGACGCGAGCGAACGAGCTTCTCGACCGAGTCGGCCTCACCCAGGCTGCCGACCGGCGCGTCGGGGGCTACTCAGGCGGAATGAAGCGACGCCTTGATCTGGCATTGGCACTTGTCCATCGCCCGCGGATCCTGTTTCTCGACGAGCCGACGACCGGTCTGGATATCCAGAGCCGGACCGCGCTCTGGGAAGAGGTCGCACGGCTTGCGCGCGAGGACGGCGTGACGGTCTTTCTCACGACGCAGTACCTGGAGGAGGCAGACGCGCTCGCCGACAGGGTCGGAATCATCGACAACGGCAAGATCGTCGCCGAGGGGACCCCCGCCGCATTGAAGGCCGAGATCGGGCGACCCAGCGTTCATGTCCACCCGCACCAGGGAGACCATGACCGGGTATCCGACGTCCTCTCCCGCTTCGGCGAGCCGCTCGTCGGTGCAAGCGATGTTGCGGTTCGGCTCACCGCAGGGCTAGGGCTTGCGGAGGTCGTGCGCGGGCTCGACGCCGAAGGGATCGATGTGGAAGACATCGTGCTCAAGGCTCCCACGCTCGACGACGTGTTCCTGGCAAAGACGGGGCGCTCGCTCGAGGGTGACGGCCCGGACGAGGCCGAGTCGTGACGTCTCGGGTTCCCACGGGTATGGCTTCAGCCGTCTCCGCAGAAGCGTGCCCCGGGTATGAGCTTCAGCCGTCCCCGCAGGAAGCGGGTTGCGGTGCCGACACACGATGAGGTGAGCACTGCGCTTAGCGGGCGGCTAAAGCCACACCCGGACAGATACCTGGGCTCGTATCACCTGGTGTCGCGTGAGCGTCCTTGCAGTTCAGGTAGGCGCGGTCGCACAGCGCTCGATCACCCGCACGCTCCGCCAGCCCGCCAGCGTGCTGCCGCCGCTGATCTTCCCTGTCGCGCTGATGGCTGTGAACGCTGCCGGCCTCAAGGCCTCGACGCAGCTCCCCGGCTTCCCGACCGACTCGTTCCTCGCCTTTGCGCTCGCCGTTCCGTTCATCCAGGGCGCGCTCTTCGCCACGCTCAACGCGGGGAGCGACCTCGCCCGCGACGTCCAGACGGGGTTCTTGACCCGGCTTGCCTTGACGCCGATGCGCGGCGTCGCGCTTCTCTCGGGCCAGCTTTCGGGAATCGTCGTGCTCGGGGTCGTTCAGGCGATCTTCTACATGGCGGTCGGCCTGCTCACGGGGGTTCGCTTCGAGTCCGGTCCAGGCGGAATGGCGCTCCTGCTGGTGTTCGCAGCGATTGTGTCGCTCGGCTTCGGTGCGCTCGGGTCGTTTCTCGCGCTGCGCACGGGCTCGGGAGAGGCCGTACAGGCCTTCTTCCCCGTCTTCTTCGTCTTCCTCTTCATCTCGTCGATGAACACCCCACGGGACTTGATCGCAGTCGATTGGTTCCGGGCGGCGGCGAGCTTGAACCCCGTCTCCTACCTCATCGAATGCGTCAGGAGCCTCATCATCACCGGCTGGGATGGACGCGCACTCGCGCTCGGCTTCGGCATCGCTGTGGTGCTCTGCGTCGTCGCGATCGTGCTCGCTTCGTGGGCGCTCCGGCGGAGGATGACGCGCACATGAGATCGACGACGAGAGTGCTGCCGGTCGCCCGCGGGGTCGCCTGGCGGACCGTCAAGAACGCGCTCACCAACCCGTCGATCCTGCTGCCGACGTTCATGTTCCCGTTGTTCTTCCTGATCGCCTTTGCGGGCGGGCTCTCACAGGTGAAGAACGTGCCCGGCTTCAGCGACCACTTCTCCGGCGACTACCTCGGGTTCCAGTTCACGTTCGTGCTCCTCCAGGCCGGCGCCTTCGGCGGAGTCTTCACGGGCTTCAGCATCGCCCGCGACTTCGAGTACGGCTTCGCCAAGCGCCTGTTTCTTGCGGCGCCGAACCGACTCGGGATCATCCTCGGGTACGCCGTTGCCGCACTCGTCCGCTGGTCGCTCGTCGCCGTCGTCGTCACGATCGTGGCGCTGATCGCGGGAATGGACGTCGGTGGCTCGGCTCCCGAGCTCGTCGGGCTCTACACGCTCGCCGCGCTGCTCAACATCGCCGCGCTCCTCTGGTCGTGCGGCATCGCGATGCGGCTGCGGACGATCCAGGCGGGGCCGCTCATGCAGATGCCGGTGTTCCTGATCCTCTTCTTCGCGCCCGTGTACGTCCCGTTCGAGCTGCTGGAAGGATGGATCGAGACCGTCGCCCGATTCAATCCCATCACCTACGTCCTCGAGGCGGCTCGCAGCCTGCTTGCCGGCTCACCCGAAGAGGTCGCGCTCGCCTTCGGTCTCGGCGCCAGCCTGATCTTGGTGATGGCGCTGTGGGCCTTTCGGGGGTTGCGCCGCGCAGAGGCGGCCGGGTGAGCGAGCCAGGCGGAGGCACGCCGCGGCAGACCTGGCCGGGCACGCCGTTCCCGCTTGGGGCCGCATGGGACGGGAGCGGGACGAACTTCTCGCTCTACGCGGAGAACGCCGACGAGGTCGAGCTGTGCCTCTTCGACGGGGACGACGCCGAAGAGCGGATCAAGCTTCGGTCTGGCACCGCGCACCAGTGGCACATCTACCTTCCCGGGGTCGGCCCCGGCCAGCGATACGGCTACCGCGTCGCCGGACCCTGGGCGCCGGACCGCGGGCATCGATTCAACCCGCACAAGCTGGTGCTCGATCCATATGCCAAGGCGATCGACGGGCCGATTCGGTTCGATCGCGCGCGCGTGTTCGCATACAGCGAGCTCGACGAGGCCGCTCTCGACGACCAGGACTCCGCTCCGGCGATCCCGCGATGCGTCGTGGTCGACGAGACCTTCGACTGGGAGGGCGACCGCACCCTCCGTCGTCCCTGGGCCGAGACCGTGATCTACGAGCTTCACGTGAAGGGATTCACGAAGCAGTTCCCCGAGGTACGCGAAGATCTCCGCGGGACGTACGCGGGGCTTGCCTCCGACACGGCCATCGCCTACCTCAAGGATCTCGGCGTCACCGCAGTCGAGCTCCTGCCTATCCATCACAACGCCGATGAGCACGCTCTCTTCGAGCAGGGGCTGTCGAACTACTGGGGGTACTCGACGATCGGCTTTCTGGCGCCGCACTCGGGCTACGCGGCGACGGGAACCCAGGGCGAGCAGGTGTCCGAGTTCAAGGGCATGGTGAAGGCGCTGCACCGGGCGGGGATCGAAGTCATCCTCGATGTCGTCTACAACCACACTGCCGAAGGAAGCCAGCTCGGCCCGACGCTCTGCTTCAAGGGTGTAGACAACGCCGCGTACTACCGCCTGGACTCGGACGATCCAAGTCGCTACGTGGACTTCACGGGAACCGGCAACTCGCTCGACCCGAGCAACCCGTCGGTGCTGCGAATGATCATGGACTCGCTGCGGTACTTCGTGAACGAGTGCCATGTCGACGGCTTCCGATTCGATCTTGCCTCTGCACTCGCGCGTGAGTTCTACGACGTCGATCGCCTTTCCGCGTTCTTCGACATCATCCACCAGGATCCGGTGCTCTCCCAGGTGAAGCTGATCGCCGAGCCGTGGGATGTCGGGCCCGGCGGATACCAGGTCGGGAACTTTCCCATTCTCTGGTCGGAGTGGAACGGCATGTACCGCGACACGATGCGCGACTTCTGGCGCGGGCACTCCGCCGTTGCGGCCTTCGCGCGGAGGTTCACCGGCTCGAGCGACCTCTACCAGGACGACGGGCGGTACCCCCACGCGTCGGTCAACTTCGTCACGTGCCACGACGGCTTCACGCTCAGGGACCTGGTCACCTACGACGGCAAGCACAACGAGGCCAACGGCGAGGACAATCGCGACGGAACCGACGACAACCGCTCCTGGAACTGCGGAGTCGAGGGCGAGACCGACGATCCCGAGATCAACGCGTTGCGTGATCGGCAGATCCGCAACGTCCTCGCCACCTTGCTCCTCTCGCAGGGGACGCCAATGCTCCTCGCCGGAGACGAGCTTCGCAACACGCAGGGCGGGAACAACAACGCCTACTGCCAGGACAACGCGATCTCATGGCTCGACTGGGAGCGCAGCGACCGAGCCGATGGATTGCACGAGTTCACGAAACGACTCATCCGGCTGCGCGGCAGCCACCCCGTCTTCAGGCGGGCGGAGTTCCTCACAGGCGAGGAGCGGATGGGCTCGGGTGCGCCGGATGTGTGGTGGTTCCGCCCGGACGGCGGCCGGATGACCCGAGGCGACTGGGACCGCGGCGATGCATTTGCGCTCGGGGTGATGCTCAACGGAAGCGAGATCCCAGCCGTGACCTCACACGGGGAAGCGATCGCGGACGAGTCGTTCATCATCCTCTTCAACGCCTGGCGCGAGCCCGTGACCTTCGTGCTCCCGCCGACGCGCTTTGGCCGCCGCTGGGTCCACGAGCTCTCAACCGCCGAGCCCGAGCTCGAGGCGAACGGTCATGAGCTTCCGGCGCGGGCGCCGGTACCCGTCGCGGCTCGCGCGCTACGCGTTCTCCGGCGCGCCGGCTGAGAAGCCGGCTCGCCTATGCCGTGTCGAGAACGCGCAGGCACACCTCGATCACCCGCGGATCGAACTGCGAGCCCGAGGCCTCAGCGAGGCGCCTGAGCGCTTCCTCGGTCGGAAGCGCGTCACGATAGGGCCGGTCGGACGTCATTGCGTGGAAGGCGTCGCACGCGAAGATGATCCTCGACTCGATCGGGATCTGCTCTCCGGAAAGCCCGTCCGGATAGCCACGACCGTCGAAGCGCTCATGACAGGCGCGCACAATGGGTCGCACCTCTGCGAGCTGATCGATCGGAGCAAGGATTCGCTCGCCCAACTCCGGATGGCGCTCGATGATGCTGCGCTCTTCGGCGGTCAGGGGCCCGGGTTTCGTCAGGATCGAGGACGGGACACCGATCTTTCCGATGTCGTGGAACAAGGCTCCGAGCTCGATGCGCTTCAGGGCAATCGCCGAGAGGCCAAGCTCTGAGCCCACCCGGATCGCCATGTCGGAGATCCATCGCGCGTGTGACGACGTGTACTCATCGTTCGCCTCGAGCGCATTCGCCAGCGCCTCTACGGTCGAGAGGAACGTGCGCTCGAGCGTCTCGAAGCTCTTGGTGCTTGCGATTGCCAGCCGCGCCTGATTCGCAATTCCCTCGAGCAGGTCCAGCTCGCGCACGCCGGCGGCCGGTGAGCACGTCACTGCAAGCACTCCCAGGCCCCACTCGAGGTGCATCGGTGCGATCAGATGGGGAACGCCGCGACCTGGCACCGACAGCGCGCGCGCGATGATCTCGGCCTCTTCGATCTCGAGGATGAACGGCTCGGTGCGATCCGAGAACCGCGAGACGATCGACGGTGACAAACGGGTGCGATGATCGGTCTTGATGACCCCGTCGACGATCGACGCGACGCATTCGAGCCCGCCGGTCGCGCGATCGGGGAGCCAGACCGACGCGCGACTCGACCCGGTGATCCTCGACGCGCCCGAGACGACCCGCGCCAGAACCTCGGAGAGCTCCGTCTGGGACGAGAGGTCGCGCGAGAGCTCGAGCAACGCCCTCGCGCTCGCGGCCTCGCGACGTTCGCGTTCGTAGAGACGTGCGTTGACAAGCGCAACCGAGGCGTGGCCGGCGAGCACTTCGAGAAGCCGCTGGTCGTCTGCGTCGAACTGGTCGAGACCGAGCTTCGAGACGACCACGACTCCGACCACCTCGTGGCCGTAGACGAAGGGCACCGCGACAAGAGACTCCTCGATGCGCTCGGTTCCCTCGATTTGCCGACCGATGCCGCAGTTCGCAGCGTCGCCGGTGCGGAAGGATTCACCCGTCTGGGCCACCTGCCCCGTGACTCCTTCGCCGATCTTCGCGACCAGCAAGTCGCCGGCCGATCCGTCTGCGGTGAGGTCGCCACGGAATGCGATGAGCTCGAGCACGTCGCCGTCGCGGATGAGAACGCGGCAGTTGTGGTAGTCGATGAGCAACCTGAGCTCCTCCGCGATCGTTGCCCCGATCGCGGCGACGTCGTTGAGGCGCGACAACTTCGACGAGACACCGTGGAGCATCTTCAGATGCGCGATCGACCGGAACTCCACGCCACGGCCGGCCTCGTCGGGACGCTCGGTTTTCCCTTCCTCGAAGACCACCGTGCGCCCACGACCTGTTGCCTTCGCGGTCATCATCGCCATCTCGCCGCAGGCGACCAGCTCGCGCGGGTTCGCCGCGTGCAGCGGGCCGGCGGTGACTCCGGTCGAGAGCGTGATCGCGCCCACCGGGTCGAAGGGGGTCTTGAGCACCGTGTCCGGAAATCCGCTCGGCGAGCCGACAGCCGTCCTCCAGTGACCCTCCGGGGAGGATGATGGCGAACTCTTCGCCACCGATACGGCAGACGTCGTCGCTCGCGCGGACCGAGCTACGGAGAATCTCGGAGATGCCGACGAGAACGGTGTCGCCGAGCGCATGCCCGTAGACGTCGTTGACCTTCTTGAAATCGTCGAGATCGATCATCACCAGCGCGGTTGAATCCTGCTGCGCCGACGAGCGAACGAGCTCTCGACGCAGGCGCTCATGGAACGAGCGGTGATTCCAGAGCCCGGTGAGCGAATCCGTCTGTGCCTGCAGCTCGAGGGAGGCATGGACGTGCGCGTTGTCGATCGCGAGCGCCGCCGCGTCGGCGAATCGCACGACGAGCGTGAACTCGTCGTCGAGGAACTCCTGGAACCCGACTCGGTAGATGTTGAGCGTCCCCTTGAGTGCGCCGCGCGCGATCAGCGGAACGACGATGAGCGACTCGGGATCCGGCGCCGTATCGGCGACGAACCTGACCCTCGGGTCTAGCTCGGCACGATTGGCGAGCACAGGCACGCGATGCTCTGCCGCCCAGCCGGTGATTCCCACGCCGTAGGGGAACGGATCGTCGGCGAGCACCATCTCGGCCTCTTCGCCGCTTGCGTACACCGCCTTCAGCTCGCGCTTCGCCTCGTCTG
Source organism: uncultured Actinomycetes bacterium (assembly GCA_963724655.1). Taxonomy (GTDB): domain Bacteria; phylum Actinomycetota; class Thermoleophilia; order Gaiellales; family Gaiellaceae; genus Gaiella. The sequence goes on along the minus strand of CAVRVG010000002.1, from coordinate 114,644 downwards.
CCTCGTAGAACGTGATGTCGTCGTACGGGACGAGCTCGCCAACGGTGTCCGCAATCCGGTGCAGCAGCTCGTCGAGGCTGCGCTCGGACAGCACCTCGTGGAAGACGTCTGCGAGCTTGCGGTACGAATCGACCGTCGCCTCCGGGTGCCGGAGGGCATCGGACGACACACTGGTGTCAGTTTCAGGGGTCACACCGCAGCTCTCGCATGACTCATCGGCGGGAGGGGCAGTCCCCTTGAGGGCGGTAGGGGGATTCCCCTTGATTAGGCTCGAGGGGTTGCCGATCATTTCCCGTGATCACCGCCGATCCCTGCAGGAAAGCGCGATGCTGTCGTCGAACCATCGATACGTGATGCGCCCACTGGCACTGCTGTTCGCCGCCGGTGCGCTTGCCCTCACCGTGGTGGGGCAAACGGCGGCCGCGGAGGGCACCACCACGACCAAGATCTGGTTCGTTCGCAAGGGCGAGCCTGTCTCCGTGGCACGAACCGTGAGCGGCATTCCGGGTGCCGTGCACGCGCTGCTGGCGGGACCGACGAAGCTCGAACGTTCTCGAGGCATCTCCTCCGCTGTTCCCGTGGGTACGCCCCTTCTGTCGCTGGCGGTCCACAAGCGCATCGTCACCGTCAACCTCGGCGGCAAGTTCGCGATGGGAGTCGATGAGGGCTCGCTTCGCGATCGCGTGGGCCAACTCATCCGCACCGTCCGCTCGGCGCGCGGCGTCCAGGCTGTGAAGGTGCGCATCGAGGGAGGAGTGCCGATCGGCCTCTTCCCCGGGTACGACCTTGCTCGGGCCGTGAGCGAGCCCCTGGCGCTGGAGGCTCGGAGCGAGCCGACGGTCCGTGAGACGCAGCAGTTGCTCGTCGATCTCGGGTTCATGGCCCCCTCGGGGCTGACCGGCGAAATCGACACGCAGACCTCGACTGCCGTCCTCGGGTTCGAGAAGTGGGCAGGCCTCACCCGTGACGGCATCCTCTCCGCGGCGACGATCGACGCGATCTCGCGCGCGACGCGCCCCGAGCCGGCGCTGCGCGCACCGGGCCGGCGCATCGAGGTTCAACTGGGACGCCAGGTCGCCCTGCTGATCGAAAACGGCCGGGTCGAGCGAGTGGTGCATATCTCGTCTGGCGCCTACGGCAAGACTCCCCAGGGCTCGTTCCACGTGTTCCGCAAGGAGCGTTACTCGTGGTCGGTCCCATTCAAGGTGTGGCTGCCCTGGGCGAGCTACTTCACGGGCGGGGTGGCGTTCCACGAGTTCGGCTCGGTGCCGACCTACGCAGCTTCACACGGCTGCATCCGCGTGAACCACTACGACGCCCAGATCCTGTTCGACTTCGCACAGGTGGGTACCGGGGTTGACGTGTTCTCGGAGAGTGACCTGTGAACCTCCGCGGAGCGATGACCGCGTTCGCCGGTGGCGTCGGCCTCGTCATCGGCGTGGTCGGAGTCGCCGTGATCTCGGCCGTCACTCTCGTCGCGCTTGGGATTCCGGCGGACAGTCGGGCCGACGATGCGCCTGTACCGGCTTCGGCCCCTGCCGCCCCGCTTCCGACCGAGCTCGTCGTCGCGCTGAGCTTCTCGGACCCCGCGCTCCAGGCAGGCGTCGTCCGTGGCCGGGACGTCGTCCTCGCAAGAGGGCTCGAGGTCGAGCTGGCCAGGAACATCGCCGAGCGCCTCGGCATAGGGAGTGTTCGGTTCGTCGCTGTGCGCCCCGCGTCCCGTCTCACGTCCGACCTCTTGTCGAGGCACGCGGACTGGGATCTTGCTCTTTCCTTCGAGCCCGCTCGCTCCACCAACCCCGTCGCTCAACTCACGGCTCCGTACCTCGCGACCGACCAGGCAGTCCTCCTGCGGCGCTCGACCGCAAGACCGCGTTCTCTCGCCGAGTTGCGAACCCGCCAGCTGTGCGCGGTCGCCGGAACGAACGGTGCCAGGGCGATTGCCTCGCTCGCACCCGAGACGCCCGCGCTGAAGGTCGCCGGGACGGCGAGACTGCTTCAACTCGTCCAGACGGGCGCGTGCGATGCGGCCGTCGTCGATGCGATCAAGGCGGGCCGGCTCACCGAGGGTCACAAGGCGCTCGTCGGCCCGTTCGCCGCGCGAATCGCGTATGGATCAGGGCTTGTGGTGGCCGTCTCGCGAACCTCGAGCATTCCGGCCACCGGTGTCGATCGTGTCGTGAAGCGGCTGCGGGTCAATGGAACCCTGTCACGGCTGGCGCGGTTCTGGCTCGGCGTCGACCCCGCTGCGCTCCCGGTACTCTCCTAGAGGCTTGATGTGGGTTGGGCGTGCGTGCGGGGAGGGCATGCACCAAGCAGCGTGGTCGGCTCGGTCAGCGGTAAGGCTGGTTTGCCTTGGTGCTGATCGAGACGGACACGATGCGCCGTGTGCAGGCCCCCATCCGTGCGTGCGCACAACCCACATCAAGCCTCTACAGGCTCTCGAGGGGTAGACGTGCGTGCGGGGCGATTGTCCGCGTGTGCCAGCAACCCAGCTCGAGCCTCCGGCGTCCTGCTCTGGCCATACGCTCCTGCGTACCGCCGTTCAGCTTGCCTCATCCCAACGAAGGAGACACATTGCCCGCAAAGTACGTCGTCAAGAAAGGCGTGACCGGGAAATTCCGGTTCAGCCTGCTCTCAACGAATGGTCAGGTCATCGCGTCGAGTCAGACCTACGAGTCAAAAGCCTCGTGCATGGCGGGTCTTCGAGCAGTGCAGAAGAACGCAGCGGGCGCGGCGATCGACGATCGGACGGTAGCGGTGAAGGCCGTGGCTGCAAAGCCGGCCGCGAAGAAGCCAGCCGCGAAGAAGCCTGTCGCGAAGAAGGTGGCTGCAAAGCCCGCCAGGAAGCCAGCTGCGAAGAAGCCAGCGGCGAGGAAGCCGGCTACAAGGAAGCCGGCAGCCCGAAAGCGGTAGGTCTACCTGGGACTTTCCGCATCCGCGGAAAGTCCCACCGGCGGCTCTGCGCTCCACGGAAACGTGATCCACCGATCGGTTCGGCGCCAGACGTATTCGCTGCTGACGGTCGAGTGCGGTTTCTCGTAGAGCACCGCGCAACGCACGTCGGCGACCTCGCGCTCGCAGAACCGCTTTACGAGCGCGAGGGTTGCGCCGGTGTCGGCGACATCGTCGACCACCAGGACTCGTGAGGCCCGCAGGTCGACAGGATCCGGCACGGGTGGCAGCACGATGGGCGCCTCGAGGCGCTGGTCGATCCCGGTGTAGAACTCGACGTTCATCGTGAAGGTGTTCTTCACACCGAGTGCGTAGGCGAGCGCGCCGGCGGGAAGAAGCCCTCCACGCGACACCGCCAGAATCACATCGGGGACGTACCCGTCGGCGTACGCCGCTTCGGCGAGTGCCCTCGCGCCTGTCCCGAGGTCGTCCCAGGTCATCACCTCGCGCTCCACCCGGACAGCTTCTCAGGTTGCGAACCGCGGCGCTCGGGAGTCGCGAACGTGGAGAATGCAGCCGATGCCGTCGTCGCCGATCCACGGAAGCCCGCGCGCACAGAGCCGTGCGCTGGCCGCCACCGGGCTCGTGCTGTTTCTCGGCGGACTGATCATGGCGGCGGTGTTCCCGAGAGGGGACGACGGTGGCTCATCAGCCTCCACCTCCGCCGCCACGACCACACAGCCGGCGAAGCCGCGGGCTGCACCCGCGAAGGCAGTGCGGCTGACGGCCGTCGGCGCGCTTGACCCTGAGGGTGACGACCGGGAGAACGACGAGCTGGCGACGCTCGCCGTCGACGGCGATGTGACCACCGCGTGGCGAACCGAGCGCTACACGAGCTTCTTCAAGACAGGGGTCGGGCTCGTTCTCGACGCCGGGCGGAAGGTGAAGATCACGCGCGTCGACCTCGTCAGCGCGACGCCGGGCTTCGTCGCGGAGATCCGTGCCGGAAACGCACGCGAGGGGCCGTTCAAGCGCATCGCGGCAGGCCGGGTGGTGCAGGAGACGACGCGTTTTCCCGTGGCTGGGCTGCCGGGCCGCTACGTCGTCGTCTGGATCACGAAGCTCCCGAACAGCACTGCGGCAGACATCGACGAGGTCAAGCTCGTAGGGAGATGAGCGGCGGCGCCTCGCCCCGATAGGTGCTGAGCGAGCCCTGCACCTTCACGCGGGCTGAACCCTATGGCGTGTGTCGGTCACCGGTCTCTGCGTCGTGGAAGACTGCGTCGGTGCCGACCTCGACACACGTGCGCCGCGGTCGTCTCGCGATCCTCGGTGCGGCGCTCGCCTGGTCGACTGCGGGCATCGGTCAGCGCGAGCTCGACGTCTCGCCCATCACGCAGGTTGCCGGGCGGGCCTTCTTCGCGATGGTCGGTCTCCTGGCGCTCGTGGCGCTCACAGAACGCAGGGGGACGGTGGCGGCGTTCCGGTCGATCGGGAGGTGGGGGCTGCTCTCGGCGGTGCTCCTCGCGATCTCGTCGGGCACGTTCTTTCTCGCCCTCAACTACACAAGCGTTGCCAACGTGTTGTTCATGCAGGCAGCGGCGCCGTTCTTCGCGGCGCTGCTCGGCTGGTGGCTGCTCGGGGACCGCATCCTGCCGCGCACGTGGTGGGCGATCGCGCTTGCGAGTGCCGGGGTCGCCGTGATGGCGATCGGGTCGGTCGCCACCGGGCTCACGGCCCTGACGCTCCCGCTCGTCGTCACCGCTGCGTTCGCCGGGGTGATCGTGATCACCAGGCATCGGCGCGACATCTCGATGATGCCCGCAACCTGCGCTTCTCAGGTGCTCGTTGTCGCGTGCTGCCTTCCCTTCGCTTCCTTTGCGGCCGCGGACGGTTCGGACTGGGCGATCCTTGCGGCGCTCGGCTTCGGGCAGATGGGGCTCGGGCTCGCCTTGCTCACCGTCGGCGCGAGACTCATTCCGCCGGCCGAGGTGGCGGTGATCTCCCTGCTCGAGGTCGTGGTCGGGCCGCTGCTCGTGTGGCTCGCGTACGCCGAGCGACCGTCGGCGACGACGCTGGTCGGCGGCGTCGTGGTGATGGCCGCAGTGCTTCTCCAGGCGACCGCCGGGCTTCCGGTCGGCCGGGTGAGGGCAGCGACCCGCTGACCTCGGCTGCGGCCCTCGCGATACCGTGTTGCCATGGCTCGCCGGGAATTCGACGTGGTGGTGATCGGCGCCGGTCCGGCCGGCGAGGTCTGTGCAGGCCGGCTCGGAGAGGCTGGGCTGGAGGTGGCGCTCGTCGAGCGTCACCTGGTCGGCGGCGAGTGCTCCTTCTACGGCTGCATGCCGTCGAAGTCGCTGCTGAGGCCCGCCGAGCTCCTCGCAGAGGCGGCTCGGGTGCCCGGCGCCCGCGAGGCTGTCAGCGGGGTGCTCGACACCCGTTCCGTTCTCGCCCGACGAGACGAGGTCATCCACTCACTCGACGACAGCCCCATGATCCCGTGGCTCGACGAGCGAAACGTGACCGTCATCCGCGGCGATGCAGAGCTCACGGGAGAGCGGCAGGTCGAGGTCGCGGGCGATGTGCTCGCCGCACGCCGAGCGGTCGTGCTCGCAGTCGGCACAGAGGCATTCATCCCGCCGGTCCCCGGTCTGCGCGAAGCTCGCCCCTGGACGAACCGCGACGCGACGACGTCCAGCGCCATCCCTCGGCAGCTCGTCGTGCTCGGGGGTGGAGTGATCGGTGTCGAGCTTGCTCAGGCCTACCGCTCCCTCGGCTCTGACGTGACGATCGTCGAAGCCAACGAACGGCTTATCTCACGTGAGGAGCCGTTTGCGAGCGAGCTCGTCTCGCAAGCACTCCTCGAGGCCGGAGTCGTGCTGCGAACCGGTGTGCGCGCGGCGAGCGTCGAGCGCGACGAGACCGGCGTTCGCCTGCTGCTCGAGGACGGCGACGTGATCTCGGGTGACGAGCTGCTCGCCGCAATCGGGCGGCGACCCTCCACCTCCGGCCTGGGCCTCGACCGGTTCGGCCTCGAAGAGGGCGGCTACATCACGGTCGACGACCAGCTTCGCGTGCCAGGCCATCCGTGGCTCTATGCCGTGGGTGACTCGAACGGCGTTGCGCTGCTGACGCACATGGCGAAGTACCAGGCCCGGGTCGCGGCGGATGTCATTCTCGGGGTCGACGCCCGGGTACGCGGAGCGGGTGCGCATGCGCCACGCGTCGTGTTCACCGATCCACAGGTTGCCGCTGTCGGTCACACGCTGGCCTCCGCGGTCGAGGCAGGGCTGAACGTCCGGACGGTGGAGGTGGATCCCGGTGGGAACGCGGGCGGAAGCTTCGTCGGGCGCGGCACCCCGGGGCTCTGCCGGCTCATCGTCGACGAGGACGCAAAGGTCGTCGTCGGCGCGACCTTCGTGGGGTTCGAGGTCGCAGAGTCGCTGCACGCGGCAACGATTGCCGTGACCGCGCGGGTTCCCCTCGCCGACCTCTGGCACGCCGTCCCGTGCTTCCCGACACGGAGCGAGCTGTGGCTCCGGCTGCTCGAGGAGTACGGGCTCTGAGAGTGCCTGGAGAGTCCCGAAGGAGCGACCACAAGACGTTGACTCGCAAGGCCAGATCCCTCTGGCTTGCCGGTGAGCTGCTCGAGGTGCGTGTCCGCGAGTCACAGAGGGCTCGAACGTCGCGAATCGTGGTCGCCCCGGAGCAACCCCTCGAGATCGTCGTCCCGCCAGGGGTGAGTGACGCCGAGATCGATCGCATGCTCGAGGCGAGCCGCGCCTGGCTTCTCAGGAAGACGAGACGTGCAGCCGAGGTCGCAAGCCGGGCGCCACGACTCGGCCTCGCACAGACCAGGGGTCGTCTGGCTCGACCTCGCAGCGATCCCGGTGGACGTGATCACAACGACACGGTTCGACACAGGCCCCGTTCGCGCCCGAATGCGGAAGGGCCGGCTGGTGGTCGGCGAGCTGCCGGCCAACGACTCTCGCGACGGCGCGATCCGAGCGGTCGAACGCTGGTATCGCCATGAGGCGCGTCGACTGGTCACGGCGTCGGTCGAGCGCGAAGCGGCGCGGCTGAGGCTCGAGTACCAGGCCATCGCCGTCCGCGACCAGCGGACCCGCTGGGGCTCGTGCTCGCGGCGCGGCGCGTTGTCCTTCAACTGGAGACTCGCGATCGCCCCGCGCGACGTCCGCGAGTACGTGGTCATTCACGAGCTGTGCCACCTGCGTGAGCTGAACCACTCGAAAGCGTTCTGGCGCCTCCTCGACGAAGCGATGCCGGGCTGGCAGGCGCACAGGCTCTGGCTCCGCGAGCACGGCCGCGAGCTTCAGGCGTACCGGGTCATCCCGGACCCGACGATCCCCGCGGAGAGCAGTCGAGGTCACGCACCGATGGTTCCGCCATGACGCGCCACCCGCGATAGCCTGCGCGCATGTCCCGCGCTGACGGCACAACCCCGCTCTGGCACCCGTTCGCCGCGATGGGGAAGGTCGACGGCCACGAGTTCGTGCTTGCTCGGGGGGAGGGAACTCGGGTCTGGGATGACGGCGGCGCCGAGTACCTCGACGCAACCGCAGGGCTCTGGTTCGCAAACGTCGGGCACGGTCGCGTCGAGATCGCCGACGCTGTCGCCGAGCAGCTTCGAACGCTCGCCGCACATCACATCTTCGGCGATCACGCCAACGGCCCGGCGCTCGAGCTCGCCGGGAGGCTCGCCGAGCTCGCCCCCGTGCCCGACGCCGCTGTGTTCTTCGGCTCGAGCGGCGGCGAGGCGGTCGACACCGCCTCGAAGATCGTCCGGCGCTACTGGGCACTCGTCGGACAGCCGCAGCGCACGGTGATCGTGTCGCGCAGCCACGCCTACCACGGAACGAACGCATTCGGCACGTCGCTCTCCGGGATCCCCGCCGTCCGCAACGGCTACGGGATGCTCGTCGAGGATGTTGCGGAGGTGCCCTACGACGACGTCGATGCGGTGGCACAGCTCCTCGACACGCTCGGTGAGCGCGCGGCAGCATTCATCGGCGAGCCGATGATCGGCGCCGGCGGTGCGATCCCACCCCCCGACGGCTACTGGCCCGCGGTCGAGAGAATCTGCCGCGACCGCGGCGTCCTGCTGATCGCGGACGAGGTCATCTCGGGCTTCGGACGGCTCGGCTCGTGGTTCGGCTGCCAGCGCTACGCGTTCACCCCCGATCTGATGACGTGTGCGAAGGGGATCAGCTCCGGCTACGTCCCTCTCGGAGCGGTGATCGTCTCGGGTGCCGTTCGCGCCCCCTTCTGGGACGCGGCCGCACCGCCGTTTCTCCAGGGTGGCACCTACTCGGGGCATCCCGGCGCGTGCGTCGCCGGTCTTGCGAACCTCGAGATCATCGAGCGCGAAGGGCTGGTCGGCCGGGTGGCGGAGCTCGAGCCCGTGTTGCGCGGCCTGCTCGAGCCGGTGGCCTCGATCGAAGGGGTCGCGGAGGTCCGCAGCGCCGGGCTCGCGGCCGCAGTCGAGCTCGACGGAGACCTGCTCGCGGCCCGCCCGTCACTTCCCGTCGAGGTCATGCTGGCGGCTCGGCGCCACGGGGTGATCACGCGGGTGCTGCGTGGCGTTGCGCTCCAGATCTCGCCGCCGTTCGTCGTCACCGAGCGCGAGTTGGCAACGATCGTCGGCGTCGTCGCCGCCGGTATTCGCGAGGCGGTCGCCGGAACGTGAGCCGCCGCCGACAGTCCTAGCCTCGATCGCCCTCCGGCTCCTGGGTGGCATGGACAGGGAGCTCGTGCGGATCCTTGTCTTCGTCGCCGCGGTAGTGCTCGGTCGCCGGCCACGGAGCGAGCACGAGGAGCAACCGCGACGACTCGAGCGCGCGCAGCGAGTGTGTCTCGCTCGGCTCGAACACGACGAGCGTTCCCGCGACGCACGTCGTTTCCATCGCCTCGCTCGTGCACGCCACGCTTCCCTCGAGAACCTGCACGATTGCCCGCTCGTGGACACGGTGGTCGCCCAGCTCCTCGCCCGAAGCGAGGTCGATCACGACCCCCCGTGCCTCCGGGGTCGAAAACAGGACCCGAGGGCCTGTCCTGTCGCCCTCGTTCGGCGTCGTCAGGTTCCACTGCTGCATGAGGGGCACCTCCGTCGAGTGAGCGTGCACATGTCCATCGGTCTCATGCGGATGCGATAGCGCGGTCGTAGTCCTCGGCCGACACCTCGTCGAGCCACACCGTCTCGCCGACGGAGACCGCGAGATGCAGCATGTACGTGTCGCTCGTCGCTCCGTGCCAGTGCTCCTCGCCGGCTGGGATGTGCACCGTATCGCCGGTCGTGATCCGCCCACCAGGTCCGCCGCGAACCTGCACCCAGCCTTCACCGGCGACCACGTAGAGCACCTGCGTCACCTCGTGGGTATGCCAGTGCGTCCGCGCGCCCGGCTCGAAGAAGACGTTGTTGACGATCACTCCGTCCTGCGGGCCGAGCACAGGGTCGGCCCAGACGCGGCCCGTGAAGGTGGCGCCACGCTCCTCCGATGGGACTCCTGGAGCACGGCCTCTGGCGATCCTCATGATTCGTCTCCCTTGCTCTGGATGCGAACGCCCCCGGCGACGTCGCCGATCGCGTCCACGACCCGATTGCTGATCTGATCGCCGTAGCCGAGTGACGTGGCGAGATTGAACGCTCCGAGACACGCGGCGCCGGTGAAGCTCGTCACCTCGATCTGCTGGAGGTACTCGAGGTAGAGCCGTATGTCCTTCGCCTGCAGCTCGTTCGTGAGGCCGCCTTCGAGATAGTCGCCCTCGATGATCCGCGGAAAGCGGTTCTGCGTTGCGAAGTTGACGCCGCTCGAGTTGTTGACGACGTCGAGGAACTGGGCCAGGTCGAGATCGGCGCGTTTCGCGGCGACCATCACCTCGGCGGTTGCGGCGAGGCTGATCCCGTTGAGGAAGTTGTTCAGGAGCTTCGCGACGTGCCCCGACCCGGAAGGGCCCATGTGGAAGACGCGCGCTGCGAAAGTGTCGAGGATCGGCGTGACGCGCGCGAGCGCCTCCTGCGAGCCGCCGGCCATGATCGACAGCGTTCCCTTCTCCGCGGCCGCGGCGCCGCCCGAGATGCCCGCGTCGAGGAACTCGACACCGTTCTGTGCGAATGCGGCGTGGAGCCGCATGGTCGAGGCCGGAGCCGACGTGCTCAGATCGACGATGACCTGACCTGCCTGCGCCGCCGCCAGCAGCCCACCCTCGACGACTGCTTCGACGACGTGGCTGTCCGGGAGCGAAAGAAAGACGACCTCGGCCCGGCCGACGAGATCGGCGATCGACGCCGCGGCCTCGACGTCCGAGGCCTCGATCTGTGCCGCGCTCGCGTCGAACCCGCGCACCGGCATGCCCGCCTCGCGGATCCGCCGGGCGATCCGGCCACCCATGTTGCCGAGACCGATCATCCCGCTCGTCAGCTCGCTCATCCTGATCCACCCGCCGCCGCGAGCTCTTCCATCAGGATCGGCACTCCCTCGGTGCAGGAGTGGATCCCGATCACGCTCGCCAGCTCGATCACCTCGAGGATCTCCTCTCGAGTGGCGCCGTAGCCGATCGCGTTCTTGATGTGAAGCCTCAGCCCGGGTAGGTAGAGGTGGGTCGCGGAGACGTCGAAGGCCGTGTAGATCAGCTCCTTGATCTTCGGCTCGAGGGTGCCACTGACCCAGGGAACCGACGAGAAGCGCGTGTAGGCCTCGAAGAAATCAGGGTCGAGGAGGAGCACCTCCTCCCAGAACGTGTGCCAGTAGCCGCGCTTCTCCTCGAAGTCGGCCTTGAGCTCGAGCTGTCGCTCGGACATGCTCCCGGGGAACCGGCTGCCCCGCGGCCTCGAGCTCCTCGAAGAGGATCGGGACGCCGATGTTGCAGGCGTGGATCCCGAGCGTCGCCGTCAGCTCGAGGACCTCCATGATCTCCTGGGCGGTGGCGCCGTGGCCGAGCGCCTGCTTGATGTGCTGGCGGATGCCGGGCACGTAGAGATGCGTTGCGGCGGCGTCGACGGCGATGTAGACGAACTCCTTGACCTTCGGTGAGAGCGGGCCGTTTCGCCAGGGAACGCTCGAGAAGTTGGTGTACGCCTCGAAGAAGTCCTCGTCCAATTCGAGCAGCCCGTCCCAGAAGGGGCTCCAGTAGCCACGCGCCTCGATGAACTCATCGCGCAGCTTCTTCTTGTGTTCGGTCAGCTCGCTCATCGATCTCCTCGTTGTCCTTGGGGTGGAATCACGCGATCCGGACGATCGTCCCGTCCGTGTCGCCTTCGATCGTGGGGTAGCGACGCGCGACGTCCGGGTCATGTCCGGGGACGATTGTCGCGCCATCGGCCGCGAGACCGTTGAGCGTGTCGTAGGCGGCGTACATCCGCTCGAGATCGTGCATCACCGCGAACGGTCGCTGTTGCTCGAGCTCCGCGGTGAAGTGCACCGCGTCGGACGCGAGCACGACCTTCCCGCTCGACGTCTCGACGATGGTCAGCTGCTGCCCGGGCGAGTGCCCACCGACCTCGATCGCGGTGATGCCTTCGAGGATCTCCTCGGTGCCGGCCGTCGTTCTCACGCGACCTTCGGTCTGCGCCTGCTCGACGAGTGCGAGCTCACGCGACTCGACGTGCGAGCCGAACTGGAATCGCGCCGCCATCGGGCCGGTCCAGAACGCGAGCTCGGTCGCCGGCACGATCAGCTGCGCGTGGGCGAACGCGTCGAGGTTCCCGATGTGGTCGTAGTGGAAGTGCGTGACGATGACCGTCGGGATCGCCTTGGGCTCGAGCCCGAGCCGAGCCAGGGCGTCGATCGGTGGGACGAGACAGGTTCTCCCGCGCGCCGCGCCGACCGTGATGTCGAAGCCCGTGTCGACGAGGATCGACTCAGACCCGCGGCGTAGCAACCAGAAGTAGTAGGCCATCTCGAGCTCGGCGTCGGGCTCGCCGTAGCTCGCGTGGCGGTAGTAGAGGTCGCTGCGGCGCGAGTGCAGCTTGGCGTAGCGAACCGCGTAGATCTCGTACGGGTCGCTCACTGCTCGCTGCCGCCGATCTCGACGCCCGCCCGTTCCTCGAAGAGTCGGATGATCTCGGTGTGGTCTGCGTCCGCGCTCGCCTGGGCGGCAGCCTGCGTCCACAGCTCCTGGACGAGCGCGCCAACCTCCATCGGGAACTCTCTCGCGCGGGCCTCCCCGAGGCAGAGCTCGAGGTCCTTCGCCATCAGCTCGAGCCGGAATCCCGAGGCGAAGCGTCCTGTCAGGACGTGCTCGGGAAACTTCGTCGACGTCGCGGTGTTCCGGCCGGTGCCGGCGTTGAAGACATCGAGCAGCACCGCGGGATCGAGCCCGGAGGCGACGCCGAACGTGACCGCCTCGGAGGTGATCGCGAGAGCGGTCGCCGAGAGCAGGTTGTTGAGCAGCTTTGCGATCTGGCCCTGGCCGGGTTTCTCGCCGACGAGGACGACGTGCTTGCCGAACAGCTCGAGCAGAGGACGGACACGCTCGAAGACGGCAGCGTCACCCGCGGCCATCACCGCAAGCGTGCGGGCCTTCGCGCCGGCAACACCGCCGCTGATCGGCGCGTCGAGAACATCGACGTCCCTTTGCGGCGAGCGCGGTTGCGACCTCCTCGGCGACCACTGCGCCCGTTGTCGAGAGATCGATGTAGGTCCGCATCCGCGTGCCCTCGACGAGGCCGCCTTCACCCAGGGCGACCGCCTTGACGACGGCGGGCCGCGGCAGGGAGACGAAGACCAGGTCGGCAGCGTTCGCCACTTCGGCCGGAGAGCCGTAGGCCGTCGCGCCCCGGGCGACTGCGGGCTCCACCGCGCGCGGATCGCTGTCATGGACGATCAGCGCGTTACAGGTCGCCGCCAGCGCCTCGACGATCGGCGCGCCCATCGCCCCGACCCCGACGAAGCCGATCACCGGCGCCGCGCTCACGGAGCGGGGGCGGAGGACTCTGCCGACTGCTCGCTCTCGAACTTCGACGATTGCCTCCTCAGCGACGCGGAACGCCTCCATCGCGGCGGGGACGCCGCAGTAGATCGCGGCCTGGAGGAGGGTCTCCTGGATCTCGGAGACGGTGCAGCCGTTCGTCAGCGCGCCGCGAACGTGCACCGCGAGCTCGTGCGAGCGGTTGAGCGCGGTGAGCATGCCGAGGTTGATGAGACTGCGGTCTCGGCGCTCGAGCCCGGGCCGCGACCACACGCCACCCCAGCAGTACTCGGTGACGAGCTCCTGCATCGGCTTCGCGAACTCGCTCGCATTGGCAAGCGATCTCTCGACGTGCGCCGCACCGAGCACCTCGCCCCGCACGGTTCGTCCCCGTTCGTATGCGTTGTCGGCCACTTGAGATCCTTTCGTCCGGGCGTTGGGCGCACCGACAAACCTATTTGAACGGTGACCCCGCAGTAGGATCGTCCGATGGAATCACTGCGAGACAAGGTCGCCGTGGTCACCGGCGCCGCGAGCGGAATCGGGGCTGCCGTGGCGGTCAAGCTCGCTGCCGCAGGCGCGAAGGTCGTCGCCGTCGACACGAACCTGGAAGGCGTAGAGGCCCTTGCGGCCGCGTCGGAAGGAGAGGTGTTCGCCTTCGAGGCCGACGTGTCCGAAGAGGCCGACGTCGACGCGTACATGCGCGCGGCCGTCGAGCGCTTTGGCCGGATCGACCTCTATCACCTCAACGCAGGAATCGGCGGTGAGCAGACGTCGTTTCTCGACGCGACAGCAGCCGACTTCGATCGCGTGATGAGCGTCAACGTGCGTGGTGTGTTCCTCGGGCTCCGCGAGGCGTTTCGTCAGTTCGCGATCCAGCAGAGCCCAGGCTCGATCGTGACGAGCGCGTCGATCTGCTCCTTCGGCGGCGGCGCGGATCTCGTCCCGTACCACGCGAGCAAGCACGCGATCGTCGGCCTCATGAGCTCTGCCGCCGTGTTCGGTGGCCCAATCGGCATTCGGGTCAACGCAGTGGCTCCGGGGATCGTCCCGACCAACCTCCTCGGCCCTGCAGCACCAGCGGCGGGAGCGGGGGCTGCCAGCTCCCGCGCGTTGCTCGCCCCGATGCGTCGCGCCGGGACGCCGGAGGAGATCGCCAACGTCGTCGCCTTCCTTCTCAGCGACGAGGCGTCGTTCGTCACCGGCAGCGTCTACTCCGTCGACGGCGGAGCGAACGCGGTCAACCCCGTGCGGCCCTACACCGGCTGACTACTGCGCGGTGTAGCCGCCGTCGACCATCAGGATCGCCCCGCTCACGAACCGTGAGCGCGGTGACGCGAGGAAGACCACCGTCTCCGCGATCTCGTCCGGCTCCGAGATCCGTCCCAGCGGATGCGCCGCCGCGATCTGAGCGAGCACCTCATCGACGTCGGGCGCGCCGACGAGTGCGTTTCTGAGGAACGGGGTGTCGATTGCACCCGGCGCGACCGCGTTCACTCGCACACCGCGCCCTGACCACTCGACTGCGAGCTGGCGCGTGAGCTGGACGATGGCCCCTTTGCTCGCCGAGTACGCCGCCTGGTCGGCGAGCCCGACCACGCCCGAGATCGAGGCGACGTTGACGATCGCGCCTCCGTCACCCTCGGCAAGGTGCGGCAGTGCCTCGCGGCAGTGCACGAACACGCCGCGGACGTTCGTGCGGAGCACCGCGTCCCACTCCTCGTCGGTGGTCTCGAGCGTGGGCTTGAGCAGGAAGCGCGCCGCGTTGTTGACGAGGATGTCGAGCCGGCCGAAGCGCTCGAGCGCAGTGGCGACGGCTGCCCGTGCGGTCGCGCTCTCGGCGACGTCACCGACCACGGTGGCGACGCGGCCGTCCGGCCGCTCGAGCTCGGTGACCTTCGGGCTCGAGATCCTCCGCGACCACCGACGCACCCGCTTCGACGAGCAGCCGTACGACCTCACGACCAACGCCGCCTGCCGCCCCCGTGACGATCGCGGCCGATCCGGCGAGCTCGCTCATCGTCCGGCCCGCAGCCGAGCTGTCCCGTCCTCGTCCACCGCAAGACCCTCGGGATCGCCCTCGGGATCGCCGACGACGACAACGCCGTAGTCGCGCGCCGCACCCTCGATCGAGACGTACCCGTCGCGGACGTCGAGCTTCACCCGCTCCGGCTCGCGCGTGAACGGATCGCCCCAGCCGCCGCCGCCCTGGTTCACGTATCGCAGCGCCGCGTTCGGCGGAGTCGGATGCACCGGTTGTCCGTACGGATAGACGTACCGCCCGGTCAGATCCGGCGCGTTCGTGTCGGGATGGACGACACCCGCGAGCGGCGTGGCATCCCGGTATGAGTCCGGCCCGACCCGCGGCTCGACCGCACTGCCGTCGTCACCCGGCTGGTAGACCCACACCCCACCCGTCCGGCCGTCGCCGCCACCGTTGACCCCGAATCCGGCCGCCTCCTTCGCGCGCAACGTCATCAGCGAGTGCGCCGCGGGTGCGAGCCACACCGTGTCGCGCACGACCGAGGCGCCACCGCGGTGGTAGCCCGGCCCGGCAGAGTCGGCGAGGATCTCGTGCCGGAGCACGACGACCGGCACCTCAGCCTCGACCGCCTCGGCGGCGACCGCGATCCCGTTCGCGAGGTACGAGAGCATCTGCGAGTCGGCGTCACCGTGGGAGTTGGCGCCGAACGGGCCGATCTCGCCGCCGCACTGCGCAACCGAGACCCACGGCGTGCCGTCGGCGTGCGCGCCGAAGGCCATGTGGATCTCGGTCCCGCCGTGATCGCCCGCGAGCGCCGCCGGGCCGAGCGCCTGCGCGAAGGCGCGAAAGAGCGCGGCCATCATCGCCTGGTTCTGCTCGTAGTAGAGAAAGACGGTGCCGTCCGGCGGAAGCGCGCTGACGATCGTCCCCTCGGGCAGGACGATGTCGACGCTCCGAAGCAACGCGGAGGTGAAGACGCCCTCCGGGTCGAACAGGTACTTCATCGCGATCCCGACCGAGGTCTTTGCGTCGAGCGCGGTCGCGTTGATGCACGTGCGTGCCTGGCGCGAAGTGCCGCTGAAGTCGACCTCGAGCCGGCCGCCGTGCTTCGTCACCCGCGTGCGGATCCGGTACTCCTCCGTGTCGTCGACGCCGTCACAGTCGACGAGCGCCTCACCGACCCAGGAGCCGTCGGGCATCGACGCGATCCCCTCGGCGATCCGCTCGGCGGCGGCGTCACAGACATAACGCATCGCGCCATGCACCGCACCGGCACCGTAGCGCCCGACGGTCTCGAGCAGCAGCCGCTCCCCGAGTGCGAGCTCGGCGCACACGGTCTGCATGTCGGGCCGGAGGATCTCCCCGAAGCGGACGTTGTCGAAGATCAGGCTCCACGTCTCCGGGACGGGCTCGCCGGCCTTGACGAGCAGCCGCGGAGAGAGCACGAGGCCGTTCTCGTAGACGGTGCGCTTGGCGACGCTGAACCCGGCGGGCACCGAGCCGCCCATGTCGAGCTGGTGCGCCTTGAGGTTCACGAACGCGACGAGTTCGCCGCCCGCGAACACCGGCTTGCAAAAGAGGAGATCGTTCACGTGCGTACCGGTGCGATACGGGTCGTTCGCGATCAGGATGTCTCCCGGCCCGAGCCGCTCGACTCCGTACTCCGACGCGACGTTCCGCACCGAGTCGGCCATCGTCCCGGTGAAGAGCATGATGCTGTTGCTCATCGCGGGCGTGACCCAGTCGACGTGGGCCGGAGCGGTGAGGGTGGCGGCGAAGTCGTAGAAGTCGCGCAGGATCGGCGAGAACGCGGCGGTGAGGAGCCGCACGCACATGTGCTCGACGATGTAGCCGAAGCGGTTCGTGAGGACGGTTGCGCTGAAGCGGTCGCAGCCGTAGCGCTCGATGAACTCGGCGTCGCCGAGATCCCGGAGCGCCGTGCCGCTCATCGCGATGCCTCCTCGATCACGATCTCGCCGAAGCGGCCGATCTCCGCCGTCTGCCCCGGGCACACGAAGGTCGTCGAGAGGTCCTCGCGGATGATCGCAGGCCCGTCGAGCCGTGCTCCGACGGGAAGCCGGTCGCGCCGAAACTCCCCGATCTCGCGGACGGTCTCGTCGTAGTACCGCAGCTCGCGCGTGCGGTCGGGCGCGACAGGTGCGCCGTCGCCGACGGCGAGCGGCGTGTAGTCGACCTTCGCGGACGGGACGACGAGCTGCACCCGGTAGGTCACTCCTTGCACCGGGATGAACGCGAACCGGTTGCCATAGCGCCGCTCGTACTGATCGTGGAAGCGCGCGACCATCGTCTCGATCATCTCGCCGTCGATCGGGCCGTCGGGCAACTCGACGAACGGCGTCTCCCAGCTCTGACCCATGAGCCTCCCGTCGAAGCTCCGCCGCACGGTGACGTCGGTGCCCGCCGGGATGCTCGCGCGAAGACGCTTCTCCATCTCATCGAACACGCGCGCGACCGACGTCGCCGCCTCGGGAGCAAGGACGACGTAGGAGCTGCGGCTCTCGTAGAAGACGAGGTCGGTGCTGAGCAGGCCGATCGCGGAGAAGAGACCGGGATGCGGCGGCACGACGACGCGACGCGCCCGGAGGAGGCCGAGCGCTGCGGGCAGCAGCATCGGCCCGGCTGCTCCGTAGGCGACGATCGTGAAGTCGCGCGGGTCGACCCCGTGGCGGACCGCGACGTTCGTCAGCTCTTCGGCGATGTTCGCGACCGCGATCCGGTACGCATATCCCACGCGATCCTCGAACCGCAACGGCGTCGACAGCTCGTCGAAAGCCTTGTGCGCGAGGTCGGTGTCGAGCCGCATCTCGCCGCCCGCGAAGCCATCCGGGTCGAGGATCCCCATCAGCAGGCAGGCGTCCGACAGCGTCGGCTCGGCGCCGCCTCGGCCGTAACAGGCCGGTCCCGGAACCGAGCCCGCGCTTGCCGGGCCGACGGTCACGTCGCCCGAGGGGGAGATCGCGACGATGCTGCCCCCGCCCGCGCCGACGCTCGAGATCTCCACCGACAGCGCGTTGATCACGAGGTCGTGCTCGAGGTCGAACGTATTGTCGACGAACGGCTGGCCGTCGACGATCAGCGAGACGTCGGTCGACGTGCCGCCGACGTCGGCGCAGAGGAGGTTCCCATCACCGATCGCCTCGCCCAGGCGCACGCTCGAGATCGTCCCGGCCGCCGGGCCGGCGAAGACGATCCGGAACGGCTGCTTGAGCGCCTCTCCCCAGGGCAGGAGCGTCGCAGCGCAGTCCGCGAAGTTGAGATCGCCCGCGAACCCCAGCTCGCGGAGGTCGCGATCGAGCTCGTGCGCATAGTCGGTGAAGATGCTCTTCATGAAGACGTCGACGACGGTCGTCGACGCGCGCGCATACTCCTTCGCCAGCGGAGACGTCTCCGACGAGATCGAGACAGGCACCTCCCCGAGCACCTCACGGGTGAGCTCGCGTAGGCGCAGCTCGTGCGCCGGGTTGACGTAGGCGTTGAGCAGGCAGATCGCGACCCCTTCGACGTTGCAGCGGCCGAGCACCCCGAGCTGCTCACGCGCCTGGACCTCGTCGAGTGCGTGCATGACGCTGCCGTCGGCGAGCATCCGCTCTCGGATCCCTCGCCGGAGGTAGCGCGGGACGAGCGGGCGCGCGGCATCACCGAACGACCGGCGCCAGCTCGGGTCGGTCTGGCCGTCGAGCGGCCGCCAGACGCGGCCCCGGTCGAGCATGTCGCGGAAGCCGTCGGTCGTGAGGAACGCGACCTTCGGGAGCTGTCGCGTGATAACCGCGTTCAGGCCCATCGTGCTCGCGTGGTTGAACACCGAGCTGCCCTCGACCCCGAGGCGCCGCGCGCCCTCGACGACCGCCGCCGCCGGCCGGGCGCGCTCGCTCGGCACCTTCGTCACCTCGATCAGGCCGTCGCGGATCGCGACGACGTCGGTGAAGGTCCCGCCGACGTCTACACCGAGCATGTCAACCCTCGGCCCCGAGCGGCGTGAACGAGCCGTACCGCGGCGCGGGCTCGCGTGAGATCGATGCGAAGCAGGTCTGGCACTTGCGGACGTCCCACCAGCCTCCCTCGCTGAGCACGCGATACTCGGCGAGCGTCTCGGCACCGCACTCGTTGCACGCTCCATCGACCGGCGTCCGTTCGACGGAGAGATGGGTCTCGGTTGGGCGGGGGAACGAGTGCATCAGGCGTTCGGGACGATGACGCCGCTGAGGTCGCGCTTCTCGTCGGAGGCGTGCAGCGCGTCGTTGATCTGGTCGAGCGTGTAGCGGTTCGTGATGATCGGCTCTGCGGTGACCCAGCCGTCCTCGAGCATGCGGATGAACCGAGGCAGGTCGTGCCGCATGCGGACGTTGCCGTTCTGGGCGCTCAGGATCGCGCGACTCTGCACCGCGATCGCCACCTGCGACACCGTCACCGTCGCGTCAGCGCTCTCCACGCTCGTGAGCACCACCGTCCCAGCCCGCCGGGACATCATGATCGCCTGCGTCTGCGCCGAGGCAAGCGTCGCGGCCTCGAGGACGTAGTCGGCTCCCCGCCCTTCGGTGAGCGCCTTGACCTGAGCGACGGGATCCTCTTGCGCTGGATCGACGAGGTCGGTCGCGCCGAGCGTTCCTGCGAGCTCGCGTCTGTATGCGATCGGATCGACCGCGATGATCCGTCGTGCCTTCGCGAGCTTCGCGGCTTGCACCATCCACTGCCCGAGATGCCCGAGTCCGACGACGGCGACGCTCGAGCCCGCCTGCACCTTCGCGACGTTGAAGACCGACCCGAGCCCGGTCGTGATCCCGCAGCCGAGAAGGCTGAGCACGTCGTCGGGGAGGTCGCTCTCGATCGGGAACACCTGGTTGGCGGTGACGTTCATCACCTCGGCGTAGCCGCCGACGTTTCCCGGCGGCGCTCACCGGCTCGCCGTTGCGACGGTCGGCGACGTGCGGCCAGATCCCGGCACGATCGAAGGTCTCCGAGCACTGGTCGGGTCGCCCGATCGCGCAGTAGAAGCAGACACCGCACTCGGAGGTGCCCGGGACGATCGCGCGTTGGCCGACCTTCACGTTCGTGACGCCCTCGCCGACCTCGACCACCTCTCCCATCGACGCGTGCCCAAGGATGGTCGGTGGAATCTTGCCGAGGTCGCCGCGCCAGTTCACGCAGTCCGTCGAGCAGAACGGCGACGCTCCGGTCTTGAGCAGCACCCTCCCCGGTGCGGGGTCGAGGTAGTCGATCTCCTCGACGAGGAAGGGCTCCTTGATCGCGGCCAACAGCGCTGCGCGTGCTCGACCGCTCATGTCTTCTCGGGCGTCCGGTGCCGGTCAGGGCGAAGCACCTCGGCGACCAGCCCGAAGTGCTCCTTCGCGAACTCCCGCGCGGCCCAGTCGCCGACGATGGTGCCGAAATGCCCCCATCCGATCGCCATGTCACGGAAGGTTCGCTCGAGCCGCTGACCGTTTCGCGCGGCGCTCGTCCCGGCGGTGCGAAAGATCTGACCCTGCATCGCGTTCCAGGCGAGAGTGAGCGCCTCGCGGGCGATCATGTTGAGCCGAAGGTCTTCCTCTCGCGAGAACGGGACCCCCTCCTCGGTGCTCCGCCGTGCCAGCTCTATCCACTGCGCGGCACAGCCGAGGAGCGCGGCTTCCGCCGTGGCGACCTGGCCGGTCGCAAGGCCGAACCAGCGCTGGTAGTCGGGATCCTCGATGCGCGACACGATCGGCGGCCGCTGTGTCTTTCGGGTGCGGAGGATCTCCTCGTACTCGTCGAGTGCGCCCTTGGCCGCTCCGACCATCACCGCCGCGAGCTCGCTCTGGAAGAAGGCAAGCGTGCGCCCGGCATACATCGGGTTTCCGTGCAGCCGATACCCGGGAGTGCCGCCGGAGACGTCCGTGTCGACCATCCAGGTGTGCTCGAGCGCGTAATGGGCGGGGATGTGGGCGTTCTCGAAGCGCACGCTGTGTGAGCCCGATCCTTTGAGGCCGAGGGTGTCGCCCCAGTCGTCGAGCATCGTCCACGTACTGCGCGGGGCGACGAAGAGCAGGATCGGAGGCGGCCCGTCACCACTCCCCGGAGCAAACGTCTGACCCATGTAGTGAGTCGAATAGGGTGCGCCCGACGAGTAGGGGTGCGTGCTGTTCAGCTCCCAGCCGTCATCCGTGCGGGTCGCCGTCCCCGCAGGAGCGGCAACCGCGGCGCAGAGGAACTCCCCGTCGCCGAACAGCTCGGTCTGCGCTTGCTCCTCGAAGAGCGACCCGACCTGCAACGCGTGCCCGGCGGCGAGGCACAGACACCAGGCGGAAGAGGGGCAGCCGCGCGCGATCGCGATGATGACCCGCCAGAACGTCGCCAGATCGAGCTCGTAGCCCCCGAACCGCTTCGGCACGAGCATGCGATAGAAGCCGGCCTCGAGGAACTCCTCGTGCGTCTCCTGCGAGTAGTAGGTGCGCTCCTCCGTCTCGGCCTGATGCTCGACGAGCCGTTCGCGCATCGCCTCCGCGCGGGCGACGATCTCGCGCGCGGACGGGATCGGGGCGGAGGGCGGCATGCCGTCGCACGATACAACGGCGGCCTCAGGCGCTGCGCGCTCGGAGTGCCCAGCCGGTCGGCTCAGGCGCGATGCAGGTCGGCGATCCGCTCGGCGACGGCGATGGTGCTCAGATTCGTGTTCGCGCGCGGGATCGTCGGCATGATCGATGCGTCCGCGACGATGAGCCCGCCGACGCCCAGAACCCCGCCACGGGTGTCGACGACTGCCCCGATCGCACAGGTGCCGGTGGGGTGGAAGATCCCTCTGACCTCACGCCGGAGATACGCATCGAGCGGATAGTCATCGCCGGGACGAAGCTCGCTACCGCAGCCGGCCGCCTCCGCGAGTGCGCGGATGAGCCCGACACCGCTGACGAGACGGTCGAGGTCGGCTGGCTCGGAGAGGAAGCCGTGGTCGATGACGGGTGGAACCCGCGGATCGGCCGAGCGCAGCGTGACGCTGCCGCGTGAATCAGGCTTGAGCAGGTAGACGACCGCGCTCGTCCGCCAGCCGTCGTCCCCTCCCTCCAGCCAGGGCAGGAAGTGGAGATCCCAGGTGCCCTCCGGGCACGAGTCGCTCCGCGCGCGAACGAGGAGCGAGGTCGCGAATGCGGGACCCTCTTCGGGTAGGTGCGCCGCCGCGGGCGACCACTCGATTCCGACGCCAGGATGATCCGCGAGCCCGCCTCCGACCGGAAGGTCCTCGACCACCTGGATCCCGAGGCGACTCAGCTGCGCCTGCGGCCCGATGCCGCTGCGCAGCAACAGTGCGGCCGAGCCGTACGCCCCCGCCGCCACGATCACAGTGTCCGCGGTCAGCCGCGCGCCGGCGTCCGTGACGACCCCGACGGCCCGTCCGTCGGCCACCTCCACGCGGTCGACGAGCGTCTCCGGGACGATCGTCAGGTTCGGCCGCGACCGAGCCTCGTCGAGATATGCGAAGGCGGTATTCCAGCGAACGGCTCCCAGCGCGTTGACGGGCGCCGGAGCGATGCCGACGGTGGCGTCCAGGTCGTTGAGATCGGCGAGCCGGGGCAGCCCGACGCTCGGACCGGCGTCGAGCAGCGCGCGATGGAACGGCGACAGGTCGTCCGTGCGATCCGCCCGCGTGCGAATAGAGGCTTCGGCCCGGCGCAGGTACGGCTCGAGTTCGGTGAACGTCCAGCCGTCTCCCCACTCGTCATAGTCGTCACGCGAGCCCCACACGACGAGACAGGCGTTGTGCGCCGAGCAACCGCCGAGGATGCGCGCGCGTGAGGCCGAGCGGTCCTCGCGCTCGTTCTCCCAGAGGTGCGTCATCGGCAGGGTGCGGGCGTCGAGCATGTCCGCGGGCCAGCGTCCTTCCGCGTAGCGGCCGTAGTCCGGCCCGGCCTCGATGAGGCACACCGTCCTTTCCGCGTCCTCGCTGAGCCGCGCGGCGAGTACGCATCCCGCCGTCCCTCCACCCACGACGATCACGTCGAAGCGATTCGGCATCGGGCGACTCTATCGAGCGCGCCTGCGTGGTTCCACCCGCGGGCGGTCCACGGGCTGGCCTGCGACGATTGGGCCGTGACCGCCATCACTCTGCAGACGGATCACGGGCCTGCGCAGGCGCATGTCCACGACGTCGAAGCCCCACAAGCGGTCCTCGTGCTCGGCCACGGCGCCGGCGGTGGGGTGGCCGCTCCAGATCTCCTTGCGGCGAGAGAGATCGCGATGTCGGTCGGCGTCTCCGTGGCGCTCATCGAACAGCCCTATCGGGTCGCCGGCAGGCGCTCACCGCCGCCAGCGTGGCAGCTCGACGTGGTCTGGATGAGCGTGGTCGACCAGCTGCGCAGACGCTGGTTCCACGAGCTGCGACTCGTCGTCGGAGGCCGCTCCTCCGGCGCGAGAGTCGCCTGCCGAACGGCGGGTGCGACGGACGCGGTCGGCGTGTTGTGCATGGCGTTTCCGCTGCAACCACCCCAGGGCAAGCGACCTGTGCCAAGGCCGAGCCGACTCGCCGAGCTCGACATTGTCCCCGTGCCGACGCTCGTCGTCCAGGGCGAGCGAGACTCATTCGGGATCCCGCCCGCCGCCGCGCGTCGAACCGTGTTGCTCGTCCCGGGAGACCACAGCCTGCGCAAGGGCCTCGGAAGTGCTATTCCGGTCGTTGCAGACTGGCTACAGCACCTCGCTCGTACGTGAGGTTCGGAGGTGGCTTACCCTCGGCAACGCCCATGAACAAACGATGCGGCGCGATGGGCGTCGACGATTCGCTGCGGTCTTGATTCTGGTCGCGCGAGGGATACTCCCCCGGAGGCTCCTGGGTAGTCAGACCCGGGTGTCGCGGCATGTTTCGACGCTGGGATGCGTTAGGTGCTTGAACGGGTATCTGGCGGAAAGGACGCATGACGGAAGCAGATCCACGGCGGTGGACGGCACTGCCGGTCATTCTCGTCGCCTCGTTCATGGGGCTGTTCGACGTGTTCGTCGTCAATGTGGCGGCGCCCGACATCCAGCACGAGCTTCACGCCTCCTCATCGGAGCTCCAGCTCGTCATCGCGGGCTATGCGTTCGCATACGCCGCGTTCCTCGTCACCGGAGGCCGGCTCGGCGACCGCTACAGCTACCGGCGGCTGTTCATCGGCGGGATGGCGCTCTTCACGATCGCGTCGACCGCGTGCGGGCTGGCGGTTACGCCTGCCGAGCTCATCGCCTCACGTGCGATTCAGGGCTTCGGCGCCGCGATGATGGTGCCGCAGGTGCTGGCGCTGATCACCGCGCTCTTTCCCGCGCACGAACGCCACCAGGCGCTTGCCTGGTTCGGGGTCTCTATCGGCCTCGGCGCGGTGGCGGGCCAGGTCATCGGCGGCGCGCTCGTCCAGATCGATCTCTTCGGCTGGGGCTGGCGGACGGTGTTCTTCGTCAACGTCCCGATCGGGATCGTGACGATCGTTCTCGCCGCGCGTCTGCTCCCCAACAACCGGTCGTCGGCACGCCCTCAGCTCGATCTACTGGGTGTCTTCGGGGTGACCAGCGCGCTGGCGCTCGCGCTCGTTCCGCTCACCCTCGGACGGACGCAGGGGTGGCCCCCGTGGCTGGTCGCGTCGCTGTGCGCAGCGGCGCCCGTGTTCGCCCTCGCGGCGTGGTACGAGGCGCGCCTCGCCCGTCGCGGCGGGCAACCGGTCCTCGACCTCTCGCTGTTCAAGGCGCGGTCGTTCAGCGCCGGGTTGCTCGTCAACGCGTGCGTCTTCGCCTACTTCGGGAGTGTCCTGCTCGGCCTGACGCTGTTCCTCCAGCGAGGCCTTGGGCTCTCGGCCCTCGAAGCCGGGCTCAGCTTCGCGCCGCTCGGCGTGGCCTTCGCCGTGACGTCGCTGCTCGCGCGACCGCTCATCGCCCGCTACGGCGCGAGGGTGGTGACCGTTGCGCTCGTCGTTGCGCTCGGCGCGCTCGTCGGCATGCTGCTCGTCATCGAGGAGTCGGGCACCGCGACCGACGCGATCCGCCTGGCGCCGATCTTCCTCGCCGTCGGGATCGGCAACGGGCTCCTCATCCCGGCGCTGATCGGGGTCTCGCTCACCGACGTTCCCCCGCCGAAGGCGGGCACCGCCGCGGGCACGCTCGCCACGAGCCAGCAGTTTGCGATCGCAGCGGGGATCGCCGTGCTCAGCGAGATCTTCTTCGCGGCGCTCGACACCCCGCCGACCGAGGATTCCTACATCACGGCGATCAAGTACGTGTCCGTGCTCGACATCGTGCTCGTCGTCGCCGCGCTCGTCGCGAGCTTCTGGCTCCCGCGACCGAAGGCTCACCCGGCAGTCGGGGTCAGCGAAGCCGTGCGGTCGGCCGAGGTCGATCCGGCGACGGACTGATCGCCGCGAGGCTCGCGGCGCGGAATGCTCCGCCACCACACCGCTCGACCGCTACTACTGGAAGCGCAGAAGATCCGTGTAACCGGGGTGCTGCTTGATGTAGGCGATAACGAACGGGCAGATTGGGAGCACCTCCATTCCACGTCGTCGAATGTCGTCGAGCACATGTGCGACGAGACGGGAGCCAACTCCGCGTCCTTCGTACGATCGATCTACCTCTGTGTGCAGGATCGTGAGAAGGCCGGGCTGTGCGTGGTAATCGAGGAAGCCGGCGAGCTCCGCGCCGAGGTAGGCCTCGTAGCGGTGCGCCTCGGCGTTGTCGACGACGCGAAACTGGTCTTCCGCTCGGATCCTCGGAGAAACTGCTCGAGGGCTCTGTGTGTTCGTCGTTGGAGGTCACTCGGTGGGTGGTGGTGGTATCACCCTACCCCGCGCCAGAGGGGCTGGGCTTCGCTATCCCGTCGCAACCAGCTGACGTGCAAGATGCGACGCTCCCGGGCGGCTGAGCCCGATCCGGCGACGCATGCCGGCCGTACACTCAACCGATGGCACGCCTTGCGCTCGTGCTCGTGAGCTTCGCTCTCTTCGCCGCGGGATGCACCGGAGGGACCGAGCCCACCTCGTCCGCGACCGAGACGGAGAAAGGCCCGGTCTTTGCCGGCACGATGATCGATCCCGTCTTCGAGGAAGCGTCAACCATGGAGACGGCGCTCCTCAGCGACGTGCAGGTCGGCCGGCACGAGGGGTACGACCGGGTCGTCTTCGAGTTCCTGAACCATGTCCCCGGCTACTACGTGCAGTACGCCGAGCTGCCGGTGATCGAGGATGGGTCGGGTATGCCGGTGGAGAACACCGGCCTCCACGTGGTGCTCGTGCGCATGGACCCGGCGCTCGATACCGACCTCACCAAGGACGACGCGCCGCTGACCTATACAGGCCCGTCCCGGTTCAGCCCAGACGCGAGCGTGGTCAACGAGCTCATCCGTGTCGGTGGCGTTGACAGGGCACTCACGTGGGCGATCTCAGCCAGCTCCGAGGTGCCGTTTCTCGTGTCGAAGCTCGACAACCCACCGCGGCTCGTGGTCGACCTCGCGAGCGGCTAGGGCAACGCAACTTTCAATCGAACCGCGACACCTCCTCTGACTTCGTCGGCGGCGGTGATGCCGCACGTGAGACGGGACCTCAGAGGAGACTGAGGAAGCGACCGAGGTCAGCCGTCGAATGGTCGACGTGAGGTGCCGAGACGGGCTCGTCGGAGACATGCACGGTGCGCATCCCCATGGCGTGCGGCACCTCGAGATTGCGCGGATCGTCGTCGAACATCGCCGTCCGTCTCGGCTCGACTGCCGCTTTGGCAAAGACCTTGTCGTACGCGGCACGTTGTGGCTTCGAGCGAAACTCCGCCTCCTCCACACCGAAGATGGCGTGGAAGACCTCGTCTAGACCTCGCGCCTCCAGCACCCGTGCTGCGTACGTCGCCGACGCATTCGTGAAGATCACGCGACGCCCCGGGAGCCGCCCGATTGCCGCCGCGAGCAAAGGGTCGGGGCGCAGCGAGTCAAACGAGACGTCATGGATCTCCGCGAGGACGGTCCCTGGGTCGACATCGTGCTCGGCGACCACCCCTGCCAGCGTCGTCCCGTAGCGCTCCCAATACTGCACCCGCAGTTGATCCGCCTCGTCGCGGGTCAATCCGAGCGTGGAGACGATCCACTTGTTCAAGCGATCCTCGATCTGCGCAAACAGGTTCACCGACGGCGGATAAAGAGTGTTGTCCAGGTCGAACACCCAGTGCTCAACCCCGGTGAGGCTCCGCGATCCCATTCGACCGCCAACCGTAACCCGGCTCCCGGCCGAACCACCTATGTCAGCCGTATCGCCGGAGTGCGAACAAACGCCGGGTCGAACCCGACCGATCAGCCGCTACGGCAAATGAAGAGGTGATGCCCCCGGCAAGAATCGAACTTGCGCACATGGTTTAGGAAACGCCGTGGTCGAAGCGCAGACGCAGCGTATTCCTGGCGTACTTCAACGGCGCTCTCCGGGTACGCCTCACAGCCGATGACAGCCGTGCGGTGTCCTGCTCGGTCTCCCTCGGTCAGACGCCTGGCCGCAAGCGCCATACCTCGCCGGCCTCGGAGTTCGAGAGCCAGACGTCCCCGCCCAACGTCACGATCGAGAGTGGCCCGTCACCGACCGTGAGTGTCTCGCGGACGGCGTTCCGGGACGCGTCGACGATCGAGACGGTGCCGTCGTCGATGTTCGGGACCCAGAGCTCGCCGTTGACCCACGCCGAGCCGAGCGGGTTCGCGCCGACGGGGATTCTCGCGACGATCCGCCCGCTCGCCGGATCGACGCGCACGACCGTGCCGTTCTCGCTCGAGACCCAGAGGGCGCCCGGCGACGGTGTGATCCAGTCGGCCTTCGCGATCGCCAGCCGCTTCGTGACCCGATTCGTCCTGACATCCACACGGGCCAGCTTGCCCGTGCCGAGATCGGCCACCCAGACGGCGCCGAAGGCGTAGACGACCCCGTTCGGCGTCGTGCCGATCGTGATCGTCTTCGTTACGCGATTCGCCCGCGGGTCGATCCGTCGTACCGTGCCGTCGGCTTCGCTCGTCACCCAGACGCTGCCGGCGCCGAAGGCGACGGCGTACGAGTTGAAGCCGATCGGGATCTTCGCGACAACGTGGCCCGTCTTCGGGTTGACGCGCGCGAGTTGGCCGAGGATGCGGTCGGCTACCCACACGCTCCCTGCGCCGTATGCCATCCCGAAGGGTCGGGCTCCGATGGGGATGCGGCGGGTGACCGCATTGCGAGCGGGATCGATCCGCACGATCCGTCCGAGAGCGAGGTCGGATGTCCAGAGCGACCCACCGGCCGCAAGGAGCATGCCGGACTCCCCACCGACCGGGATCGTGGCGGTCTTCGTCGGCTCCGACACGGCCTGCGCGCCTGCCGCCGCAACGGCCACGACGAGCGTGAGGCCCGCGATCAATCGAAGACTTCGGCGCGCGGCCATACTTTGCCCCCTCGAGCGGATTCGAGAAACTAGAGCAAGGTTGTAGCAAATTGAGAAGAGGATCGCTGTAGATGGCTGACACCGGCCCGCCGACCGTGCTGTTCGAGGTCTTCTGGTCGCAACAGAAGCGCAAGCAGTTGATCGAGGCGGCATTCGCCGGACTCGAGTTGCCGCCGGAGGACTACCCGTTCTACGTCATCATCGGCGCGGAGGGCCCGTGGACGCCGACCGGACTGGCGGGACGGCTGATGATGCCGCTCTCGACGGTGATCTTCCGCGCCAAGCGCCTCGAGCGACGCGGTCACACCGAGCGTGTGCCCAATCCGAGCGACGGACGCTCCTTCCTGATCCGGCTCACGCCCGAGGGCCGCCGCCTCCTCGACGCGGCGCGGCCGGTGTTTCGTGACTACGCCGAGGCGGTGGAGGCGCGACTCGGGCCTCACCAGGTCGACCGGCTCAGGGCTGGGCTGCTCGCCCTGCGCCGGGCGATCGACGAGGAGCTCGCCGAGCGGGCTAGCTAGGAGGGTACGAAGCCCGACTACGAAGGCGGCCCGGTCGCACGCATCACGTTCGAGTTCGTTGTTCCGGTACTCGGACTCGTCGTCTGGGTCACCCCCGGCTCGGTTGCATCCCGGTCCGGCCCGATGACCGAGAACGCCACGTCACTGCGGGCCGACAGCCACGTGGTGTCGGCCCGCGAGTTCGTTCTTCCAACACGCTACGAGTACGCGGGAGCGTGAGCGCGTCGGAGCGCGAGCACCACGCCGCCCGCGACGATCAGGCCGAGACCGAGCGCGGCAGCCGCGCCGATCGCGGCATCGACCCAGTCGAAGCCGTCGACCCGCACCACCCCCGAGCCGTCCGGCCCGATGACGGGAATCCGCCCGGATGTGGGCAGCTGCTCGAGCGTGATGGCACCCTGTCCGTGGGTCGCCCGATCGTCGGGACGAACGGCGTCGTTCGACTGCCAGACGATGACTGCGCCCGGCCCATGCGTCGCACGGTCGTCGGGACGAACGACGACGGCCGGCTGCTCGAGCGCGACCCCACCCGGGCCGTGAGTCGGTCGGTTGTCGGGGTGGGTAGCGGCGATCGCGGCGGTGCTGCCGGTGACGAGAGCGAACGATCCCGCAAGAGCCATGAGGTGCGAGGAGCGCTTCATCGGGTTCTCCCTCCGTCGTCGACCGCCTCGTGCGGTCGGTCGGGAGCACCCTGCTGCGAGGTGGTTGCAGCCCGGCTGCAAGTTGGCCACACTGGGCTGCAGCACGAGGGAGCGCGATGCAGTTCGGGATCCTTGGCCCGCTCGAGGTCGTCGACGAGGGCCGGCGCGTC
This sequence comes from uncultured Actinomycetes bacterium, assembly GCA_963724655.1. GTDB lineage: Bacteria > Actinomycetota > Thermoleophilia > Gaiellales > Gaiellaceae > Gaiella. The sequence continues at coordinate 85,120 of CAVRVG010000002.1, read as the reverse complement.
GAGATTCCCGGCGGGAAGCAGCGCGCCCTCCTCGCCTCCTCCTGTTCCACGCGAACGAGGTCGTCTCGCGGACCGGCTGATCGACGAGCTCTGGGGCGAGACGCCCCCGCCGACCGCGGCGAAGACGCTTCAGGCTCAGGTCTCACGGCTGCGCCGGTCGCTCAACGGCGACGAGGATGCGGCCGCGCACATGCGCGGGCCGCTTCAGACCCGCGGGCACGGCTACCTCCTCACGGTCGAGCCCGGCCAGGTCGACGCGGATCGCTTCCAGGGCATGCTCGAGGAGGCGCGGCGCGCTCGGGCCGAGGGGAAGCCCGAGGAGGCCGCCGAGGAGCTGCGCCAGGCGCTCGCCCTCTGGCGGGGCCCGGCCCTGGCCGACTTCGCCTACGAGTCGTTCGCACAGGCGGAGATCGCGCGCCTGGACGAGCTTGCAACTCGAACGCGCTCGAAGAGCGGATCGAGGCCGACCTCGCGCTCGGCCGCCACGCTGAGCTCGTCGGCGAGCTGGAGGCGCTCGTCGCTCGGCACCCGCTGCGCGAGCGGCTCCGGGGCCAGCTCATGCTCGCCCTCTACCGCTCCGACCGCCAGGCCGAGGCGCTGCACGCCTACCAGGAGTGTCCGTCTGGCGCTCGCCGAGGAGCTCGGTCTGGAGCCGAGCCAGGGGCTGCAGCGGCTCGAGCGCCAGATCCTGGAGCAGGACCCGGAGCTCGCGGCGCCGAGCGCGGAGCCTGGGGCCGAGGCTCGCCCGGCGCCGCGCGCGACTGCTCGTCCTGGTCGGAGCCCTTCTCTCTCTCGCCGCGGCCGTTGGTGCAGTCGCCGTCCTGCTCGTCCGCGATGGAGGCAGCGACGAGCCGATCGCGGGCGGCAACGCGGGCGTGCTCGATCCGAGGACCGGCGAACTCCTGGCGACGATCCCCCTCGGAACGGCGCCCACGAGCATCGCCGTCGGGGAAGGGAGCGTCTGGGTGCTCGACGCCGACGACAGGACCGTCTCGCAGATCGATCCGAAGGAGCGCGCCGTCGTCCGGACCTTCAGCACGGGCTCGACGCCGACCGACCTCGCTGCCGGCGCGGGCGCAATCTGGATCGGAAACAGCGCGCCCCAGGCACGGACTGCGCTCCCGGAGAGCGTGTCTCGATTCGGTCCGGAGTCGGCCGTCGTCGAGGAGACGATCCCCCTGTCCCGGGCAGACGCCGCGGCTCTCATCCGAGTCTCGCAGGACAGTCTGCTGCCGAACATCGCGGCGACGGATGCCGCCGTCTGGGTGGTCAATCCCGATCTGAGCGTCTCCCGGATCGACCCGCGAACGAACCGGGTCGTGTCGGGCGTTGCCGGCCTCCTGGCGTTGAGCATCGCCGCGGGCGAGGGCGAGGTGTGGATCGTCAGCGACCGAGGGGAGGTCATCGAGATCGATCCTCGGACGGGCGCCGCCTCGCAGAGGATCCCCCTCCCCACCGAGAGCGTGGCTGGGCTCGCCGTCGGCGCCGGCGCGGTCTGGGTCGCCGATCCCGTCGGCGGCAGCGTCTGGCGGATCGACCCCGACCCGGAGCCCATCATGCGAAGCATCCCGCTCGACGTCGGTGTTCGCGGGGTCGCCTTCGGCGAGGGAGCGGTCTGGGCGATCAACGAGATCGCCGACGAGGTCTACCGCATCGACCCGGAGACGAACGAAGCGCGGGTCGTCAGCCAAATGGCACCGCGCGGAATCGCCGTGGGCGAAGGTGCCGTGTGGGTGACCTCGGCTGGCCCGCCCTCCGTCGAGGAGGCCCTCCCGGCTTCATTCTGCAGCAAGCTCTTCTACGGCGGAGCGGGCAGCCCGCGCCTCCTTCTCGCGTCCGACCTCCCGCTGCAGGGTCAGCCCCGAGCGGTCACCCTGCCCATGACGGAGGCGATCCGCTTCGTCCTCGAGGAGCACGACTTCAGGGCGGGGCCATACACCGTCGGCTACCAGTCGTGCGACGACTCGACGGCCCAGGCCGGAAACGTACGACCCCTACAAGTGCCTCTCGAACGCGAAGGCCTATGCCCGTAACCTCGCAGTCATCGGCGTCATCGGGACGCACAACTCAGCCTGCTCGCACGCGCAGATCCCGATCGCGAACCAGGCCCCCGGCGGGGCCCTGGCGATGATCAGCCCCTCGAACACATACGAAGCGTTGACCGACGACGACAGTCTCTACCCGTCCGGGACGCGGAACTTCTTCCGACTCGCCGCTGTCAATCGAGTCCAAGCCCTTGCTCAGGTGGAGCTGGCGAAGCAGTTGGGCCACAACCGACTCTTCGTGCTCGACTCGGGTGAGTATGGCGCCAGCTACCTTCGCGACCTGCGAGCGCAGGCGAAGCGCCGCGGGGTCACGGTGGTCGGGAGCGCTCGGTTCGACCCCGAGGAGGAGTCCGTGGCGGCACTCGTCCGTCGTGTCAGCCCGGAGCAAGCCAGACTCCATTGCGATCGTCGATGTCCTGAGCCCGGGCTCGGCGGCGCTCGTCCGCGGGCTTCGAGCTGCGCTCGGCCCTGGCGTTGCCATCAGCGCACCCGACGGGTTCGCCGTGCCCGATCTCATGGGCATCCCCGGCGGCGCCGCAGAGGGCATGTACGTCACAAACTATGGAATACCCAACGACCGGCTTCCGCCCAGGGGCCGACAGTTCCTTCGTGGCTTCGCCGCCGCGAACGGGGGCGACCCAGGTCCCGACAACGGTGCGGCGTACGGTGCGCAGGCAGCGGAGATCCTGCTCGACGCGATCGCTCGCTCCGACGGGACGCGCCGGTCGGTCCTCGACGAGATCAGCCGCACCGTCGTGACGAAGGGGATCCTTGGGAACATCGACTGGGACGCGCGAGGCGATCTCCTCGAGGCGCCGATCACGATCTTTCGCGTTCAGGACGGCAAGTTCGTCGACGATCGCGTTTAGACCCCGTGTCAAACCGCCCAGAGCGAACAGTGACGGGAACGCTCCCGCAGCGTGAGCGGAACCTCAGTGAAGAGGCAATAGAGATGTGGATGCCCCCGGCAAGAATCGAACTTGCGCACATGGTTTAGGAAACGCCGTGTGCCGCAGAAGCGTGTGCGGCCTTACGCTATTTGCTCAGTTCGGGAAGGCCCGTAGCCAGGAGCGCTCGCGCGACGGCGGCCATGGCTTTCGGTGTATTTACGTCTTGTGGTGTTGTCAGTTTCGGCCCGTTGAGGATCGGCGCGAGGTAGACGCAGACGGCTGCGTGTGCTCGCGCCGCGCCGCAGAGTGCTGTGTGCATCAGCTTGGTGATCAGGATGCCGGTCGTGCGACCGAAGTCCTTGCCGAAAGCTGCGAAGTTGGGGTCTGCGAGAAACTCGTTCGAGTTCGTGATGATTCTGATGGCGGTCCACTTGCCTGCCCGTAGTTTCTTGATCTGGAAGAGTATGGCGTCAAAGTTTGTTCGCCAGCCGGCAGCGATCTTCCGGAAGCAATCGGCGTGATCGGTGCCCCCACATGTCCCGGAGCCGAAAGCTTCAAATGCGGGCTCGAGGTCATTGGCCCCGCTTGAAATAGACGATGATGTCCGCCGACTTGACGGCGCGGCGGGTTGCGGGGTTAGAGCGGAGGTCGGAGAGGAGGGATGTCGAGGTATGACCCTCCGTCTGGGTCAGGTTCGTAAAATCGATCCTGCGGCCCGTCCTCTTCCCGAGTCCGTCCGCATAAAGCGTGACGAACGTCCGACAGTTCCCGCAGTGTGCACCGCTGGGCCAGGAATCACCGAAAGCAACATATGTAAGGGGCGGTGAGGCAGCTTTGGCGACCTCCCTCGTGTGACCCTCGCTGACAACGAGACCAGCGATCCCCAATGCGAACAACGGGAGGAATCGTCTTATAAACGTGCGTTGCCGGAGATTGTCCCAAATGGTACATCCAGATTTCCCAGAACGAGATCTCTGAGTCAATGGCTTCCGCCCAACCCACGGCGGCCGTGGCGCCAACAAGAGGTGATGCCCCCGGCAGGAATCGAACCTGCGCACATGGTTTAGGAAACCACTGCTCTATCCACTGAGCTACGGGGGCGACGGCTCGACTGTAGCCCGCGCCAACAGGGTCGTCAGTTGTGCCGATCGCTCACGCAGCCGGTGGTCCTGCCAGCGGCCCTCCGCGGAGTGGTCGGTCGTGCTGAGCCCGTGACTCGTTGTCGCGCACACGCGGCTCGTAGTGCGAGAAGAAGACCTTGCCGACGAGGTCGCGGCGGCTACGGACGCCCGTCTTCTCGAATACGCCTTTGAGGTGCTCTTGCACCGTGTGCGGCGAGACGTTGAGCCGCTCGGCGATCGCCCCAGTCGACTCGCCGTGCAGCACGAGGCGCGTGACATCCTGCTCACGATCGGTGAGGCCGTAGGCGGACATCGAGCAGCGACGCAAGGCGTGCCGGGTGAGCGGGCTCGACGATCACCGCGATGCGGCGCCCGTCGCGGCCGGCGAGTGTCGTGCCGTGGAGCACGACCCAGCGTCCGGAGTCGCTCAGCACGCGTGCGACAGCGACCTCGCCCGGCTCATCGGCGGTCTCGGTGGAGCTCGCGGCGCGACCCGCGACGCTGAGAACCGCCGTGGAAGCCGCCCGGCCTCCCAGTCGCCTCCGGGCAGGTCGGACACCCACTGCTCGACCCCAGGGGTCGACGACTCGAGCTCCCACTCGGCCGAAAGGACGAGGAGACCTGGCGCTTCCGGGCCTTCCGGGTCGGTCGCCTCGCCGAGTAGCAGCGCGCGCTTCGCGCCCTCCGCCAGCAGCGGGGAGACCGTGCGCACAAACCCAATTTCGTCGGCGTCGAACAGTGGCGCCCCGACCTCGCGGTAGAGGCCCAATCCGCCCCACGCATCCCCCGAGCTCGTCCGCAGGCCTGCGATCAGCTCCTGGTCACCACCGAGCTCCATGTTCGCGTGCCAGCGCCCGCTCGAGCTCGGGTCACCGCCGGTTGCCTCGTGGAGCGTCGACACTCCGTCCGGGGAGCGAACGATGTCGGCGAGCTTGTTGACATCGTCCTCGTAGTACTCGTAGGCGAGCCACTCCGGGGGCATCACCGGCATTGCTTCGTTGAAGTGGCTCGTCATGAGCAACGACGCGGGGTCGAGCGTCTACCAGCAGGCACCCAGGTAGTGGGGGACGACCGGAGCGATCACCGCCTCCGCTTCGCGCCAGAAGCTGACGAGATCGAGCCCGTGCGTCGCCAGGGCCGCGACTCGATCGCACGCCCGCTCTCTCGCGTAGGCGCTCACAGCCGGGACTGTAACCCGCCGCGGGAAGCCCTTCTCTACCAGATTGCTGGTATGGCGGTGAGCGAGCGGGCTTCCTAGCGTGCCGCCTCGTGATCGCTTTCGCGCACACACCGACCGACCTCGACGCTCTCCTGGAGGACGCCTCCGTGCTCGACGACCCGGCGAGCTTTCGGGCGCTGTTCGACGACGGCGCCCTGCTCGTTGATCCCTGGGGCCGCGAGGCGCGCGGGGCGGACGAGATCGCGGGAGCGTTCCGCACGCTTCGCTCGCGCGACGGTGCCTACGTCGCTTCCCTGGCGCGGGTCGTGCGCAACGGGGGCAGCGCGCTCGTCGTCGCTGCCGGCGGCACCCATGTGCTCCGACACACGGCGGATCGCGTCTGGCGCGTGACGATCTCTCTCCTCGACCCTGCCACCCGAACGGAGGAATCGATGACCCCAGACCCACAGCTTCTGAGCCCTGTCGCAACCCTCGCCGGCGAAGGTGAAGCCCGGTGGTGGTTCGGCTGCCTCGCGGAAATCAAGGTGACCGCAGAACAGACCGGCGGGCTCCTATCCATCATCGAGATCACCGAGCCGCCGAACGCCGCCGCACCGCTTCACGTGCACCACCGCGAGGACGAGGGCTTCTGGGTCCTCGAGGGCGACGTCACGTTCGAGGTCGGCGAGACGTCGATCGAGGCGCATGCAGGGGATTTCGCATTCGGGCCGCGGGACATTCCCCACCGCTACACCGTCGGTCCCGACGGCTGCCGCATGCTGTTCATCCTGACGCCCGGGGGGTTCGAGACGCTCGTGCGCGACATGAGCATCCCCGCCCGGGAGCGCACGCTCCCACCGGCGACCGACGAGGAGCCGAACTGGGAGCACGTCGCAGCCGTGGCCCAGGCGAACGACTGCGAACTGCTCGGCTGAGGAGGTTGTGCCGGGGCGAGAAGCCCCGGACTGAGGGATCAACGACGAGGTGGTTCCGGACGATCCTCGGGGCGTGACCAGGTTGCTCGTGTCAGTCGCGATCGCGGCGTTGCTCGGCTGGGTTGCCGCCACGGCGGGTCCGGGGACGGCGAGCCTGTCCTCCGGCCCGCGGGTGTCGCCCGTGTCGACGGTGTCAGGCCCTCAGCCGGATCAGGCCGATGCATCACCCCGCCCGTAGTCCCTGTGGAACAACTGGCGCACACTTGGCACGAACCTGCGCGTCTCTGTTGTCAATTGAGACGATAGAATCGATAGCGGGTGGTGGTCTGGGGTGGCCCCACTGGAGGTGGCGCTCTGCTGTGAGCGCGAGAGTCGCTATCGCTCGCGCGGTGACCAGCCGAACTTGCGCCACGCAACGAGGTAGCCGCCGATCCCCCAGGCGGCGACGATCGCCATTGACTTCGGGTCATCGAAGATCGAGAGGTCGGCGAGATAGGCCCGCTCGAGGAGACGGTTGAGGTACGTCAGCGGCAGCACGTCGGAGATCTGCTGGAGCACCACCGGATAGTTTCGCGTCGGTCCGAACGAGCCCGAGAGAAAGGCCATCGGCAGGACTATGAGGTTGACGACGGCCGAGGCACCCTCAGCCGAGCGGATCAGCGCGGCCGCTGCAAACCCGAGACCCGCAAAGGCGAGACCGCCGTAGACCACCAGGAACGCGAGATCGAGCGGTCGCGCGGGGCCTGACGCGTCGTAGAGCGAGAGCCCGAGCGCAAGAGTCAAGAGCATCTGCAGGGCGAACACGGTGAGGATCGAGGTGACGGTGGCGAGGAGGTACGTCGCCATCGGCAGTGGGGTTGCACGGAGGCGCTTCAGGTGCCCGCTCTCGCGACGGATCACCTGGGTGATCGCGAGGCCCGCGAACGCGGTGTTCGCACAGCCGTAGCCGATCAGCCCTGCGAGGAGCACGTCGGCCGCCTTGCGGTCGTCGATCTCGTCGCCGTAGATCGCCGCGAGGAGCACGTACAACAGCGGCGGGAAGATGAACACGAAGATCGCGGCTTCGCGATTGCGCCAGAAGAGCCGCTGCTCCGAGCGCACCTGGTGGAGGAGCAGCTTCATTCCTCGGCCTCGCTCGGGCTCTCGGGGTCGCCCACCAGCTCCAGGTACACGTCCTCGAGCGACGGTCGCCGCACCTCGAGGCCCTCCAGCTCGCGACCCTCGGCCAGCGCACGCGCGGTCTCCTCGTGCAGCACTCGCGTCGGCTGCGTGGTGCGCACGACGACCGGCTCGCCGTTCTCGACCCAGCGCACCTCGGTCTCGTCGGTTCCGCGCGTGAGCTCGTCGGGCGTTCCCTCTGCGACGATCACCCCGCCCCGCAGGACGGCGACGCGGTCGGCAAGCTGCTGGGCCTCGTCGAGGTAGTGCGTCGTGAGGAAGATGGTCTTGCCGAGCTCGCGTAGTGCACGCACGAGCTCCCAGGCCGAGCGCCGCGCCGCGGGGTCGAAGCCGGTCGTAGGCTCGTCGAGAAACAACAGCTCGGGGTCACCGATCAGGGCAACCCCCAGATCCAGGCGACGCTTCTGTCCGCCTGAGAGCGTCTTGACCCGAGCGTCGCGCTTCTCCGCGAGCCCAACCAACTCGATCACGTCGTCGACCTTGCGGGGACGCTCGTAGTACCCCGCGAACATCCGGTGTACCTCTCGCACCGTGAGCACGGGCGGGAGCTCGGAGTGCTGAAGGACGACCCCGATCTGCTCGCGAAACGCGCGCGCAGCCTCGCCCGGATCGAAGCCCAGCACCTCCACCTCGCCACCGTCGCGAGGGCGATAGCCCTCGAGGATCTCCACCGTGGTGGTCTTGCCGGCTCCGTTGGGCCCGAGCAGGCCGAAGACTTCTCCCCGCCTGATCTCGAGGTCGATGCCCTTGACCGCCTCCACGTCGCCATAGGCCTTGCGCAGGCCCGTGACGCGGATTGCGTGCGTCATCCCGTGACCCCCAGCGAGATGACGCGCATCCCTCCGACCGGGAACCCCGGATCGTGGCCGGTGAGCGCGAGCACGATCTCCGAACAGTCGGGCTGGTGGCCTACCGTCGCCACCGGGCCGTCGAGCTCCTCGACGAGCTCCTCCAGGTTGGCAAGCGTCGCGCCGGGTGCGAGACGCTGGTCGACCAGCAGCGGCGCGTCAAGCTGCTCGCCGAGGTACGCAGCTGTCTGGCGCGCGCGGGCGAGCGGGCTCGTAACGACTACGAGCGGAACCGGACTTTCCGCCGCGAGGAGCAGTGCCAGCTCCTGGGCCTGCTGGTGCCCACGGGCCGTGAGCTTACGGCTCTCGTCAGGCTCGCCATTCGCGGCCTCGGCGTGCCGGCAGAGATAGACGCGCATTGCGCGCGAGCATAGATGGCACCATCTGCCTTGCCGCGGTGTAACCCCACCTGCACGGAGCATCGAGTACACCTAGGACATGAAGGATCGGACGATTGGACGGGCAGCGTTTCTCGGGACCGTCGGCCTCGGGGTAGCCGGCCTGTTCTACGGGCGGTCGGCCACCGGTGCGCTCGGCTGGCTCGTCCCCGACCGTGTCGAGGCGATCGTGCCGACGAGTGGGTGGCGGATCTACACGATTGGAAGCGGCCTCCCAAAGATCGACCCTGCGACGTATCGGCTCCGGATCGACGGGATGGTCGAGCATCCCACGACCTACACGCTCGCCGACCTCAGGGCGATGCCGAGCGAGGAGCAGGTCTCCGACTTCCACTGCGTCACCGGGTGGTCGGTGAACGACGTCGCCTGGAAGGGCATCCGGCTCGAGCGCCTGCTCGCCAAGGCAAAGCTCCGCCAGGGCGCCCGCTCATTGCGGTTCGTCAGCACGGAGGTTCCGTACGACGACTCGTTGACGCTCGAGCAGGCACTCAGCCCTGACGTGATGCTGGCGCTGGACATGGATGGCTCGCCGGTGTCGAGACCGCATGGGGGTCCGGCCCGTCTCGTGATGCCACGGATGTACGGCTACAAGAGCGTCAAGTGGGTCGATCGGATCGAGGTGATCGACGACCCTGACTACCGCGGCTACTGGGAGCAACGGGGGTACGACATCGACGCCTGGATCGGTGACTCGAACGGGTACACCGCGTGACGCCGTTCAGGCTTCAGCCTGAACCAAGGGGTGTGCACTCCCCTTCGTGGGTGCACGCATGAGCGCGTCCGAGCGAACGGATGCCCGCTCCCTACAGCTCAGGCTGAAGCCTGAGCAGCGGATGGTCAAGCGGTTCGGTGGAACGGAGCGCCTGCTCCACTGGACGCATGCGGTCGGCTTCTTCGCGATGCTGGCGACGGGGTTGATCCTCTACCTGCCGTTTCTCTCGGAAATGGTCGCGCGGCGGAACCTCGTGAAGAACGTCCACCTGTTCAGCGCTGTCGGGTGGGCGGTGGCGATCGCGCTGATCCTGCTGCTGGGGGACCGCGTTCGGCTCAAGGCGAACTGGCGCGAGATCGAGACATTCGACCGCGACGATCGACGCTGGCTCACGGGCAAGAGGGCGGCGCAAGGCCGCTTCAACGCCGGGCAGAAGCTCAACACCATCCTCACGGTTGCGTTCGCGCTGCTGTTTGTCGTCTCAGGGTTCTTTCTCTGGCTCGGTGAGCGCGACCACCGCTTCATCTTCGACGGCACCGGCACCGTGCACGAGACGCTCACGCTGATCTCGATGGCGCTGCTGCTCGGCCACCTCTATCTCGCCCTGATCCACCCAACCACGCGGCATGCCCTGCGCGGAATGACGACGGGTGAGGTACGCGAGGACTGGGCAAGGAAGCATCACGAGAAGTGGATGGACGACGGGCCGGTATAACCGCCCTATGCCCACCCTCCGCTTCGTCGTCTGCGACGTCTTCACCAACACGCCCCTCACCGGCAACCAACTCGCGGTTTTCACCGACGCACGCGGGGCAGATGACGCTCTCATGCAGCGCCTCGCGACGGAAATCGGGTTCTCGGAGTCGACCTTCGTCCTCCCACCCGAAGCGGGTGGCCACGCGCGCGTGCGCATCTTCAATCCTCGCGACGAGATGCCGTTTGCGGGGCATCCGATCCTCGGCACGGCTTTCGTGCTCGCAGCACCGCTGCAGCTCGGCGTGATTCGGCTCGAGACCGGAGTGGGTGTCATTCCGGTCGTGCTCGAGCGAGACGAGAGCGGGCGGCTCGGCTTCGGCCGCATGGTCCAGCCGACGCCGACGATCCGGCCGGTCGACGATGTCGACGCCGTGCTCGCAGCGCTCGGCGTCACCAAGGCGGCGCTCCCGGTCGAGCTCTACGACAACGGAGCCGTGCACATCGTCGTCGTCCTCTCCTCCGTCGCCGAGCTTGCCGCACTCCACCCCGATACGGCAGCGATCACCTCGTTCGGCGTCACCGGGGTGAACTGTGTCGCGGCGGACGGCGACGGCTGGCGGAGCCGGATGTTCTGGGAGCACGGCGAGGATCCGGCAACCGGGTCTGCGGCAGGCCCGATCGCTTGCCACCTCGCCCGCCACGGGCTCATCGCCTGGGGCGACGAGATCGTGATCACGCAAGGTGTCGAGCTCGGGCGGCCCTCCACGCTCCATGCCCGCGCAGACGGCGGCGACGGGTTGATCGACCTGGTCGAGGTCGGCGGCTCCGCCGTGACCGTCGCGCGCGGCGAGTTCAAGGTTTAGCCCCGCATCGATCCTTGCCTCGCCTGCGACGGGAACCTTCATGGCGGCGGACGCGTACTTGTTGCATGAACCGTCGCCGTCCGGAGCGGCTCCAAGGGTGGCAGATGCGGCGGCGTGACGCGAAGCGTCGGGCCGCCTAACATCAACGACTCGTGCGGGATCCGCCCGATCCAGGTGCTCGCGATGTGCTTCTCATCCGTCGTGCGCGGGACGGCGACCACGCCGCCTACGCCGAGATCGTCCGTCACCACCAGGTGGTTGCGCTGCGCGTAGCCGCCTATTCCGGTGACCCCTCGCTTGCCGAGGACGTTGTCCAGGAGGCCTTTGTGAAGGCATACCTCGCTCTCGACCGTTTCGATGTCTCGCGCCCCTTCAGGCCTTGGCTGCTCACGATCGTCGCCAACGAGGCGCGGAGCAGAGTTCGCTCGAAGCGTCGCGCGGAGCTGCTGAACGAGCGGTTGGCTGCGCTCTCCGAGCTCGGGAGCTCGGACTCCGCGGAGGAGGCTGCGCTCGCAGGAATCGGTGCGGCTCGACTCACGACGGCGCTTGCGGCGATGGGCGACGACGACAAGCAGGTGCTCGTGCTGCGGTTCGTCCTCGATCTTGGCGAAGCCGAGACCGCCGAGGTGCTCGGCTGTCGGCTCGGAACGGTGAAGTCGAGGACCTCGCGCGCGCTCGGTCGGCTTCGCGGGGTGCTCGAGGAGGTCGGCGGATGACCGAGCTCGAGCTCCAGCGGGCGTTGCGCGCTCTCGGTGCGCGCCTCGACGCCGAGGCGACGGCCGATGTGTCGGCGGTCGTGGTCGCGCAGCTTCCCGCTGCCCGAGCGCGGACGCCTCGACGGTGGGCAAGGCCTGTCGCGATCGTGCTCGCCATCCTCCTGCTCGGGGCAGCCACCGCGGTTGCCGCGTCCGACACGGTTCGCAGCTGGCTCGACGTTCGAGGCATCGACGCCAGGACCGTCGGCACTCTTCCCACAACCGTCGAGGTCGACGACCTCGACGATCTCGGGGCTGGGACGCCGGTCGACGGACAGAGCGCCGAGGACGTCCTCGGACACCGGCTTCCCACCAGCGACGTCCTTGGGGCTCCGGCCGCGATTCTCTCGAGCTCCGAGACCGCGGTGCCCACGGTAACGCTCGTCTGGTCGGCAGCGCCCAGGCTCCCGGCCGGCACCGTCGCGCCAGGCGTCGGCGCGCTCCTGACGATCATCCCCGGATACGACCCGGACAACATGCGGGTGATCGGCAAGTCGCTGATCGATGAGACGCAGGTCGAGTTCGTCACGATGCCGAGCGGGGATGACGCCGTCTGGATCGAGGGCGCTCCCCATGCGGTCACGTTGTTCGACGGCAGCGAGGCGAGGTTCCGGCTCGCAGAGAACGTGCTGATCTGGTCGGATGGCGACGACACCCGCCGTCTCGAAACGACGCTCGAGAGGGACGAGGCGGTCGCGATCGCGGCCTCGCTCGCAGGCTAGGAGCTCAGGCCGCGAAGCCTTGCAACGTCTCGACGAGGCGATCGAGGTCGCCCGCCGACGGCTCCTCTCCTTCTGGAGTGACCGTGTTGACGAGCCCGGGCAGCACCTGCGCGAGCACCTGCGAGGCCTGCTGCTCATCGACGCCGAGACCCTGAGCCACCTGCGCGATCTGATCGTCGTCGAGCGCCGCGCGTACCTGGGCGGCGTCGATCGACTGGTTCGCGCCGGTACCGACCCAGGACTGCGCCTGGTCGCTGAGACCGCTCGACTTCATCCCGCCGAGGATCTTCTGGAGACCTCCGTTCGCCAGGAGAGACGCAAGCAGTGGCCCGATGACCGCCATGAGACCGCCGATCCCCGCGCCGCCGCTACCGCTGTCCGTCCCCTGCGTGCCTCCTCCACCAAGCACTCCGCCGAGGATGTCGCCGAGGCCGCCGCCCGAGCCTCCCGCGCCGCCGAGCACGCCCCCGAGAATGTCCCCGAGCCCGCCGCCGGCTCCCGACCCGCTGCCCCCAGGATGCCGCCGAGGATGTCCTCGAGGCCGCCGCCTCCCTGTGCGCCCTGTCCACCCTGCGCTTGCTGCAGGCTTCCGATCAGGTCATCCAGTCCGGCCATCTCATCCTCTCGTCGCGGACTGCTCGAACCGCTCAGTCCGATTCCCAGGCGATCGAGGCTATCTGAGGGAGCTCGGCGTCGATGACCTTCCAGAAGACGCCGCCGTCGAACGAGACGTAGACGCGCGAGTCAGAGGCGAAGGCCACGGTGTCGGGGTGGTCGGGGGCGATCGCGACGTCGACGCCGCGCGGAAGCCCGCCGCCCACCTCACGCCAGGTCGTTCCCGCATCGTCCGAGATGACAAGCGGCGGCCTACGCCGGACGACCGCCACGATTCTCGCGCCTGACCGCGCCGAGGCCACGAGCAACGGAAGCGCCACCCCGGCGTCCCCGGGGCTCAGCGCTGCCTCCCCGTCATCGAGGAACTCGACCTCGCCGCCATCGGTGTCGAGGCTCATCACGCCGACTGCGGTTGCAACGCGGAGCCGCACGTCAGCGCGCGATGATCGTGGACACGAAGCGACTTGCCGCGAGCCCGGCCGTGTGGGCGTCGTCCCCCGAGAGCCGCGCGACCGCATAGGCCATGAGGAACGAGTCGCCGGCTCCGGTCGGATCCACGGGACCGTCGATCGGCACTGCGGCGACCCGGGTCGTCTCGGCGCCGGACAGGATCACCGCCCCCTGCGACCCGAGCGTGAGCACGACCTCGGGAATGTCGAGAGTCCGCAACGAGGCCTCGTCGATCCCGCCGCAGAGCTGCTCGGCCTCCTCGTCATTGAGCTTGAGCACGGTGATGTGATCGAGGAGCGCGCGATCGATGTCTCCGTCCGCCAGGAGTGGGCCGATCGAGCCATGGCGCACGAGTCCCTGGGCGTCGATTGCGAGCCGCGAACCGTGTGCGGCGAGGGCGGCGAGGGTCGTCCGCGGGAAGTCTTCGCGGGTCAACGCCCCGACGAGGACCCACTCGGCCGCGCCGACCGCCTCGCCGACCCAGCCGGCGACGTCGTCGGTCGTCCAGGGGTCGCCGAGCTCGTCGAGGCTCATGATGCGGCGGTCACCGTCGTACCGAAAGGAGAATCGCGTCGTCGCCTCGGCCGGTCGCCAGACGATGGGGAAGCCGAGCTGCTCGAGCTGCGGCACGATCACCTCGCCGTCCTCGGGCGTCGAGCGGCAGACGAGCACCACGTCCGCGTGCGGATTCAGGACGTGGAGGGTGTGGGCGCAATACCACACCGCGCCGCCGGGCCTCGGCGACGCGCCGGCCACGCGATCAAGGGCGAGGTTCCCGACGATGGCAGCGCGCGGCATGTCGCGCATCTAAACACGCTCTTACGCCGAGGCGCTGGCCGTCGCGTCCGCGCGGCGCGATACCGCGACGGCGACGAGGGCGAGAACGAACGACGCGATGAAGCTCGGGATGGTCGCGCCAATGCTCCACGCGGGCGGATCGAGTCGCCCCACCTGGTCTTCCCACCAGGTCGGGCCTGTGGGCGAGAGCCACTGGTACACCGCGAATCCACCGACCCACGCAAGGATCGGCCCGACGCGGACGCCGTCGTTCGGAGAGGTGAAGCGGGCGGCGTAGTTCCGCCCAGTCGCGAGCCAGTCAACGAGGAGCACCGCGAAGAGGGGGACGAAGAACGATCCGAGGAGAAACAGAAACGACTGGAACGAGAAGAGATCGAGCGCAAGTGCCCCAATCGTCCCGACGACCGTCGTGATCACGACCAACAGGCGCTGCGGCAGCTGCGGGAAGAAGTTCTGGAGCGAGACCGCTCCGGAGTACGCGTTCGCGAACGCTTCGTCGGTCTCGGTCAGCGTCAGCGCCAGCAGCGCGACGAATGCCGCCCCGCCGCCGGCGGCGACGGCGGCCGGCAAGCCGGCCGCATCCGTGATGTCGCGGGTGAAGAAGAGAACGGCGCCGAGCGAGAGCAGGAGGGCATCGGGAACGAAGTAGCCGATGCTCGTTCCCCAGAAGGCGGCCCGCGGCGTGCGGGCGAACCGCGTGTAGTCGGGCGCGAGCGGCACCCACGAGACGGTGACAGCGACCACGATGTCGATCCCCACCCAGAGCGAGAGGCCGCCCTCGCCGGGTGCGCTCCAGGCGTCTTCGAGGCCTCCGCCACGAAGCCCCCACCACGCGAGGTAGCCGAGCGCGAGCGGAAGCGCCCACATGGCGACGCGCCGCACCAGGCGCCGCGTGATCCCGACCGGACCCATCAGCCCGAGCGCGAGAGCTGCGGCTCCGAAGACGATGGTCCATGCCCACCGAGCCTCGAACCCGAGGAGCTCCTCCGAGAGAGCGGAGGCGGCGGTCGCGATCACGATCAGCTCGAACACCGTCCAGCCGAGGCACTGGACGATGTTGATCGCAGTGGGCAGGAAGGAGCCATCGGGCACCAAGTGGTGCCCGCATGAGCACCATCCCCGGCACGCCGGCCTGCGCGCCGATCATCCCGGCCATCCCGACCATTGCGTTGCCGATCACGCAGCCGATGACGATCGCCACGATGGCCTGCGGGAGCGAGAGCGCCGGAACGAGAATCGCACCGGCGACGATCACGAGGAGCGAGACGCCGAGATTCCCCCACAGCAGACCGAGGTCGAGCGTCGAGAGCGTCCGAAGTCGCGGGGGGACGGGCTCGATGCCCCAGGTCGTCGATTCGTCCCTCACGATCGGCCGAGGGTAGCGCGCGGCCGAGCTTCGGCCTACGTCGCCAGGAGCTTGCGAAGCACGTACGGGAGGATCCCGCCGTGCCGCAGGTACTCGCGCTCGCGCGGGGTATCAAGTCGTACCCGTGCGCGGAACTGCTTCTCGCCGGCGTTCACGGTGACCTCGCTGGCGTCGCCGTTGTCGACGCCGCTGATCGAGAACTCCTCGCGACCGGTGAGCGCGAGCGTCTCCCGACTCTCACCAGGCAGGAACTGCAAGGGGAGGATCCCCATCATGAGCAGGTTCGAGCGATGGATCCGCTCGTAGCTCTCGGCGATGACTGCGCGCACACCCAGGAGCTTGGGGCCTTTCGCCGCCCAGTCGCGCGAGGAGCCCGATCCGTACTCCTTGCCTGCGAGGACGATCGTGGGGACACCTTCCGCGAGGTACCTCTCGGCGGCTGCGAAGATCGTCATCTCCTCGCCGGAGGGGAGGTGCGCGGTCCACGTCCCTTCCGACGCCGGGACGAGCTGGTTACGCAGCCGGACGTTGGCGAAGGTGCCGCGCACCATCACCTCGTGGTTGCCGCGGCGCGAGCCGTACGAGTTGAACGCGCCTCGCTCGATCCCGTGCTCGTTGAGGTAGGACCCAGCAGGCCCGTCCGCCTTGATCGAGCCGGCGGGTGAGATGTGATCGGTGGTGACCGAGTCGCCGAGGGATACGAGACAACGTGCCCCGGCGATGTCCTCGACACCGCCTGGCTCGCGGGGCATCCCCGCGAAGTACGGCGGGAGGCGGACATAGGTCGAAGCCGGCTCCCAGGCGAAGAGGTTGCCTTCGGGAATCGGAAGCTCGCGCCAGGCTGGATCGCCCGTGTAGACGTCGCCGTAGGTCTTGGTGAACATGTCGCGATCGATCGCCCCTGCGACGACGTTCTGCACCTCGGCCGGTGACGGCCAGATCTCCGAGAGGTACACCGGATCGCCGTTTGGGTCATGCCCGAGTGGCTCGCGGGTCAGATCGAGATCCATTCGGCCGGCGAGGGCGTACGCGACCACGAGCGGGGGGAGGCGAGGTAGTTCGCCTTCACCTCGGGATGGACGCGCGCCTCGAAGTTCCGGTTCCCCGAGAGGACGGCGCACGCGACGAGCCCGCCCTCGTTCACCGCAGCCGATACCGCCTCGGGCAGCGGGCCGGAGTTCCCGATGCAGGTCGTGCATCCGTAGCCCACGGTGTGGAAGCCGAGCGCCTCGAGGTACGGGGTGAGGCCGGCGCGCTCGTAGTAGTCGGTGACGACCTTCGATCCAGGCGCAAGGCTCGTCTTGACCCACGGCTTGCGCACGAGGCCGCGTTCGACGGCGTTCTTTGCGAGCAGGCCGGCCCCGACCATCACGGCCGGGTTCGAGGTGTTCGTGCACGATGTGATGGCGGCGATCACGACGACGCCGTGGTCGAGATTGGCCGTCTCACCGTCGATCTCGCAGGAAACGCCGCTCGGAACGTCTGCCACGGGCGCGGCCATGACGGCGGCCGCTCCGGCAGGTGTGGCCGATCCGGGCTCGATGTGCGAGGGCGGGTCGCTTGCCGGGAAGCTCTCGGCGACACCCTCGTCGAGGCCATTCCCGTAGTCGACCCCGAAGCTCGCGAGTGCCTTCGCGAACGACGCCTTGGCGTCCCGCAGCGCGACCCTGTCCTGGGGCCGACGTGGGCCCGCGAGTGACGGCTCGACGTCGCCGAGATCGAGCTCGACGACCTGCGAGTACGTGGCCGGCGCGGCCGGGTCGTGCCAGAGCAGGTTCTCCTTGCAGTACGTCTCGACGAGTGCCACCCGTTCGTCGCTTCTGCCGGTCAGTCGGAGGTACCGCAGCGTCTCGTCGTCGACGGGGAAGAACCCACACGTCGCGCCGTACTCGGGGGACATGTTCCCGATCGTCGCGCGATCTGCGAGCGGCAGGCCCGTGAGCCCTTCGCCGAAGTACTCCACGAACTTCCCGACCACACCGACGGCGCGAAGGATCTCCGTGACGGTCAGCACGAGATCGGTGGCGGTCGCGCCTGAGGGCAGCTGACCATGCAGCCGGAACCCGACGACCTGGGGCACGAGCATGGAGATCGCCTCGCCGAGCATCGCCGCTTCGGCCTCGATCCCACCGACGCCCCAGCCGAGGACGCCGAGGCCGTTGACCATCGTCGTGTGCGAGTCGGTACCGACGAGGGTGTCCGGGAACGCCCGGCCGTCGCGGCTCTCGATGACGCGGGCGAGGAACTCGAGGTTGACCTGGTGGCAGATGCCCGTGTTGGGCGGGACGACCTCGAGCGCCTCGAACGCGCGCTGCCCCCAGCGAAGGAACGCATAGCGCTCGCGGTTTCTCTCGAACTCGAGCTCCGCGTTCCGGGTGATCGCAAGCCGGCTCGCAAAGTCATCGACCTGCACCGAGTGGTCGATCACGAGCTCGGCGGGGATCAGCGGGTCGATGCGCGCGGGGTCGCCGCCGAATGCCGCCATCGCCTCGCGCATCGCGGCCAGGTCGACCACGGCGGGGACACCGGTGAAGTCCTGGAGCAGAACGCGAGCCGGTGCGAAGGTGATCTCCCGGGTCGGCGCAGCCCCTGCGTCCCAGCTCGCAACCGCTTCGATGTCATCCGCCGTGACGGTGACGCCGTCCTCGCGCCGCAGCACGTTCTCCAGCAGGATCCTCAGCGTGTAAGGCAGCCCGGTAACGTCGAACCGGCTGCCGAGCGCGTCGAGCCGGAAGATCTCCAGCTGCTTCCCACCGACCGCCAGGGTCGAGCGGGCGCCGAAGGAGTCGGGATGCTGCACGGATCCAGTGTACGTCCCGATCGTTCGTCCTCGGGACGACTACGTGAGGGGCGGCCCCACCGATGATCGCGGCGATGCGAGTGGACGCGACGATCGTCATCCCCACACACGATCACGCAGCGCTGCTTCCCTACGCCCTGCGCAGCGCTCTCGGCCAGACTGCCTCGGTCGAGATCTTCGTGATCGGCGACGGCGTCGGCGACGACACGCGCGAAGCGCTAGGTCAGTTCCTCACCGATCACCGAGTGCGATTCTTCGACAACCCGAAGGGCGAGCGACTCGGAGAGGCGCACCGGCACGTGGCGCTCAGGGAAGCGACGGGCGAGATCGTCACCTACCTCTCAGACGACGACATCCTCCTCCCGGATCACGTCACGACGATGCAGCAGCTCCTCGATGACGCGGACTTCGCCCATCCGGCCCCTGCCTTGATCGATGCGGAGGGGCGGCTCGAGTACGTTCCGTTCGACGCGAGCCGTGACGATTGTCGGACGCTGCTCCTGCTAGGTGACGAGAACTCCATCGGCCTCACCGGCACGTCGCACACCCTTGCGCTCTACCGGCGGCTTCCACACGGCTGGCGGCCGGCGCCGCCGGGGGTCTACACCGACTGGCACATGTGGAAGCAGATCTTCGGGCTCGATGACCTCATCGCCCGGACCGGCGACCGGCTCACCTACCTGCACTTCCCGAGCCGATCCGCAGCCGAGTTCTCCGTCGCGGAACGCGTCGCCGAGCTGGACCGATGGGAGACTTCCGCGCGTGAGCCGGGCTTTGCCTCCGAGCTTGCGACGCTACTGAACGACGCAATCCGACGCTCCGCAGAGGACGCACGGCTCATGGCAACGCGGCGGCGCGCACACCTGCTCGCCATCCATCGTCGCGCGTGTCGGCGACTCCGCCAGCGCCTGCGTAGCGCTCAGGTCGCGAGCGCTGCCCGCACCGCGTCCCTGCAGCTCGGCAAGCGAGCCGAGAGTGGCGTCCCGCTCCGGAGACCTTGGGATCGTCGCAGGGCCACGCCAGCCCGAGGTCGGGGTCGGCCCAGTGGCAGCCGAGCCCGCCGGCGGGGTCCGCTCGCGGTCGACCGCGTAGAGATGCAGCGAGGGCTCGCTGAAGTAGAAGCCGTGGGCCACCCCTGGGGGGACGACGATCGCCATCGGATCGTCGCCTCGCAACTCGACCCAGCACGCCAGCCCTTCCGTTACCGAGTCGGCTCGCAGATCGTGGAGTGCGACGACCGCGGCTCCATCCAGCACCGTCAGATAGTCCGTGTGGGCGGAGTGCACGTGCACTCCGCGAAGGACGTTCGCGGTCGAGCGGACGATGTTCACTGGACCGGGCCGACCCCGACCTCCCAGGACTCCCGAAACACCTCCGTGAACGTTCCCCTGACGTCCGGATGCGGCGTCAGTGCGTGCGTCGAGGTGCCGGCAGGGAGCACGACCGAGTATTCCAGCACCCGGGAGCGCTAGTCGCGTCGGCGCAGGCTCCGCCCCAGACGGTCGATCCCCGCCTCGGTGTGCGAGGGGAGCTCATCGTCGAAGTGCCGGGCGACCGCGTCGGCATACGGGCGCGAGACGCGCCGTGCGTAGGCGCCGAGCCCCTCATCGCGGAGAGGCTTGAGATCCTCCGAGTACGGGTCGAGCAGGTGCTGCCGGCCAACGTGGCGGGCCGAGTTGAAGAACGCGAAGCCCACTCCGAGCGAAACGTCGAGAACGGTCGTGCCCTCGCGGGCGCGCAGCCTGGCGGATCGCCTGGTAGACACGCGCAAGCTCGTCTTGGGATGGGAGGGAAGCCGCGTCTCGGCGCATGTCGGCGAGTGAGTTGCGGAGGAGCTGCGTCTCGAGCGGCGGGATGTCGATGAGCCGGGCCGTCGTGCCGGACACGCCCTCGAGCGCTCCGAGAAGCTCGTCGACCGACTTGAAGGCCGTGCCCACACTCAATACGCCCTCACGGACCAGCTCTCCCACGAGGGTGTCGAGGTAGGCACGCGATCCGTGAGAGACGTCGGCCGCTGCGGCGAGGATCCACAGCGGTGAGAAGCCGAAGGCTGCGATCGAGCCGAGCTCGACTGCGTTGCCCGCGCTCTTGCGGATGAGAAGCTTGCCCGGGTCGGGCTCGTACTCCTCCGCGGCCGACGTGGTGCGCTCGACGCCGCCGACGAGCTCGATCGTGACGCGGAGGAGGTTGCGGGCGGTTGCCTCATACAGCCGTGAGTGACGCACAACGCGGGGTAGCGCGAGCTCGAACGACTCGTGCACGGTTCCGCCGAGCGCTGCCGCGAGTGCGCGGAACAGGCGCTCGGGGAGCGAGGCGAGATAGACAGCCGCTTCATTCCCTCGATTGTGGCGATCGGGGCTCCGGAAGGCCCGCGGGGGCACGAGCGTTACCATCTACGTGATGACGTCCGATCTGATCCGCTCCCTGCTCGAGGGAGCCTTTCCCGCCGGGACGGTCGAGATCGTCGATCGCACGGGCGGCGGCGATCACTTTCACGTCGCGGTGACGAGCCCGGCGTTCGATGGGCTCACGCTCGTCGAGCAGCACCGGCTCGTAAACCGTGCCCTCGCCGCGCCGCTCGGCGACGGAACCATCCACGAGCTCCGAATCACGACGAAGGGAACCGCATGACACTGAGGGATCAGATCAAGACCGTGATCGACACCGAGCCGGTCGCCGTCTTCATCAAGGGAACACCGGAACGGCCTGCGTGCGGAAACTCGCAACGCGCGCTCCAGGCGCTGTGGAACGCAGGCGCGCCGATCACGGCGGTCGACATCCTCCCCGACCCCCAGATCCGAACCGAGCTCACCGCGCTCTCCGACTGGCCCACGATCCCACAGGTGTTCGTCAAGGGTGAGCTGATCGGCGGCGCGGACATCACCGAGGAGCTCCTCGCCTCGGGAGAGCTCGCGACGAAGCTCGACGCCGCGCTCGGGGTCGACCGGGAGCAGGTCGTGAAGCTCGTCGCGGTGCGCGCTGACGGCTGACATCGGCCGCGCCACGCGGTACGGTTAGCGTGCCGTTTGTTCCGCTGTGGAAGGACCTGTGGTAGCCGAGCAAGACCAGACAATCGCCGTCATGGTCGTCGATGACGACGCGATTGTCCGTGACTGGGTTCGGCAAGCACTCGGCGGAAGCGAGTTCCGCATCGCCGGTGAGGCCGGAACCTCCGGTGAAGCGCTCGAGATGCTCCGTCGCCGTCACGCCGACGTCCTACTCACCGATCACTGGCTGGCGAACGACCAGCTCGGGACCGAGCTCGTCCGCGCATTCCGCCGCGAGGGCCTGAGGCTCCCGGTCGTGCTCATGACTGCGCATCCCGAACGTGGGTTGAACGAGGTTGCCCGCGAGGTCGGAATCCAGGCAAGCATCGTGAAGTCCTCCGACGCTGGAGGCCTCGTGGCGGCGCTGCGCTCGGTGGTGGAAGGGCGCGGCTTCTTCGATCCCCAGCATCCGAAGCGCAAGGAGGAGAGGCTCCCCTCGCGCCACGCGAGCGCGACGTGATCCGGCTCGTCGCCGAAGGCAAGACCAATCGGCAGGTCGCTGCGGATCTCGGAATCGGCGAGGAGACCGTGAAGACGCTGCTCGAACGCGCGTACACGAAGCTCGGCGCGAACCGCCGCGCCGATGCCGTGCTCGAGGCGCGCCGCCGCGGCGTCGTATGACGCGAAGGCCTCCTCGAGGCACACGCAGACGAGCTCCGTGCCCGCATGGCGGCGCTCACTGCGGGTCTCGGCGAGGTTGACGTCGGGGAGCTTCAGGGTCAGGCACACCGGCTTCGGGGATCGGCCCTCGTCCTTGGGCTCGACAGCTTCGCCGGGGCGGTTGCCGCCTACGAGGCGGCGCTGACCGAGCCGCTGGATCGAGATACGGCTCGGCGGGCCGCGGACCGTGCGGCGCGCGAGCTCCAGCTGGCACTCGATCCCGATCCGCTGCGCTCGGTGCGACACGATCTTCGCAACGACCTCAACATCGTCCTCATGGGGTCGAAGCTGCTCGAGGCAGAGCTCCAGAGTGACGATCAGCGCGAGCTCGCGGCAGGCATTGCCGCCGCCGCTGAGCGCATGGCGAGCCGGCTCGGTCGACCTGCACCCACCGGAGAGCGTCGCTGCAGCCCGCGATGGTCTTGCCGAGGGCTCCGGTGGGCTGTCGGTGCTTGTCGTCGAAGACGATCCACTCGTCGCGGGCGTTGTCTCGCGGATGCTCGGTATCGCCGGGGCGAGCGTCGAGACCGTGGCGGGGCTTGCAGAGGCGCGCGCCGCACTCGCCGAGCGCGAGTACGACGCGGCGGTCGTCGACTTCCGCCTCGCCGACGGCACCGGTGACGCGCTGGTACCCGAGCTGCGTGAGCGCGGCATCCGCGCGATCGTGCTCACCGGTGACGGCAGGACGGTCGTGCCGGGGGCCGAGCAGGTGCTGGAGAAGCCGGTCGACTCCGCTGTGCTCATCGCTGCGGTCACGGGACGACCGCTGACCGTCCTAGCCGTCGGCACTCCCGGAAGCAGTCAGAGCCGTTCGATCAGCGTCGCGGTGCCAAGCCCACCGCCGCAGCACATGGTCACGAGGCCGCGCCCTCCGTCTCTTCGCTCGAGCTCGTGGAGCAGGGTGGTGAGCAAGCGCGCGCCGGACGCTCCGAGCGGATGCCCGAGCGCAATCGCCCCGCCGTTGACGTTCACGCGGTCGAGATCGGGCTCGAGCTCGCGCGCCCACGCCGCGACGACAGAGGCAAATGCCTCGTTGACCTCGACGAGATCGAGATCCGCCAGCACCATCCCGTTGCGTTCGAGGATCGCCCGGGTCGCGGGGATCGGGCCGGTCAGCATGATCACCGGATCGACCCCGACCGTGGTCTGGTCGACGATGCGCGCTCTCGGCCGCAGCCCAAGCGCATCGGCCTTCTCACGCGTCATGAGCAGCACTGCAGCCGAGCCGTCTGAGATCTGGGATGAGTTGCCCGCCGTGAGCGTGCCGTTCTCCTTGAACGCCGGCGCGAGCTGCTCGAGACCAGCGGCGCTCGTCTCTGGTCTGATCCCCTGATCGGCAGTGACGATGGTGTCGCCCACCGCGACCGGCACGACCTCCCGCGCAAAGCGACCCTGGGCGGCCGCCTCGGCCGCGCGCTCCTGGGACGCCAGCGCGATCGCGTCGCACTCCGCCCGGGTGATTCCCCACCGGTCGGAGATGAGCTCGGCGCTCAGACCCTGGTGGACCAGGGGATATCGCTCCAGGAGGGCAGGGGGGAAGGGCGTTCCCAACGTCTCGAAGAGGCCGCTCGCGGCCGAGAGGGGGATCCGGCCCATGTGCTCGACGCCGGCACCGATCACGACGTCGTGAACTCCTGCCGCGACCAGCGTCGCGGCAAAGTTGACCGCCTGCTGCGACGAGCCGCATTGCCGATCGATCGTCGTCGCCGGTGTCTCGACGGGAAGCCCTGCCTGGAGCCAGGCGTTGCGGCCGATGTTGAGCGATTGCTCTCCGTAGGTGCTGACGCAACCCACCACGAGGTCCTCGACGAGCGCCGGGTCGATGCCGGAGCGCTCGATCACGCCGACGAGCGACGCGCCGAGGAGCTCGTTCGGATGGAGGTCTCGGAAGACTCCTTTCTCGGGATGCCCACGACCGATGGGAGTGCGGACTGCCTCGACGATGACGACCTCTCGGCCCTGCATGGAGCTCCCTTCGTGGTTGCGATGGAACGGCTTCATGCTGTCACGCGCCCCGGCGACCCGAAGCGTCATGGTGAAACGCGTTCTTAACCCCGGGCAACCCTGTGTTCACGTGGACGGGGGTAGAACGTAGCTGTGACCAACGCCGACAATCTCCCCCCGGTAGCGCCGACCGGCGACAGTCAGGTCGCTCCGGCCAAAGCGGGGGGATCGAGTGTCTCGAGGTTCGCCGCGCTCGCCGCCGCTTCTCTCCTCGGCGGCGGCGTGGCACTCGGGGCAGCGGCTGTCTTCGGCGAGCTCGACTCCGGCTTCCACGACCACTGTCGTCGAGTCTGACCCGGTGCCCGTATCGTCCACGTCCACCCCGGTCACCGGGCTGAGCGTCGCCGAGATCTATCGGCGCGCTGGACGCGGTGTCGTGCAGGTGACGACCCGCACCTCCGATGGTGGCGGGCTCGGCTCGGGTTTCGTCGTTGACAACGACGGGCACATCGTGACGAACTACCACGTGATCGAGGGCGCGAACTCGATCAAGGTCAGCTTCTCGAACCGTGACACCCTCAACGCGACCCTCGTCGGCTCCGACCCGTCGAGCGACCTGGCCGTGCTCGAGGTCGATGCGGGGTCGTCCGCGCTGACCCCGCTTGTTCTCGCCGACTCTGCCAAGGTGCAGGTCGGTGACCCCGTGGTTGCGATCGGGAATCCCTTCGGGCTCGAGCGCACCGTCACCTCCGGGATCGTGAGCGCGCTCCAGCGCGCGGTCACCGCTCCGAACGGCTTTCCCATCGATCAGGTGATCCAGACCGACGCGGCGATCAACCAGGGCAACTCCGGCGGCCCGCTGATCGACGGTCACGGCCAGGTGATCGGAGTGAACTCCCAGATCGAGACAGGCGGCTCGTCCAGCGGGAACGTCGGGATCGGCTTTGCAGTCCCCGCGAACACCGTGAAGACGGTCGTCCGGCAGCTGATCGAGAAGGGCTCTGTCCAGCACGCCTACGTCGGTGTCACCCTCCAGGAGATCGATCCCTCGCTCGCCAAGGGCCTTGGACTCGATGTCAAGTCCGGCCTGCTCGTCCAGACCGTGCAGCCGGGGAGCCCCGCAGAGCGCGCCGGTCTTCGGGGCGGAACCGGTCAGACCGTCGTTGACGGGATCAGCGTCGGCAAGGGCGGCGATCTCATCGTCTCCATCGACGGAGTTCCCGTGGTCGTCATGGGCGATCTCCGAGGCGAGCTCGACAAGCACGCCCCGGGCGACAAGGTACGCCTCAGCGTCCTGCGCGACGGCGCGCGCCGCACGGTGACGGTGACGCTGGGCTCCCAGCCGAGCGCCGCGTCCTAGAGCCGGCACCGCGCGACAAATCTCTTCCCTCCACCCGGGGACTTGCGACTACCCTGCCGGGATGCAAGAGGGGCCCGTGCAGATCGGGGCGATCTCGAGCGAGGAGGAATGGCTCGCCGAGGACGACCTCTGGGAGGACGACGGTGGGAGTGATCACACCGGTTGGTGGTGCGTGCGGACCGACCCGTTCCCGTGCCCGGCCGCCGATTGCACCTTCGTGGCCGAGTTCATGACGGCAGCTCACCTCGTGCTGGTCTGGCAGGAACGTGACGATCCCAATCTCCTGTGGCACGCCCAACGGGCCAAGGAGGTCGGCCGCAATCCGCGCATCGTCGAGTACACGTCGTCCTTCGGGCCGAGTGCGTCGTACTACGCGTGGGAGGCGGCGGGGCGCCCGGTGCACGGCGTGAAGGGCAAGACGCCCGCCTCGCACTAGTAACCGTCAACCGCTGTTGACGGGTTACAGGTAGAGCACTAGGATCGGGCGATGGAGCCCGAGCCTCCGTTTCAGCCTGGAGGTCGCGCCGGCGCTCCGGCACCCCTGGACCTCATCCAGGACTTCGTCAACTCGGAGATCCCGGACTTCGATCGCGACGACATCGCCACGCCGGCGGCGCTGGCCGCGTGGCTCGGCGAGCGTGGGCTTCTGACAGGCCGGTGCACGCGTCACCGCACCCGAGCATGCGCGGGCCATCGCGCTCCGCCATGCCCTGCGGCTCCTCGCTCTGGCGAACACCCATGAGGTTCAGCCCACGCGCTCGGAGCGTGCGCTGATCGACTCGGCAATCCGCGCGATCCCGGTGCAACTCGCGTCCGGCGGTCGCTGACCTCAGAGTCGAGCCGCGGGGGAGCGGCACCGACGCAGCCCTCGCCGGCCTTCTTGCCGTCGTCGTCGAGGCGCAGCGCGACGGCACCTGGCAGAGGTTCAAGGCGTGCGCGAAGCACGGTTGCGGGTGGGCCTTCTACGACGCGTCTCGGAACCGCTCCTCCACGTGGTGCTCGATGCGGATCTGCGGGAACCGCACGAAGGTTGCAGCCTCACGCACGCGTGCCCGAGGGGAGGCCTCGTGAGCTCGGCCTGGTTCGTCGCGGCACTTGCGCTCCGCCGCTTCCGGGCACGAGGTGGGAGCGGGCTTGCAGCGGTGCTCGGAGTCGCGGCCGCCGCGGCCGTCCTTGCAGGGATCCTCGTCGGCGCCACCGTTGCCCGTGACCGGAGCATCGCCCAGGCCGTCGATCGTCTCCCCACCTCCTCGCAGTCGGTGCGCGCCGTCTGGTTCGGCGTCCCGGCCGGCCGCGACGAGCGGTATCCGAGCCTCGTCACGGCGGCGGACGAGGCGCTTGCCGCGGTGCCGGTGCCGGCTCCGACCCCGATCGTCCTCGTCCGCGAGAGCACCGTCGGGGGCCGGTTCGTCGGACTTGCCGCCGTTGACGGGCTGGCGCCTCACGTCCGGCTGCTGCGTGGCCGCCTACCCGGGCCGTGTCGCCCCGAGCGGTGCGAGGTGCTCCGGCTCCGCGGGGTGGGGCGCCTCCCCGACGTCGAGGGGCTGCGGATCGTCGAGGTCGGTCGGGCCACGCTTCGCTCGAGCCGGCTGTTCGGAGACTTCCTGGAGCCCACAGACAACGCCCTCGACGACGCGGCGCTGGCGCCTGTCCTCCGCGGGCCGGGCCGATACCACAGCCCACCGCCAGGCCCTCTCGTCGTCGCTGACGGGGTCGCAGGTCTCGTTGCCTCGCCGGTCCTTGCTCGCACGTATCGCAGCTACGCGTGGGTCTCGCCGCTCGGCTCAGGGACGCCGCGGGCCTGGGATGTGGAGCGGGACGCTCGCCGACGTTGCCACGGCGCGCTCACGGCTTACGTCGCAGTCGACCTCGTGGTCGATCGTCGCGCCCGAGCAGGAGCTCCGCGCCGCAGATCGCTCGACGACAACCGCGAGCCGGCGTCTGCTGCTCGTCGGCGGTGAAGGAGTCGCGCTTCTCGTCGCCTTCGCCATTCTCGCGGCCGGCGCGCTCCGCGCCGATCTCGAGCGGGCTCGCCGCCGGCTCACCTGGTTTGGTGCCCGACGTTCGCAGACGCTGCTTCTCGGCGGCGTCGAGAGCCTCCTGATCGGCGTCTCGGGCACGCTCGCCGGCTGGCTCATCGGGACCGCCGTCGGGGCTCTCAGCGCCTCACTCGCAGGCGCGCCGGTCGGACCCGCGCTACGCGCCTCTGTCCTCACGCCCGGTGGCCTTGCGCTTGCCGTCGCGCTCGCGGCGCTGGCGACCATCGTGATCTGGGTCTCGGCGTCGGTTCCTTCACGCCGTGACCGTACGATCGGTGGCGGAGAGCTCGCCGCTGGGGTTGCGCTGCTTCTCGCGCTTGTGGCAGTTCTCGGCGGCTCGGTCGACGAGGAACGGCTTGCGAGTGACAGCGGGGCGGCGATCCTGCTCTTGCTGCTCCCCGGGCTGGTGGCGCTGGTTGCGGCGATCACCGTCTCGCGCCTTGCGCCGCTGGCAGCGCGGCGGCTCACGCGACCTGGTCGCGGGATCACGGTGCGACTTGCCGCCACTCCCGTGGCTCGGCGCGTTGGCACGGGAGCCGTGGCGGTCGCGTTCCTGACGCTTGCCGTTGGGCTGGCGCTCTTCGCCGGGACGTACAGAGCGACCCTCTCGCAGGGCGAGCACGACCAGGCTGCGTTCGAAGTCCCTGCCGATC
The DNA here is from genome assembly GCA_963724655.1 of uncultured Actinomycetes bacterium. Taxonomy (GTDB): domain Bacteria; phylum Actinomycetota; class Thermoleophilia; order Gaiellales; family Gaiellaceae; genus Gaiella. Next base: position 57,065 of record CAVRVG010000002.1, on the reverse strand, counting down.
TCGTCGTGCGCGAGGACCTCGGCGCTCTCGTCCCTGTGCTCGACGCGGCGCCGCTCGAGAGGTTCGCCGAGCTTGCGCGGCCTGGGTCGGCGCTGCCCGTTGCGCGGTTCAACGCCAGCGCCGGCCGCTCGGACACGATTTCGGGAGTGACGGCCCTTGGGCTACGCCCGGCCGCAATCGAGCAGCTTCCGTTGTGGCGTGAGCGCTGGGGTGTCAGCCGCGATGAGCTCGAGCGAGTGGTCGAGGCTGGGAGCTGGGACGAGCCTGCAAGGGGTCGGCATTCCCGGCGACGAGTTGCGGTTGCGCGTGAGCTCGACGCTGCTCGACATCCGTGCGGTCGTGCAAGGCCCGGACGGCCTGGTGGGCGCGCTGAAGGGTCGGCGCGAGGCTGGGAGTGCGGGGGCCGTCGTCTTCACGCTCCCGGAAGGGCTTCGCGGCGGGAAGCTCGTCGCGCTCGATCTGGTCACACCCCGGATCATCGAAGGAGGGGCCGATGCGGGCGTCGCCCTCCGTGGCCGGGTTGCCATTCGTGTGGAAGGCGCCTCGTTGGCAGGCTGGATCGGCACCGGTGGTGTCACCGCCGGGGCCACGAATCCGGGGCGCGGAACCGAGGTCGCCTTCACGCTGACCCCACAGCGACTGGGACGACTTCGCCCCGTTCAGGCCACCGACGACGCAGCGGCCAAAGGTCGTGGCCACCGAGGCGGTCGCGGCACTGGCAGGCGGCGTCGGCGGAACACTGCCGCTGCGGGTCAACGGCGAGCTCGTCCCCGTCGAGGTCGCCGGTGTCGTATCGCGCTTCCCCGGCATTCGTGGTGAGGCGGTGGTCGGCAATCTCGATGCGCTGACGACGGCGGTCAACACCGAGACGCCCGGAAGCGCCGGTATCGACGAGCTGTGGCTCGACCTCGACTCCGGGGACGAGCCACGCGTCGCCGCCGCGCTCGCCAGGAGGCCGTTCCTCGCCCTCGACGTCACCTCCCGTGCGGCTGTCGAGACGGACAGGCGGCGCGACCCGCTCGGGCACGGAACGCTCATCGCCCTTGGCACGGCCTCCCTGGTCGCGCTGCTCCTCGCGGTGATCGGCCTCGCACTCGCCGTTCGCGCTGACCTCCGCGACGAGCGGAGCGAGCACGTCGATCTCGAGGCGCAGGGCGCATCGCCTGCGCTGCTCCGGCAGAATCGTTCGCGTCCGTGCCCTGCTCGTTCTCGGAGCAGGCCTCGTGGGTGGCGGTCTCGCCGGTGTGGTGCTGGCGCTTCTCGTCACGAGAGTGATTCGCGTGACGGCACGCTCGGGTGTCGCCGAGCCGCCGCTCGTGACCTCGATCGATCTGTCAGCGGTGCTCGCCGCGGTCGGCGGGCTTGCGCTCGCGGCGATCGTGGTCGTCGGCCTCGTGACCCGCTCTGCCTTTGCGGATCCGCGTGGCCCCGGCCGGGTCGGGGGCAGCGAATGAGCCTGGTCGACCTCCGCGAGGTGTTCGTCGTCCATCCCTCACGTCACGGCGGCGTCGCTGCGCTGCGCGGGCTCAGCCTGGAGCTCGAGGCGGACGAGGTGTGCGTCGTCCTCGGGCCATCGGGGTCGGGCAAGACGACGCTGGCGCGGCTGCTCGCCGGTCTCGAGCGTCCGTCGGCGGGACGTGCAGTCGTGGCCGGTGTCGACCTTGCCTCGGCGCAACCCGACCGACTCGCGCGTCACCGGGCCGAGTCGATCGGATACGCCGATCAGCACTACTGGAGAGCCCTGGCGCCGGAGCTCACAGCCAGCGAGCTCGTCGCGATGCCGCTGGGCCTCCGTGGCGTCGAGCGGAGTGTGCGTCACCAACGCGCTCACGCCCTCCTCGAGCGGGTCGGGCTCCTCGATCGCGCAGACGCCCATCCAGCCGAGCTCTCCGGTGGAGAACAGCAGAGGATCGCGTTGTGCGCCGCCGTGGTGCATCGACCCGCCCTGCTGATCGCGGATGAGCCGACCGGTGAGCTCGACCGGGCCACTGCGCGAGAGGTGTACGACCTCATCGCCTCGCTTGCGCGCGAGGAGCGGACGACGGTCGTGGTGGTGAGCCACGATCCGGACTCGACCGCGATCGCCAATCGGGTCGTCCACGTGCGTGACGGCAGGGTGAGCGAGGAGGAGCGGGGCACCGTCTCGACGGTGGTCGTCGGTCGCGGCGGTTGGCTGCGGGTGCCGGAGGAGCTGCTTCGCGATGCAGGAATCGGTCAGCGCGCCGTCGCGACGAGCTCTTGCGGCGTCGTCGAGCTCCGCCCCAGTGGAGTGCCTGCCGCCGATCCGATTCCGACGACGACGGCGTCGGGCGCAGAGGGCCTTCTCGTCTCCGTCCACGACCTCGAGCGGCACTACGGCTCCCAGTGTGCGCTCGCCCGGCTCCACACGACCTTCGAGCCGGGCCGCCTCAGCGTCGTGACCGGCCCGTCCGGCTCGGGAAAGTCGACGCTGCTGGCGCTCCTGGCCGGGCTCGACACGCCCGATGCGGGCACGGTGACGATCGGCGAGACCGTTCTCTCCTCGCTCGATCGAGAGGCCAGAGCTGCTTTCCGGCGCAGTCACGTCGCGGTCGTCGGTCAGACCCCAGGGCTCTCGGAATTCCAGACCGCCGAGGAGAACGTCGTGCTTTCCCTGGCGCTTCGCGGGGTCGATCGCGACGAAGCACACAGACGCGCGGACGACGCCCTCGCTCTCGTCGGACTGACCGAGCTCAGTGGCCGGCGCGTGGAAGGCCTCTCGGCGGGCGAGCGCGAGCGCGTTGCGCTCGCGCGCGCGATCGCGGCGCGCCCCGCGGTCTTGATCGCGGACGAGCCCACGGCCCGGCTGGACAGCGTGACGACCCTCGTGGTCGGTGATCTCCTGGCCGCCCTGGCGCGTGATCGCGGCACGACAGTGATCTGCGCCACGCACGACCCGTTGCTCATCGACCTGGCGGCGACGGAGCTTGCACTCGGCTCCGGGCTACCATCGTCTGCATGAGTGAGGTGACCGAGACGATCGAGGTCAACGGCTTCCGGTGCGAGCGCTGCGTCGCTCGCCTGGCGGCTGTGCTCGAGGGTCATCCGGGGCTCTTCTCCGCACACGGAAACCTCATGGGCGAGGTCACGCTGACCTACGACGACACCCTCACGAGCCGTACTGCGCTTGTCGAGGCGATGGCGCGTGGAGGGTTCCACGAGCCCCGCTCAGCGGTCGACGCGGCGTAGCCGCAGCCTCGGTATCACCGTCCCAGCGGAGCGAGGTCATCGAGCATCGCAGTCACGCACCGCCGCATCTGCTCGGATCCGCCTGTCGATGCGGAATACGGGCGCCTTTACCGCCGTTTCACATCCGTAGGCACGCTGGTACGGTTGCCCGATGGACGAGGGCGAGCCGGAATCGGAGATAAGCCGGGTCGCAGCAGGGGCGCGAGACCGTGTGAGGTTCGAGGAGGAAGCACTTGCGCTCGCTGATCAGGTGTACCGGGTTGCCAGGAGGATGGTCTCGAGCCGCGAAGAGGCGGAGGATCTGGTTCAGGACACGTATGCAAGAGCATTTCGCAGCTGGCAGTCGTACACCCCGGGCACGAATCTCCGTGCCTGGCTCCTGCGCATCCTCACGAATCTCAACATCGACCGTGGCCGCCGCATCCAACGGCGCCCGGACGAGACGCCGCTCGACGAGGGGGACTACTACCTCGCCAACCGGCTCGCCGAGGCGGCCGGCGAAGAGGGCCTCGAGTCCGATCATGTCGTCGAGCGGCTCTCTCAGGACTCGATCGTGAACGCGCTGGCCGCAGTCCCTCACGACTTTCGCGACGTCGTGCTGCTCGTCGACATCGGCGAGTTCAGCTACGCCGACGCGGCTCAGATCCTCGACGTCCCGATCGGCACCGTCATGTCCCGCCTGCATCGTGGGCGCAAGCAGTTACGCCAGAAGCTCGGAGAGGAGGCGCTCTGACCGTGGGTAACGATCCCTGTGAGAAATGCGAGGAGCTGCTCCACGGCTACCTCGACCGTGAGCTCACCAACGCCGAGCTCAGCGAAGCCGAAGCGCATCTCGACGACTGCGAGTACTGCCGCCGGCGCTATCGCTTCGAGGAGTCACTCCGGAAGTACATCCGCCTCTCGTGCGCCGAGCGGATGCCGGCAGGGCTGATGGACAAGCTCAGCCAGCTGCGCTCCACCGACGGGCCGACGACAACCATCTAGACCTCGCGCAGGCGCTCGGGCAGCTCGTCCGGGTGATCGACATCGCCGGGCGCACCGAAGGCATCGCACGCGACGAGTCGGGCGGGCACCGCCCGCAGTCCTTCATCAGGAATCGTGGCCCATGCGGCGCGGGCGACGAGGAGGGGATGCCCGCGCGCTCCGGCATACGACGCAGCGACGACATCGCCGCCGTCACGCTCCCAGCTCTCGACGACGTGATTCACAGCCGCCGGGGCCAGGTCAGGTCCGTCCGCAAGCACGACGAGCGCAGCTTCGGTCTCCCCGCCCAGCGCCCCGAGACCCGCACGGAGTGAAGCGCCCGGCCCTCTGGCCCAGTCGGTGCAATGGATGACCCTGGCCTCACCGGCGGAGGCCCCCAGGGAATGTGCCCCTTCGACCACGACGATCTCCGCGAGCGAAACCGGCTGCAGCCGTTGGAGGACCTCTGGAAGCGTCAGTCGCTGTTTCGCGCCTCCGAAGCGGGAGCCCTCGCCGGCGGCGAGGACGACCGCTGCGACCCGGCTCACCCCTTCTTCTCGGCGACCGTCACGGTGTTGACGACGATTGCCTGGGTGGGCGCCTCGGTCGCCGGGTCGCCCAGAGCGCCGATCGTGTCGACGACGTCCTGACCCTCGGTGACGGTGCCGACGATCGCGTAGTCGGGAGGAAGCCCGACGTCGTCGCCGGTCACGACGAAGAACTGGCTCCCCGATGTGCCGGGAGCCTCGTCGGGGGTCTTCGCCATTGCGACCACGCCGCGTACGTAGGCCGCATCCGCGGGTGGGGCGTCGACGGTCGAGTACCCTGGCCCGCCGGATCCCGACTGGGTCGGGTCTCCACCCTGGATCACGAAGTCCGGGATGATGCGATGGAAGACGGTGTCGTCGTAGAAGCTGTCGCGTGCGAGCTGCACGAGCGAGGCGGCCGTCTTCGGCGCGGTCTTCTGATCGAGGGTGACGACGAACGACCCACAGTTCGTGTCAAAGGTCAGCGTGTACGTCGTATCCGCGTCGAGTTGAGCAGTGGGGGCGCTGGCGCTGCCGTCCTCTCGAGGCTCCGGTGCCTCGACCTCGTCGCAGCCCTCGGCGCTCTGCGTCTCGGTGGCGGTGGTCGTCTCGTCTCCGGCGGCCGTCGAGTCACCGTCGTCGCCGCCGCACCCCGCGGTGGCGATCATGACGAGAACCAGCAAGCCGAGAAGGACGCTCCGCACAGGCGTCATGGTAGATGGTCACCGCTACGGGCCTCGGTGACTGCGAGCACGCTTGCCAGATGCACCAACCTGAAGGCGCCGCGAGCGGTGCGTCGGCGTAGAGCCTCGTCCTCGATTCCCGGGAAGGCCTCCCACAGCTCATGCGAGGTGAGAAGGAGCTCCCGCAGCCGGTCGGCGGTCTCCTGATGCCCGTTCGCCGGCTCGTCGCAGGCGTTGAGAGCAAGCCCGAGCACACCGAAGGTGTCGGGCTGTCGCATCCACAGCATGGTCGAGGCCATCGTCAGGTACTGGTGGATCCGCGCGAACGTCACCGGGTAGGTCACGGTGTCGGGGCCGAGGGGTGCCGTCGGCGCGATCGGCGGGAGCCCGTCGGCGATCCGCGCGGAGGTCCCGTGGAGGAACATCCGCAGCTGGGCGTCGTCGTAGCCGACCGACCGAGCCGTCCTCAGGCTCAGGAGGAGCGAGTTCGGCTGTCGGCCGTAGGGATAGTCGGACGCGTAGATGATCTGCTCCGGCGGGATGAGCCGGTAGAGATCGAGGAGGTCGAGCGGGCTCATCACGGACGTGTCGAAGAACACGCCGGGGCGGCCGGCGAAGTTCCTGGCCATCGCCGCAAGATCGATGATCCCCGCATGCGCGATGATCAGCGCAGGCGGCGCATGCCGTTCGACGAGCCGTCCCAGGCTGTCGGCGATCGGTGGGAGACCGCGGCCGCCGTGGATGAGAATCGGAGCGGAACGCTCGGCGGCGAGGGCAAAGACCGGCTCGAGGCGGTTGTCGTCCGGGAGGAACCGCTGTGCCCGCGGATGGAGCTTGATCCCCTTCGCGCCCGCATCGAGGCAGCGGTTGGCCTCCTCGATCGGCGTCTCGTTGAGATCGAGGCGGACGAAGGGGACGAGCGCGCCCGCACCCGCCTCGGCGTGCGCGAGCGTGCGCGAGTTTGCGGCCGTGAAGCCGGGGTGGCGATCGGGCTCGTCGAGGCAGAACACGAACGAGCGCTCGATCCCGTAGCGCTTCTGCATGGCGAGGAGCTCGTCGCGATCACCGACCATCCCGTCGATGTCGTCACCGAGGTGGGTGTGGGCATCGAAGATCGGCGCCCCTTCCGGGAGCTCTGCCCGGACCATCTCCTCGTACCCATCGAGCAGGGCGTTGGCGCGGGAGAGGGGATCCACGCTGGTCAGTGTATGGACGCCCTACCGGGGCGCGCGTCGCCTCAGTGCTCGTCGAAGACGACGCTCACACGCGCAGTCCAGCGAGCTTGTCGCCGAGGTACGCGAGGTACGGAGCTGCGTCCAATTCGGGCGAGCCGGTCAAGCGTTCGAGGGTCTCCTTCGGGGTGAGCTTGCGCCCGAGCGAGTACAGGTTGTCGCGGAGCCAGGACGAGAGTTGTCCGACATCACCCGCCGCGAGCTGCGCATCGAGATCGGGCAGCGCCTGACGGACGACGGCCCAGAGCTGGAGCGAGATGACGTTGCCCAGCGCGTACGTCGGGAAGTACCCGATCCCGCCGCCTGACCAGTGGACGTCCTGGAGCACGCCGTCGCCGACGTGAGGCACCTCGACGCCGAGGAACTCCTTCATCCGCGCATCCCAGATCTCCGGCAGCTCTGCGAGCGCGACCGTGCCCTCGAGCATCTCCTGCTCGAGCTCGAACCGGAGGATGATGTGGAGGCTGTACGTGGTCTCGTCGGCGTCGACGCGGATCAGGCCGGGCTCGGCGCGGTTGATCGCGCGGGTGAAATCCTCCAGCGCGATCGGCGCCAACGCGGGGAACGTCTCCTGAAGCGGCGCGTACCAGTGCTCCCAGAACAGCGGGTTCCGGCCCACCAGGTTCTCCCACGTTCTGCTCTGCGACTCGTTGAGACCCAGTGAAGGTGCGCCTGCGAGCGGGCTGCGGAGGAGCTCATCCCCGATCCCATGTGCGTAGAGCCCGTGCCCGGCTTCGTGCATGGTCGACCAGATCGACTCGAGGTCGTGATCGCGGTACCGGGTGGTCAGACGGACGTCGCGGTTCGTGAACGACGTGCAGAACGGGTGCGCGGTCGGGTCGAGCCGCCAGGAGCCGTCGGAGAGCCCGAGCGTCGAGACGACCCGATCGGCGAACGCCCGCTGCGCCTCGACGGGGAAGTCACCCTGGAGGAACGACGCATCGACTGCGGGCGCGTTGGCGACCAGCTCGGTGAGCGCGGGGCGCAGGACGGCAAAGACCTCGCGCACCTCGGTGGTCAGCATCCCCGGCTCGTAGTCGTCGAGCAGCGGGGTGTAGGCGCTGTCGGACCACTCGAAGCATTCGACGTAGCGCCGCTTGAGCTCGACGTTCCGCTCGAGGTAGGGCAGGAACGAGGCAAAGTCGCGATTGCGGCGTGCTTCGACCCAGGCGTGGTGGCCGCTCGCTGCGGCCCGGGTCATCTCTTCCTCGAGCGCGACCGGAACCCGGCGCTGCTTCTCCCAGTCGCGGCGGGTGACCCGGACGAGGCTCGCCTCGAAGGAGTCGAACGGCTCGGACTCCTCCAGCGGCGCGAGGCGGTCGAGCAGCCTGCCGATCTCCGGGTCGGTGAACCGCTCGTGGGCGATCCTCCCGAGCGTCGCAAGCTGGTCCGCGCGCGCATCGGTCCCGAGCGGCGGCATCGAGACCCGTTGGTCCCAGCCGAGCACGCCTGCCGCCCTCCCGAGATCCGAGATCTCGGCGAGCCGGGTCTGCAACTCCTCGAGAGCCTTCTTCATCAGGACGAATCTAGATGATCCGGTTGGTGGACCAAGCGTCTAGGCTCGGAGGCATGACAGACATCTTGATCGTGGGCGACACCGAGCGCTCGCCCGAGCTCCGGCATGAGATCCCCCTCCACATCGGGGACGAGTTTCTCTACGCCGAAACGGGTGGGCGCCGGGTGGCGGTCATCTGGAGCGTCGAGGGCGACCGGGTCGCGAAGATCGACGACACCATCGAGATCATCCCCTCCGAGACCTTCCCTCCCGACGACCTCATTCGCGACGGCGTCGACATCTACGAGCTCGCCCCTCTGCTGACGGCGCGGATGGTCACCTCCCTCGGGATCACGAGCGCCACCGTCCCGGCAGCATTCCCGCTTCGCGTCGCCGACGAGCTACGGAAGAACGGGGTCGAGTTGCTCGTCGACCAGAGGCTCTTCGATGACCGTCGGCGGCGCAAGACCCCGGCCGAGCTCGAGGGGATCCGCATCGCCTCAGACGCCGTGGTCGCTGCGATCGCGGAGATCAAAGCGGTGCTGGCGCGATCGGAGCCCTCGCCCGACGGGCGGGTGGTCGACGGCGAGCCGCTCACGTGCGAGCTCTTGAAGCAGGTCGCGGAGGCCGTTCTCGGGCCGTTCGGCTGCCGCGGGGACGACATGATCGTCGCGCGAGGCGCGCAGAGCGCTGACGGTCACGACACCGGCTCGGGCAGGATCGCGAACGATGACGTTGTGCTCTGCGACGTCTTTCCGCGTCACCTCGAGAGCGCCTGCTACTCGGACATGTCTCGCACGTTCCTCGTGGGTGAGCCGAACCCGGAGCTCGTCGAGTGGCACGGCCTCTGCGCCGAGGCGCTGGAGCTCTCGCGGAGCCTGGTGCGACCGGGCGCGAACGGTGCCGATCTCCACCGTGCGGTCAGCACGTTCTTCGAGGAGCGAGGCCAGCGCACCGCAATGACGAAGGCCGAGGGCGAGGTGCTGCGTGAGGGCTACAACCATGCACTCGGCCACGGCGTCGGGCTCGATGTCCACGAGGCCCCGTACCTCGGCAAGGTCGGGCACGACTTCGTCGTCGGCGACGTGATCACGCTCGAGCCGGGTCTCTATCGGCACGGCTTCGGCGGAGTGCGGATCGAGGATCTCGTCGTCGTCACCGCAGACGGCTGCGAGACGCTCACGAGCTTTCCCATCGGGTTCGAGCCCGTGGTACAAACGCACGCATGAGCGATGCCATCGACACGCTGTTCGACGAGGAGCGGCGCTTCCCGCCGCCGACCGCGTTCGCAGCGAACGCGAACACAGGCCCGGAGATCTACGACCGCGACTTCGAGGAGTTCTGGGAGAGCTCCGCACAGGAGCGTGTGTCGTGGTTCGAGCCGTTCGAGACGCTCTACACCTGGGAGCTGCCGTACGCGCAGTGGTTCCTCGGAGGGACGCTCAACGTGGCCTACAACTGCGTCGACCGGCACGTCGAAGCGGGACTCGGCGATCGCGTCGCCTATCACTGGGAAGGCGAGCCGGGCGACACGCGGACGATCACCTATGCGGATCTCCAGCGTGACGTCGTCCGCTTTGCGAACGCGCTGAAGTCACAGGGTGTCGAGAAGGGCACCCGGGTCGCGATCTACATGGGGATGATCCCCGAGCTCGCGATCGCAATGCTCGCCTGCACGCGGTTGGGCGCGCCGCACACGGTCGTGTTCGGAGGGTTCTCGGCGGACTCGCTCTCGGATCGCATCAACGACATGGGGTGCGAGGTGCTCATCACGCAGGACGAGGCGTGGCGCCGCGGTGGCCGGGTGCCGCTGAAGCTCACCGCGGATGCGGCGCTCGCCTCCTGCCCGGGCGTCCATTCGGCGCTCGTCGTTCGCCGCACGGGGGCGGAGGTGCCGATGACCCGTGATCGCGACGTGTGGCTGCACGAGCTCGAGCTCTCGGACGATCCGGCGAGCTGCCCGTGCGAGCCGATGGACAGCGAGGATCTCCTGTTCCTCATGTACACGTCGGGCACCACGGCGAGGCCCAAGGGGATCACCCACACGACGGGCGGCTACCTCGTCGGTGCCGCGACGACGCATCACCACGTCTTCGATCTGAAGCCCGAGAGCGACGTCTTCTGGTGCGCGGCCGACATCGGGTGGATCACCGGGCACAGCTACATCGTCTACGGGCCACTCTGCAACGCGACCACGTCGGTGCTCTACGAGGGCACGCCGGACTTCCCCGACAAGGATCGCTGGTGGGAGATCGCCGCGCGCTACGGGGTCACGATTCTCTACACCGCCCCGACCGCGATCCGCGCCCACATGAAGTGGGGCCCGGAGCACGCCGCGAAGCACGACCTCACCTCGCTCCGCCTGCTCGGCTCGGTAGGTGAGCCGATCAACCCCGAGGCCTGGATCTGGTACCACGAGAACATCGGTGGGGAGCGGTGCCCCATCGTCGACACGTGGTGGCAGACGGAGACGGGGATGATCCTCCTCACCCCGCTGCCCGGCGTGACCACGACGAAGCCCGGGTCGGCGACCAAGCCGTTCCCCGGGGTGAAGGCGGCGGTCGTGAACGAGGCCGGCGAGAAGGTCGAGCACGGGGGCGGGTATCTCGTCCTCGAGCGGCCCTGGCCCGCGATGACGCGGGGCATCTTCGGCGACGACGCGCGCTTCCGGGAGACGTACTGGGAGCGCTTCCCCGGTCTGTACTTCGCAGGCGACGGCGCCCGCATCGACGACGACGGCGATTTCTGGCTCCTCGGCCGGGTCGACGACGTGATGAACATCTCCGGCCACCGGCTCTCGACGATCGAGGTCGAGTCTGCCCTGGTGGATCATCACAAGGTGGCGGAAGCCGCGGTCTGCGGCCGCTCCGACGCGACGACCGGGCAGGCAATCGTTGCCTACGTGACGCTGAAGGGCAGCGATCCCGGCTCGCTCGAGATGCTCGAGGAGCTGCGGAACCACGTTGCGCACAAGATCGGTGCGATCGCCAAGCCGGCGAACATCGTCTTCACCCCCGAGCTCCCGAAGACGCGCTCGGGGAAGATCATGCGCCGGCTGCTTCGTGACGTCGCCGAAAACCGGCCGCTCGGCGACACCACGACCCTCGCCGACCCAAGCGTGGTGAGCGAGCTGGCGGAACGCGCAGCCGAAGCGCCCGCCGACGAATGACTCGACGCACCGTCTAGGAGCGGGCCTTACCCGACCCGCTCCTAACGTTGGTCAGGCGGTTGCGGCCGCGCGGTGGAATGCGTCGAGCGTGCGGCGAACGTCGTCCTCGCTCGTGCGCCAGCACGAGACCGAGATGCGGATTGCGACCCGGCCATCCCAGGTCGTCGGGCTCATCCAGGCCTCGCCTTCCTGTTGCACCGCGGTGACGATCGCCCTTGTCCGCTCGTCGCTCTCGAAGCGCAGGAGCACCTGGTTCAGGACGACGTCGTTGACGATCTCGCACCCCGGCAGCTCGGCGAGCCCCGCCGCGAGCGAGCGCGCATGGGCGCAGGTCCGGTCGACAAGGTCGGCGACTCCGCTGCGACCGAGCTCGCGGATCGCCGCCCACACTGGTGCGGATCGTGCCCGGCGGGAGAACTCGGGGCTGTAGCCCATCGGGTCGCGCGCGACCTCCGCGTCGGAGACGTCGAGGTAGGGCGCTGCGTACTCCATCGCTGCGGCGTGGTCGTCCGGATGCTTGCACAGCGCGATCCCGCAGTCGTACGGCACGTTGAGCCACTTGTGGCCATCGGTCGCCCAGGAATCGGCGCGGTCGTGGCCGGCGACGAGGTGACGCAGGGTGGGCGAGGCGGCGGCCCAGAGCCCGAACGCGCCGTCCACGTGGACCCAGGCGTCGGTCCCGGCGACTGCGTCGGCGATGCCGTTCAGGTCGTCGAACGAGCCGGTGTTGACCTCGCCGGCCTGGGCGCAGACGATCGTCGGGACGCCGGGCTCGAGCACGCCGCGGAGGCCGGCGATCTTCATTCGACCGAGCTCGTCGGCGGGTAGGACAACCTCCTGTGCTCGGCCGATCCCGAGGAGTCGAAGCGCGCGGGTGAGCGTGACGTGCCGCTTCTCCCCGACGATGACGCGGAGCGGGGGCGCTGACGCGAGGCCGTTCTCGGTGAGATCGATGCCGGCGCGGTCGTACACGGCCTGGCGTGCGGCTGCGAGGCACGTGACGTGCGCCATCTGGCAGCCGGTGACGAACGCGAACGACGAGTGCGCAGGGAGACCGAGCAGCTCGAGCACCCACCGCCCGGCGACCTGTTCGAGTGCCGAGGTCGCCGGCGTCACCTCCGCGAGCCCCGTGTTCTGATCCCAGGCGGTCACGAGCCAGTCGACCGCTGTCGCCGAGGGCACCGAGCCGCCGATCACGAAACCGAAGTAGCGGCCCGATCCCATTGCGGTGATTCCCGGCTCCATCGCGGCGGCGAGCTCCTCGACGACGGCCATCGCCTCGGTCGGGCCTTCGGGCACCGGGCGGTCGAGCACCGCGTGCATCTCGCTGTAGCGGAGCTCCGGGCCGATCGGCCGCGTCGCCAACGTGTCGAGGTAGTCCGCCGCGATCTCGGCGGTTCGGAGGAGGAGGTCTCGTTCGTCGGCCATCTGGCCTCTACGCGGCGAGCAGCTTCTCGAACCGAGTGGCATCGTCGAACGGGCCGATCAAGGCAAGCTTGAGCTCGCCGCCGAGCAGGTCGGCGGCCACGCGATGGACGTCCTCGACTGTCACCGAGTCGAGGCCTGCGAGGATCTCCTCCGGCTCGACCGCCCCGCCTTCGAGGAGCTCACGCCGCAGCCCGAACATGATCGTTGCGTGCGGGCTCTCGAGCCCGAGGACGAAGCGGCCCTTCGAGAATGCGCGCGCCTTCTCGAGCTCGTCCGCCGGCACCGGTGTCGCCACGATCTCACGGAGCTCGCGAACGATGGTCTCGATCGCGTCGTCGATCCGGGTGAGGTCGACACCGGCCTGCGCCGCGATCGTGCCGGTATCGGCGTACGAGGAGTTGCCGCAGAAGACGTAGTACGCGAGCCCGCGCCGCTCGCGCACCTCGGTGAAGAGCCGCGAGGACATCCCACCGCCGAGAACGGTGGAGAGGAGCTGCAGGGCGTAGCGGTCGGGGTGCCCGGTCGGATAGCTCGGCGCGCCGATGACGATGTGCGCCTGGTCGGACTGCTTCGTGTGGATCCGAACGGGGCTCGTCGGGCCCATCGCCGTGACCGCATCGGGCGTACCCGTTGCCTCGGCCGGGATGTCCCCGAACAGCGCCTCGAGCCGTTCGTCCAACCCGTCGCCGATCGCGCCGCCGAGCCCGACGACGGTGCGCTCGGGCCGGTACCAGCGGTTGAGGTAGCCGAGGAACGTGTCGCGGGTCGCGCCGCGCACCGTCTCCTCGGTGCCGATGATGTCGCGGCCGAGCGGCTGGTCGCCGTACAGGTGGCGCTCCCAGACGTTGCCGACGTAGCTCCGCGGCGTGTCGGCATACATGTTCATCTCCTCGACGATGACGCCCTTCTCGCGGTCGATCTCCTCGGCGTCGAAGCGGGAGTTCCTGAGCATGTCGACGAGCACGTCGAGGGCGACGTCCCGCGTCTCGGCGGCGCACTTGACGTAGTACCCCGTCACTTCCTTCCCGGTGAACGCGTTGAACTCGCCCCCGATCCCATCGATCTCGGTCGCGATGTCACGCGCCGTCGGCCGGCGCTCGGTGCCCTTGAAGAACATGTGCTCGGCGAAGTGAGCGATGCCGCCTTCCTCCGCCCGCTCGTAGCGCGAGCCGGCTGCGAACATCACAAAACAGGCGACCGACTGCGCGTGCGCCATCGGCGCGGTGAGCACCCGCGTGCCGTTGGAGAGGGTCGAGTGCTCGAACGTGGCCATGGATCCATGGTATAGACGGGGTCATGACTCACCGGTTGTCTCACGTCCAGGCCCTCGCCCTCGTCGAGCACGTCGTTGCAGCTGCCTCCGGGCCGGTGTCCGTGATCGTCGTGGATACGCACGGCGAGGTCGTCGCTGCGCTTCGGATGGACGGGGCCGCGCTCGATACCGAGCTCAATGCTCGACGGAAGGCGTACACGGCAGCGCGCAGCGATGCGACCACCACGCGGGAGCTCGCCGGCAAGGCGGCCGCCTCACCCACCGAGATGGCGAGCTTCGACCCGTTCTTCTCGTTCTTCCTCGGCGGGGTTGCGCTCTTCAGCGCCGGCGAGCGCGTGGGTGCGATCGGCGTGAGCGGCCTTCCGGGCGAGGTAGACGAGGCGCTGGCGCTCGCCGCCGCCGCTGCCGTCGGCTTCGAGACGCGTTCATAGGCTGACTCGCTACCGAGATATCGAAGCGTGATCGGCCAGGGTCTCTGCCAGCCACCGTCGAGCCTCCAGGACGAGCACGGGATTCGTCTCCATCGTGTAGTAGGCGAGGGCCACGAGCGCCTGGGAGAGCGCCCAGCCGCGAGCCCTGGCCCACGTTGAGGCATCGACCGCAAGCGCTGTGCGGAAGGTATCGCGCGTCTCCGGCGAGAGGAGCTTCCAGGCGACCATCACATCGCACGCCGGATCGCCGACGCCGAGACCACCCCAGTCGATGACGGCGCTGAGCCGGCCGCCTTGCACGAGCAGGTTTCGCGCATCGAGATCCCCGTGGATCCACACCGCCGGGCTCTCCCACCCTGGAGACCGAACCGCCGAGTCCCACGCCGCAGTCACAGCGTCGACGTCGATCGTGCTCGCTCAACGAGACGATCGCAGCCCGCGTCCTTTCGTCGCGCTGCCGCAAGCGGCTCACCGCGGAAGAAGTTGTGCTCTCCCGGTGACGGGCCGCCGGTCGGATCGATCTGCTGCAAGGCGGCGACGAACCGCGACAGGTCGATCGCGAGTCCGCTCGGATCGCTGACCTGCCCGATGGTCGCGTCCTCGCCTGGCAACCACCGATAGACAGACCAGGCCACGGGATACCCCTCGCCGAGGCCTTCCCCTCGGCCAGAGGGAGAGGCACAGCGATCGGGAGCTGCGAAGCCAGCCACGGGAGCCACTTGCGCTCCTTCTCCAATCTTCCACTTGTGTGCTCCGTCCGGGGAATTCGCACCACCAGGTCGCCGCCGAGCCGATAGAGGACGTTGTCCGTCCCAGCGGACGGAACGGGCTCGATCGGCAATCCCGCCCACTCGGGGAACTGCCCGGCAACCAACCGGCTGACGAGAGCCGCGTCGATGTCAAATTCGTCTGGGTGCATCGTCAGCGGAGGCGCCTCGTCGTCCGACCCACGCTGGCGTGGCGTGACCTACGTGAGCTCGGCGACCCCGGCGAGGAGCCGGTCGACCTCGTCGGTGGTGTTGTAGTGCACGATCCCTGCACGTACGGCGCCGTCGGTCTCATCGAGGCCGAGCCGCCGGATCGTCTCGAGCGCGTAGTAGTTCCCCCACCAGACCGCGACCTCGCGCGTGGCGAGGTGCTCGGCGACTGCCTGCGCGGTGTGGCCGGGGACGCTGAAGCAGAAGGTCGGAACCCGGCCTTCCATCGTCGGGAGCCCGTGGAGCGCGACGGCGTCGGGGAGCCCTGCAAGGAACCGCTCACCGAGTGCGTGCTCGTGCGTCGTGATCGCCTCCCACCCGAGCGCATGCACGTAGTCGACCGCTGCGACGAACCCCGCGAGCAGCTCGTGCTGGCACGTTCCGAGCTCGTAGCGGTGGCCGACCGGCTCGTCAGCCGCGGGACGCACCTTGTATGCGCGCCAACCGCGGAGCAGCTCCTCGCGCGCAAAGGCGAGGCCCATATGCGGCCCGAAGTACTTGTACGGCGAGCACACGAGCACGTCGCAGCCCCAGCTCGCGACGTCGATCGGCCGGTGCGGCCCGTAGTGCACGGCGTCGACCCACGCGAGCGCACCGACCCCATGCGCCAGCTCGACGATGCGGCGCACATCCGGTGCGGTGCCGACCGAGTTGGCCGCAGCGGGGAAGGCAACCACGCGCGTCTTCTCCGAGAGGAGCGATTCGAGCTGGTCGAAGTCGAGCGAGAGATCGTCGCGCACCTCGGCGTGGTGCACGACGACGCCGAGATCCTCGGCGAGCGCGAGCCAGGGGGAGACGTTGGCGTCGTGGTCGAGCTTGGTGACGACGATCTCGTCGCCGGCGGAGAGCTCGCGGGCAAGGGCGCGCGTCAGGAGGAAGTTGAGCGACGTCATGCTCTGACCGAACGCGACTTCGCCGGCGTCACAGCCGAGGAACTCACCGGCCCGCACGTGTGCGAGGTCGACCAGCGCATCGGTGCGGCGTGAGGTCTCGTATGGCGCGCCGACGTTCGCGTTGTCGTGGCGGAGGTAGCCGGCGATCGCGTCGATCACCGCGTCGGGGCACTGCGTGCCACCCGGGCCATCGAAGAACGCCAGTCGCCGTTGGAGGGCGGTGTACCCGGACCTGACCGTCTCGACATCGAACATGGTGGCGCTCATCGTGTTCCCTCCGTTGACATGTCACTCAGGGCAGACCGCATCCTATGCCGTCCGGACCAGGTCCTATCGTCCCTGTCGATGCAGCGGTTGCGACCGTTGACCGAAGACGAGTGCTACATCCGGTGCTACGGATGGCTCGGTGAGGACGACGCCGTGCGCGTCGTTCGCCCAGGCGACGATGCGCCCGAGACGGTCGCGATCATGACGGAGCGGATCCGGCTCGCCTTCGAGGCGCGGATCGACGACGCCGGGCAGGAAGCCGCGTAACCCTGCACGACCGCTCGTGACGGGTGCGTCGGAGAGCGCCGTCCCCGACGTCCTTGGGTCGGATCTCCTCGTCGTCTTCTGTGGGATCAACCCCGGGCGCTTCTCGGACGCTGCCGCCGCGCACTTTGCGAACCCCCGTAACGATTTCTGGCGTCTCCTCGCTGCGTCCGGATTCACCCCACGTCTCTACGACCCGGCCGAGCAGTTCGCTCTCCTCGAGCTCGGGATCGGCGTCACCAATGCGGCGCCGCGGACGACACCGGGCTCGGGAGATCTCCGCAAGGCCGACTTCGCCGGCGCCGCCGAGCGGCTCGGGCGCATCGCGGACGAGCTTCACCCAGGCGTGATCGCGTTCGTCGGCAAGGAGGCGTACCGGGGCGCCTTCGGCGAGCGCCCGGAGCACGGGTTGCAGTCTCGCGTCCTCGGCGGAACGCGACTGTTCGTCCTCCCCTCGACCTCGCCCGCGAACGCGGCCGTGTCCTGGGACGAGCGGCTGCGGTGGTTCCAGGTGCTGCGCGCCTCGATCGCGACCGCGTAGCGCTTAGGACATCAGTCACAAGGTGGTGACGTCTACCCCCGCCAGCGATTCGTGATCGGCACTCTCCAGTCGCGTCCGAAGGCGCGGGGCCGGAGCTTGACACCGGGCGCGGCCTGCCGGCGCTTGTACTCGGCTCTGTCGACGAGCGGGATCGCCTTCTCGACGATCGCAGCATCGAACTGCTCGAGCAGCTCCTCGCGGGAGCGGTCGAGCTCGACATAGGCCTCGAGCATCGGGTCGAGGAGGTCGTAGGGAGGGAGAGACTGGTCGTCGCGCTGGTCGGCTCGGAGCTCGGCGGTCGGCGGCCGCTCGATCGTGGTCACCGGGATGAGCTCGCGGCCGGCGCGCTCGTTCAGGTGGCGCGCAAGGCGGAACACGTCTGTCTTGAAGACGTCCTTGAGCAGCGCGAACCCGCCGACCATGTCGCCGTAGATCGTCGCGTAACCCACCGCCATCTCGGACTTGTTGCCGGTCGCGATCACGAGCCAGCCGTACGTGTTCGAGAGCGCCATCAGGATCGCTCCTCGGATTCGCGCCTGAAGGTTCTCGGCCGCCAGACCCTCGAGCCCACCGAGCGCCTCGTGGTACGAGGTCACGATCGTCTCGATCGGAACCTCACGGAAGTCGACCGCAAGGTTCTCGCTCACCTCGCGGGCGTCGTCACGCGTGTCGGCCGAGGAGAAGCGTGATGGCATCGACACCGTATGGACGTGAGCCGTCCCGAGCGCATCGGCCGCGATCGCTGCGGTCAACGCGGAGTCGATCCCGCCGCTGATTCCGAGGACGACGTCGCCAAAGCCGTTCTTCTCGACATAGTCGCGCAGCCCGAGACCGAGGGCGAGCCGCATCTGCTCGAGCTCGCTCTCGAATGGAGCGACCGTGATCGTGATCGAGGCGCCGCCGGGCGAGTCGGACGGCCAAGCGGGCAGCTCGATCACGGTGGGCTGCGGAGCGGTCGTTCGCGACCGCTCCAGCTCGCGACGACGGACATCACGGAGGCGGCGTCCGATCGCCTCACTCGGATCGATGTCGACCACGAGGATCTCCTCCTCGAACCCCGGCGCTCGGGCAAGCACCTCGCCTTCGTCGTCGAGGACAACGGAGTGGCCGTCGAAGACGAGCTCATCCTGGCCACCGACGAGGTTGCAGAACGCAAGGTAGGAGGCGTTGTCACGGGCCCGGGTGACGAGCATCTCCTCACGATCCTCGGCCTTGCCGATGTGGAACGGGGAGGCAGAGAGGTTGACCAGGAGGGTCGCACCGGCGAGAGCAAGGTCGGTTGCCGGTGGGCCAGGCTGCCAGATGTCCTCGCAGATCGTCGGCCCGATCAGGACGTCGCCGGCACGCAGCAGCAGGAGCTCCCGACCCTCGGCGAAGTAGCGGTGCTCGTCGAAGACGCCGTAGTTGGGGAGGAAGCGCTTGCTGTAGGTCGCCTTGACCGCGCCGTCGAAGCAGATCGCCGCTGCGTTCGTGAGATCGCGATCGAACACGGGGCAGCCGACGAGGGCGGTGATCCCGATGCACGCCTGCGCGACCTCGTCCAGCGCCTCGGCCGAGGCGCGGATGAACCCGGGTCGCAGAAGCAGGTCCTCCGGCGGATACCCGGTCAACGCCAGCTCCGGAAGAACGACGAGCTCCGCGTGCGCGGCCTGCGCCTCGTGGATCGCCGCGACGATGCGCTCGACGTTGTGGTCGAGATCGCCGACGACCAGGTTCAGCTGGGCAAGTGCAAGCCTCATGTCAGGATCATCCCTGGTGGGGAAGGGGGGAGAATCGAAGAGCGGTGGCTCGTGAGTTTTCGCCTCATAGTCACAAACATCATTCTAGTCAGATGACCGCGGAAACGATCACCATCGCACGGCGCTTCCGCGGGCCGCTCAACTCGGGGAATGGAGGCTACTGCGCTGGGCTCCTGGCCCGCACGATCGCTGGGCCGGTCGAGGTCACGCTTCGGATTCCGCCCCCGCTCGAGACGCTGCTCGAGGTGCGATCCGCCCCTGAGCGGGTGCTACTGCTCGACGGAGAGCGTCTCGTCGCCGAGGCCCGTGCGCTCGATCCCGAGCTCGACTGCCCGGAGCCGCCGTCGTTCGAGGCTGCGTTCGCTGCCTCGCGCCACGGCCATGGCTGGCTCGAGCCGGAGTTCGCGGAGTGCTTCGTGTGCGGTGAGAGAGCCGACGGCTCCGGCCTCGCGATCCACGCCGGTCACATAGAAGGCCGAGCGGGGATCGTCGCGGCGACCTGGGTCGCGAACGGAGGTCGCTTCCGAAATCGTGTGGGCGGCGATCGATTGCCCCGGTGCCTACGCCGTCGGCGGGCCTGGCCGGGGGGAGGTGCTGCTCGGGAGGATGACCGCCCGGATCGACCGGCTCCCAAACGAGGGTGAGCGGTGCGTCGTGGTCGGGTGGCCGCTCGGCGTCGATCGACGCAAGCTCTTCGCAGGGACCGCCCTGTACGGCGAGGACGGTGCTCCGATCGCCCGCTCGCGCCAGGTGTGGTTCGTGCCGACGAAGCGGATCGAGACCGACGGAAGCTGAAACGACCCTGGCTAGGGTGAATGGGTGGGTCGCGCGCTCCGTCAATTCCTGACCTCGTCACGCGTCTGGACGCAAGGGGTGGCTCCCCGGGTCGTCATCGCGCGCCAGATCCCGGCTGCCGGAAGAGGGCTTGTCGCGCTCGCCGTGGGAGTGAACGTCGTGCTCGGGGTCCTCCCGGTTGCGTTCGTCCTCGCGACGAGCGTCGTGGTCGGTCGCGTGCCCGACGCGGTGGACGCGGGGACGGGGTCGGAGGCGTGGGACAGCCTCGTCGTCGCATTTCTCTTGGCGGCGGCGGTCTTCGTCGCGCAGCAGGTGGTCTCGACGGTGCAGGCGTCTCTCGGGGAGCTCGTGAAGCGGCGGGTCGACGGCCGGCTACGCGACGAGACGATGGCCCTGACGTTGTCCTCCACCGGTGTGGCTCCGATGGAGGAGAGCGCCACCCTCGATGCGTTGAGCGAGGCGACCCGGTCGTTCGAGTCCGACTGGCACACGCCGGGCATGGCGTGCGCTGGCCTCCTCGCGCTCATCGCCCGCTACCTGCGCCTCGCAGGCTTCGTCGCCATCGTCGGCGTCGTGCTCGGCTGGTGGGTCGGCGCCCTCCTCCTGGGCGCGACCATGATGTTCCGGTACGGGAATCGCGGTGGGTTGCGGAAATTCTCGCAAGTCTGGCGCGAGGTCGTGCCACTTCTCCGTGAGGGCGACTACATGAGGCAGTTGTCGCTCGACGGCACGGCGGCGAAGGAGACGAAGATCTTCGGGTTGACCGGATGGCTCGTCGATCGCTACGAGGCCGTCTACCTCGACTCGCTCGAGCCCGTTTGGGCGGCACGGCGCCGGATCTATCTCTGGCCGTATCTCGGCTACACCGTCGTGGGGTCGCTGATCGCGTCGCTGATCCTCGTGCTCCTTGCGGACGGGGCGTCGTCGGGCGACGTGTCGCTGACCGGGCTCGCCCTTGGGCTCCAGGCGACTGTCTCGGCGCTTCTGCTCGGCGAGCACTACCCCGAGGCCGACGTCCCGACGCAGTTCGGGATGCGTGCCGTGAGCGGCCTCGCTGATGTCGAGGCGGCGATGGCTCGGGTCGAGTCCTCGACGGGCACGTCGCTCTCGGCGGAGGCCCTTGGGGCAGCCGGCGGGCTGCCGCGCGAGTCGATCCGCTTCGAGGGCGTGTCGTTCGCGTACCCGGGGTCGGAGCGCGCGGTGCTCGACGGGCTCGACCTCGAGATCCCGGCGGGCGGCTCGCTCGCGATCGTCGGGCTCAACGGCGCCGGCAAGACGACGCTGATCAAGCTGCTCGCGCGGCTGTACGAGCCGACCGCCGGCCGGATCACCGTCGACGGGATCGACGTCGCGCGAGCTCGACCTCGCGAGCTGGCGCAGCCGGGTCGCGGCGATCTTCCAGGACTTCGTGCACTACGAGCTGCTCGGCGGCCGACAACATCGCGCTCGGGTCGCGTGCGCACCTCGGCGACGAGCCGGCGATCCGTCGCGCGGCGCAGCGGGCCGGCGCGCTCGAGGCTGATCGACGCGCTGCCCGCCGGGCCTCGCGACGCCGCTGTCGGCGCGCTACGCCGGCGGCGTCGACGTCTCGGGCGGGCAGTGGCAGCGCATCGCGCTCTCGCGGGCGCTGTTCGCGCTCGACGCAGGGGACGTCGGTGCTCGTGCTCGACGAGCCGACCGCGAACCTCGACGTGCGCGCCGAGGCGGAGCTCTTCGACCGCTTCATCGAGATCACCGGCGGCGTCGACGACGATCCTCATCTCGCACCGCTTCTCGACCGTGCGGCGCGCCGACCGGATCGTCGTGCTCGACGGCGGCGCGATCGTCGAGGAGGGCGACGCACGACGAGCTCGTCGCGCGCGGCGGCCGCTACGAGGAGCTCTTCCGGCTGCAGGCCGCGCGCTTCGCGCTCGGCGAGACGACGAGGGACGAGCCGTGAGGCGCTGGCTCGAGCTTCGTCCGCTACCTCGTCGGCGTCTCGCTGCGGATCGACCGGCGGCGGCACGTACGTGCTCCTCGGCGCTCGTGCTCGTGACCGGCGCTCTCGGTGCCGCTGTTCGCGCTCGGGACGAAGGCGTTCGTCAACGCCGCGGCCGCCGGCGAACGCGACGCGGGCGATGGTGTTCGGCGCGCTCGTCGGCGTGCTCTGGATCGCGAGCGTCGCGATCGGCCACCTCGTCCGGCCCGTCGCCTTCGAGCTCGGCGACCTCAACGTCGCTCGCGTTCGACGCGGAGCTGATCGAGCTCGGCGGCGGCTCGGCCGGGCTCGAGCACCTCGAGAACCCGGAGTACGCGAACCGGCTCGAGCTCGCGCGCTCCGAGCGGCGGCGACCTGTTCCTCGGGATGCTGTTCCTCGCGAGCCTCGCCGGCCTCGTGCTGCAGCTGCTCGTGACGATGGTCCTGCTCGCGACCGTGCGGCCCGTGCTCCTGCTGCTGCCGCTGTTCGCGATCCCGGCGATGATCGGCGGCCGCTGGGCGCAGCCGCACGTCGACGCGCGCCAAGGAGCGCGGCCGACGACGCGCGCGGATGAGCCGCCACCTGCTGCAGCTGCTGACGCAGGCCGGGCCCGGCGAAGGAGATCCGCGTGTTCGGCCTCGGCGACGAGCTGCGCGCGCCGCCAGCGCGCGGCCTGGGACGCGTCGACCGAGGCGATCAGCCGCGCCGAGCTGCGCGGCGCGCCGCGGCGCGGTCGGGCGGCCAGCTCGTGTTCGTGATCGGCTACGTCGGCGCGCTCGCTGCTCGTCGTGCAGCGAGGCGATCGGCGGCGCAGCAGTCGATCGGCGCCGTCGCTGTTCACGGCGATCCTCGCCTCGCAGATCACGATCCAGACCGCGGCGATCGTCCTGCTCACGAACCAGATGCAGTCGATGATGCGCGCCGTCGACGGCGCTCAACTGGCTGCGCGACGCCGCGTCGCGCGCCAGGCGCCGTCGCGCGAGCCCGACCTGCCCGTGCCCGACGGCGATCGAGGACGGGCTCGCGTTCGAGCGGCGTCTCGTTCTCGCTACCCCGGCTCCGACCGCCGATCTGCTCGCGCGACGTCGACCTGCGCCTGCCGGCCGGCGCGTCGTCGCGCTCGTGGGCGAGAACGGCGCCGGCAAGACGACGCTCGTCAAGCTGATCGGCCGCTTCTACGAGCCGACCGGCGGCGCGATCACGCTCGACGGCGAGGACATCCGCCGCTTCGAGCTCGCCGAGTGGCGCGAGCGACCTGACCGCCGGCTTCCAGGACTTCGCGCGGCTCGAGGTGCTCGCCCGCGAGACCGTCGGCGTCGGCGACCTGCCGAACCTCGACGCGACGCCGGTCGTCGAGGCCGCGCTCGAGCGCGCGCACGCGGCCGACGTCGTCGCCACGCTCCCGGACGGCCTCGAGACGCCGCTCGGGCGGACGTGGTCGAACGGCAGCGAGCTCTCCGGCGGCCAGTGGCAGAAGCTCGCGCTCGGCCGGACGATGATGCGCGAGCCGCCCGCTCGTCCTGCTGCTCGACGAGCCGACCGCGGCGCTCGACGCGCACGCCGAGCACGTGCTCTTCGAGCAGTACGCCGCAGACCGCCCGCGAGGCGCGGCCGCGCGTCGGGCGCGATCACGCTGCTCGTCTCGCACCGCTTCTCGACCGTGCGGATGGCCGACCTGATCCTCGTGCTCGACGACGGCCGGGTCGTCGAGAGCGGCACGCACGAGGAGCTGATGGCCCTCGACGGCCTCTACGCCGAGCTGTACCGCCTCCAGGCCTCGCAATACCGACCAACCATCTAGATGGTTGATCGGTAATTCGAGCACGTCCGGATGACGCCCACGACACGGCGCAGCGCGTCGCGCTCGTCTCCGAGTCGTACAACTCCGGTACTACCGCAGACGGTCACGACGCGCTGCTTGGTCGTGGACGCCCCCGAACGCACCCCAATCACCGACCAACCATCTAGACGGGTGTGAGCGCCATGAGCAACCCACCATCGTCGTCGTAGGCGGGAAAGAGGTCGAGGGTCACCGTCTTGCGGAGGCCCGACTTGGTGGTGAGGGACATGCTCTTCCCGAGCTGACGGACGCCCCACTCGCGCACCATCGCGATCGGTTCCGAATCGGAAAGCGCCAACGCCTGAGCGACGTCCCGGCCGATCAGATCGGCCTCGCGAAACCCGGTTGCCTCGAAGACCCCGCGACCCACCCCGAGCACCCGGGACTCGGCGTCGCAGACGACGAACCCGGTCGCCGGAGCGGGGTAGTAGTCCTCGAGCAGCTGGAAGAGGAACCCGAACCCGCAGCTCCGGCACTGCGCCGCCTGGGTCGAGAATCCCTCGAGCCCGTCCAGATCGACGGAGCGCTGACGACAGTTCGGGCAGATGAAGACGGGCACCCTTCAATCGTACGGATCACGAAGCGCCCGACCGCGCAGCCCAGCATGATCCGGTCATGAGCCGTCCCGCTCCCGAGATCCTCTGGCGGCCCGATGCGAATCAGGTCGCCCGGACGAACCTCGCGGCCTACGAGGAATGGCTCGAGCGGGCCCACGGGCGCGCGTTCGCCGACTACGCCGCTCTCTGGCAGTGGTCGGTGGACGACCTCGAAGGGTTCTGGGGCTCGCTCTGGGAGTACCTGGGGATTCGGGCGTCCGTGCCGTACGAGCGCGTGCTCGGCTCACGCGCACTCCCGGGTGCCGAATGGTTCCCGGGCTCGCGGCTGAACTTCGCAGAGCACTGTGTGGCTCACGGCGCCGATGACGCCGTCGCGATCCTCCATGCATCGGAGCTTCGCCCACTCGCTGAGCTGAGCCGGGGTGAGCTCCGCGCCCAGGTTGCGCGGGCCGCAGCCGGCCTCCGAGCGCTCGGCGTCTCTGAAGGCGATCGCGTCGCCGCCTACCTGCCAAACGTGCCCGAGGCCGTCGTCGGGCTACTTGCGTGCGCCTCGCTCGGTGCGATCTGGTCGAGCTGCTCGCCGGATTTCGGTTTGCGCGCCGTCGCTGACCGGTTCACCCAGATCGAGCCAAAGGTCCTCCTCGCGGTCGACGGCTACCGGTATGCCGGTCGAGACTTCGATCGCCGCGAAGTCGTCGCCAGCCTCCTCGCACAGCTCCCGTCGGTGGAGCACACCGTCGTCATCCGCTATCTCGACCCCGTGGCGCCACTCGACGGCATCCGGAGTGCGCATGGCTGGGAAGAGCTCCTCGCGCTCGACCCCGAACGGCCACTCCAGTTCGCGCAGGTCGGCTTCGCTCACCCACTGTGGGTGCTCTACAGCTCGGGAACGACAGGGCCTCCCAAGGCGATCGTCCATGGGCATGGGGGTGTCCTGCTCGAGCTCATGAAGGTGCTCGTGCTCCACGTCGACCTGCACGCCGATGACCGGATCCTCTGGTTCACGACGACCGGGTGGATGATGTGGAACTTCCTCGTGGGCGGCCTGACGACCGACGCCGGGATCGTGCTGTTCGACGGCAGTCCCGCCACTCCCGATCTCGACCGGCTCTGGGATCTTGCCGAGACTGCTGACGTCTCGATCCTCGGTGTGAGCGCCGCGTACGTCTCGGCGTGCATGAAGGGCGGAGTCAGGCCCCGGCGTAGCCGGTCGCTCGCGCGGCTGCGGGCGGTGGGCTCGACGGGCTCACCGCTTGCTCCCGAAGCGTTCGACTGGCTTTACGCACAGCTCGGGCCGGAGCTCTGGGTCTTCTCGACCTCCGGTGGGACCGATGTCTGCACCGCCTTCGTCGGTGGGGTGCCGACCTTGCCCGTCACGCGAGGGGAGCTCCAGGCGCGCTCGCTCGGTGCCCGCATTGAGTCGTGGAGCCCCGCTGGTCGACCTCTTGTCGACGAGGTCGGCGAGCTCGTGATCACCGCGCCGCTCCCGTCGATGCCGCTCTTCTTCTGGAACGACCCCGACGGGAGTCGCTATCGGACGAGCTACTTCGACGAGTTTCCCGGCGTCTGGCGGCACGGCGACTGGATCGAGATCACAAGCCGCGGCACGGCGATCATCAGCGGCCGCTCCGACGCGACGATCAACCGCGCGGGCGTGCGGATCGGAACGGCGGAGCTCTACCGGAGCATCCTCACGCTCGACGAGATCGTGGACGCGCTCGTCGTCGACCTCCCTCGCACCGGCACCGACGGCTGGATGGTCCTCTTTGTCGTGCTCCGTCCCGGTGTGGCGTTGGCGGACGCGCTCGTCGAGCGCGTCCGCGCGCGGCTTCGCGCCGACTGCTCGCCGCGTCACCTCCCCGACGAGATCCGGCACGTGCCGGAGGTGCCGCGGACGCTCTCGGGCAAGCTGCTCGAGCTTCCGGTGAAGCGCATCCTCATGGGCCTTCCGACCGATGAGGCGCTGAGCCGCGACGCGCTTGCGAACCCCGCCGCCCTCGAGCCCTTCGAGGCGTACGCACGGAGCCTCGGCTCGACGCGGACAAGCTAGCGCATGCTAACTTAGTAGCCGCTAACTTCAATCTCTCGCGGGGGCTCCAATGTCACCAAGTCTCTTTCAGGGCGAGCGCAGGAAATGGTGGACACTTGCCGCCGTCGCGTTCGGCCTCTTCATGATCATGCTCGACAACACCGTCGTGAACGTCGCGCTGCCTACGATCCAGGACGACCTCGGCGTCGATATCTCAGAGCTCGAGTGGGTCGTAACCGGGTACGCACTCACCTTCGCGGCGCTCATGCTCATCGGCGGCAAGCTCGCCGACATGTTCGGGCGGCGCCTCATCTTCGTGATCGGGATGGCCGCCTTCACGCTGGCTTCGCTCTGGTGCGGGCTCGCCGACAGCGGCTCGATGCTCATCGCCGCCCGCATTGCGCAGGGGGCCGGCGCCGCGCTCATGAACCCGGCCTCTCTCTCGATCATCACGGCCACCTTCCCGCCCCGTCAACGCGGAACCGCGATCGGGATCTGGGCGGGTGTCTCCGCGATGGCCCTTGCGATTGGCCCTCTCGCCGGCGGGCTGCTCACCCAGCACCTCAGCTGGCACTGGGTCTTCTTCGTCAACGTCCCGGTCGGAATCGTCGGCATCGCCGCGAGCTTCCTGCTCATCGACGAGTCCCGCGACGAGTCCGCGGTGCAGCGCTTCGACGTCCCCGGGCTCGCGACGTCGGCGATTGGCCTGTTCGCGCTCACCTATGGGCTGATCGAGGCAAACACGTATGGCTGGACATCGCCCCGGATCCTGTTCGTCTTCGCCCTCGCGGCCGTGGCACTCGGCAGCTTCATCCTCCTCGAGCGCCACCAGAAGGTGCCGATGCTCGACCTCACGCTGTTCCGCTCGTCGACCTATGTCGGAGCAAACGTCGTGCTTCTGCTCGTCGCGCTCTCGATGTTCGGGGTGTTCTTCTTCGTCTCCCTCTACATGCAGAACGTCCTCGACTTCTCGGCCGTGCAAGCAGGCGCTGCATTCCTCCCGATGACGATCCTCATCATCCTCATCGCCCCGCAGGCGGGCCGCCTCGCCGACCGCGTCGGCTCCCGGTTCCTGATGACCGGAGGCATGGTCCTGGTCGCCATCCAGCTGCTGCTCTTCTCGCGTCTCGATGAATCGTCGACGTTCCTGTCGATGCTCCCTGCGCTGCTGCTCGGCGGCTTCGGGATAGCGATGACGATGACCCCGGCTACCGCTGCGGCGATGAAGTCGGTTCCCGTCGACAAGGCCGGAGTCGGCTCGGCGGTGCTCAATGCGTTCCGGCAGGTCGGTGGGTCGATCGGGGTCGCCTTGATGGGCGCGATCATGGTCTCGCGCTCGGGCGCGACACCCCTCGACACTTTCCTCGCGGGCTTCCATGCCGCATTGCTCGTCGCCGCTGGGATCGCGTTCGTCGGCGCTGTCGTCGCATTCCTCCTCGTCCGCCAGAACGAGCCTGTCGCGACGACGGTTGCGCAGGCGGCCGAGTCGGCATGAGGGTGGAGCGCGGAGTCACTGCGCACGGGCGGGCACGCCACGCGCGCGAGCGTCTACCCGCGGTCGAGCGCCGCGCCGCATTGATCGAAGCGGCGCTCGAGGTGTTCACGACCTCGAGCTACGCGGGTGCGACGACCGCCGAGATCGCCCGCGCGGCAGGTGTGTCGGAGCCGATCCTCTACCGGCACTTCGCGTCGAAGCGTGACCTCTGGCTCGCGTGCCTCGACGCCGCCTGGGATGAGGTGCGGCTCGTCGTCGAGGAGAAATTCGCCCGCCAGGCGACCGGTGCGGAGCTTGCTCCGGCCGAGATGCGCTCCCCGTGGGAGAGCCCTCGGATGCCGAACCTCTGGATCCAGGGGCTCACCGGTGCAGGCGACAACGATGCCGTTCGCGACGGTGTGCGCCAGCACATGCTCGAGGTGCACGGATTCATCGCCGACCTCTTCCGCGCGCAGCAGGCCGCGGGGACGATTCCGGCCGACCGGGATCCCGAGGCCGAGGCGTGGATCTTCGTCGCAGGTGGGCTCCTGCGCTCGGTGGCCGATCGGCTCGGCGGTGTGATCAGCCCGACCGAGCTCGAGGCGATCGGTCGCGAGCGGCACCGCTGGCTCTCAGGCGTCTAGAACGGCACGCGGAGGAGCCAGAACACGGCCAGACCCGCGCCGAGTGCGAGCCCGAGATTGCGGGTCTTCCACGCGACCACGGCGGTCGCGACGGCGGCGGCGATCCGGATCTCGCCCTCGTCGCGCGCGCCCTGAAGGGACGGCGTGACCAGTGCGGCGAAGACCGCGATCGGGACGAAGTGAAGAAAGCGGATCCAAAACGCGGGCAGCTCGGCCCGGAGCGTCAACCCCGCAAGGCGCGAGCCGAAGGTCACTGCGGTCATCCCCGCGACGGTCAGCCAGAAGGTCATGCGACTTCTCGCACTGCGTCGTCGAGATCCCGTTCGGGCGATTCGGTCGAGCCGCGTGTGAGCCAGGCCCCGAGCAACGCCCCTGCCACCCCGGTCACGAGGATCGGGAGCCCGCCCGTCAGCGAGCGCGAGATGACCCACGCGAGCAGGCCCGACGCCACCGCGACAACCAGCTCGATTCGCGTCCGCAGGAGGGGGATGAGGAGTGCGAGGAAGGCGAGGGGAAAGACCACGTCGACGCCGAGCTTCTCGGGGTCGGGGATCGCCGAGGCCGAGAACGCTCCGACGAGCGTCGCGAGATTCCAGGTGAGGAACAGGCTGAGCTCGGTGCCGAGGAGCGTGCGGAACGTCCGTGCGCCACGTGCGGAGGCGACGCCGAACGCCTCGTCGGTGAGGAAGAAACCCGCGACCGGAATCTGCGTGCGGGTGAGCTTCAGCGATTGGGAGAGCGAGAGGCCGTAGAGGACGTGGCGGACGTTCAGCAGGAACGTCGTCAGGACGATCGAGAAGCCGCCGGCTCCCGCCGCGAAGAGACCGGCGGCGCTCACCTGGGCGCTGCCGGCGAAGACGAACAGCGACAGGGCCTGCGTCTCGACGACCGACAGCCCGGCCTCCCTGGCGGTCACCGCGTATGCGAGCCCGAAGGGAATCACGCCGAGCCAAAGCGGCGTCATCGAGCGGAAGCCCGCCCCGAACCCGTCGAGCCCCTCGCGACGCGCCGCCATGCGTCATCTCTATCGGACCAGCGGCGAGGCGGCGGACATACCTTCGCGCGTTCTCGCGCCTCTGGCCCGACGTGGTGCCCGCAAGGGAAGGGGGCCCCGTGGGGGAAACCGCAGGTTTCCCCCCACGCAGTGAAACGCCCCCGGCTGCGGCTCCCGGGGGCGTCTCGGAGTGGGCTATCCCCTACGGGATGTCGATGTGAGCTCGTGACTCTGCGGCCCAGTCACGTTGTTCTCCCGATCGACACCTGTCCCCGCTCGGTTCGCCCCGTATGCAGGTCTTGGCGTTGACCTGCTACGTCGGTGAAATCGACTGTAAGGGACATGTCCTGAAAAGTCAAGTACCTCGGTCAAGTGATTTACGCTATTCTTACTTCACTGTAACTTCCCTCATCTGAACGGGTGAGATCCCCCGGTTGGGGGAGGGACGGGAGAGGCGACAGCACGTTGAGTGAAGCTGGCATGACCCAGGTGACCGCCACCGTGACGCCACAGGTCGCGTCTCGTCTCGGAGAGCGCGTGCGCTCGTTGCGGCTCGCCGCCGGCCTCACACAGACAGAACTTGCAGGGGACAGGTTCTCGAAGGAGTACGTGAGCCAGATCGAGCGCGGCAAGACGCGCCCGACCGAGGAGACGATCGGATGGCTTGCGACCCGGCTCAGCGTCGACGCCGAGTTCCTTCGGCGCGGCGTTGCCACGGACGTCCGCGACCGGGTCGAGGCAAAGCTCGCCCGGGCGGAGGCGCTCTCGGAGGCACACGCCTACGACGACGCGATCGTCGAGTTCGGCACGGCCAGGGCGGCCGTCGGGCCGACCTACTCGGCCGAGCTCGAGGTACGCGCGCTTGCCGGCGAGGGCTGGGCGCGCATGCAGAACGGCGACCCGCGTGGGGCGCTCGAGGTGCTGCAGGTCGCGCGCGAGCTGACCGAGCTGGCGCAGTTCTCGGATCTCGATCGCGCCGACGTGCTCTTCCGGCTTGGATGCTGCCGGTACAAGCTGTCGAGCATCGCGACGGCGGTCGCCCTGTTCG
This sequence comes from uncultured Actinomycetes bacterium, assembly GCA_963724655.1. GTDB lineage: Bacteria > Actinomycetota > Thermoleophilia > Gaiellales > Gaiellaceae > Gaiella. The sequence continues at coordinate 26,637 of CAVRVG010000002.1, read as the reverse complement.
ACGAGGCGCTGTCGCTCATCGACAAGTCGGAGCTTCCCTCCGACCTCCTCAAGGCGCGGGCGTTGTCGTGGCGGTCTCGCTGCCGCCGCCGCCAGCGCGACTTCGAGGCGGCCCGAGAGGACGTCGAGCTCGCGCTCGAGCTTGCGCGCGGCATGGACAACCCGCGGGTCGTGGCGGGCACGTACTTCCAGGCTTCACTCGTCGCGGAGCAGATGGGGCACCTCATCCTGTCGCGCCAGTACGCGCAGCAGGCTCGGGCGATCTATCAGGAGCTCAATGACGAACGCACGACGGGCCGCCTGATGCTCAACCTGGGTGGTTTGCAGCTCCTGCTCGGCAAGCCCGAGCAGGCGATCGAGCACCTGAACGCGTCGTTCGCACTCGCCGTCGAAGCCGGCTCGCAGCCGGATGCGGGACAGGCCCTGGGAAGCCTGGCCTCGGTGCATCTGCACCTCGGCGACAACGAGCTTGCGGACGAGTATGCGCGTAAGGCGCTTGCACTCCTCGAAGGTCGCGAGGACTTCCTCGACGAGATCGGGCAGTCGAGCCTCGTGCTCGGGCGGTCTCTTCTCGAGCGGGGTCGGCTCGACGAGGCCGAGGAGTGCTTCAGGGCGGCTGACGACACGTTCGAGCAGATGTCGTCGGTCGGCCACAGGGCGGGGGCGTGGGTCGCGCTGGGAGATCTTGCGGAGCGTCGGGGAGACGCCCGTGAGGCAGCGCGGCTGTATCGGAATGCCGCTGAGGCACTCCGAGCCATCCGTTTCTGAGAAAGGAGGACCTCCCATGTCTCGCGCGCGGCTGATGCTGCTTCTTGCGAACCTCGCCCTCTTCGCGGCGTTCCTGGCGAAGGTCAAACCGGGTGCTCGCACCTGGTCGGACGGCGACTGAGGCGCTGCGGGGTCCACAATGGGCGTAGATGCGCCCCACTGCGGCCCTCATCGTCATCCTCCTTCCGCTTCTCGCCGCGGCCTGTGGTGGTGGAAACGGAGGAGTCGAGAGTACGGACTCACCAGCGCCTCCAGGGGAAACCCTGGAGGCGCTTTGGCATGCGCCGGGTGAGGACGTTGCGGTCGTCCCCGGGACGTCCGACTACGCGCCTGGCCCGAACCGCATCTCGTTCCTGATCGTCCGCGACGGCGAGGAGCTCGTCGAGCGTCCGACCGCAAAGGTCTACCTCGCCCGTTCGCTCACCGCGGTCCCGTTCGCGACCACCACCGCCACACTCGAGCCGATCGGCGTGCCCGGCGGCGAGACGGCCGACGCGGGGAACATCTACGTCGCGACGGTGAACCTCCCGGGGCCGGGGAAGTACTGGTACATGGCCGAGCCCATCGGCGGCAAGCCGATTCAGGCGTTGGGGGACATCGTGGTCGGCAAGACGAGCGCGGCCCCGGCGATCGGTGATCCAGCAATCCCCGTCGAGTCACCGACGCTCCGCTCCACCGGCGGCGATCTCGACGAGCTGACCACCGCCCGCAAGCCCGATCGCGCGCTCTACGAGCGCTCGGTGGCAGAGGCGCTGGCTGCGAAGGAGCCGTTCGTCGTCTCGTTCGCCACGCCGGAGTTCTGCCAGACGCGCACCTGTGGGCCCGTCGTCGATGTCGTCTCCGCAGCGCGGAAGAACCTCGTCGGCTCGGGAGTCCGGTTCATCCACATCGAGATCTACGAAGACAACGATCCCTCGCGGGGAGTGAACGTGTGGGTCGACAAGTGGAACCTGCCGACCGAGCCGTTCACCTTCGTCGTCGACCGCACGGGCATCGTCCGCACGAAGCTCGAAGGCGCCTTCTCGCTCGGTGAGCTCGAGGCCGCGGCCAAGGCCGTGAAGTGATCGTCGGAGACGCGTTCGGCGCGCTCGTGCGGGAGCAGTTCGAAGGTGGGAGCCCTTTCGAGATCGTCGAGCGCGACGACGGCTACATCGCGGTCGGGCGGTTCAACTACCTCGCGCCGCGCCGTGAGTGGGTAGCCGTCGAACGGCGAGCCCTTCGGTGGATCCGAGGGCGGGTTCTCGATGTCGGCTGCGGCCCGGGTCGTCTTGGCGCCGAGCTCGCCGCGCGTGGGCTCGAGGTCGTTGGCGTGGACGTCTCGAAGGGGGCGGTTGCGGTTGCGCGCGAACGAGGCCTTGTCGCTCATGAAATGCGATTCGAAGCACTCGGCGACACGCTCGGCTCATTCGACACCATCGCGATGTTCGGGAATAACTTCGGCCTGTTCGGGACCGCGGCCCGGGTGCCCAGGCTGCTTCGGGCGTTGCGCAAGATCGTTTCCCCCGGCGGTCGCGTCATTGCGGCGAGCGTCGATCTCTGTCGAACAGAGGATCCGCTGCACCTGGCCTACCACGATCGCAATCGTGAGCAGGGCCGAGCACCAGGACAGCTTCGGCTTCGAGTCCGGCATCGCAACCTCACGACTCCGTGGTTCAACTACCTCTTCGTCTCACCTGGTGAGATGGCCGAGCTCGCCGAGAGCGCGGGCTGGCGCGTCAGGGCCTCGATTACCGACGCCGGTCCGTTTCACGTCGGTGTGCTCGAGCGTCTTTAATCACGGCGTGTCGCACATCCTCACCGAGCTGCCGGTTGGCGAGCGCATCGGCATTGCATTCTCAGGAGGGCTCGACACGTCCGTCGCGGTCGCCTGGATCAGGGAGAAAGGCGGGATTCCGTACGCGCTCACGGCCGATCTCGGCCAATACGACGAAGACGACATCGCCGGGGTTCCCGACCGGGCGAAGGCCTACGGCGCCGAGGAGGCGCTCCTGGTCGACTGCCGCTCCCAGCTCGTCCACGAGGGTCTCGTCGCGCTGCAGTGCGGCGCGTTCCACATCGCGACCGGCGGCAGGACGTACTTCAACACCACCCCGCTCGGCCGTGCGGTCACCGGCACGATGCTCGTCCACGCGATGCAAGAGCACGGCGTCGACGTCTGGGGCGACGGGTCGACCTACAAGGGCAACGACATCGAGAGGTTCTTCCGGTACGGGCTGCTCGTGAACTCGAAGCTGCGGATCTACAAGCCGTGGCTCGACCCGCTGTTCGTCGAGGAGCTGGGGGGACGGAACGGAGATGAGCGAGTGGCTGCTCGAGCGCGGGCTTCCCTATCGCGCAAGCACCGAGAAGGCCTACTCGACCGATGCCAACATCTGGGGGGCGACCCACGAGGCGAAGGAGCTCGAGGCGCTCGATCGCTCGATGCACATCGTCGAGCCGATCATGGGGGTCGCGCACTGGAAGGCAGAGACCGCGATCGAGAGCGAGACGGTCTCCGTGGTCTTCGAGGGTGGCTGGCCGGTCGAGTTGAACGGGGTCGGGTTCGCTGACCGGGTCGAGCTCGTCCTCGAGGCAAATGCGATCGGCGGCCGCCACGGCCTCGGGATGTCCGACCAGATCGAGAACCGGATCATCGAGGCAAAGAGCCGCGGGATCTACGAGGCGCCCGGCATGGCCCTCCTCCATGTCGCCTACGAGCGCCTCCTGAGCGCGATCCACAACGAGGCGAGTCTCGATGCGTATCGCACCCAGGGGAGGCGCCTCGGGCGCCTCCTCTACGAGGGCCGCTGGTTCGACCCTCAGGCCCTCATGCTCCGCCAGAGCCTCTGTAGCTGGATCGGCTCCGTCGTGAGTGGCGAGGTCACCCTCGAGCTGCGCCGCGGCGACGACTACACGATCCTCGACACCCGCTCCGAGAACGCCACGTATCGCCCTGAGCGACTCTCGATGGAACGGGTCGAGGACGCCGCCTTCGGGCCGCTCGACCGCATCGGCCAGCTGACCATGCGCGTGCCCGATATCGACGATTCGCGCGCGAAGCTCGAGCACTACGGCAGGGCCGGGCTGACGACCGGCGAGGGCCCGATGGGGGTTCTCGAGCCCTAGCGGGTTGCTCCTCTCGCGCTGCGGTTCGCTCTCGCGGCGCAACGTCCCCTGAATAACGAAGGCCGCCGAGGGGAACGGCGGCCTTCGGTGGATCGGGGAGAGGAGACGCTTCTTGGGGAGGTGTCTCCGTCCGAAACCATTGTTCGCCCCGGGGCGGACGTTCCCTTCACCTTTCGCCGGCGCCGCCAGGAGCCCGCATTGAGGGGCCTGATGTGGGATGACGGCACGCACGACAGCGGCCTGCACCCCCGTCCCACACCAAGCCCCTAGACTCGTTGAGGTGACGGAATCGACCCTCACGTCGCTTGCCAAGGCCGGTGGTTGTGCGGCCAAGTACTCGGCCGCAAGGCTCGAAACGCTGCTGGCCGGGATCGTTCCGGCGGATGCGGTTGATCTTCTCGTCGGGCTGGATCCGGCGGACGACGCCGCGGTGTATCGGCTCGACGACGAGCGGGCGCTCGTCTTCACGGTCGATTTCTTCCCGCCCGTCGTCGACGACCCCTGGACCTTCGGTCAGATCGCCGCGACGAACGCGCTCAACGACGTCTTCGCGATGGGTGGCTCCCCGCTGCTTGCGCTGTCGGTCACCGGCTTTCCCGGAGGAGCTCCCCACGGAGATGCTCGGCGAGATCCTCGCCGGCGCTGCCGCCGCGGTCACAGCCGCCGGCGGGATCCTCGCCGGCGGGCACACGATCCGGGATGACGAGCCGAAGTACGGGCTCGCGGTCGTTGGGCTCGTTCACCCGGACGGCGTGTGGGTCAAGAGCGGCGCGAGGCCCGGTGATGCCGTGCTGTTGACGAAGCCGCTCGGAACGGGGCTCGTGCTTCAGGCACGTCGCGACGCCTGCGATCCTCCCGGCGCGCACGATGCAGCCGTCGCAGCGATGACCACCTCGAACCGTGCCGCGGCCGACGTGCTCCGGCCCTTCTCTCCCAACGCCGTCACGGACGTCACGGGGTTTGGGCTTCTCGGGCACTCCTATGAGACCGCGTCGCGGTCGGGCGTTCGCATCGTGCTCGAGGCCGACCGCCTACCCGCGCTCCCAGCAGCGATCGAGCTCGCAGAGTCTGGAGTCAAGACCGGTGGCGACCGGAGAAACCGCGAGTTTGCGGGGTCTCATGTCTCCTCGACCGCCGCCCCGCAGCTCGAGACGCTCGCGTACGACCCTCAGACGGCTGGTGGGCTCCTGATCACGCTTCCGGCCGAGCGTGTGCCGGTGCTCCAGGCGAGCTTCGAGGCGGCGGGGCTCGAGCTGTGGCGGATCGGAGCGGTCGAGGACGGGACGGGTGTTGACCTCCGTGGCTCAGCATCCGCGCAGTGAGCATTCGGCTTACCTTCCGTGAAGGATCCTCTGCTCGCTTTCTCAAGGTGGCAATCGCTTCGCTGGCGACGCTTGCAGTCGTCGTCACCTCGGGTGCCTTCGTCCGGCTCACGGGGTCGGGGCTTGGCTGCGACAACTGGCCCCGCTGTGGCGATCTCCCGTTCCCGGCGCAGGGGTATCACGCGTTCATCGAGTTCGGGAATCGCGTCGTCGCGCTGATCGGCATCACGATGTCGTTGCTCGCGTGGCTCGTCTCGCGGGCAACGCCAGGAGTCCAGCAATGGGTGAGGCGCGTCGCCCTGTTCGCATTCCTCGGGACGGTCGCGCAGATCCCGCTCGGTGGGCTGACCGTGATCCTCGAGCTGCACCCGCTCGCGGTGATGTCCCACTTCCTGCTCGCGCTCGTCGTCGTCGGGCTTGCGGTCGTGCTGGTGCTGGAGGCCTGGAGCAACCACGCCGGGCGGGCGTCGTCTGCGGCGCCAGGGTGGCTCAAGGCCGTCGCCGGCGTGGGCATCGCCGCCTGTGCGGTGATGATCGTCTCGGGAGCGATCGTCACGGCATCAGGCCCTCACCCCGGGGCGGACTCCGAGGTCGAGCGGCTTGGCCTCGGGATCACCGACACGGTCTACGTCCATGTCCGCGCGGCTGCGGTCTACGGCATCGGCCTTCTCGTCGTTGGCTGGTTCGTGATCCGGTTGCGGCACGCGTTGCCGGGTGTCGCCCGCCTCGGGTCGTTGCTGTTCGTCGTCGTCTGCACGCAGATGATCCTTGGCGAGGTGCAGTACCGAAACGCCCTTCCCTGGGGGCTCGTCCTGGTTCACGTCACGCTCGCGGCTGTGATCTGGGCTGGAACGATCGCGGTCGTCTACGCGCTTTGGCGCCCGCCTGCCCCACTGGCGCGCGCCCGATTCGAAACCAACCAGCTAGAGGCTTGATGTGGGTTTTCGGGCACGTCCGGATGCGGCCCTGCGCGCGTCGTATCGCTGTCGGATCGGGTCGCACCAAGGCCACCAGCCTTGACGCGCCCCGCTCCGGCAGCGCTGCTTGGCGCAGAACCACCCCGAACGCACCCCAAACCCACACCAAGCCTCTAGGCTTCGACGATGGACGCTGAGCTTCGCATCACGGAGCGCCCCAAGCTGCGCCGTCCGGTGCTGATCACCGCGTTCGCGGGCTGGAACGACGGTGGTCAGGCGGCTACGCTCGCCGCCGGCTATCTCGCGAGGCAGTGGGATGCCACCCGGTTCGCCGACATCGACCCGGAGGCTTTCCTCGACTTCCAGACCGTTCGCCCGACGGTCACGCTCGATGAGGGTCTCACTCGCCGGATCGAGTGGCCCGAGATCGAGTTTCTCCACGGGTCGATCCCGGGGGCCGACCGCGACGCGGTGGTGTTGATCGGCGTCGAGCCCAACTACCGTTGGCGGAGGTTCACCCGAGTCATCACGGACCTTGCGAGCGAACTGGAGATCGAGCTCGTCGTGACGCTCGGCTCGCTGCTCGCGGACGTTCCTCACACGCGCCCGGCGCCCGTGACCGGGGCGGCGACGGATCCCGCGCTCGTCGAGGAGCTCGGGCTGCAGATGTCGCGCTACGAAGGCCCAACGGGAATCGTCGGGGTGCTTCACGACGCCTGCCGCGAGGCGGGGCTCAGGTCGGTAAGCCTCTGGTCCGCCGTCCCGCACTACGTTTCGCTGGCGCCCAGCCCCCGTGCCGCCAAGGCGCTGTGCAGCAAGCTCTCGGAGCTTCTCGGCGTCTCTCTCGACCTCGCTGAGCTTGCCGAGGCCGAGGAGGCGTACTCGACTCAGGTGTCCGAGGCGGTCGCGTCGGATGCCGACACTCTGGCGTACGTCGAGGAGCTCGAGCGCAGAGCGGACACGATCGAGCACTTCGCGGAGGACGGCGAGCTGCCGACCGGGGAGTCGCTGGCCGCCGAGCTCACCCGCTTCTTACGAGAGCACGAGCACCGCAGAGACGAGCCGGAAGGGCCGACCGAGCAGTAGCGGCGGTTACAGGTGGGCGACGCCCACCCTCCGCAGCCATCGCGTGCGCAACGACCCGGAGGTTGTCGAGCCGAAGCTCGTCGGGAAGTGGCGGAAGCACGTCGTACCAGATCGACGTGAAGCTTCCGACCAGCTGCGGGAGGCGGGCGGGACGGGCGAAGAACCAGACGTGTGCGTGGTAGCTCCCGTCTCCCCACTTCCCGATATGAACACGACCGATCTCGCCGATCGTGTGAATTGCGCGTTCGACGCGAATGAGCATCGGCCCGAGCTCCGCGGCCAGCTCCCCGTCGAGCTCCTTGAAGTCGAGATGTGCCCGCGGCTCGAGAACGACCACCACCGGAAGCCCGCTGTCCGCGAAGGGGAGGAGGAGCCAGTTGTCGTCGCTCCAGATGGCCTTCTCAGCTCCGTCTGCACACGCCGGGCACTCCGAACCGGCCGCTTCGCCGCTGCGGGCCGGCTCGAGCTCAGTGGGTGGGACGAGCGGGCGCACGCGGAGCTCGCCCTCGAACGGGAAGGTGTCCCAGGTGTCGACCTCCGGCATCGGCAGGCGCCCATCGGCGTCGGCTGCAGTGCGGACGCGGCTGAAGAACTCCTCGGGGCTTTCGGCCATGTGCCGAACAATAGGTGGGTCAGGCGGCGCGGTCGTCCGGAATGAAGGCGTCACCCGGCGGAGCCTCGTGAGAGCCCTCCCTCACCGGGGGTACCGCGTTGGTGTCGACGGCCTGCTGCGGCGCTTCGTCGCTGGTGCCGCCCGATCTGGGCGTGCCTTCCCCGGTTGCGGCCGGCCGTGAGGGCCTGCGTGATCGCCTGGGGCGGCGAGTCGACGCCGGCTTGTCCGGTTCCGGCTTCTCCGAATCGGCTGCTGGCCCGCTCTCAGAAGTCGATGTCGCGATGCCGTCGTCGTTCGCAACCGTGACACCGCCCTCGTCCCCGGAAGGCGTGCCGTCTGGCGTCGCCGGGGGCTCAGTCCCACCGTCGGGCGTCGGTGTCGCTCCAGGAGCGGCAGGGCCCCGGCGCTTCTTACGTCGCCGCCGCGTCTTCCGCGCGGGTGCCTTGGGCGCCGGGAGATCATCCGCGAGCGCGCCCGCGATCTCCTCGATGGCGCCGAGATCCTCACGGGCGGTATCGAGTAGTGAGGTCGCTCGGGGGGTGTAGCCCTCCGCCGAGGCGAGTAGGGCTGCGCCGACGGTGAGCGGAAGCGCTCTCGCGATCTTGGCGAGCTGCGCGATGTTCTCCTCGTGACGGTTTCCGCGCGAGTTCGCGACCGCTCCGAGAAGTCGCTTGCCCTCGGGAAACTCCTGGCTGGCTTTGCGGTCGAGCGTCTTGCGCACCGACCGGGTCAGCTTCCAGGTCCAACGCTGAAGGATCTGATCGGGTGCGGTCGCCTTGCCGTCTCCGATCGCACGCAGGAGGATCCGCACGCCTGCTGCGCGATCCTTCTCCCAGGGCGGCGCCTGCGTGACCAGCGTCACGAGGTCGTCGAAGTCGGCCCTTTCGACCGGGGTCGCGACACGATCGGCAAGAGCGGTCATGCGGAGCCGACGGTTGGGATTCTCGGCGGCGCAGACGGAGAGGAACGTCTCGAGCGCCCCCTTCCCCGCCCGCCCCTCCGCGAACTTGCGGGCGAACTCGGCGCGCTGATCGAACCGGATCTGGCGCCCGGCGATCGTGCCCCAGTAGCGCTGCTCGTCGTCATCCAGGAACTTCGGGTCGATCCGCTGCCACTCGCGCTGGATAACCGCGAGCCGGCGGCGGACGTCCTGCGTGACCGGAACGAGCCACGGTGCCGGCGAGAGGCGCCTCCGGGCGCGTCTCGACGATCGCCGCCGAGGAGCAGGGGTAACCCGCGCGCCCTCGCGGTAGAAGTCCGCGTCGAGGAGGGAATGCAGTGAGACGACCCGGTCGGAGTGCGTTGCCCCTTTCGGCGCGAAGTCGACCACGACTCCGGCTTCCTTCCGCGGGTGTGTCCTCATGATCCGACCGATGCGCTGCTGGTACACGCGCTTCGACGCGGTCGGCGCAAGATGCATGCACACCGTCGCGCGAGGTGAGTTCCAGCCCTCGGCGAGCAGCTGTGCGTTGATGAGCACGTTGATCTCGCCGCGTTCGTAGGCCGCGAGCGTCTCGGCGAGCTCGCGCGGCGGGGTCCGTCCCGAGACCGCGGTCGCCTTGATGCCGGCTGCGCGGAACTCCTGCGCAAGGTTGTAGGCGTGGTCGACACCGGCCGCGTAGACGATCCCTGGGGTCGGGCCGAAGCGATCCCGGTACAGGCTCGCCGCTGCCTGGTTCAGCGCGACATGGTCGAGCGCCGCGGCGAGCGCGCGCTCCTCGAAGTCGCCGCCGACGATCGGCACCGAGTTGATCGCGGCCACGGGAGGGACGCGGAGACAGCGCAGCGGCGCGATCAAGCCGCGGCGTGCTGCATCGTTCAGCGGGAGATCGTCGACCGAGGCCGGGAAGACGTCCGAGACCTGCTTCGCAATGAGCTGCTCGGTTGCGGTCATGCCGATGTAGAGCGGCTCGTGGAACTGCCGAATGGCGCCCGACGTCTTCTCACCGAGCGCGGTGTGGGCCTCGTCGCAGATCACGAGCTGATACGCGTCGCGTGAGAGCTCGCTTCCGTGGCGGGCGAACCAGGCGTAGGTCTGGATCGTCATCGGGTCGGGCCGGAGCGGCTCGGCACCGGTGAGGATGGCATCCACGAGCCGTGGCCCGTAGCCCTCCGTGGTGAGGTCGCGCCGGAACTGGTCGACGAGCAGCCGGCGATGCGTGAGGATCAGAATCCCGAGATTGCGGGCGGCCTCGACAAAGCCTGCAGCGGCGATGGTCTTCCCCGAGGCGGTGGGGTGGCGGAAGCGGTATCTCCTGGACGCGCCGGGGTCCGCCCCGACGAATCCAGGCTCGTCATCGACACCGTCGTCGATGACACCGTCATCGAGATCCTCGTCGTCCTCGAGGAGCTCTCCTTCATCCTCGAGCTCTGCGGCGGCGTGGCCGTTCCCGTTCTCGTCGGCTGCGCGTTGGGTTGCGGCGATGAGCTCGGTGAGCATTCCTGCGAGGGCGTCTATCTGGTGGCGGCGGAGACCGGTGCCGGTCGCCGTCGCGGGCGCCGGAACGGCGAGCACCCGCTCGAGCCCGAGCATCAACCCGTACCGCACCTTCCAACCCGAGGAGGGTGAGCGTCTTCCTTCCGCCATCTCGACCATGGCGTCGTCGAGAGCTGCCCGTCGCGCGGTACCGGGCGCAAGCGCGACATCTGCCTCCTCACCAGAATGGAGGAACGGCTCGCCGAACCACTGTTCGGCGCGAAGCGCGGCGGCCCGCAAGCCCTCCGCCGGCTCCGACGTCTTGGTCGGGATGATCGTGGATTCCTGCATATGCGAGAGCAGCGACGCCTGCCGTTGCCCCCTCTACTGTTGCTCTGGGATGCCGGCTCGCTCGCGTTACGACGAGAAGCGGTGCCGACTCCGCGGAGAGTACCGCACGGCGCGGCCCGATGGGGGAATTGGAGAGACCGTGTGAGCTCTCTGCCTCAACGCGAGGGATCGCCCAACAGCCGCCCGGTGACGCGCTCGGAGACTCCGGCCTGATCGAGATGCTTCGTGATCCCGCCACGGAAGAACGGAAAGCCTGCCCCGAGAATGAGGCACGCGTCGATCTCTGCGGCCGACGGGACGACTCCCTCGTCGAGAAGATGGCGGCACTCATCCGCAAGGGCATCGAGGATCCTCGTCGTGAGCTCGTCGATGCTCGGGCGATCCTCACTCGGCTCGAGCTCGGGGAACTCGCCCTGCGCGAGCGCGTCGAGCGTAGGCGAGAGTGGGAAGCGGTCGGGGAACGCCCGGTTGAGCGTGTGGAGGACGTGGTTCGCAACCTTCGGCCCGACCATGGCGAGGAGCGCCGACGGCGGCATCGGGAGACCAAGCCTGAGCGCGGCCTCGTCGGTCTCGTCAAACGTGCTTCCGCTCTCCAGCGCCTGCATGAGCACGGATGACTGGCGCGTCAGCAGGCGGTTCACGACGAATGCGGGCGCATCCTCGACGAGCACCCCGCGTTTCCCGAGCTTCTGGGTGACCGCCCACGCGGTCGCGACAGTCACATCGTCGGTGTGTGGGGTCCGGACGATCTCGACGAGTGGTAACACGGCAACCGGGTTGAAGAAGTGCATGCCGATCGCGCGCTCAGGGTGCTCGAGCCGGGCGGTCATCTCGGTGATCGAGAGCGACGAGGTGTTCGTGACCAGAAGGCACTCGGGTGAGACCGCAGCCTCGAGTGCTCCGAGCACCTCTTGCTTGACGGCGAGCTCCTCGAAGACCGCCTCGAGGACGAGGTCGCAGCCCGCGTATGCCTCGGCTCGAGAGCCTCCCTCGACGAGGCCGCCGAGGAACCGCGCCTTGCCTTCGCCGAGGCGTCCCTTGGCCGCGAGCCCTGCCAAGTCGGACTGGACCGCCGCGATCGCCTGCTCCACCCGCGCGGGGTCGACGTCCGTGAGCACCACCGGCACCTCGAGCCTGCGAAGGAAGAGTGTCGCGAGCTGGGTGGCCATCAGCCCGGCGCCGACGACTCCGACGCGGTTGATCTTTCGCGGCTCGGCCGTCGGGATCGCCTGGCCGCGCTTCATGCGGCGCTCGACGACGTCGAAGGCGTAGATCGAAGCCTGGGCCTGGGGGCCTGGGAGAAGCTCCGCGAGGGCGTCTTGCTCGGCCCGGTATCCCTCCTCGATCGACCAGGTCGCCGCCCCTTCGATGAGCTCCAGCGCGCGATACGGGGCCAGGGCTGCACCGTGCACGACCTCATCGACTCTCGAGCGGGCCTTGCGACAGACCTCGGTCACATCGCTCAGATCAGCGTCATACATCGCTTTCGGCTCGCCTCGCTCGACTCGCGAGACGAGCAACGCGAGGGCATCGTCGAGGAATTCGACGGGGTCGAGAAGGTGATCGAACACTCCGAGCTCGTGCGCCTGCGACGCGGTCAGCATGCGGTTCTGCTTGAGCGGGTTGTCGACGATCATCCTGACCGCGTTCTCCGCTCCAACCAGTCGCGGCAGGAGCTGGGTACCCCCCCAGCCGGGGAAGATCCCGAGGAACACCTCGGGCAGCGCGAGGTGACGCACCGAGCGGGAGACGGCCCGCGTATCGCAGTGGAGGGCGATCTCGATCCCGCCGCCGAGAGCCGCGCCGTTGACGGCGGCGAGCGTGGGGTACGGCAGCGCGCGGATTCGGCCAAAGAGCTCTTGGCCGGCGCGGCTGCCTGCGCGTGCCTGGTCGGCGGTGATCCCTGGGAACTGGTCGATGTCGGCGCCGGCGGCAAACACGAGAGGCTTGCCGGTGAGCACCATGCCGCTCCAGTCGCTGCTCTCGAGGACGGCGATGACCTCGCCGAGCGAGCGCAGTGCGGCCTCTCCGAAGGTGTTCGGCTTCTGCCAGTCGGCGCCGTTGTCGATGGTGACGAGCGCGATCGGACCCACGCGCGTCGCTACCTTGTTCAGAAAGAACTGCGTGACCGGTGACTCCCTCACTCGCACCGCTCCCACAGGAGCGCCGCGCCCATGCCGAAGCCGATGCATAGGGCCGTCAGGCCGTAGCGGGCGTCGGGGTTCGCCCGGAAGCAATACGCGAGCTGCGCCATGAGTCGCACGCCCGTTGCGGCCAGTGGGTGCCCACACGCGATTGCACCGCCGTACGGGTTGAGTCGCGGATCGTCCGGGGAGAGGCCGACTCCGTCACACCAGCTCAGGACCTGCACCGCGAACGGCTCGTTGAGCTCGAAGAGCTGAACCTCGTCGAGCGTGAGCCCAGCTTGCTCGAGCACGCGCTTGGTCGCCGGCACGGGGCCGAGGCCCATGAGGTGCGGCTCGACCCCTGCGTAGGACGTCCCCACGAGCCGCATCTGCGCTCTCAGGCCAAGCTCCGCGGCCGCGGAGCCAGAAGCGAGTAGACAGGCGGTCGCCCCGTCGGTGAGCCCTGCCGAGTTGCCGGCAGTGACCCGACCCCCGGCGCGAAATGGCGTCCGCAGCCCAGCGAGCCCTTCGAGGGTGGTCTCGGGCCGGAGGAACTCGTCTCGCGACGCCTGCTCCCACCCGTGGTCGGAGAACACCGTCATCGGGACAACCGTGTCGGCGAACACCCCGTGCGGCTCGTCCCACGCGGCCACGGCACGGCGCTGGCTCTCGAACGCATAGCGATCTGCGGCCGCGCGTGTGAGGTGCGGCAACTCGTCGTGCAGGTTCTCGGCCGTTGCCCCCATCACCGCGGCGCTCTGGTCGATGAGGCGGTCGGCGACGAAGCGGGGGTTGAAGTCCACTTCCTCTCCCATCGGGTGATGACCCATGTGCTCCACGCCGCCGGCGATCGCGACGTCGTACGCGCCCATTGCGATGTGCCCTGCGACGCTGGTGACGGCGGTCAGGGCACCTGCGCACATCCGGTCGACCGCAAAGCCGGGAACGGTGTGTGGGAGGCCGGCCAGGAGGGCGACGCTGCGGCCGAGTGTGAGGCCCTGATCGCCGACCTGGGCGGTGGCTGCGATGGCGACGTCGCCGATCCGTTCGGGCGGCAGCTGTGCGTTCCGTCGCAGAAGCTCACGGACGACCTTCGCCGACATGTCGTCGGCGCGCGTCCTCGAGAACACCCCGCCGGCCTTCCCGAACGCGGTTCGCACCCCGTCCACGAAGACGACGTCGTGTGCCTCGCGCCTCACCGGACGAGGATAGCTGGTCATTGACTGACCAGTCAATCAGTGCCAGTCGAGGCGCACGTGGGCGTATGCCGGATCGGCAAGCCTGCCGCGGAGAGCGGCCGAGCGCTCGACGAGCTCATCCGCATGCCCATCGTGCATCTCCACCACGACGATGTCGATCGAACCCAGCCGGCCTGTCTCGAGGAGCCGCTCGAGCACGGGGACTTCCGCGCCCTCGATGTCGAGCTTCAGGACGGCGACCCGACCCAGGCCGGCGAGAAGCGCGTCGAGGTCGACGGTCTCGACGACGACCGATCGGTCCGTGTCGACGTTTCGCTTGGTGGCGATGAGCGAGGAACCGGTCGAGAAGCGCAGCGGGTCGCTCTCGGCATCCACGTGGAGATACAACGGCGCCGTCCCGTCCTCGGTCGCCGCTGCCGCCTGAAGACAGCGGATGCGCGGGGCTCCTGCGAAGCGCTCTGCCAGGTGTGCGAAGGCAACGGGGTTGGGCTCGAGCGCAACCACCTCGGCGCCGGTCGCGGCGAAGAGCGCGGTGATGTCACCGACATTCGCTCCGCAGTCGACCGCGACCGTGCCGGGGCCGAGGTGCCTCAGCGCCTCCCGCAGCTCGACCGGGATCGCAGTGCGGCCGAGTGCGCGTCGGATCCGGCGCACCGCCGCCGACCGCATCGCATCAGTCGTCCTGCTCGGCAGCCAGCTCGCGGGCGCGGGTCATCGCGGCCTGAATCGCGTTCAGAAATGCCGCTCTGACTCCGGCGACCTCGAGCGCATGGATCGCTGCGATCGTCGTCCCTCCCGGTGAGGTGACCATCTCGCGGAGCTCGACCGGATGGAGCCCACCGTCGCGAAGCTGCTTTGCCGTGCCGAGCATCGTCTGGATCACCAGTTGCGTCGAGACCTCACGTGTGATGCCGAGCAGGAGGCCGGCCTCGATCATCGCTTCGGCGAGCAGCGCGAAGTACGCGGGGCCCGAGCCCGACACGGCCGTCACGGCATCCATCGACGACTCGGGGACGCGGACGACCGCGCCGAGGTGGGCGAGCGCCTCCTCGGCGAGTGTCACGTGGGCATCCCCGGCGTGACTTCCCGCGCTGAGCCCGGCGATGCCCTCGTGGACCATCGACGGCGTATTCGGCATCGCCCGGACGACAGGCACCCCGGGATCGAGGTGACGCTCGATCAGCGAGGTGGGGATTGCGGCCACGATCGAAAGCACCGTTTGCTCGGAGGTGAGCAACGGCGCGACAGCTGCCAGAAGGGCACGGATGTCCTGCGGCTTCACCGCGATCACGACGAGCGCGGCGCCGGAAACGGCCTCCTCGCTCGAGGTGAGCGCAGTTATCCCGTACCGCTCGGCAAGCTCGGCGGCTCGCTCCGGACGGCGGTTCGAGGCGACGATGTCGCTCGGCTCTCGCCAGCCGGATGACAGCAGACCGGCGATGAGCGCCTCTCCGATCTTGCCCGCGCCGAGAACGGCGATGCGGCGCTCGTCGACGGTGGTCGAGGCAGGTGGCATGGCGGCAGTCTACGCCGTCGAAGCAGGCGAGAGCCTCGCCTGGCTAGGCGACCCGTCGCGAGCGTCGCCGGGCGATGCGGCCGGCGTCGTCGCTCGCACCCGGAACGAGACCGAGCGCAGCACCGCGCAGCATGACCTCGCAGGCAAGACCCTGCCACTCGCCGTACGGCTCGAGCAGTCGCGCCGTCTCGCGCGCGTCGGGCCACCGCCCCCAGAGGCCCGCGGCGAGCTTTACGAGCCCAAGATCACCGACGATCCCGCGGTCGTAGCGTCCAAGGCCCTCGACGGCGATGACGCCCAACGACCACGGGCCGAAACCTCGCTCGCGCAAGAGGCGAGCCTCGACCGCAGAGGTTGGGTGCTCTTTGAGCCCCTCGAGGTCGACCGTTGCGGCCAGCCGGGCGAGCGCGGTGGCACGGGCCTGGGCGAGCCCGAGACGCCGAAGCTCGGCGGGTGACAGCGTCGCGAGTCGCTGCCTGCGTGGCCACCTGCTCGTCGAGGGCGCGCAGGATCGAGCGTTCGAGCTGGCGCGCGGTGCGGGCGTCGACGAGCTGCCCACACATGGCGCGCACGACCGCGTGCGTGACCGTTGCGCGGCGGAGGGGGCGAAACCCGCGCAGCGCCGTTGCGGATGCGCCGAGCAGAGGATCGTCGTTGAACCGGGCGTGAAACGCGGCCGTGTCGTCGTCGAGCGCGAGCATGAAGCGCGCGGTCGCGATTCCCTCGGCGTCCGGCGCCTCGACCACGACGCGGCCGTCAGCACGCTGCCGCGCGGTAGCAATCCCACCACCTGCGAGCGGAGCCGTCCACGACCCGCTGCGCACCATGTGGCTGAGCCGGTACGGCCCACGTGGGTCGATCACAGACTCCGTGAGGGCCACGCGGTGATCGTACGCGGTCGACCCCGCCACGATGCCCCGAGCGAGCCCCTCGAGTCGGGTGTTGCGTAGGCTGGCCGGGAAGTTCCCGCGATTGGACTACCCGCTGAAGGAGGGCACATGAGAGAAGCGATCACGGGCGTCACGCCCGCAGGTCCCGTACAGCCCGGGCATCGTCGCCGAAGGCCGCTTTCTGTTCGTCTCGGGTCAAGGCCCGAATGTCGATGGGAAGCTCGTCCTCGGCACGATCGAGGAGGAGACCGAGCTGACCCTGCGCAACGTCGGCACGATCCTCGAGCAGGCAGGCGCGAGCTACGCCGATGTCGGTGCGTTGCGGTGTCTTTCTCGCCGACCTCGACGACTTCGGCCGCATGAACGCCGTCTACGAGCGGTTCTTTCCCGTCCCGCGCCCGGCACGAACGACGGTCGGCACCCAGCTGCTCGGGTTCAAGGTCGAGATCGACTGCGTCGCGCTGCTGCCGGCCGCCAGGTAGCTCTCCTCGTCCGAGCCCGGTCGTCACCCGAGCCGTCCCTACAGTTCGGGCGTGCCATGCGCAGACCCCACGTCGCTGACTGTCGCCGCGACCTTCGGGCTTGCAAATCGACTTCGCGTGCTGCTGTCGGGCAAGGCGTTGGCGGAGCTCACAGGACGCGAGTTCACGATGCTGTGGCCACGGACACCTGCGTGCGGTGCGAGCTTCGGCGAGCTCTTCGAAAACCAGTGGCCCGTCGTCGAGATCTCCGCCGAGGCTGCGGCCGCCTTGCCGGTCTACGGCGGGTATAGAGGGCGACCACTGCCCGACCTGGCCGCTGAGGGTGCCGCGTTGCCGCCCTTCGCGGCAGTCGATTGGCTCGTCCCGCGTGATGCGACGTGGCGAACCCGGCTGGCACGGAATGGCTCGCTCGTGAAGGTCAGCGGGCTTCACGCTGCCGTGATGCGGCGCGCGGAGGAGCTCGTCTCCGAGCTGCGTCCTGTCACCGAGGTTTCTGCCCGCTTACAGGCCCTGTACACCGAGTTCAGGCCCACGATGATCGGCGTCCACCTCCGGCGTGGCGACTTCAACGAGGCCCGGTCCGACGTCACCAACAACACGGCGATCGTGGTCGACCAGGTGGATGGGTGGCTCCGGGGCGCGCCGGAGGCGGGCATCTTGTTGTGCACGGACGACGGCGCGGTCGACTACAAGACGGGAACGCTGACCGCGAGCGAAGGCGTACACGCGACGTTCGCAAGCCGCTACGGCAGCCGCCTGATGACCTCCGCTGCTCACAGCCTGGACCGTCGTGACCCGATGGGCGTGCAGGACGCGCTGGTTGACCTGTGGTTGCTTCGTCGAGTTGACTGGTTCGTCGGCACGCGACGCAGCTCGTACACCGAGCTCGCGACGTTCGGCCGAAAGATCCCAAGCCGCGAGCTTGGGATGGGTCGACGCCGACACCGGTGGCTGCGCTACACGGGAGTCGAGGCGGGGATCATCGGCTTCGGCTGGATGGTGTTTCGCCGCCCGATGCCGGCATCGATCGTGACGTGGCGGGTTCGCGATGCGTTGCGCTCCTCCCGGCGCAGGCCTTAGCTGCTTCCGCACAGCCTCGTGCTTACAGTTCCGGCGTGTCATTCGTCGATGCGATCTCGCTCCGCTCGCGGCGCCGCAAGCTCTCGTTGCTCGCGCGAGAGCTGCAACCTGGCCCCGGGACGACCGTTCTCGACGTCGGTGTCGACGAGATCTCGCTCGGTGAGGCCGGCGGGGAGGATGGGTGCACGACGCACAACCTCCTCGAGGAGGAGTATCCGTGGCCCTCACGCATCACGGCCCTCGGGCTCCACGACGGGTCGCGCTTCGCGCTGCGCTACCCGGCGATCACCTACGTCCAGGGCGACGCGTGCGCGCTCCCGTTTGCCGACGACTCCTTCGATGTCGTCTACTCGAACGCCGTCATCGAGCATGTCGGCAACCGCGACCGCCAGGAGCTGTTCGTCCGGGAGGCGCTGCGCGTGGGCAAGCGCGTCTTCCTCACGACGCCGAACCGGTGGTTCCCGATCGAGGTGCACACGAAGCTTCCGCTCGTCCACTGGCTGCCCGAGCGGGCAGCACACCGAGCGTACGACCTGACCGGCCGGGGTTGGGCCAAGGAGAACCACCTGCTCGGGCCGTCTGGGCTCCGGGCGCTCTTCCCCGGCCCGGTGACGGTTCATAACCTCGGGATGACCCTCGTGGCGATCGCATGACCTCGGCGAGATTCGTGCAGGTCGCCGTGCTCGTCCTGGCGGTCGGCCTCGTGTTCCACAACCTCGCGA
Organism: uncultured Actinomycetes bacterium; assembly: GCA_963724655.1. Lineage (GTDB taxonomy): Bacteria > Actinomycetota > Thermoleophilia > Gaiellales > Gaiellaceae > Gaiella. The sequence continues at coordinate 8,045 of CAVRVG010000002.1, read as the reverse complement.
TGTCGCTGCTCTTCGGGGCGGGTGTCGAGGGCACGGCGCTCGATGTCGTCGCCGCCTGGAAGGACGTCCTGCTGCTCGCCGCGCTCGCGGCAGTGCTCCTCGCCTCGCGCTCGGTGCCCCATCGGCTCTGGGCCGACCGGCTGGCGCTCGCCTACGCGGCGCTGGTGCTCCTCTATTGGGTTCTCCCGCAGGACTGGCTCGGTGGCGAGGCCACAGCGCGTGGAGAGCTGTATGCGTTGCGTCATCACCTCCTGCCGGTGGCTGCGTACCTGCTCGGACGCCTGCTCACCCTCGATCGCGGCTGGTGGCGGCGTGTTGCCTTCGTGCTGCTGGGCACCGCGGTGATCGTCGCCGGCTGGGGGCTGATCGACGTCTACCTCGTGCCGCTGCAGTGGTGGCGTGACTCCGGCGCGCCCGGTTGGTTCCAGGAGCAGCTCGGTCTCGAGTACGCGTGCTTTGGTGGCCTGCCCGAGAACTGGATCTTCAATACCGGCGACGAGTCGAACCCCATCCGTCGGCTGGTCTCGACCTTCCTCAGCCCGCTTGCGAGCGCGTACTTCCTCGTGGTGGTGCTGCTGTTCATCGCAGCCGCCCGGCGGCGACCGTTGACGCTGGCGGTTGGCGCGCTCGCATACGTCGGGCTCCTTGCGACGCACACCCGGGCCGCGCTGGTCGCGCTGACGCTCGGGCTGATCGTGATCGCGGTGATCAGGCGGCGCTGGGAGCCGGCGGTGCTCGGGCTCGCATCGCTCGTCGTGTCGGCGGCGGCGGTGGCGGCGTTTCCGACGATCGGACCTTCGACCTCCTACACCGCAGCGGAGCTGGCCTGTCTGAGAGAGAACGCCGCGCATGCAGAGCAGGCACAGGAGGGCGATCCGCTCACCGGGAGCGATTCCTCGACCCGGAGCCACCTGCGCAACCTCCGTGACGGCCTTCGCGTCGTCTTCGAGCATCCCCAGGGCTACGGCCTCGGAAATGCGGGCGTGAGCGCCTCACGGACAAGCGTCGACGTCAAGGCAGGTGAGTCGACGTTCACCGAGATCGGCGTCGATACGGGCCTGCTCGGCATGGCCGTTCTCGCGGCGTGGTTCGCTGCGCTGATCGCCGCGCTCTGGCGGCGATCCGCATGGCTCGCGGCGTCGATGGCGGCGGTTGCGTTTGTCGGGCTTCAGACGGACGTCATCGGCGTCCACTGGGTCGCCGTGGTCGTGTTCGCGCTTGCCGGTGTGGCGCTCAGGGCGCCGCCGGGTGACGATGCCCCCGAGGCGGTCGAGCTCTAGCGGCTCTAACTCGACCCGAACGACTTCCGTCGTTCGAGGTCGGCCGGGTCTACGAGCTGCCCGTCGCGGCCGACGTAGCCGTCCTTGCCGCCGATCACGAGGACGATGAGGTCGTCGTCGCCGGCATTCGAGACGCGTCGCGGTGTGGTCGACTCGGCGTGGAACAGGCCACCGGGGCCAAGCGTGCGCTCTTCGCCATTCACCTCGACCTTCGCAATGCCGGAGTGGACGAAGTAGAGCTCGTCCTGGAGGTCGTGGAAATGGAGGAACCCCTCGAAGCCCGGCGGGGCCACGAGCGCATTTACTCCGAACGCCGTGATTCCGAGCGGTACGCGGACCTTGCGAAACCCGTAGCCGTCCCCGAGCTCGTCGAGTGAGCTAAATGCGTGTCCCATCGCTCCTCCTTAGACGACGACCAGATGCCCGATCGTCTGTTGCAGTCCGTCCTCGAAGCCGACCGAGGGGCGGTAGCCGATCGCCTCGCCGGCGGCCGAGACGTCGGCCCAGGACTGGGTTACGTCTCCCGGGCGCTCCGGGCCGAACTGCTTTTCGACCGGTCGACCGAGAAGGCGGCCAATCGTGTCGGCCAGGGTGTTGACGGTCTCCGAGCCACCGGTGGCGATGTTGACGACCGCGCCGCCGGCGCCCTCCGCCTTCGCGGCGAGCAGGTTGGCCGCGACGACGTTCGCGATGAAGGTGAAGTCACGTGACTGCTCCCCGTCGCCGTGGATCGTGACCGGTCGTCCCTCGGCGATCGCGCTGATGAACTTCGGCACCACGGCGGCGTACTGCGAGTTCGGATCCTGGTGTGGCCCGAAAACGTTGAAGTAGCGAAGGGCGACCGTCTCGAGGCCGTAGACCCGGAAGAAGCTGACGCAGAACCTCTCGGCCGCGAGCTTGGCGACGGCGTACGGGGAGATGGGGTTCGGCGATTGCGTCTCGGTGCGCGGGAAGGTGCCTCCGTCGCCGTAGACCGATGAAGAGGACGCGAAGACCACGCGCCTGACTCCCTCGTCCCGGGCGGCGAGGAGGACGTTCAGCGTGCCCTCGACGTTGACTGCCGTCGACGTGAGTGGATCCTGAACCGAGCGCGGCACCGACCCGAGCGCACCCTGGTGATAGACGACCTCGACTCCGCGGACGGCAGTGTGGACACGCTCGTACGAGCGGAGATCTCCCTCGACGATCTCGACGTCGGTTGCGACCTCGTCGAGGTTGCGGCGATTCCCGGTCGAGAAGTTATCGAGCACGCGCACGGTGTCGCCCTCTGCGATGAGGGCGCGGACGAGGTTGGATCCGATGAACCCGCCTCCACCCGTGACCAGGACCTTCGTCATCTGCCTCTGCTCCGCCACCACATGGAGGTTGGCGAACAACGTTCCTGGCTGTGCGGGATCGGTGAATCGCGAGACCCGCGCATCGAGCGCCCCGGCAGCGGTATTGATCCCGGCAACCAAAGGCTTGGCGAGCGCGCCGATGTGAGCCCTGCGGGCGCCGAGGTCGAGGTAAAGCGAAAGCAGCATTCCGATGCAGGCGGTTGTCCCTGAGGCCGGTGTCACCCTAACCGACGACCAGGCCGCGTTCTGCTCGAAGAGCCGCTGAAGGCCAGCATGCGTCCAGCGCCAGTGGTCGGCAGGCGAGGGGTGGTACGTCATCACACCATGGGTCGAAAGGAGCACCCGGCCCCCGGGTGCGGTCACGCGATGGAGCTCCCTCACCACCGCGGAGGGATCGTCGACGTGCTCCAGTACCTGGATGCAGAGAGTGACATCGGAGACCGCGTCGTCGAGTGGTAGCGCCTCGGCAAATCCCGTGATCTCTGCGTGAGGGTTCTCGACCGGATCGACGCCGATGTAGCTCGACGCAAAGGGAGAGAACAGCGGCTCGTACGGTTTCTCGCCGCAGCCGACATCGAGGACGCGATACCCGCCGAGGTCGGCGTGAGCCCGCCGTGCCTCGTCGCCGAGCCAGCGAGCGAGGGGCGCGCGCACCGCGTAGGTCGGCATCGAGCGTGGCGGATCGAGTCGTGGGTCAGTCATCGAGTGCCGCCAGTCCGCAGCCGAGCCAGGTCAGTGCAGCAAGTGGGATCGCGGGCACCACTCCCAAACCGTTCCATACGCCGGCGACGACGAGGATCCAGCACGCGCCGAGGAGCTGGATCGTGGTGGGCGTTCGACGGAGCCCGAGCTGGAGCCCCAACCCGAAGACAACGAGGAACAGGGCAAGCCCGACCACGCCGAAGTCGGCGAGCGCCGCAATCGGGAGGTTCTGCACCCCCCAGGGGTGCTCAGGTGACGGAAACGCGATCGCCGGCTGCCCGGGGAAGCGGTCGCGGGCAGCATCGAGATGCGGGCCGAATGCGAACTCGTCGTTCGAGGCCTGAAACCCTGACCCGATGAGTGGATGGTCGAGGAAGATCCGCAGCCCGATGTAGCCGAGCAGGGTCCGCTGGGCGTAGCTCTCGACCTGCCCCGGCGTGTCGACCTTGTTGATCCCGAGAAACTCGGCGAACCCTTCGATCGCGTCACCGCGCGTCGCCGCAGCTCCCGCACCGACGGCGAGCACGATGGCGAGGAGCGCGAGCAACTGCCGTTTGCCCGCGCCGTAGCGGACGACGCCGACCGCAGCGAGCAGGCCCGCGGCGAGCCAGAGGCCGAGGACGCCCGTCATCGCCCCGGCGAGCGCGGTCCCCAGTCCACGGCGATACCCGCAGCGATCACCCACGCTCGCCCGACGAGCCGTTCGCGGGTGACCATCGCCATCAGGGCGACCGCCAGGACGCACGCCGAGAGGGCCGGAGAAATCCCGAGACCCGACGAACGAAGGCTCGCGCTGGGCAGGGCGGCGGCCGCGGAGCTCGTCGACCAGACCTGCGAACTGGAGGATTGCCCAGGCGGTAGCAGCGACGCTGATTGCCACGAGCACCGTGACGAAGAGTCGCCGCTCCCGATGATTTCGAAGGAGCAGCGGGAGCGCCGGAACGAGGAGCGCGTACTCGGCGAACCCCGCTGCGGCGACGAGCTTCGTCCTCCACTCGTACGGCTGGTCGCGCAGCACCGGGAGGAAGACCCATGCCAGGCAAAGCGCGCACAGAGCAGCCACTGCGACGAGGAGACGCTTCGACGGTACGAGCGGGCCGAAGCCCTCGTGTCGGCCGACGACGATCGCCGCCACCACGATCGCCAGGATGGCGGCGTCTGCGAGGGATGCATCTATGTCTCCTGCCTCGAGCGACAGGTTCGGCTGGTAGCTCTCGTGGAGAAAGAGGAACGGGACTGCAACCGCCAGGATGCCCGCACCTACGCCCACGCGGGGAACGGCTGAGAGCGGCGCCTCGGCCGCCGCGTCGGCGCGGGGACTCGGGACTGCCTGGGACGCCAAGGGCGACAACTATACTCGCCGGTCGAGATGCGCTCCCGGCTACTCTGGCGCCGCTCCGCGACGGCCGCCGGGCTCTATGCGTCGGTCGCGCTCGGGATCTGCGCGACGATCGTCGCGACCCGTGTGCTCGGGGTCGAGCGCTTTGGTGTGTTCGCCACCGCGCTCGCGGCTGCGTCGTTCTTCCAGATCCTCCTCGATCTCACGGTCGAGGACGCGCTCACCAAGCTCGGGTTCCGCTACATCGCGGCCGCTGAGTGGGGGAAGCTCCATCGGCTCTTCGCGGTGACGATGCGCCTCAAGCTCATCGGTGGCGGGGTCGCCTCGCTGGCGCTGCTGGCGCTGGCTCCGCTCGGCGAGGCTCTCTTCGGCGGGCACGACGTCGGGCTCGCGATCCTCGCGGCCGCGCCGCTGCCCCTTGTCCAGGCCCCCGAGAACGTCGGTGCCACGGCGCTTCTCCTGCGCGGCCGCTACGACCTTCGGGGGAGCTATCAGACCCTCTCGCAGGGCCTTCGCTTCGCCGCCGTCGCGATCGGGGTGCACTACGGGGTGGTCGAGGCGATCGTCGGCATCGTCATTGCCCAGCTCATCTCGACCGTGATCGTCTGGCGGGTCGGACGCGTTGCGCTGGCACGATTCCCCTCCGCGCCGGAAGAGCCGTTGACGAGGGATCGAGCCGAGATCATCCGCTTCGTGGGCCAGTCGAGCGCCGCGACGGCCATGGTCTCGGCACGGACGGCGCTCGCACCGCTGCTCCTCGGCGTCGTCGCCGGACCGACCCAGGTTGGGTTCCTCCGAGTAGCGCAAGCGCCGCAGAGCGGCTTCTCCGCCGCCAGCTCTCCGGTGCGGTTGATCCTCCTGACGGAGCAGACGCGCGACTGGGAGCACGGGCGTCACACCGACGTCCTGCGAGGCATCACCCGCTACATGCTCGGGGCGGGCGTGATCGCGCTCGTCTCGGTCCCGATCTTTCTCTGGGCGATGCCGTGGCTGATCGAGGTCTTCTTCACCGACCAGTACCTCCCCGCCGTCGACGCCGCCAGGATCATCCTCGTCGCGGCGGCGATCCAGTTGGTGCTCGGCTGGACCAAGTCGTTTCCGACGACGATCGGGCGTCCGGGTCTCCGGATCGTCGCCCACGGCGTCGAGACCCTCGTCCTGCTCCCGCTGGTCGTGGTGCTCGGCTCGAGCGACGGTGTGACGGGGGCCGCGGTGGCAATCCTCGCGTCGACGCTCGCCTTTGCAGCGACCTGGGGCGTGTTGCTCGCGCGGGTTCGCGGAGCGACGCTGGTGTCCCCTCCGCTCGGCTCTGACAAGGTGGCGGAGTTGTGAGGGTCACGGTCGTCAGCGGCATCTGGCCTCCCGATGTGGGCGGGCCTGCGGTGCACGCGCCTGCGCTCGCGCGCTTCCTCGTTGCGCGGGGTCATCACGTTGAGGTCGTCACGACGGCAGATCGCCCTCCGACGCCCGAGCTCTTTCGGATCGACTGGGTGCCACGGCGGCTTCCTCCGGGCGCCCGCCACGCGGCCGCGAGCGCGACGATCGCGCGATCGTCGCGCCGAACAGACATCGTCTACGCGACGAGCATGATCCGGCGAGCAGCGGGCGGTGCGACCGCAGCGCGGCGACCGTACGTCGTCAAGCTGGTCGCCGACGAGGCGTACGAGCGCGCACGTCGCTCAGGTGCCTTCGACGGCACGCTCGAGGCCTTTCAGGAGTGGGAAGGCGATGCGCGCATCCGCGCGCTCCGGGTCACGCGGACGGCGGCACTACGTCGGGCAGCACACGTCTTCGTACCCAGCGCCTACCTCCGCCGCATCGCTCTCGGCTGGGGTCTCGACGAGACGCACGTCTCGGTGCTCCCAAACCCCGCGCCCTCGGCCGGCGAGCTGCCGCTCGCCGAAGGTGACCGCGGCCGGCCGGCCGCCGGTTCCCCGCTGGCGCTCGCGTTCGCCGGCCGGCTCACCTCGCAGAAGGATCTCGAGGTTCTGCTCACCGCTGTCGCAGCGGTGCCGGACGTGACGCTCACGCTGCTCGGGGATGGGCCCGAGCGCCAACGGCTCGAGGCCGAGACAGCGCGACTGGGGATCGGCGACCGCGTCCGGTTCCTTGGCGGGGGCGACCGCGCCGACGTGCTCCGGCTCTTCGCCGGCGCCGATGCAGCCGTGCTCAGCTCGAGTTGGGAGAACTTCCCGCACACCGTGGTCGAGGCACTGGCGGTCGGCACCCCGGTGATCGCCACCGCCGTCGGCGGGGTTCCGGAGATCGTTCCGACGTCCACGGCGACCCGGCGGCGGCGACGAGGCTCTACGGCTCGCCCGCTCGGCGACTCCTCGCGCTGCCGGCCGATCTGCTCGCGCGTTGGGCGCTCAGGCACGCCGACGGGGTGCGAACCATCTCGGCGTACACGACGCGTCTGGTGCGCGAGACCGGGGTCGAGCCGTCGGCCGAGTTCCCCGCGTTCATGGATCTCGACCCGTTCGTTGCTGCGCCGCCCGCGCCTTTGCCTGACCGGCCGGTCGTCCTCTTCGTCGGTGTGCTCGAGCGCTACAAGGCGCCGGACATCCTCGCCGAGGCATGGCGGCTCGTTGCCGCCCGGCTTCCCCACGTCCAACTGCGGCTCGTGGGCAAGGGACGCTCGCCGAGATTCCGGCGAGCCTCGTTGCCGCGTTCCCCGACCGTGTGCAGCTGGGCTCCCTCGCTCCCCACCTCGGGGGTCGCGGACGCGATGGACGGGGCCACCGTCCTCGTCCTCCCCCTCGCGCTCCGAGGGCCTCGGCCGTGTGGTCATCGAGGCGTTCTGCCGCGGCCGCGGTGTGGTCGGGAGCCGCGTCGGCGGGATCCCCGACCTGGTCACGGACGGCGTCGACGGCCTCCTCGTGCCTCCGGGTGACGCACCGGCGCTCGCGGCAGCCATCGAGCGCGCCGTCACCGAGCCTGGGCTCGCTCTCCAGCTTGGCACCGCCGCCCGGACCTCCGTCGAGCCGTGGCTCGCCAGACCCCGAGCAGTACGGCAACCGTTCATCCGCGAGCTCGTCTCTTCCGTTTGCGCCGAGGAACTACCCATCTAGATGGCTAGACCGCGGCGCCTTGTCTTCGTGACCCAGCAGGTCGATCCGGCCTCGCCTGTGCTCGGGGCGACAGTCGCCAAGATCCGCGCTCTGTCTCGTCGTGTCGATGAGGTCGTCGTGCTCGCCGACGGAGCGGTCGAGGACGCGCTCCCCAAGAACTGTCGCGTCCGCCTCTTCGCGAGCGCCACCAAGGCGGCACGCGGGGTGAAGTTCGAAGCTGCGCTGGCCGCGGAACTCGGTCCCGGACGGCGACCGCTTGCTGTGGTCGCCCACATGTGCCCGATCTACGCCGTGCTCGCTGCGCCGCTTGCCCGTC
>CAVRVG010000001.1:0-678603 GCA_963724655.1 uncultured Actinomycetes bacterium | reverse complement strand
CGGCGGCAGGCTTTGATCACTTCCGTTCACAGCGATCCTCCGAGTCACACAGATCAGCCTGCCCACCGCGCGCGTCCTCACGATTGCCGGTTCGGACTCCGGTGGGGGAGCGGGCATCCAAGCCGATCTCAAGACCATGCTCGCCAATGGTGTTCACGGGATGACCGTGATCACGGCGGTTACGGCGCAGAACTCCGTCGGCGTGCAGGGCATCTGGCCGCTGCCGCCGGATGCGATTCACGCACAGTTCCGGAGTGTGATCGACGACATCTGGGTGTGGATGCCGTCAAAGATCGGCATGCTGGGCAGTGAGGAGACTGTGGCGTGCGTTGCGGAGCTGGAGCTGATCTTGATCGGGTGGTGCCGATCGTCGTCGACCCGGTGTGCGTCAGCAAACACGGCGATCGACTCATTGATCAGCAAGCCGTCGGCGCACTTCGCACCACGCTGCTCCCGTACGCCACGGTGGTCACTCCCAATCGTGCGACGAGGCCGCCGTGCTGACGGGCGAGCCATCGAGACCCGGCAGACACCGCTGGCCGATCTGCTGGCGGCACGGCGCCGAATGGGCGCTGATCAAGGGTGGTCACGGCGACGGCGACGCCACCGATTATCTGAAGAGTCGGAATGGGCGCGATTTCACCTACACCGTCCCTCGCGACGACAAGCCTGCACACGCACGGAACCGGATGCACGCTGGCCTCGGCCCTGGCCAGCCAGCTTGCGCTCGGCCGCGCTGTCCCGGAGGCGATGGAGCTCGCGAAGTCCTATGTCACCGGAGCCATCGCTGGAGGGTTTGCGCTCGGCAGCGGCATCGGGCCGACAGATCATCTGTGGCAGTTACGGAATCATCTGCCGCCGTCGATTAGGGACCGTCCATTGGCTGGCGGAAGTCTCGGCGTGTGACCCCGCTGATCAGGCGTTGATCTTGTAACCTCACAAACATGCGACCCGCGCAGTCTCCCCACCGCGGTCCCGCAAGAGCTCTGGTTCCTCCCGGGGCACAAACCGCGGTCGGCCGGAAGAAGACGACCCGCAGCTGCGACTGCAGCACAAGCCTCAGCATCCGTCGGCGGTCTGGCAGCAACCGGCCACGAGCCGGCAGCCACGCCCTTCCCGTTCGATCAAGCTGCTCCTCGGTATCGCGGCCCTCTTCCGAAGGGGCTTGCCTACGCGGTGGGACGCGCGGTGCGACGCAACTGGACCTGCTGTGCGAGGAAGTCGACCCTGCGTTGCGACGCGACGGAATCGGGCTGTTTCTGCTCGGCAGCGCAATTGTGGTCGGCGCCGCCATGTGGTGGGGCCTGCCGGCGCTGTCGGGCATGCCATCTTCATCGGTGTCGCAAGCACGATCGGCACCCTTAGCTACGTCGCACCCATTCTCTTGGCGCTCATGGCTTGGCGGACATTGCGCCATCCAGACTCGAACCGGTCCGCTTGGCCGGCAGATGATCGGTTGGGGCGCTGTGGCATTAGGTCTGCTCGGCCTGATCAATATCGCCCGGTGGGCTGCCGCGTACGAACGAGCCCGAGCGACTCAGGAACGCGGGCGGCATCATTGGCTACGTCTCATCCAGCCTGCTCTCCGACCTGCTGACGGTCTACGTCGCGGTGCCGTTGCTGATCTTGTTGCTGCTCTTCGGGGTGCTCGTTGTCGTCCGGCATTCCGCTGCACCAGATTCCCGACCGAGTGCGCGCAGCACGGGCCAAGCTGCAGCGCCGCCGATGGTGATCGAGGAGAAGTCGTTCGCGAGCGGAGTATCGCGGCGACCAGGCATACGACACTCCGGTGATCGGTGATCGACCCGGACAGCGACGGCGCCGGACAGCTGCGCCGGAGCTGGACGCCAAGGCATCTGATCCCGATGGTTCCACAGCCGAGTCGAGTGAGGAGTCGCGTCAACCGGTCACGGCTGGATTACCCCCCGGGGTGACAGTGCACGGCGTCGATGGTGAGGAATTGGAGCCCGCCCGCATACTCTCGATGCCACAGCGTGTGGAACAACTCGCAGTTGCTTCGGTGATGTACGTATCTGTTGCCGACGTGGCCACGCCTGAAACACCGAGCGTCACAAAGCGCTACCAGTGCCTCCGACGCTGTCGTGGATCAGCTCACCGAGGTGTTACAATTGCAGTTCCATCGACGCACATGTCACCAGGATACAGCCGCGGACCGACGATCACCCGATATGAGGTCGAGCTGGGGCCTGCCGTCAAGGTCGAGAAGGTCACGACACTGAGCCGCAATATCGCGTACGCCGTGGCGAGCGCCGATGTGCGCATCCTGTCCCCGATCCCTGGGAGTTGCGACGTCAATCGAGATCCCCAACTCCGACAAGGAAGTCGTGTCTCTCGGGGACGTGCTGCGCTCGGCCCGTGCCAGAAATGATCATCATCCGATGACCGTCGGTCTGGGTAAGGACGTCGAAGGTGGGCTCGTGGTGGCGAACCTGGCCAAGATGCCGCACCTGCTGGTCGCCGGCGCCACCGGTTCGGGCAAGTCGAGCTTCGTGAACTCCATGATCACTTCGATCATGATGCGCGCTACACCGGATGAAGTTCTCGGACCATGCTGGTCGATCCCGAAGCGTGTCGAGCTGACCGCGTACGAGGGAATCCCGCACCTGGTGACGCCGATCATCACACACCCCAAGCGCGCAGCCGAAGCACTGCAGTGGGTTGTACGCGAGATGGATCTGCGATACGACGACCTGGCAGCCTATGGCTTCCGGCATGTCGACGACTTCAACAAGGCGGTGCTACCGGCTCGGTCAAGGCTTCGGCGGCTGCACCCGGGGAGGGTGGGTCAGCCGCCGCTTCCGCTGGATCCGGACTCCAATCGGGCGCTCTCGCCCTATCCATATCTCGTGGTGATCGTCGATGAACTGGCTGACCTGATGATGGTGGCTCCGCGCGATGTCGAGGACTCGATTGTCCGTATCACGCAGCTCGCACGTGCGGCCGGAATTCATCTCGTGTTGGCCACCCAGCGGCCCAGCACCGACGTCGTTACGGGACTGATCAAGGCGAATGTGCCCAGCAGACTCGCGTTCGCGACATCGTCGATGACTGACTCGCGGGTGATCTTCGATCAGCCAGGCGCGGAGAAGCTGGTTGGTCAGGGTGATGGATTGTTCCTCCCGATGGGGTCGAGCAAGCCGATCCGCATCCAGGGGGCCTGGGTCACCGAGCAAGAGATCCGAGCCGTTGTCGGCCACGTGAGTGGGCAGCTCAAGCCCACATATCGCGAGGATGTCGTGGCCGCAGCCGAGTCGACGAGCCGGGTCGCCGAGGACATCGGTGACGATCTTGACCTGGTTCTTCAGGCAGCGGAGCTGGTGGTCACCCTCCAGCTCGGCTCGACCTCTATGCTGCAACGCAAGCTTCGCGTTGGCTTTGCGAAGGCCGGACGGCTGATGGACATTCTGGAGACCCGCGGCGTTGTCGGCCCTTCTGAAGGATCGAAGCCTCGCGACGTACTGGTCGCTCCCGACGAGCTGGCAGCGGTCGTGGAGAATCTCCGGCTCGGCTAGTTGGCGTCTGGAGCAAGGACTGCCGCCAACCGCGGCCGGTCGCTATCGGCTCGCATCGGTCATACTGGGACCGCCATGCATGAGTCAACCGTGTCCGCCGTTCAGGCTGGTCGCCACGATCCCGCAAGCTCCGAGCCGACGGCCGTGCACGTTGTCACACTCGGTTGTGCCCGCAACGAGGTCGATTCCGAGGAGCTTGCTGCTCGGCTGGACGGCGGTGGCTTCAGACTGGTGGCGGACCCGCGCGAAGCGGACGCCGTGATGGTCAACACCTGCGGCTTCATCGAGACGGCCAAGAAGGACTCGATCGACACGCTGCTAGCAGCCAGCGATCTCAAGAATGCCGGGACTGCGAAGGTTGTCGTTGCCGTCGGATGTCTTGCGGAGCGTTACGGTCAGGAACTGGCGGAGTCCTTGCCTGAAGCTGATGCAGTGCTTGGCTTCGACGATTACGTCGATGTCGCCGACAAGCTTCGCGCGATCGTCGCTGGTGAGCCTCACCACAGTCATGAGCCACGTGATCGGCGCCGGCTCTTGCCTCTGGCCCCGGCAGCGCGGCCCGCTGCTGCAAGGACGGTCACGATTCCGGGGCACCGGGCGGTTCATGCACCTGGTGCAGGCCCGGCGAGTGGCCCACGGGTGTATCGGCGCCGGCTCGACGGCGGGCCGTCGGCGCCGTTGAAGATCGCTTCCGGTTGTGACCGGCGCTGCACGTTCTGCGCGATTCCTTCGTTCCGCGGCGCATACGTCTCGCGCGCTCCTGCTGAGATCGTGGCCGAGACGACCTGGCTGGTCGAGCAGGGTGTCCGTGAGGTCTTTCTCGTCAGCGAAAACTCTTCCAGCTACGGCAAGGATCTTGGTGACATCCGTTTGCTCGAGCGGTTGCTCTTCGAGCTGGCCGAGATCGACGGGTTGTCGTGGATCCGAGTTTCTTATCTGCAGCCGGCCGAAGTGCGGCCGAGCCTGATCGAGGTGATGGCGAGTACGCCGAAGGTGGTTCCTTACTTCGACTTGTCGTTCCAGCACGCCGCACCCGCTGTGCTGCGACGCATGCGACGCTTCGGTAACGCCGAATCGTTTCTGGCACTGATCTCCTCGATCCGACGGCTAGCGCCCGCCGCTGGGATCCGCAGCAATGTGATCTGCGGCTTCCCCGGCGAGACCGAGGCGGATGTCGAGGTGCTGTGCGAGTTCCTCTCCGACGCCGAATTGGATGCGATTGGAGTCTTTGGCTACTCCGCGGAGGAAGGTACGGAGGCGTTGCAGCTGAAGGGGCAGCACGTGCCCGAGGAAATCGAAGCCCGGCGAGCGCGCGTGGCAGATCTTGCCGAAGAACTCATCGGCCAGCGTGCGGCGTCACGGATCGGCGAGCAGGTGCAGGTTCTCGTCGAAGAGGTGGGTGAGGAGATCATCGGCCGTGCCACTCACCAAGGTCCGGAGGTCGACGGCGCCGTACGGCTGATCGCGGACGGTCATCTCGAGCGAGGTGCTCTGGTGGGTGCTGTCGTCTGTGACACTGACGGTGTCGATCTGGTTGCCCGGCACAGTTGTCGATCTGTGGACGACCTATCGGTGGGACTCAGGTCACCGTGATCGACGACGCGCATCGTGCAGATGCCGGGGCCGACAAGCTCCGACCGCAACCCGACCCAGATGCGCTGGCGCCGAGTGAGACTCATCCGGTCGGGCCCATGGCCGAACCCGAGACAAGTCCGTGGAACCTGCCGAATGCGCTGACCGCGTTCCGGATTGTTTTGGTCCCCATCTTCGCCTGGATGCTGTTGGCTCATCCGGAGCAGCCGTTGTGGCGGTTCGTGACTGCGGTGATCTTCAGCGTGGCGATCTTGACCGACACCCTTGACGGATACCTGGCTCGCAAGCACAACATCATTACGCGCTTCGGCAAGCTCGCCGATCCGATCGCGGACAAGGCACTGACCGGTATGGCCTTTATCGGCTTGTCGATCATTGGCGAGCTTCCCTGGTGGGTGACCGTCACGATCTTGGTTCGGGAATGGGGGATCACCATCATGCGGTTCGTCGTGTTGCGTTATGGCGTCATGGCGGCGGGTCGCGGCGGCAAGATCAAGACCGTGACACAGGCGATTGCCGTGATCTTGTACCTGCTTCCGTTGCCGGGTCCGGCTCACGTTGTCGCCGTGATCGTGATGGCGGTCGCCTGGGTGATCACGATGGCAACCGGGCTCGATTACATTCGCGAGGCGCTGCGCTTGCGTCGCCGGGCCCGCACGCAGTGAAGAACTCCGCATTGGCCGAAGGCATCCTCGCTGAGCTGAGCAGTCGCGGTGAGACGCTCGCCAGTGCCGAGTCTTTGACCGGAGGAATGATCGGAGGGCTGCTGACCGACGTGCCCGGGTCATCGGCGAGCTATCTGGGCGGTGTGATCAGCTACGCAACGCGTCTGAAGGCGACACTTGCCGGAGTCGACCGGAGCACGTTGGCCGAGGTCGGTCCGGTCGCGGAGCGCACTGCTGCCGAGATGGCTCGTGGCGTCGCTGCACTATGCGGGGCCAACTGGGGCGTGGCGGCAACAGGCGTGGCCGGGCCTGACGCTCAGGACGGCCACGCGGTCGGTGAGGTCTTCGTTGCCGTCAGCTACCAAACGGGCGAGCTGCTGCGCGTCAAAGAGCTTGCGCTGCAAGGCGGCCGCACGGCGATTCGGCAGCAGGCGGCCTTAGCTGCGCTGGCATTATTGGCGGAGGCCCTCGGACTGAACGGCGTCGCGGGAGGGCTATACGACGCGAGTAGCCCTGGGCGTGGGACGTCCTGGTCTTGTCAGTGAGGGTGGGTAGAGTTTCCGTATGCGATCGCAGGAACTCCCGGTGAAGCCGGTGCTGGTGCGCGAGCTCATCGGCGAGTCGCTCAGAGAGGAGCGGGTTTCGCAGGGAAAGACGCTGCGAGAGATATCGAGGAAAGCTCGCGTCAGCCTGGGATATCTGTCCGAGGTCGAGCGCGGTCAGAAGGAAGCCTCGAGCGAGTTGCTCGCCGCCATTTGTGCGGCACTTGATTTGCCACTTTCTGTGGTGCTCAATGTGGTCAGCGAAAAGATGGCTGGCTATGAAGGCGTGACCGCGTTGCCGAACGTACGGGCGATGGCGCAGGCCGCAGCCTGAGATTCATCTCTCCGCCTGATCACTTCCGTTAGACGCTCGGCCGTAGCCTCAGGCCCTGCGGGGTCATCCGAAATCCAGCATCCTGCAAGGCCTCACTCACGCGTGGCGAACCGAAGATGTGCGCCCCGTCCGCCCGCTCCACGGTCAGCTTTCCGAGCATGCCCTGCTGCACCGACCCGGCAAGGGCGAATGCAGCCGGTGCCAATCGGTTTGAGTTCTCGCTGAAAGACAGCAGTGTCTTGCCGCCACGCTCCACATAGAAGATCAGTTCTCCGCCGACCAGCACGACCAATGCACCTGCCTTGCGCCCGGGTCGATGCCCTTCGCGATCAGGCCACGGAAGCGCAGCGCCGTACGGGTTGGCCGGATCAGAAGCGGCGAGCACCACGGCGCTAGGTTCGGCCGGTTCTCGTTGATGAGTGCGCAGCCGATCCACGGCACCGGTTAGGGCGAATTGAGCTGCGCCCAGACCCTCGACGAAGTATCCGCGCCGACACTGGCCTGAGTCTTCCAGCGCACTGAGAGCCCGGTAGGCGGCACCGAACCCACCCTCGGCGTTTTCGGTGAGGACGCTGCCACGAGTCACCACGCCGTAGCGGTCCAACTGAGCGAAAATGCTCGAGGCCAAGCGCTCTGACGCCATTGGTGATGATCGCTGGACCAGTGACCAGCGACCGGCCGTCGTGGGGTTGACCGCCCGGGGCGTACGCGCCGAGCGCCCACCCAGACCCAAGCCTCCGCCAGCCAGCCTGATCCGATGAGTTCTGGCGATAGGCCGGCTGGGCCTTCGGTGAGCCCCGCTGGCAGCGAGGCTGCGTACCGGAGCAAATGTGTCGCCTGTCACCAGGCCAGCCCAAACCAGCTCCCACAAGGCACCGACGTACTGCGAGCGATCGGCGACGGCCGATCCCGATGGCAGCAAGGCGTCGAAGAAAGAAGCGCCGCGATCGGCAAGTGCCGCCAGAATCTCCTGGCTGCGATACTGCTCGGGCTCACCGCGGGTGGCATGCGGCTCCTGACCCGCGACGTACCAGCGCACCCAGCCGTCGGAATCGCCGATCGGCCCGTCTCCGACCCAGAAGATCTCACCTGTGGCGGTCAGCTCATCCAGCATCGCCGAGGAGTAGTCGGCAACCCGTGCCGGCAAGATCATCGACTCCACCGCACTGGCCGGAACTGGATAACCGGAGAGCTGTTCGATCGCCCCGAGGACGGCGTCGACACCGCGGCTGTCCGACCCAACGCCTTGCCACTCGGCGAGGAAGCGGGCAAAGGCGACCTGCTCGACAGGCTCGATGCCTTTGCGCAGCAGTGCCAACGTGCGTCGCTTGATCAACGCCAGCACCTGACTGTGGCAGTACTGACGCCGTTCTTTGGCTGCCTCTCCTGGCAGGTCGACGAACGACCCGGCGACCAAGCTGCCAGTGGCGATCAAGCCATCGCACGCCGACTCAATGATTGCCCGCCCCAATCCGTAGCGTTCGGCGATCGAGGACGCGACGAACGGTCCGTGCGTACGTGCCCAACGCAGGACAAGATCGTCGATGGGATGGACGGCAAGCTCGGTGAACGAGGCGGCGACTCCCGGCGGAACCGGGATCCCGAGGCCGTCACGGAGTCGCGGAATGTCTTCAGTGACCGCCAGCATCGCCTTGCCCGCAATCCGGACCTCGACTATCCGGCGATCGTCGATCAAGGTGTCGATCACCTCGGCGACCTCGAGGCCTGGCACGGCTCGCGCCGCCAGCTCGACGTGGGTGAAAGGCCCCGCTGTGCGCAGCAGGTCAAACGCTTGTTCCTGGCTCGTCACCTGGCGCTCGGCGCTGAGACACTGCAGATCAGCCTCGATGCGGGCAATGACATCGCCGTCCAGCAGTTGTTTGATGCCGTCCTTGCCAAGGAGCTCAGCCAGCAGAGTGGGATCCAGCGAGAGCGCGGCTGCTTTCCGCTCCGCCAGCGGAACATCGCCTTCGTAGACGAAGGCACCTACGTATCCGAAGAGCAGTGAACGGGCGAACGGCGACGGCTCCTTTGTCTCCACCTCCACCATCCGGACTGACCGTGACGCGATCTGTCGCTGCACCTCGAGCAGGCCATCAAGATCGAAGACATCGTTCAGGCATTCCCGCATTGTCTCCAGCACGATCGGGAACTCCGGGTATTGCGCGGCAACGGTCAGCAGTTGTGCCGAGCGCATCCGTTGCTGCCACAGCGGCGACCGCGACTTCGGATCCCGCCGAGGCAGCAACAAAGCCCGGGCGGCATTCTCACGGAAGCGGGCGGCGAAGAGGGCTGATGATCCGACCTCCTCGCTGATCACCGACTCGATGATCTCCGGATCGGACACGAGCAACTCAGCACTCGGCGGCTCGGATTCGGTGTCAGGGATGCGGAGCACCATGCCGTCATTCGTCGCCGTAGCCTGCACCTCCATGCCGTAGCGCTCCCGTGCGGCGTGCTCGACGGCGAGGGCCCACGGGCTGAGCACCCCGGTGCCAAGGGGGCAGTGGACGCAGACTTGCCAATCACCCAGCTCGTCGCGAAATCGCTCGAAGATCACGCTCTGATCGGTTGGCAGTGCTCCGGTGGCTGCATGTTGCTCGGCAAGGTAAGAGACCAAGTTGCCGGCCGCGAACTCATCCAGCCCGGCCTCGCGCAGTCGCACCCGTGCGGCGTCAGGACGCAGCGCACCCAGCTCCCGGACGAACCTGCCGAATGCCCGTCCCAGCTCCAACGGCCGGCCCGGAGCGTCGCCCTTCCAGAACGGCAATCGGCCGGGCGTGCCTGGAGCGGGAGAGACCAGCACCTGATCATGAGTGATCTGTTCAACTCGCCAACTTGTGGTGCCCAGGGTGAACACGTCACCCACTCGAGTCTCGTAGACCATCTCTTCGTCGAGCTCCCCGACTCGACGTCCGGGAGCGTGCCGGCCCGAGGCGTTTCCCTCCCCGACGAGGAAGACTCCGAAGAGCCCGCGATCGGGGATCGTGCCGCCTGAGGTCACGGCAAGTCGCTGCGCTCCGGGGCGAGCGACGAGCACACCAGTATCGCGATGCCAGACCAGACGCGGCCTGAGCTCGGCGAATTCTTCGCTGGGATAGCGTCCGCTCAGCATGTCAAGCACCGCCTCGAAGGCGCTGTATGGCAGCTGCCGGAAGCTGCTCGCCCTGCGCACCAAGGCGTACAACTCCTCCACCTTGGCGTCTTCGACAGAGACGATTGCCACAATGTGCTGGGCCAGAACGTCCAACGGATTGCGTAGCTCGGCAACTTCTTCAATCGCACCTTGCCGCATCCGTTCCACGACGACTGCGGACGCGATCAGGTCACCGCGATGGTTTGGGAAGAACACTCCGCGAGAGATCGCCCCCACGTGATGCCCTGCCCGTCCGACGCGCTGCAGTCCGCTGGCGACCGACGGCGGTGCCTCGACCTGGACCACGACGTCGACCGCACCCATGTCGATGCCGAGCTCCAGGGACGAAGTCGCGACCACACAGGGCAACTGGCCTGACTTCAGGTCGTCTTCGATCTGCGCCCGCTGCTCCTTGCTGACCGAGCCGTGATGGGCACGGGCGATCACGGGTCCTCGGCTGCCGTCGCGGCCGCCGGAGGCACCGGATTGAGCCATGACTTGGGCTGGCAGTGGAAACGAGTCGTTGGCCTCACCGAGACGCTCGGCCTGCAGGTCGTTGAGACGTGCTGTGAGCCGTTCGGCCAACCGACGCGAGTTGGCGAACACGATGCTCGAGCGATGCTGGTTGATCACATCCAGAATGCGATTTTCTACGTGAGGCCAGATCGAGGGTGGTCTTGGCGGCGGCTGCTCATCATCCAGAGTTGAGGGTGTTGCGATTGTCGGCGGCTCTCGGAGCTGATCGCGCCGGTGCTCGAGGAGGCGGCGCCGTCGCTCGCGGCGCCGCGCCGGCGGGCGCTCGAGGTTGCGCTTCTCCTCGTCGAGCCGGGTGAAAGCGCTCCCGATGCCCACGCGATCGGGCTGGCCGTGCTCGACGTGCTGCGCGTCCTGTCCGAGTCGGGGCCCGTCCTGGTCGCACTCGACGATGCGCAGTGGCTCGACCCGGCCTCCGCGGACGTGCTCGAGATCGCGCTCCGGCGCCTGCGCACGGAGCACGTCGGCCTCCTTGCGACGGTGCGGACGATCTCCGAGGCCGCAGCGACGCCCTTCCGGCTCGAGCGGTCCTTCTCCAGACGAGCGGCTCCGGCAGCTCTCGCTCGGCCCGCTCAGCTCGGGCGCGCTTTACCGTCTGCTCAAGGAGCGGCTGGAGCTCGAGCTGACGCGGCCGGAGCTTGCTCGCGTCCACGACGCGACGGCGGGCAATCCGTTCTTCGCGCTCGAGCTCGGCCGAGAGCTCGTGCGGACGAACACGAGGCCGACGGCCGGTCAGGTCTTGAAGGTGCCCGAGAGCTTGCAGGAGCTGCTGGGCGGCCGGCTCGCCCGGCTGCCGGCGGAGACGGTCGACGTCCTGCTCCTGATCGCGGCGCTCGCCCGGCCGACGGTCGAGGTGGTGGCGACAGTCGACGGCGACCTGGAGCGCGTCCTGGCGGCGCTCGGGGCCGCCGTGCGCGAAGGAGTCGTCTCACTCGACCACTCCCGCATTCGCTTTCCGCATCCGCTGGTCGCCTCGATCTGCTACGCGCAGGCACCGCTCTGGAAGCGGCGTGCCGTACACAGGGCGTTGGCCGGCGCGGTCGACGACCCCGAAGAGCGGGCCCGTCATCTCGCGCTCGCCTCCGAAGGGCCGGATGCCGCCGTCGCCTTCGAGTTAGGCGCCGCCGCCGAGCAGGCGGCTACGCGTGGAGCGATCGCCACCGCGGCCGAGCTCCAGGAGCTTGCGGCCGAGCTGACGCCGGCCGACCCTGACCTGGCACGGCAGCGGCGCTTTCGAGCCGCGCAGTTCCATCGGCTCTCCGGGAACGTCGATCGGGCGGCTGCACTGCTCGAGGAGCTGCCTCCGGAGGTTCCAGCCGGCATCGAGCGCGCCGACGTCCTCTTCGAGCTCGCCTCGACTCGCAGAGTCGACCCTTCGACGATGATCCAGCTCTGTGAGGAGGCGCTGGCCGAAGCGGCGGACGACGATGCTCGCTCTGCGCGGATCCTGGCCTTCCGGAGCGTCGTTCATCTGCTCGAGCCCGATGTCCGCGGAGCGCTCGTCGACGCTCGAGCGGCGCTTGAGAAGGCGGAGTCGAGCGGCGACCTTGCGCTGCTTGTCGTGGCGATCGGGCGGTGGGACACGCGGAGACGTGGGCAGCGGAGATCACTCCCGGGCCTGCTCGAGCGGGGCGCGGAGATCGAGGAGCGCCTCGGGCTCTCGCTCGAATACCTGGCAAGCGCGCGCGTCCAACTCGCCCGTCTCTTGATGCGCCTGGGTGAGGTCGAACGACCTCGCGCCATTTTCGAGGAGCTCGAGGCGATGGCAGTGGCGCGAGGCGACGAGGACACCCGAGTGCTACTTCTCTGGGCGCTGGGCACGCTCGAGTGGCTCGCCGGCCGCTGGCAGCGGGCGCTGGCGCATGCCGCCGCGGCGCACGAGCTCGGTGAGCAGACCCAGATCCGGTACACCCGCGCATTCGTGGGACGCGTCAAGGCGGTGATCGAGGCAGACCTCGGCCTCGTCGAGCAGGCGCGCGTCTCGGCCCAAGAAGGCCTCGCGTTCGCAAGGGCGCTTTCGAGCGAGTCCTGGACCAGCTTCAGCCTCGGTGCGCTCGGCCGTCTCGAGCTCGCGCTCGGCAATCTCGATGTGGCCGCCGGCTACCTGCGCGAACTACCCGGACGGCTCCTGGCGGTGGGGTTGAACGACCCCACGAATCCCGTGTGGGCGGACGCGATCGAGACGCTGATCTCCCTCGGGGAGTTCGACCAGGCGCGGGAATACCTCGAGCCGTACGAGCTTCACGCGCAGCGCCTCGGAAGTCCCTGGGCCCGTGCCGCGGCCGCTCGCTGCCGGGGTCTCTTCGCTGCCGCCGAGGGCGACCTCGCGGGCTCATTCAAGGCGTTCGAGCGTGCTCTGGCCGAGCTGGAGACGCACCCGTACCCCTTCGAGCGCGGCAGGACGCTGCTGTGCCTCGGCTCGATGCAGCGGCAGGCGAAGCAGAAGCGCGCCTCCCGAGATGCGCTCGAGCAGGCGCTCGCCATCTTCGAGGAGCTGGGCGCCCGTCTCTGGGCCGACAAGGCCCGTGCGGAGCTGAAGCGGATCAGCGGCCGGCGGCCGCCCGCCGACGAGCTGAGCGAGACGGAGCAGCGCGTCGCCGGTCTCGCCGCCGAGGGCCACTCGAACAAGGAGATCGCCGCCGCGCTCTTCATGGGCGTGAGCACGGTCGAGACGCACCTCTCGCACGTCTATCGGAAGCTCGGCGTCCGCCGCCGCACCCAGCTCGCGGCGGTCTTGCCGGTCGCACGGACACGGTCAAGACGAGGGACGGCGCCGCTCAAGGCTAGGGCTTTCCCGGTTTCCTCACGCGGCGATTGGCCCTAGCCTCGAGGCAATGGTCTACCTCGTCGAGCGGTACGTTCCCGGGCTCGTCCAGAACGACCTTCTGGACTCGCTGGAGCGCCTCCGGGTAGCGACGGACGAGCTTCGGGGCGAAGGAGCGTCTGTGCGCTACCTCGGCTCGACGATCGTCCCCGAGGACGAGGCCTGCTTCTGCCAGTTCGAAGGACCCTCCGAAGCGGTCGTGGTCGAGGCGAACCGGAGGGCAGGGATGCCCTTCGACCGGATCGTCTCGGCGGTGGCAGTCCCGTCCGGCCATGATACGAATCGCACGATCTGAGGTCGTGCCCAGGAAGGAGCGGCAGCGATGACCGTCACCCATGAGCAGACGGAAGTGGCACGTAAGGGCTTTCCGAGCCCGTTCGAGGTGCCGATCCCCCCGAGCTGCGAGGGGTGGGAGGAGATGTACGCCTACCAACCTCTTCAGCGAGGATCGGCGCGCCTTCGACGAGAGCCGCTTCTGGTTCCAGGACGCGTCGCACTACGCCGAGCCCTACTACCCGTTCGACTCGTGTTCTTCGACAACGCCGATGCCGCTTCAACCAGGCGAGCGCCGCCTGTTCGTCGTCCCGCCCTCGCTCGGCCTCGAGTACCGGGTCCTCAACGGCTACGTCTACCTCAGCGCCAACTCGGTCACCGACGAGGCGACGCTTGCCCGGCGGGCGGAGCTGTTCGCGAAGCGGGGCGGCTACTACTACGAGCACTGGGACGAGCTCGATGCCCGCTGGCGGGAGAAGGTCGAGCGGACGATACGGGAGCTCGAGGCGCTCGAGGTGCCCGAGCTTCCCGAGTTCGAGGACGAGTCGATCGTCACCGAGGGCCGGGCGTCGGCTCGAGCCACGCCCTCCTCCTCGCCTACGACCGCCTGCTCGAGGGCTTCGACCGCATCTGCCAGTACCACTTCGAGCTCCTGAACCTCGGCTACGGGGCCTACCTCGTCTTCTACGAGCTGTGCCGGCAAGCGTTCCCCGGGATCTCGGACCAGACGAGTCGCCAAGATGGTCTCGGGGATCGACTCGTGGCCCTGCGTCCGGACGACGAGCTCAGGCGTCTCGCCCGGCTCGCCGTCGAGCTCGGGGTGGCCGAGCCCGTGAAGGCGCGCAGCAGCGAGGAGGAGCTCCGGGCGTGCCCTCGCCGGAGCGAGGCGGGCGAGCACTGGCTGGCCGACTTCGAGGCAGACGAAGAACCCCTGGTTCTACTTCTCGTACGGGAACGGCCTCTACCACCATCACCGCTCCTGGATCGACGACCCGACGCTGCCGATCGCGATGATCGGCTCCTACATCGAGCGACTCGAGGCCGGCGAGGACATCTCGCCGTCCGCAGCGAGGCGCTTGTCGCCGAGCGCGACCGGATCACCGACGAGTACCGTGCGCTGCTGCCCGAGCGAGACGCGTCGAGGCCTTCGACGAGCAGCTCGCGCTCGCACGCACGGTCTTCCCTCACGTCGAGAACCACAACTTCTACATCGACCACTGGTCCCACACGATCTTCTGGAACAAGGTGCGCGAGTTCGGCGCGCTGCTGACCCGGCACGGGTTCCTCGCCGATCAAGAGGACGTCTTCTACCTGCGCCACGGACGAGGTGCGCTCGGCGCTCGAGGAGCTGCGGCTCTTCTGGAGCTCCGGCGGCGCCGGGGCTCGCGCGAGGCCCGGTCTACTGGCCGCCGATCGTCGAGCGCCGGAAGGAGATCTACGAGGCAATGCGCGAGTGGTCTCCACCGCCGGCCCTCGGCCAGGCACCCGAGGCGGTCACCGACCCGGTCACGATCATGCACTGGGGGATCACGACGGAGCGCGTCCAGGAGTGGCTCGACTCGGAGCGACGCCGACGAAGGCGTGCTGACCGGCATCGCGGCCTCACCCGGCGTCGCCGAGGGAGTCGCGCGTGTGATTCTTCGACCCGACCAGCTCGGCGAGCTCGAGGACGGGGAGATCCTCGTCGCGCCGTTCACCTCCCCGAGCTGGACGCCCGTCTTCGGCAAGATCGCCGCCGCGGTCTCGACGCGGGCGGGATCATGTGCCACGCGGCGATCGTCGCCCGCGAATACGGCTTGCCCGCCGTGCGTCGGCACGGGCACGGCGACGAAGCGGATCAGGACCGGCGATCGTCTCCACGTCGACGCCAACACGGGTGTGGTGACGATCCTGTGACCTACATCTTCCCTCTCGACGGATGCGAGCCGCACTTCGCGGAGGTCGTCGGCGGCAAGGCGGTCGGACTCGGGTCGCTCCTGCGCGAGGGCCTGCAGGTCCCGCCCGGATTCGCGGTCGGCACGCACGCCTACCGCGAGTTCGTCTCGAAGACCGGGCTCGATCGGCGATCCATGAGCTGCTCGAGGGTGCGGAGTCGCTCGAGGCGCAGGCGGATGCGTCCGCGCGGATCCGCGCTCTGTTCGAGGAACGCGAGCTCGACGGCCCCTTGCGCGATGAGCTGGCGCTCGCGTACGACGAGCTGGGCGGCGACGGGCAGCTTCCAGTGGCGGTCCGCTCGAGCGCGATCAGCGAGGACGCCGCCGAGGCGTCGTTCGCGGGCGAGCACGAGACCTATCTCTGGATTCAGGGTGCGGATGCCGTCTGCCGGGCTGTCGTGCGCTGCTGGGCGAGCCTGTTTACGCCGCAGGCCCTCTCCTACTTCCGCCGCGTCGAGATCCGCGCCGACGAGACGGCCATGGGGGTCGTCGTCCAGTCGATGGTCGCAGCCGAGACGGCGGGGGTGATGTTCACGCTCGACCCACTCAACGGAGACCGCTCGCAGATCACGATCGAGGGCTCATTCGGTCTCGGTGAGGCTGTCGTCGCCGGCGAGGTGACTCCCGATCGCTACGCGGTGGACAAGGTGACGCTCGAGATCCGCTCGCGAACGCTCTCGGCAAAGCACGTCGCCTACCGCTTCGACCCGGAGCAGGGTGGAGTGCGACTCGTCGACGTGCCCGAGGAGGAGCAGACGCTGGCCTGCCTCTCCGACGAGGAAGCGGTCGAGGTGGCCACGCTCGGCAAGCGGGTCGAGCGGGCGCTCGGAGCGCCGCAGGACATCGAGTGGGCGATCGGGCCAGGCCTTTCCGGTACCCGCGAGGTGTTCCTGCTCCAGACGCGGCCCGAGACCGTCTGGAGCCACAGACCACCGACACCGCCCGTGGCCGCCGGCTCCGCGCCGCGGGACGCAGCTTGAGCCGAGCGTTCCGCGTCGAGCGCGGGGTGCTCGTCTCGGTCGCGCCTCTGACCTGGCCACCGTGGCCTGGCCAAACCCGTTCACTTGCAGAGCCATCGCGTGATGCCCCCGGCAAGAATCGAACTTGCGCACATGGTTTAGGAAACCAATGCTCTATCCACTGAGCTACGGGGGCGCGAGTGGAAGGCTAGCGCCCGAGTGGGTCGCGCTCGTCGCGACGCAGTCGACCACCGCCGTCCGACTACGCTCCGGAAGAAGCTCCGCGCGACAGCGCTGAAGAGCGCCATGTGACTACTGCCCGGGAGGTCCAGGTGACGGCGAGCGAGAACCCGACGAACGTACAGGAGTTGCGACTGGTCGTAACGGCACCCGACTACGATGAGGCGCTTCGGTTCTACCGTGACGTGCTCGGACTTCGCGAACGGGCCGCGTTCACGGCAGCGGGCGGGCACGTCACGATTCTCGAGGCCGGCCGGGCGACCCTGGAGCTCACCGACCTCAAGCACGCCGCGTACATCGACGAGGTGGAGGTCGGCCACCGGGTCGCCGGGCACATCCGGGTTGCATTCCAGGTTGACGACAGCGCCGCGACCACAAGAGCGGCTGCAGCCGGAGGCGCGACCGTGATCGCCGAGCCGGTGCGGACTCCCTGGAACTCACTCAATTCCCGCCTTACAGCACCAGGTGGTCTCCAGTTGACTCTCTTCGAGGAGCTGGGAGAGGTCTGACCGGCACACACCCCCTGTTTTCCTCGACGGCGGGGCCGGTTAGCATCAAGCCAACCGCGACCGGTCCGAGGGATCAAGCCTCGGTCGCGTACCGGTCGATATTTCCGGTGATGACCAGGGTGCTCGTGTCGATTGCGATCGCCGCAATGCTCGGCTGGGTTGCGGCTGCGGCGGGACCGAGCGACGCGAGCTCGTCGGTAGGCCAGCGGGCGAAGAAGGCTGCGGTGTCGGGAGAGGTGGCTCAGCGCTCGCGCGGCGACCAGCCGAACTTGCGCCAGGCCAGCAGGTAGCCCCCGATCCCCCACGCGGCCACGATCGCCATCGACTTCGGGTCGTCGAAGATGGAGAGGTCGTCGAGATAGGCCCTCTCGAGGAGGCGGTTGAGGTAGGTCAGCGGCAGCACGTCCGAAATCTGCTGGAGGACCGCGGGGTAGTGACGGGTGGGGCCGAAGGAGCCCGAGAGGAAGGCCATCGGCAGGACGATGAGGTTGACGACGGCCGAGGCGCCCTCCGACGAGCGGATCAGCGCGGCCGCTGCGAACCCGAGACCCGCAAATGCGAGCCCGCCGTAGACCACCAGGAACGCGAGATCGAGCGGTCGCGCCGGGCCTGACGCGTCGTAGAGCCCGAGCCCGAGGGCAAGCGTCAGGAGCATCTGCAGCGCGAACACGATGAGGATCGAGGTCACGGTGGCGAGGAGATAGGTCGCCATCGGCAGCGGCGTTGCGCGGAGGCGCTTGAGATGGCCGCTCTCGCGACGGATCACCTGTGTGATCGCAAGACCCGCGAAGGCCGTGTTCGCACAGCCGTAGCCGATCAACCCCGCAAGGAGAACATCAGCCGCCTTGCGGTCGTCGATCTCGTCTCCGTAGATCGCCGCGAGGAGCACGTACAGCAGCGGGGGGAAGATGAACACGAAGATCGCGGCTTCGCGATTGCGCCAGAAGAGCCGCTGCTCCGAGCGCACCTGGTGGAGGAACAGCTTCATCCCTCGACCTCGTCCGGGCTCTCTGGCTCGCCCACCAGCTCCAGGTACACGTCCTCGAGCGACGGTCGTCGCACCTCCAGGCCCTCGAGCTCGCGACCCTCGGCAAGCGCCCGTGCCGTCGCCTCGTGCAGCACGCGTGTCGGCTGAGTCGTGCGCACGACCACCGGCTCCCCGTTCTCGACCCAGCGCAGCTCGGTCTCGTCGCTTCCGCGCGTCAGCTCGTCCGGCGTCCCCTCGGCAACGATCAGCCCGCCGCGAAGCACTGCGACGCGGTCGGCGAGCTGCTGCGCCTCGTCGAGGTAATGCGTGGTGAGGAGGACGGTCTTGCCGAGGTCTTGCAGCGCCCGCACCAGCTCCCAGGCCGATCTTCGCGCCGCGGGGTCGAAGCCTGTCGTCGGCTCGTCGAGAAACACGAGCTCGGGATCGCCGATCAAGGCCACCCCGAGGTCGAGCCGGCGCTTCTGGCCACCCGAGAGCGTCTTGATCCTGGCATCGCGCTTCTCGTCGAGCCCGACGAGCTCGATCACCTCGTCGACGTCACGCGGGTGCCTGTAGTAGCCGGCGAACATTCCGTGTGCCTCGCGAACGGTGAGCAGGGGAGGCAACTCCGATTGCTGCAGCACGACCCCGATCTGCTCTCTGAAGGCACGGGCAGCGTCACCCGGATCGAAGCCGAGCACCTCGACCTCACCGGCGTCACGGACGCGGTATCCCTCGAGGATCTCCACGATGGTCGTCTTGCCGGCGCCGTTCGGCCCGAGCAGCCCGAAGACCTCGCCGCGACTGATCTCGAGGTCGATCCCCTTGACGGCCTGGACTGCGCCGTAGCTCTTGTGCAGGCCCTTGACGCGGACTGCGAGCGTCATCGAGCGGCCCCGACGTCGATCACGCGCATTCCGGCGACGGGGAAGCCAGGATCGCGACCGCTGAGCGCGAGCAGGATCTCCGAGCAGTCGGGTTGGTGCCCAACCGTGGCGATCGGCCCTGCGAGCGTCTCGACCAGCTGCTCCAGGCTCGCGAGAGTCGCCCCGGGCGCAAGCAGCGGGTCGACCTGAACCGGTGTATCGAGAACCTGTCCGAGATGCCTGGCGGTTTGACGGGCACGGAGAAGCGGGCTCGTGACGACAACCACGGGGAGCGGGCTCTCGGCGGCGAGAGCCTGAGCGAGCTCCCGCGCCTGATCGTGTCCCCGCGCCGTGAGCTCACGCAGCTCGTCCGGCTCTCCGGCCGCAGCCTCGGCGTGCCGACAAAGATAAACCCGCATCGCGGCGAGCATAGATGGCAACCTTGGCTTTGCAGTGTCGTAACCCCCGCGGTGAGGAAGGTCGACTACACCTTCGGATATGAACGACCGAACGTTCGGGCGTGCAGCATTTCTCGGGACCGTCGGCCTTGGCCTGGCCGGCCTTTTCTACGGACGGACGGCAACGGGCGCGCTCGGCTCGCTTGTCCCTGACCGCGTCGGGGCGATCGTGCCCACGGGTGGCTGGCGGATCTACACGGTCGCGAGCGAGATGCCCAGGCTCGACCCGGCTGCGTTCAGGCTGCGCATCGACGGGCTCGTGCAAACCCCGACGACGTACACGCTTGCCGACCTGCGTCGGATGCCCAGCGAGCAGCAGGTCTCCGACTTCCACTGCGTCACCGGCTGGTCGGTGAACGACGTGACGTGGAAGGGTGTTCGGCTGGAGACCTTGCTCTCCGAAGCGGGGCCGCTCTCCGGTGGGCGCGCGTTACGGTTCGTCAGCGCCGAGCAGCCGTACGACGACTCGCTCACGCTCGAGCAGGCGTACCTGCCGGACGTGATGCTCGCATTCGACATGGACGGCTCGCCGCTCTCGCGGCCGCACGGCGGCCCGGTGCGTCTCGTCATGCCCCGCATGTACGGCTACAAGAGCGTCAAGTGGGTGAACCGGATCGAGGTCATCGACGACGAGAGCTACCTCGGATACTGGGAGCAGCGGGGATACGACCGCGACGCCTGGCTCGGCAGGTCGAACGGGTTCACTGCGTGACGACCTCCGCGGTGGCGATGGTGCGTCGGTTCGACCGCACCGAGCGCACACTTCACTGGACGCATGCGACGGGATTCCTGGCGATGCTCTCGACAGGGCTGATTCTCTATCTCCCGTTCCTCTCCGAGCACGTGGCACGTCGAAACCTCGTCAAGAACGTCCACCTCTTCAGCGCTGTCGGTTGGGCAATCGCGATCGCCCTCATCGTCGTTGTCGGCAACCGCCGTCAGCTGGCGGCAAGCTGGCGCGAAGTCGAGACCCTCGACCGCGACGACCGCCGGTGGCTGCGGGGCAAGCGCGCAGCGCAGGGGCGTTTCAATGCGGGCCAGAAGGTCAACACGATCCTCACGGTGGCCTTCGCCCTTCTCTTCGTCGTCTCCGGGTTCTTTCTCTGGCTCGGAGAGCGTGATCACCGCTTCATCTTCGACGGCACAGGCACCGTGCACGACGCGCTCACGCTCGTCTCGCTGGTGCTTCTCGTCGGCCACCTCTATCTTGCGGTGATCCACCCGACGACCCGTCACGCGCTGCGGGGAATGACGACCGGTGAGGTGCGCGAGGACTGGGCGCGCGAGCATCACTCGAAATGGGTTGACGACATCTCGAAGCCGGTATAACCGGCACGGATGCCAACGCTTCGCTACGTCGTCTGCGACGTCTTCACGGACACCCCGCTCACCGGTAATCAGCTCGCGGTGTTCACGGACGCGCGCACCGCGGACGAAGGGCTCATGCAAAGGCTCGCGCTCGAGGTCGGGTTCTCCGAGAGCGTGTTCGTGCTCCCACCCGAAAGCGACGGACACGCGCGAATCCGCATCTTCAACCCGTTCCACGAGATGCGCTTCGCCGGGCACCCGACCCTCGGGACCGCGTTCGTGCTCGCCGCGCCTCTTCAGTTGGGGGTGATCAAGCTCGAGACCGGCGTCGGGACGATTCCCGTCGTCCTCGAGCGTGACGAGAGCGGGCGCATCGTCTTCGGCCGAATGCGCCAGACGGTCCCGACGGTTGCCCCGTTCAGCGACCTCGACCGGCTGCTCGCCGTCCTCGGCGGAATCGAGCCCGTGCTTCCTGTAGAGCTGTACGACAACGGCACGCAGCAAGTCGTGCTCACGCTCGGGTCGGCCGCTGAGGTGTCGGCACTGCGTCCCAACAGCGCAGAGATCGCCTCCTTCGGCGTCACCGGAGTGAACTGTGTCGCGGCGGACGGCGAGCGCTGGCGGAGCCGCATGTTCTGGGAGCACGGGGAGGATCCGGCGACCGGATCCGCCGCAGGCCCGATCGCGTGTCACCTAGCGCGGCACGGGTTGATCGAATGGGGCGTTGAGATCGTGATCTCGCAAGGGGTCGAGATGGGGCGACCGTCGACACTCCACGCTCGCGCAGAAGGTGGTGACGGGCTCATCGAGGCCGTCGAGGTCGGCGGCTCGGCGGTGACGGTCGCTCGAGGAGAGTTCAAGGTCTGACCGGAGAGACGGAACCTTTCCGACGGCTCGCGCGTATGAGTCGTATGAATCGTTACCGCTCACTCGTTCCTGCCGCCGCTGCGGCAGCCCTCGCGCTCGCCTGGTGCGCGGGCGCCTCTGCTCTCACTGTCAAGCAACCACCACGCGACGCGAATCAAGCGGTGGCGGGTGGAGCAAACGTGTCCGCGATCGCCACCCTCGCCATCAGGGCAGACGGGATCAAGGTCACCCGCCTCGTGGTTCGCGACCTGAAGACACGCGCCACCCGAGCGGTGCGCGTGGTGAGCGGAGCTTGGGCACTGCCCCGGCCCGTGCTTGGCGGCGGCGTCGAGGGTCTCTCCTGGGACGGCTCCGTTGCGGTGCTTCGCTCGCTTGCGAGGCCCAGCCGCTTCGCGGTCGTGACGCTCGAAGGTGGGACCCCGGCGCGGATCGTCGACCTGTCCGCACAGGGGACGTTCGAGTTCGACGCCCTTTCGGTCTCCGGCACCTCGCTCTTCCTCTCCGAGTACGCAAGCGCGAAGGCAACAGTCCTCGATCGGATCCGCGTCTACGACACGCTCACGGGGAAGCTGCAAACGCAACCGGTGATCGACAAGCTCGAAGGTGCAGAATCGATGGCCGGTATTCCGGTGGCACGCGTCTACTCGCGCGACGGATCGACCGTCTACACCGTTTACGACGCGAACCGGCACCCGTTCGTGCACGTGCTGCTCACGGGCGATGCGATCTCGCTGTGCCTCGACCTGCCGGCACGAGGCAACGCGGCGGCGCCCGGCACGTGGAGGCTGACGCTGGACAGCACGAAGGGAACCGTCAGAGCCGCCAGCTCGCGACTCGGCAAGGCGTTCGTGGTCCGAGTGAGGGATTCGATTGGAACGATCGTGAGGGTCGAAAGCCTCGCGCGTTCGACGTAGCATCGACCCTCAGGCGTGCGAGACCCACCCGAGATCGACGTCCGTGAGGCAGGTCTCATCTTGCGTGCGCGCGACGGCGACCACGACGCGTATGCCCAACTCGTACGCGATCACCAGGTGATCGCGATACGGGTCGCTGCCTACGCAGGCGACCCGGGAGCCGCCGAAGACGCGGTGCAGGAGGCATTCGTGAAGGCGTATCTCTCTCTTGGCCGGTTCGACGTCTCGCGCCCGTTCCGGCCGTGGCTCCTGGCAATCGTCGCCAACGAGGCGCGCAGCAAGGTGCGAGCAAGCCGCCGGGCCGAGCTACTCGTCGAGCGGCTCGCCGCGCTCACCGACAACCGCATGACGGACTCGCCCGAGGACGTCGTGCTCGCACGCATCGGGATGAGCCGCCTCACCGGAGCTCTTGCGGCGCTGCGCGAGGACGACCAGAACGCGCTTGCGCTTCGGTTCGTGCTCGATCTCGGTGAGGCCGAGACGGCAGCCGTCCTCGGCTGCCGCGTCGGGACGGTCAAGTCACGGACATCGCGTGCACTCGGAAGGCTGCGCGGCGCACTCGAGGAGGCCGGCGGATGACCGATCGCGAGCTCCAGGTCGCACTCCGCGCTCTCGGCCGGCGACTCGAAGGCGAAGAGCAGCGGACCGACCTTGCCGCACGTGTCGTCGAGCGGCTTCCGACGGCCGCGCCGGCCGCAGGTCGCAGCCCCATCCGCTGGATGCGGCCGGCTCTGATCGCGGCTGCTCTGTTGCTCCTCGGCGTAGCCACCGCCGTCGCCGCTTCCGACACCGTCCGTAGCTGGCTGCATGCGCGCGGCATCGATGCGAAGCCGGTCGTGACCCTGCCCGCGACCGCGGAGATCAGGACGATCGCCGATCTCGAGGCCGGGTCCCCGGTCACCGAAGCAGCGGCCGCGTCAGCGTTGGGACGCTCCCTCCCGCGAAGCGCGACGTTAGGCCCACCGGAGGCGATCCTTCTCAGCAGGACCCGCGGGCCGGCTGTGACTCTTGTCTGGCAGCCGGCCCCTGGGTTACCCGCAGGGCCTGCCGCGCCGCGGATCGGAGCACTTCTGACCATCGTTCCCAGTCGCGATGCGACCGCTCCACCTCTCTTCGCAAAGGCACTGGGAGCGCAGACACTCGTCGAGTTCGTCACCGTTCGCAACTCCGGCGATGCCGTCTGGATCTCGGGCGTGCCTCACGCGGTGACCATGTTCAACCGCGACGTGATCCACTTCCGGCTCGCCGCGAACGTCCTGATCTGGTCAGACGGCGACGACGTCCTCCGACTCGAGACAGCTCTCGACCGTCGCGAGGCGATCGCGGCTGCAAGGTCGCTCGCCGGCTGAGCTGATGACATCCCGGCTCGCTCCGTGGCCCGCTCCGAGTGCAGAGGACCTTCTCCCTGCGCGGAGAAGAGTGCCGAATCCGTGTCCAATGCGGCCTTCGCCCTCCCGAACAGAGAGCTCGTCCTCGAGCGCTACAGGCCCCTGCGCCCGCTTGGGCGCGGCGGCTCGGGCTCGGTGTGGCTCTCGCGCGACGAGCGGACCGGGCTCGATGTCGCGCTGAAGATCGTCGCCCGTGAGGGCAAGCGCGCCGCGCGGGCCGAGCGGGAGATGGAGGCGGCCTCACGGCTTCGCCACCCTCGCTGCGTTCGCGCCTACGACTACGGCGAGGACGAGGGTCATGTGTACATCGCGTACGAGTACGTCCAGGGTCGCACGCTGCGCGAGGTTCTCCGTACCGACGGCCTGAGCGACCGTGACGCCGTCGAGGTCGCCGCGCAGATGCTCGAGGCGCTCGCTCATGCGCACGGCCGCGGCATCGTGCATCGCGACGTCAAGCCGTCCAACGTCCTACTCGAGGACGGCCCTGAGATCTCGACGAAGCTCCTCGACTTCGGCTTGGCTCAGTTCGACGAGGCCGACACCCTCACCGCAGTGGGGGATGTTCCCGGGACGCTTGCCTACATCTCGCCCGAGCGGCTCTCGGGCGAGGACGCGTCGACGCGCAGTGACGTCTGGGCAGTGGGGGTCTTCCTCTGGGAAGCGCTCACGGGGGGTCACCCGTTCTGGGGCGTACCGCTCCCCGAGGTAGCCGCTGCGATCGCCGCCGGCGCTCCGCCGCTTCAGGCCAAGAGGAGCGACCTGCCGCGACGCCTGCTCGCGGTCGTCGACACCGCGCTTGCGATCGATCCGGCCCGACGTCTACCGGCCGGAAGGATGGCGACAGAGCTGCGCGAGGCATTCATGGTCCCGCACCGCACCGAGCGCCGCGCCGGTCAGACCACCCGCAAGAGCTCGACCCCGAAGCAGCAGCCGCAGGCGCAGGACGAACCAAGCCCAGCCATCGTCTCGCGCGAGCGCCGCCTCATCTCGAGTGGTGTCGCCGGAGTCGCGACCGCCGGTGGCGCCTTGCTCCTGCCGTTCTGGCCACCCGGGGTTGTGGTCGCCCTTGCGCTTGCCGCGAGCCTGCTGACCCTTCGGGCTCCGCGCGCGGGGCTGGCGGTTGCGCTGTTCGTGCCCGTCTTTCCGCTCGGGAACGTCGCCGAGGGAGCTGCAATCGCATACTCGGTCGTCGCGGTTGCCTGGCTCGCGATCACCTGGCGCGATCCCCGCACTGGTCTCGCGTTCGTGGCCGGTGTCGTGCTTGCCCCGATCGGCTTGCTCGCGCTCGTGCCGCTCGCCGTCCAGCCCGTTGCCACCGCGTGGCGACGCGGGCTTCAGGCCTTCATGGCGGTGCTCGTCGCCGCGCTCGCCGCAGGGCTCACCGGCCACCCGCTCCCGCTCACCGGAGCGACGATCGGCGACCTCGGGCTGGCAGGCTCCGAGCGGCCTACTGACGTGCTGAACGCCCTCGGGACGGTCCTGCGAGGCGAAAGTGCGCTGCTGACGACGGCGTTGGTGCTGGGGCTCGTTGCTGCGGTGCTGCCGTTGGCACGGGCGCGGGGCCTGGCGGCAATCGCCGCACTGTGCGGAGCCCAGATCGCAGTCATCCTCCTGTGGGCGCCCCTGATCCCACCTGCCGGAATCGTGGCGGGAACGCTCCTCCTGTTCGCCCTCCTCGCGGCGCGGCCCGTGCTCGTAGCGGTTCTGGCGCGCCGTGGCGGCTAACATCGAAGAGCGGAAACGCCCGCAACTATGAGCGTGCTGCGAGCGATCGAACGCAAGATCGAAGGCCTGTTCGAGGGGGTCTTCGGTCGCGCGTTCCGAACCCATGTTCAACCCGTCGAGCTTGCCCGCAAGCTCGCAAAGGAGATGGACGAGCATCGCTCCGTTTCGGTCTCCCGGGTGTACGTCCCGAACGAGTACAGCCTCTATCTCTCACCGGCCGACAGGGAGCAGTTCGCATCCTACGAAGGCTCGCTGGTCGGCGAGCTCCAGGAGTACCTCGCCGAGCATGCGCGCCGCGAGGGCTACGCCCTCATGACGCCGCCTCGCGTCCTCGTCCTCGCCGACGAGGACCTGGCGGTCGGTGAGTTCGGCATCGCGACCAGGATGGTCGAGCCGGACCCGGCGCGAGATGGTGGAAGGCCCGCGACGACCCCAGCCACGACAGGAACTCTTCCCCCCGCCGGCGCGCTCCCGAGCACCCCACCCGTGACCGTGATCTACCGCTCGGACGAGTCCGCTGCGCCGCCGGTACCGGTGCAGGACATCGTCACGCTGTCGCTCGACGGCCGCCAGCTCACCGTCGCCCGGCCGAGGACGGTGATCGGACGATCCCGCGAATGCGAGATCCGGCTCGACGACGTCAACGTCTCACGGCGGCATTGCGAGGTCGTCGAGGACTCCGACGGCTGGTCGCTCGTCGATCTCGGCTCGACGAACGGCACCGAGCTCAACGGACGGGCTGTCGACCGTGCAGAGCTCAGCGACGGAGACACGATCACCGTTGGTGGAAGCGACCTCATCTTCGGCTTGAAGCGGCCGTGACCGTCGCCTTCACGACCGACGAGACGCTGCTCGGTCTCAAGCTCGGGTTTCTCGTCCTCCTCTACCTGTTCATCGTCCTGGTCGTTCGCTCGGCGACCCGCCAGGTGGTCGCCGCGCCCCAGGAGAGCATGGTCATCTCCGCGCGTGATGCGATGTCGCTGCGCGCGCAAGCCACTCCGCCCTCTGTCCGCCTGGTCGTCCGCTCGAGCCCGGTGTTTGCGGCCGGGACAGCCGTGGAGATCTCGGGCCTGACCCGGGTCGGGCGCGCCGCCGAGTCCGAGATCCTCCTCGAGGGCGATTCGACCGTCTCGAGCAACCATGCCACGCTCGAGGCGCGCATGGACGGGCTCTGGGTGGAGGACAGCGGCTCGACCAACGGGACGTTCGTGAACGATGCACCGGTCACCGCCGCGCGCCTTCTCCAGCCTGACGATGTCGTGCGCTTCGGCCAGACCGAGCTGGTGGTGGAGGGGTGAGAATCGGCCGCGCTGCCGGGCTCACCGACACGGGCCGGCGACGACTGCAGAACGAGGACGCGTTCGTCTGCGAACCACCGCTGTTCGCAGTTGCCGACGGCATGGGGGGCGCACAGGCAGGTGAGCTCGCCTCGAGCCTTGCCGCAGCCGCGATCGAGGAACGCGCAGCCGGGCTCAGCGGCGAGGCTGCCGTCGCAGCTCTCGTCAGGGAGGCGAACGGGAGGATCTTCGAGCATGCGCTTACGAACCCGGCGGCGGCGGGCATGGGGACCACGACGACGCTCGCGCTGGTCGACGAGCAGGCCGGGACACTCACCCTCGGCCACGTCGGTGACTCACGCGCGTACCTCTTTCGCAACGGAGCACTCGAGCAGATCACAACCGACCATTCGCTCGTCGGCGAGCTCATCCGCAGCGGGCGGCTGACCGAGGAGGAGGCCGCCGTCCACCCACACCGGTCGGTGATCACCCGCGCCCTCGGGACCGACGCGACGGTGCAGGTGGACACGCAGACGATTCCGATTGCGTCGGGGGACGTCGTGCTGCTGTGCTCCGATGGGCTTACGTCGATGCTTCCGTCCGCTCGGATCGCCGAGCTGGTCGTCGAGGATGCCTCCCCCGACTCGCTCTGCGAACGTCTCGTGGACGCGGCTAACCATGCCGGCGGCGAGGACAACATCACCGTGGTCGTGTTCGAGCTCATCGAGGGTGATCCACCCGAGCGGGCCGCAGCCCTACCGCCCGCCGCTACCGCTCTCGAGCCCTCTGACCCGGACGTGCCGACTGCTCCGGCTGCGCTCCGAGGTAGGGGCATCCGGCGTCACGGCGCCTCCGGTGGGAGCAGGTGGCCCGCGCTTCTCTTCCTGCTCGCTGTGCTCCTCGTCGGCGCCCTCGCGCTCTGGTGGGGCATCACGAGGTGAGCGCCCGTTCGCGGGAGCTCGCCATCCTCATCGTCGCGGGTGTCGTCGGGTCGACGGCTTTCGCAAGCGCCTGGATCTCAACCAAAGGTGACGTCGACTACGGCTGGCTGCCCTGGGCGGTCGTGCTCGGAGGCCTGTTTCTGGTCGCCCACATGGTCTCGCAGGATCGCCGTCCCGTTCGCCGACCCGACGATGCTCCCGCTGGCCGCGCTGATCTGTGCAATCGGACTGACGTTCGTGTACCGCATCGACCCGGCAGACGGGCGCAAGCAGGTTGTGTGGGTCGCGCTCGGCGTGCTGGTCTACTGCACGGTCTTGCTGCTCCTGCGCTGGGACTACAGGGTGCTTGAGAAGTACAAGTACCTCTTCGGGCTCACCGCTGTCTTCCTGTTGATGCTTCCCTCCCTCCCCGTCATCGGGGAGCGGATCAACGGTGCCAGGCTCTGGGTCAAGATCGGCCCGCTGCAGTTTCAACCGGGCGAGCTCGCCAAGATCTTCCTGGTCATCTTCCTCGCGGGCTACCTGCGCGACAAGCGCGAGTCGCTCGCGTCCGGACGGATGAAGGATCTCGGGCCACTGCTCGCGATCTGGGGCGCGGCGATGCTCGTGCTCGTCCAGACGAGCGACCTCGGCTCGGCGCTGCTGAACTTCGGGATCTTCCTGGCGATGCTCTACATCGCGACAGGCCGCGCGCTCTACGTCGGGATCGGGCTGGTGATGTTTGCCGGCGGCGCCGCCGCCCTCTACAACGCCCTTGATCGAGTGCATCAGCGGGTTACCGTGTGGCTCGCACCGTGGACCGACGACAAGGTGCTCTGCTCGATCAACGGGCAGTTGGACTATCGCCAGCACTGCGACTCGTATCAGCTCGTCAAGAGCCTCTATTCGATCGCGAACGGCGGCTACGGCGGCACGGGCATCGGGAAGGGAACGTTCGAGACGCTGGATGGGACACAGCTGATCCCATTGCTCCAGACGGACTTTGTCTACTCGGCGGTCGCGCAGGAGCTTGGCCTGATCGGCGCCGCCGCGTTGCTGCTGCTCTTCCTCGTCGTCGTCGCGCGCGGCATGCGAATCGCACTCCTTGCGCAAGACGGGTTCTCGAAGCTCCTCGCGGCAGGTCTCACGTTCGGGTTTGCCCTGCAGACGTTCATCATCGTCGGCGGCGTCCTCCGGGTCGTCCCGCTCACGGGCATCACCCTGCCGTTCGTGTCGTACGGGGGCTCGTCGACCCTCTCGAACTTCGCGCTGTTCGCGTTGTTGATGCTCGTGTCGAATCGCGCCGTGGCCACCGCTGGTGGTACATGAACCGACAACTTCTCAAGGTGACCTGGGTGGCGATGGCGATGCTCGTGACGCTCGTTGCAGCCACAACCTACTGGCAGACCTGGGCGCGACCCGGGCTCGCTGCGAGACAGGACAACGAGATCCAACGTGTCGCAGAGTTCGAGATCAAGCGTGGGTTGATCCTCGGCCCGACACGGGTGCTCGCACGCAACCGCCCTGAGCAGCACGGGGGTCGCACGTTCTACTTCCGCCGCTACCCACAGGGGAAGCTGGCCGCCCATGTCGTCGGCTACTCGACCATCGCGCGAAGCCGGGCCGGCCTCGAGAAATCGCTCAACGGCATCCTCACCGGCACGGACCGCGCCCTCTCGGACCTCGTCGGCCAGCAGCTCGACGAGCTCAAGGGCGAGCCGATCGTGGGCGACAGCGTGGTCACGACTCTCAACCTCGACGGTCAGCGGGTCGCGCTCGAGCAGCTTGGCACGCGCTGTGGCGCGGTTGCGGCGTTCGACCCCCGCACGGGCAAGGTGCTCGTGCTCGCATCCTCGCCGAGCTACAACCCGAACCTCGTCGAGAAGCGATACGGCGAGATCGAGAAGATCACCGCAGACTGCTCGCCCGCCGGCGCACTGCTCAACCGCGCGACGGCGGGCCTCTACGCACCCGGCTCGACCTTCAAGGTCGTGACGGCGTCGGCAGCACTGGAGTCGAACCGCTTCGAGCCCGACAGCACGTTCGTCGACCCGGGGTATTGCACCGTCTACGGCAAGCGCGTCAACAATTTCGACACGAGCAGTCCGTTCGGTCGGATCACGCTTGCCACGGCGCTTCAGCACTCGGTCAACTCCGTCTTCTGCGAGATCGGCAAGCGGCTCGGCGCGAAGGCGATTCTCGACCAGGCCAAGAAGTTCGGCTTCTACGAGCGCCCGCCGCTGGAGACACCCGATGGAGAGCGCCTCCCAAGCGGCCTCTATCGCAGGGGAAGCCTCTGGTACCCGCCGAAGAACCGCGACGTCGATGCCGGCCGGATGGCGTTCGGCCAGGAGCGCATGCTCGTGACGCCCTTGCAGATGGCAATGGTGGCTGGGGGCATCGGCAACGCCGGGATCGTGATGCGTCCGTACGTCGTCGAGAAACTCGTCACTCCGCGCGGGACGACCGCCAAGGTCACGGAGAAGCAGCGGCTCTCACGCGCGGTCGGACCGGTTACCGCCCAACAGATCTCGGACATGATGGTGAGCGCCGTCGAGGCAGGCACGGGAACGGCGGCGCGCATCTCCGGCTATCGGATCGGCGGCAAGACAGGGACCGCGGAGACCGGTGTTCCGGGGCGCAACAACGTGTGGTTCATCGCCTTCGCAGGACGCGAAGGCGAGCGTCCCTCACTCGCGATCGCTGTCGTCGTCGAAGGCCAGGCCTCCACCGGCGGTGAGACCGCCGCGCCGATCGCACGCGCCGTGATGGAGGCAATCCTGCCGTCCACGTCGAATCCCTAACCAAAGACCAAACGAACCGCATCTACCCTTCCACGAGAATGTCAACCGACCAACGACAGGGCGTGATCTTCGCCGGCCGCTACCTCCTCGAGCGCAAGCTCGGTTCCGGTGGGATGGCCGATGTGTGGCTCGCGGAGGACCAGGAGCTCGGCCGCAAGGTCGCGGTGAAGATCCTCCACGAGCGCTACGCGAACGACGATCAATTCGTCGAGCGCTTCCGTCGCGAGGCGACCCACGCCGCCAGCCTGTCGCACCCGAACATCGTCTCGATCTTC
The DNA here is from genome assembly GCA_963724655.1 of uncultured Actinomycetes bacterium. Taxonomy (GTDB): domain Bacteria; phylum Actinomycetota; class Thermoleophilia; order Gaiellales; family Gaiellaceae; genus Gaiella. The sequence goes on along the minus strand of CAVRVG010000001.1, from coordinate 647,758 downwards.
GATCGCGGCGAGGCGAGCGGGTCGTACTTCATCGTGATGGAGTACGTCGAAGGCCGGACGCTCAAGGAGCTGATCGTCTCGCGCGGGTCGTGCCCGGTGCCGGTCGCGATCACCTACGTGCGTCAGGTGCTCGCCGGTCTGCGGTTCGCCCATCGCGCGGGAATCGTGCATCGCGACGTCAAGCCGCACAACGTGATCGTCGACAGTGAAGGCCGCGTGAAGGTGATGGATTTCGGCATTGCCCGCGCCGGGACGAGCCAGATGACCGAGGTTGGCTCGATCATCGGCACGGCGCAGTACCTCTCCCCCGAGCAGGCGCGGGGCGCACCGGTCGACGAGAGCTCGGATCTCTACTCCACGGGAATCCTCCTCTACGAGCTGCTCACCGGCGCGGTGCCGTTCAACGGCGAAACACCTGTAGAGGTTGCGATGAAGCACCTCTCCCAGGTGCCGGAGCCTCCTTCCCGACTGCGACCCGAGGTACCCCACGATCTCGACCTGATCGTCATCCGAGCGCTCGCCAAGGAGCCGGCAGATCGGTACCGGTCGGCGCAGGAGATGGACCGCGATCTCGAGCGAGTCTCGCGCGGTGAGAGCGTCGATCGCGAGACCACCGATGCTGCAACGATGGTGATGCGCGGCGAGACGACCGCCGCGACCGTTGTCGGAGGGCGCGCAGCGCCGTCGTACGGAGGCAGCGAGCGCTATCGAGCCTACGACGGCGAAGTGCGAAAGAGCCGCTCGTGGTGGCCGTGGCTTCTCGGGCTCGGCCTGGCGATCGCGATCGGCGTCGGTGGCTTCATGCTCTACGACAATGTCCAGGGCAGGCTCGACGCAAGCAAGCCGCTCGCGGTCGACAACTACACGGGGCTCCTCGAAGGGAAGGCAGTCGCGCTGATCCGCGAGGACGGTTTCGAGGACAACGTCCGCCGCGTGTCGGATCCGGAGGTCGAAAAGGGCTACGTGATCGAACAGGAGCCCTCACCGGGCACGCGCCTGCCGAAAGGCAGCATCGTGACCATCAAGGTCTCGACGGGGAAGCCCGCGGTGGCCGTTCCGCCGCTCGTCGGGAAGACGCGAGACGAGGCGGTTCAGACGCTCTCCGGGTTGGGTCTCGACGTCAGCGTGGTCGAGGTGAACTCCGAGCAGGAGCCCGGTCTCGTCACCGCGCAGGATCCTGTCGCGGGAACGGTGCTCGTGACCGGCTCGACGGTGCGCGTGAACGTGTCCAAGGGCCTGAAGCAGGTGGCGGTACCGTCCGTCGTCGGCACGCAGGTCGATATCGCATCGTCGCAACTCCAGCTCGCCGGGTTCAAGGTCGGCCGGGTCGATGTCGACAGCGAGCAGCCTGTGGGTGAGGTCGTGGCCCAGTCGCCACCGGGCAACTCGACCGCGGCGAAAGGCTCCTCGGTGACCTTGTCGGTGTCGAAGGGCCCCACGACGATCGGCGTCCCCGACGTCACCCTGCAGCTCATCGCCGATGCACGGACGACTCTGCGCGCGGCGGGATTCAAGATCTCGGTGATCAGCCAGGAGACCGACGACCCGACGCTCGACGATGTCGTGCTCGCCCAGGACCCTCCCGGCAACAGTCAGGCCGACCCGGGGACGACGGTAACCGTCACCGTAGGGTCGTACGTCGAGCCACCTCCGACGGACACGACCGACACGACGGTGACGGACACCACGACCGCCCCGTGACGCGCATCCGCGTCGCAGTGCTGGCGGGCGGACGCTCGAGCGAGCACGACATCTCACTCGCCTCGGCGCGGTCGGTGGTCGAGGCGCTGGATCCGTCGCGGTATCTGGCGGCCACGATCGCAATCGGTCGCGACGGGCGCTGGGAGCTGCCCGCCGCGACGGAGCCGCGCGCGCTCGGGGCTGGATCCGCGGAGACGCTTCCGCTCCCGACCAGCGGCTCGCCACAGGCGCTCGGCGACGTCGATGTCGTCCTCCCGATTCTCCATGGCCCGTTTGGCGAGGACGGCACTGTCCAGGGCCTTCTCGAGCTCGCAGGTGTCCCATACGTCGGCTCGGGCGTCACCGCCTCGGCACTGTGCATGGACAAGGATCTGTTCAAGGCCGTCCTCCGCGATCGCGGGATTCCCGTTGCCGCCAACGTGACGCTGCGTACCGGGGACGAGATCGCGAATCCGTACGGCTACCCGGTCTTCGTCAAGCCGGCTCGGCTCGGCTCCTCGGTCGGGATCTCGAAGGTCTTGACCGCCGCCCAGCTTGCACCCGCCGTCGAGCTTGCGCGCCGTCACGACGACAAGGTGCTGATCGAGGAGTTTCAGCCCGGGCTCGAGGTCGAATGCGGCGTGCTCGGCAACCGCGAGCCGGTGGCGTCGCTCGTCGGCGAGATCGTCGCGAACGCCGATTGGTACGACTTCGAGGCGAAGTACGCCGAAGGCGGGATGGAGCTCGTGATCCCCGCGCGGCTCGACGAGAAGACCACGGAGCGAGTCCGGCAGCTTGCCGTCGAGTCGTTCGTCGCAACCGACTGCGAAGGAATGGCGCGCATCGACTTCTTCGTCCGCCCCGATGGCGAGGTGATCGTCAACGAGCTCAACACGATTCCGGGGTTCACCGCAACGAGCGTGTACGCCAAGCTGTTCGCCGCGAGCGGGATCCCGTACGCAGAGCTGCTCGATCGGCTGATCGCGCTCGCGCTCGAACGCCACGAGCGCCGAAGCCAGCTCGCCTTCTGAGGCAACCCGACCGAGCTCCAGCCGGAGCAGCGGTCAGGTGGCCAGCACGGCCTGCAACGCACTCTCCCACGCGTCGAGCCCGTCTTCGAGCTCGGCGTTGGTGATCGTGAGCGGGCACAGCACGCGGATGCAGTTTCCGTACACCCCCGCCTTGAGGAGGATCAACCCGCGCTCGAAGGCGGCGTCGATCACTGCCGCCGCGAGCGCCGGCGCCGGCTCCTTCGTCACGGGATCGTCGACCAGCTCGATCGCGAGCATCGCGCCGAGTCCACGAACGTCGCCGATTCGCGGGTGCTGCGCCTGCCAACCGAGCATCCGCTCGCGAATGGCGTCGCCGACGATGCCGGCGCGCTCCAGAACGCCGTCCTCCTCGAAGACGTCGAGAACGGCCAGGGCTGCGGCCAGCGCAACCGGGTTGCCGATGTAGGTCCCGCCGATCGCCCCGGCGTGCGGGTGGTCCATGATCGCCTGGCGCCCGATCACACCCGAAAGCGGAAGACCCGCGGCGATCGACTTTGCGACCGTGATCAGGTCCGGCCTCGACGTCGAAGTGCTCCATCGCAAACATCCGCCCCGTACGCCCGAAGCCCGTCTGCACCTCATCGGCGACGAGGACGATGCCGTGCCGGTCGCACAGCTGCCGAAGCCCGCGGACGAACTCCGGCGCGGCGGGAATGAACCCTCCCTCACCGAGCTGCGGCTCGAACACGATCGCGGCGACCGAGTCGGGCGATACGTGTTGACCGAACATCCGCTCGAGCTGTGCAAGAGCCTCGGCGACCGAGGGACCGCGATACGGGTTCGGGAACGGCGCCCTGTACACCTCAGGTGCGAATGGCCCCATTCCCGTCTTGTAGGGATGGGTCTTCGAGGTCATCGTCAGCGACAACAGCGTGCGACCGTGGAAGCCACCTTCGAAGGCGATGACGGCCGGGCGGCCCGTGTAGAGGCGCGCGAGCTTCACCGCGTTCTCGACCGCTTCGGTGCCGGCATTGAAGAACGCCGCACGCGCGCCACCGCTGATCGGCGCAAGTGCGGTGAGACGCTCGGCGAGCTCGACGTAGCCGGCATAGGGCAGGACGGTGAAATCGGTGTGGAGGAAGCGAGTGGCCTGCTCGGTGACCGCCTCCGTGACGCGCGGGTCGCAGTACCCCACGTTGATGACGCCCACGCCACCTGCGAAATCGACGAAGACGTTGCCATCGACGTCGGTGATCGTGGCACCGTCCGCGCGCTGCACGAAGACGGGCAGGTGGACGCGCAGGGGCGCCGCGACAGATCCCTCTTCGCGAGCCAGCAGTTCCTGAGAACGTGGGCCGGGCAAGGTAGTGCGGATGTCGATGACCTTTGTCCGTGCCACGCGCAGTAGGGTAGATGAACCCCAGCGGGTAGCTTGCGCATGGCCGCTGCGACCGTGACAATGCGCGGCACTGCGGCTCCCCCTGATCGAGAGGAGCATCACCGTGCGAGATCCTGTAGCCCGAGCGCTCTCCGGAGCCTCACTCGTCCTCGTCGTGCTTGCCTTCACCCCGGTTGGCTCGGCCGTTCAGAACGCCGTCATCCCTTCGCCTGCCTCGGTCGGCCCGGCGCAGCTCAAGAACGGCGCCGTCGTCCGCACGAAGATCGCCAAGAATGCGGTCGCGTCGCCCCAGGTCGCGAACGGATCGCTCGTCGCCGCCGACTTCAAGGCCGGCCAGCTTCCCGCCGGTCCTGCCGGTCCCGCCGGCCCAGCCGGTCCCGCAGGCGCGACAGGCGCAGCGGGCGCGGCAGGGAACAACAGCCTCGTCGGGTTCGCGAACATCACAGCCTCCGGTGGGGTGCGAAGCTTCGGCGGTCAATGGAACGACGAACGTCGTCGTGTCGCACGTCGCCGCCGGAACCTACGACGTCAGCTTCGTCGGCAACTTCCCGGCCGGGACGACGACCCGCGACAAGATCTCGAGCTTCGCAACGGCGGACACGGACAGCTTCGACGTGGCCTCGACGAGCCTCAACGCGTCGCCGGTGCCAACGCCGACCCAGATCACGATTCGCGTCTACACGATGTCGCCTTTGCCGCGAGCCCGCCGACGTAGTGGCCGATCGCGACTTCGCAGTCCAGGTCGCGTCCCGCTCAGTTAGACGGCCTTCCTTGCAGGCCGGGTCGGGAGCGACGCTCCCGACCCGCCGCCAGTTTGATACCTCGCGAAACACGTCCAGCCATCTAGGCTCCGCGCGATGGACGCCTGGCTCGACGGTCTCGAAGCGGATCCGCGACGTCAGTTCGAGCGTTGGCTCGCCGACGCCCGTGCTGCCGGCCTCTACCAGCCCGAAGCGATGGCTCTCGCCACGGCGACCGCTGCCGGGGTCCCGTCCGTCCGGATGGTCCTCCTCCGACGCGCGGACGACCGCGGGCTCTGCTTCTTCACGAATCGTGAGAGCCGCAAGGCCGACGAGCTCGAGGCGAATGCGCGTGCGGCCCTCCTGTTCAACTGGGATCCGCCGCTGGGGCAGCAGGTACGGATCGAGGGGCTCGTCGAGCAGCTCTCGAGCGCCGAGTCGCTCTCCTACTTTCAGACGCGGGCCCGCGACAGCCGCATCGGCGCCTGGGCCTCACCGCAGTCGCGGCCGCTTGCAGACCGAGCCGAGCTGGACAGCCGAGTGGCCGAGGTCGAGGCCCGTTTTGCCGGGGTCGCCGAGATCCCGCTGCCGGCGCACTGGGGTGGCTACCGCGTGGTGCCTGCCGCGTACGAATTCTGGCAGGGACGGCCGAGCCGCCTGCACGACCGGGCCCGTTACGAGCGCGACGAACAGGGTTGGCGGATGGTGCGGCTCGCCCCGTAACGGCGGCGTTGGGCGTCCAGCGTCCCTCGCGAGTTACGGGGTGGGCGGAGCCAGAGCTGACTTGGTGTACAGCCCCGACGCGTTCCAGAGGAGGAAGCCCTTGGCTCCCTGGAGGCGGGTCGCCTCGACCTGCTGGCGGAGCTGCTTCTCGGAGTACTTCATCCCCGGAGGGCTCCAGTCCTGGATCCAGGGGATCAGCTGCGCGCGACTTCCGCGAAGCTGCGCGCGGAAATCGACCAGGGTTCGGAACACGGTCTCGCCCGGCTCGGCCACCGGCGTCGTGATCCCCAGCTCGCCTCCGCCGTACAGAGAAGGGTAGGCCATCGGATTGACGTGATCGACGTGCTGCGAGATCCATGCCGGCACCTGGCCGATGCGGAGATCACGTGTCGCCGAGAGCCCGAACAGCGCCGTCGAGATCCTGACACCGAGTGGCGCAAGACGGCGCTGCGCGTAGGCGGCGAAGTCGGCGACAAGCTCTCCCCGGGGCACGCTCGTCCTCCCCGGATACACGGCGCTCGACGTGTCACCGTCGGACGGGAACCGCATGTAGTCGAGCATGATCTCGTCGAATCCAGCCTTTGCCGCCGCGGCGGCGATCCCGAGGTTGTAGTCCCAGACGCGACGGTCGTAGGGGTTGACCCATCCGAGCCCGGCACCCGTCTTCCACACCGATCCGTCGGTCCGCTGGATCGCAAGGTCGGGTCGCGCAGCTCGACAGGTATGGATCCTGGAAGACGACCACTCTCCCGATCAGATAGATGCCGTTGCGGTGGGCCAGATGCGCGACCTGGGCCGGCTTGTAGAACGAGCGAACCGCGCCGATCCGGCGTCGCGAGCGGCACCCCGACCGGGCGGAACCCGATCTCACCACCTTCGTCCTTGATGTCGAGCACGATGGTGTTGAGCCCGGCCTTGCGGAGATCGACGTACTCCTGGAACTTGCCCGGCAGTGACGCCAGGGCGCCGGTGACGTGGACACCCCGAACCTCGACAGGGAGAGGTCGGGGCCGGATCGTCACCGGGAAGGTCGCCGCCGCCGCAACGGTGGGCTTCGACTTCGCCTTGGTCCCCAGCCGATTCTTGCCGGCGATGGTCATTCCGCCTGCAAGCCCGAGCACGATCAGCAGGAGCGTGCCGAGCAGTAGCGCCCGGCGACGGCGCTTGGCGCGCCGCGCATTGTCGCGTCGCGAGCGGAACCGCTGGTTCGGATCCACCGATGGGAAGAGCATCGACACGGGATCAGGGAGGGTATCGCACTTCGGCGGCCCGGCGACGCGCCGCGAGGCATACGATGGGCGCCCAGATGGTGCTCTCAGACCGCACAATCCGCCGCCTGATCGAGGAGGGGCGGATCGAGATCGATCCGTACGAGCCCACGCTCCTGCAGCCGTCGAGCCTCGACGTGCGCGTCGACCGGCTCTTTCGCGTCTTCCGCAACTCGCTCTACCCCTTCATCGACGTGAAGAAGGAGCAGGAAGGGTCTCACCGAGATCGTGGAGGTCGCCGACGGAGAGGCCTTCATTCTCCACCCGGGTGAGTTCGTCCTCGGCTCGACCCTCGAGCGGGTATCGCTCCCCGACGATCTCGTCGCACGGCTGGAGGGGAAGTCCTCGCTCGGCCGCCTCGGGCTGTTGATCCACTCGACCGCCGGCTTCATCGATCCTGGCTTCGACGGCCATGTGACGCTCGAGCTCTCGAACGTCGCAAACCTCCCGATCACGATCTACCCGGAGATGAAGATCGGGCAGCTCTCGTTCGTCCAGATGAACGAGGCGGCGGAACGACCGTACGGCTCGGTCGGAATGGGCTCGAAGTACCAGGGCCAGCGCGGGCCGACGCCGAGCGCGTACTGGCGCAACTTCGGCGACGGAGCATGACCGGGCTTCGAAGGCGACGCTCGTCAAGGCGCTCGGGCGCCTGCACGTCCGTGCGTCTTTCGCCTTGGTCGCGGGCGTATTGCCAGCCGGATCGGCAAAGCGCCGATCCTGCTGCTCACCACAACCGGCCGAAGAACAGGGGCGTCTGCGGACGACGCCGCTCCTCTACCTTCGTGACGGCGAGCGACTGGCGATCGTCGCCTCGTTCGGTGGTCACCGCGACACCCGGCGTGGTATCTGAATCTCTGCGCGAAGCCGGAGGTCGGCATCGACGTCGGCCGGGAACGGTTCAGCGCGATGGCCCGCACCGCGACGCCCGACGAACGGGAGCTGCTCTGGCCGAAGGTGCGTCGACCTGTACGCCGGCTATCCGACTACCAGCTCAGGACGAAACGAACGATCCCGGTGGTGGTGCTCGAGCGCATCTGAGCAGGCACGCAGCGGCGAGGCGCTGTGCTCGGTGAAGTGAGCGCGGCGCCTGGCGAGGGCCGCCTTGCGACGGCCCTCAACCCGGTAACCAGCGTTGGATTTGGCAGAGGCGTTTCCTGCCGGGCCCCGAACGGCCGGCGGCGCGAAAACGCGGGTCCCCTACGCGTGGCTATGGCGATTCCCCGTGGGTCTCAGGGACACGCCTCTACCCGCTGGTACCTCCACTGCCGGTACTGCTGGAATTCACCCGACCACCTCCTTTCCGCGGTACTGCGAGTCTTACGCATCGCGTCCGGACGATCGCAAGTCGGAGTCGACGGCTGGTCAGGCGAGAATCGACGTGACCTCGAGCCCGTTGCCCATCGCCACCGTCACCGAAGAGACGGTGGGGTCGCTCTGGCGTGCCTCGACGTACGCGGCGAGCCGCCCCTGCGTGATCGCCGACGTTGTCCGCGACGACGAGCCCTCCAGGCGGAAGCAAGGGGCGCACGAGGCCGAAATGCTCCTCGTAGTCGTCCTTCCAGGCGTCGATCAGCACGAGATCGAACGGTCCCCGCAGTGATCTAGGCTCGCGAGGCGTCGCCGACGATCACCTCGGCGACGGCGTCGAATCCGGCGTCGCGGACGTTGTCGCGCCAGCGGGCTGCCTTCGTCGGCTCGAGCTCGAGCGACGTGACACTGACCGCCGCGGAGACGCACACCCGCGCCGATCCACAACGTCGAGTACCCGAGCGACGACCCGACCTCGAGCGCGCGGCACCCGGGGATCGCCGCCGCGAACGCATGAAGCAACGCACCCGCCTCGGCTCCAACCGCGAGCGAGCGCTCGACGAGGGGGCTGCCCGCCTGCTCGCCGCCGCTTCCTCGCGATCGAGACGGGCCAGCACGCTCCTTGACCCGATCATCGAGCATCGGTGCCGCTACGGGACGTCCACGACGACCATGCCGTCGTCTCGGACGCGCACGGGATAGGTGTCGACCGGGATGTACGCCGGCAGCGTGAGAGCCGCGCCCGTCCTGACGTCGAACCGTGCCCCGTGCCGAGGGCAGATGACCTCGCAGACGTCGGGCTCCCAGTCGCCCTCACACAGCTTCCCGTCGTCGTGCGTGCAGCGATCCTCGATCGCGTAGAACGCGCCCTCGCAGTTGTAGACCCCGACGCCCTCAGGCCCCGCGTGCTCGAGCACGCGGTGTGTTCCGGACGGAAACTCCGCGAGTGGGCAGACCTCGACCTCGGGCACTACGAGAGCGTGATCCCGCTTGCGGGCACGCCCCACTCCTCCGGGAGAGGCGTGCCCTTGGCCCGGTGAAGGGCCACCTTCAGGACTCCGAGGCCCAGCAGCGCACACTTGAGTCGCACCGGCGTCAGCGGAATCCCGATCTCCTCGAGCAGCTCCTCCTTCGGCATCACCGCGATCTCCTGAGCCGTTCTGCCTGTCACGAGCTCCGAGAGCATCGAGGTGGCCGCCTGGCTGATCGCGCAGCCCTGCCCTTCGAACCCGACCTGCTCGAGTATGTCTCCCTCGCCGAACCGCACGGTGACCCGGATCTCGTCCCCGCAGAGCGGGTTCTGGCCTTCGGCGACCGCGTCGGCCGGGTCGAGAAGCCCGTGGTTGCGCGGCGCCTTGTAGTGATCGAGGATGACCTCGCGGTAGAGCTGCTCGAACTCGCTCATCCGAGCTTCTCCTTGACCACGTGGAGACCGGCGACGAGCCGGTCGATCTCGTCCTCGACCGTGTAGAGATAGAAGCTCGCACGGTTCGTGGCGGGCACGCCGAGGTGCTTCATCAGCGGCTGGGCGCAGTGGTGGCCGGCGCGAATCGCTACCCCTTCGAAGTCGAGCACCTGCGCGACGTCGTGCGGATGGACACCGTCGACGTTGAACGAGACGATCCCGGCGCGCCGATCCGAGCGGCGGCCCATACGTTCGAACCCAGGGGAGGTCGGCGAGCTAGCCCGAGCGCGTACGTCGGCCAGCTCCTGCTCGTGACGCTCGATCGCGTCGAAGCCGACGGCGTTGAGGTAGTCGATGGCCGCGGCGAACCCGACCGCCTCGGCCATCGGCGCGGTTCCAGCCTCGAACTTGTGCGGGAGCTGTCCCCACGTCGTCCGCTCGGCCCCGACCGAAGCGATCATGTGCCCACCGAGGAGGAACGGCTCCATCGCCTCGAGGAGCTCGGCTCGTCCCCAGAGCGCGCCGATCCCGCTCGGCCCGCACATCTTGTGGCCCGAGATCGCGACGAAGTCGAGGTCGAGCGCCTGGACGTCGACCGCGCGGTGGGGTGCCGCCTGCGCTCCGTCGGCGACCACGATCGCGCCGAGCCCATGGGCCCAGCTCACGAGCGCTCGATCGGGTTCACCGTGCCGAGCGCATTCGAGACGAGGCCGAGGGCGAGAACTCGATCCGACCCTCGCGCTCGATTCCTTCGAGCGCGTCGAGCCGGAGGTCGCCCGCGTCGTCGAGCGGTATGAACCGGAAGGTGGCGCCGGTCCGCGAGGCGATGTACTGCCACGGGACGTAGTTGGAGTGATGCTCGAGCTCGGTGGCGACGACGACATCGCCCGGGCCGAGGTTCGAGAGCCCCCAGGCGTACGCGACGAGGTTGATTCCCTCGGTGGCATTCCGAACGAAGATGACCTCGCGCGCCGACGGTGCATTGAGAACCGCGCGCACAGTCTCGCGCGAGGACTCGAGCGCCTCGGTGGCCTTCTCCGCCAGCTCGTAGACGCCGCGGTGCACGTTTGCGTACGACGTCTCGTAGAAGTGCGTCATCGCGTCGAGAACCGCCCGCGGCTTCTGGGCGCTTGCGGCACTGTCGAGAAACGCGAGTGGCTTCCCGTGCGGGCGCTCGCCGAAGATGGGGAAGTCGGCGCGGATGCGCTGCGCGTCGAGCTTGGCAGGCAGCAGCGGTCGTCACGAGAACCATCGTAGCTTCGGCACCCAGCCGTACCGAGCAGCCGGGCAGTCGAGCCGGCGCGGCTGAGCCACGCCCGTGCGAATCGTCTCCCGAGCCGCGCCGCGAGTCTAGAGCGCGGCCAAATCGCGTACAGCAACCGAGCGGTCGGTGTTGATCAAGAGGGAGGGTTCCCCGGGGAACCGTAGGTTCCCAGCTTCAGGATCCGCGAAGCGGCAATGACTAGTGCGCCCGTTCGTCGACGCCCGCCTGACGATCTCTCGTTGACGCTCGATTGCCGCATGTGCGGTCTCGAGGATGTCGCACACCTGCTCGAGTCGTTCTCGTTCGGAGCGTTGCTCGAGCAACGGCTGCTTGATCTCGGCCGCCAGCTCGAAGCGTGCCGCGAGGGCGTACGAGAGCTGCGGGTGACCTGCGTCGGGTGCCTCGATCTCGGCCTCCGTCAGCGCCACGAGCCGGGCGAACAGGCTCAGCGCACGTTCGACGAGCGCGTGTCCGGCAGGGTCAGGCTCGTCATCGAGAGTTGACGTCTCGGCGGTATGGAAGTCCCGCTCGCTCGTCAGCTCGGTGACGGCGAACCGCTCGCGACCCTCCACCACGATGTTCATGCGACCGTCGTCGAGTCGTTCGACGTCGAGGATGTGCGCGAACGTCCCGACCTCTCGAATCCCGCCTTCCTCGTCGGCGAGCACGAGACCGAAAGGCCGCTCCTGCTCGAGACACTCCTCGATCAGGTTGCGATAGCGAAGCTCGAAGATGTGCAACGGAATCTGCTCCGTCGGGAGAAGCACGACCCCGAGGGGGAACAGCCCGATCTCCTCCATTCCCAAAGCCTATGTTCTCCGCCGCAGCTTGGGCGTCGCGGCGGGGATCCGACCGACAGGGAGGAGGTCGCCTCGACGGTGGCCTCCTCCCCGCCACCGACGCTCGGACTAGACGAGCGTCTTCATGAAGACCTCGACCCGCTCAGCGGGGTAGGTCTCTGTCTTGACGAGGTCAAGCGCCCCGATCTTGCCGAGCACGCGGAATGCGGTCTCGTTGTCGGGGTACTTCACGATCGCCAGGAAGTCCCACGGCCCCATCACCGCGAAGACGTCTTCCAGCTTGCCGCCTTCCTCGGAGATGATCCCCTTGATCTTCTCCAGGTACTTCGGCGCATCCGGAAGGTGCTCGCGGCCATCGGCCGTCAGCTTGATAAGCCCCACGTACGTGAACATGCGCACCTCCTTTGGTGGCGTTTCGTGGGATACGCGAAGGCTTGCGTCGCACTACTCCTTCGGCATCAGGGACTCCACCGATTCGTCTTCTCGGAACTGCTGAGCCGACGAGCTAACAAGGGCTCCGACCCTCCCTACCCGATTGGGAGCGGCCCATCAGCGGCGGCATGTGCAGGCACTCGGCGAAGCTGAACGGCCGGGTGACGAGCGGCGGAACTCGCGCTGCCTCGGGATGCGCCGGGTTCATCAAGACCACATCCGCCTCGGGCAAGACCTTCGAGCGAACGGCGACCAGCAGCGAGCGACGCTCCTTCAACCACGACGCGACGAACGCACGGGTGGCCTCCTCACCGTCCTCGGCCGGCGCGCGCTCAGGAACGGCGTCGACCTCGGTCCAGCCGAGCACGTAGTCGTCGGGAGAATCCGCAGGATCACTCGGGAGGTAGCGCATCGCGACCAGCACCGCCAGACCTGCCTCGGAGGCGAAGTTCACCACCGGCACACCCGGCGGCGAGTAGCGGCCACCGTGCTGAACTGTCCCAGCTCCGTCGAGAGCGGTGTGGTCAGAGCGAGTGAGCCGCCAGAGCTTCACCGGCACCACCACTCCGCGTGGCTACGCCGCTGGGATGCGCGCTTCGAGCGCGGCGCCGAGCGCCTCGCGCACGGGCTCGAGCTCGACGCGGTCGAGCACGTTCTGGAAGAAGCCCCGAACGATCATGCGCTCGGCCTCGGCACGAGGGAGCCCGCGAGCCATGAGGTAGAAGAGCTGCTCGCGGTCGACCGGTGAGAGCGTCGCCCCGTGCGTGCAGCGCACGTCGTTCGCGAGGATCTCGAGGCCCGGGATGGAGTTCGCCGTCGCCGCCTTCGAGAGCAGCAGGGTGCGGTTCTCCTGATAGGCGTTCGTGCGTTGCGCCCCTTCCTCGACCCGAATCATCCCGCGCCACACGGCCGTAGAAGAATCGCGAAGCGCTCCCTTGAACGCGAAGTCGCTGGTGGTGTCGGGCGCGGCGTGCAGCTGGTAGGTGTCGAAATCCAGGTGCTGGGTGCCGTCCGCGAAGTACGCCCCGGTCACACGTGACGTTGCGCCACGCCCGGCCAGGTCGTTCTGAATCCAGACCTTGCCTCTCTCGGAGCCGAAGCCGCCCGTGACCCAGTCGAGCTCGGCGTCGCGCCCGACCGTGGCGTGGTTCGACGCGAAGTACCAGGTCGACTGCGAGAGATTCTGAACCGACACGTACTCGACCTTCGCGCCATCGCCGACGACGATCTCCGTGACGGCATTGACGTACCCCGAGAGCTCGGGTGCGGACGAGGCGAGCTCTTCGATCACCGAGAAGCGGCTGCCCTCCTCGGCGACGATGAGGACGCGCCAGAACAGCGACCCGCCTTCGGCGGCATTCGTCACCCGGACGTAGAGCGGCTTGTCGACGACGACGTCGCGCGGGACGTGGACGAGGAGCCCGTGCGTCCAGAGCGCCGCGTTGTGCGCGCGAAACTTGTCGTCCGGCGAGACGAGCGTCCCGAGGAGAGGGTGATCGTCGGTCAATGCCTCGAATCGGATCCCCTCTGGCGCCCGCTCGATCGTCAGCCCGCCTTCACCCATGCTGGCGAGGCCGGCCGCGTCGATCTCGAGCATGGTCTGCGAGGCTTGAGCCGCGTCGTCGACGGCGGTCCAGGCGTCCGGGTCGAAGGTCGCCAGGTCGGTGAACCGCCAGTGCTCCTCACGTCGGGTTGGAAGCGGGAGCGCGCGGTAGCGCTCGAGCAGCTCAGCTCGCACGAGGCGCATACCTGCGGTGGAGCATGATCTGGTTGCCGTCGGGATCGTGGAAGATCGCCATGTGGCAGACGCTCGTATCGAAGACGTCGCCCGTGAACTCGATCCCCTTGGCCTCGAGCGCTTCCTTGGCGGCTGCGACATCCGGCACCCGAAGCGCGATCGGCGACGTGTGAGGCCCTCTGAACTCCTGCCCGATGTTGGTCGGGTCGAGAAGGTAGAGACTGACGTTCTCGCCGAGCTGAAACTCGGGCCACGAGCCGAGACCGGGGATCTCGGGCAGCCCGAGCGTGTCGCGATAGAACTCGCGCGACCGCTCGAGGTCAGTCACGGGAACAGAGACGAAGTCCGTTCGTTCGACCTGGATGGTCATCGCGTTTCTCCTAGGTCCGGGCGGCGCTAGCCGACCGAACCCTCCATCTGGAGCTGGATCAGCCGGTTCATCTCGACCGCGTACTCGAGCGGAAGCTCCTTGGTGATCGGCTCGACGAACCCGGACACGATCATCGCGCTCGCCTCGGCCTCGTTGAGGCCGCGGCTCATGAGGTAGAAGAGCTGCTCCTCGCCGATCTTGGAGACGGTCGCCTCATGGCCGAGATCGACATCGCTCTCGTTGACATCGATGTACGGGTACGTGTCGGAGCGCGACTGGTCGTCGAGGATCAGCGCATCGCAGACGACCTTCGACTTCGCGCCGGTCGCGCCCTTCGCGACCTCGAGCAGGCCGCGATACCCACCGCGCCCGCCGTCCTTCGAGATCGACTTCGAGGTGATGACGCTCGTCGTGTTCTTCGCGACGTGGACGACCTTGCCCCCTGCGTCCTGGTGCTGCCCCTTGCCTGCGAAGGCGATCGAGAGCACCTCGCCGTGTGCTCCTTCGCCCATCAGCCAGATGGCGGGGTACTTCATCGTCACCTTCGAGCCGAGGTTGCCGTCGACCCACTCCATCGTCGCGTTCTCATGCGCGACCGCACGCTTCGTGACGAGGTTGTAGACGTTGTTCGACCAGTTCTGGATCGTCGTGTAGCGGCAGCGTCCGCCCTTCTGCACGATGATCTCGACGACCGCCGAATGGAGCGAGTCGCTCGAGTAGATCGGTGCCGTGCAGCCTTCGACGTAGTGCACGTATGCGTCCTCGTCGACCAGGATCATCGTGCGCTCGAACTGACCCATGTTCTCGGCGTTGATCCGGAAGTACGCCTGGAGCGGCATCTCGATGCGCACGCCCTTCGGGACGTAGATGAACGAGCCGCCCGACCAGACGGCCGAGTTGAGCGCAGCGAACTTGTTGTCGTTGCGCGGGATCACGGTCGCGAAGTGCTTGCGCACGAGCTCCTCGTGCTCGCGGAGGCCCGAGTCCATGTCGAGGAAGATCACGCCCTTGCGCTCGAGATCCTCGTGCAGCTTGTGGTACACGACCTCGGACTCGTACTGGGCTCCGACGCCCGCGAGGTACTTCTTCTCTGCCTCCGGGATCCCGAGCCGGTCCCAGGTGTCGAGGATCTCGGCGGGGAGATCCTCCCACTTGTCGGCCTGCTTCTCGGTCGGCTTCAAGTAGTAGTGGATGTTCTCGAAGTCGATCCCGGAGAGATCCGCGCCCCAGTTCGGCATCGGTCGCGCGAAGAAGTCGTCGAGCGCCTGGTGGCGGAACGCCCGCATCCAGTCCGGCTCGGACTTGTGGTCGGAGATGACATCGACGAGCCCGTGTGTGAGGCCCTTTGGCGCCTTGTAGATCGGGCTGTCGTCGACATGGAAGCCAAACTCGTAGTCGGCGCGGATATCGCGAACGGTCTCGGTCTCGCTCTTGCTCATGCGTCCTCCCCAGCAACCGCTGCTGTTACAGCGTCCGGCAGGAATGCCTCGTACCCGTCCGCCTCGAGCTGTTGCGCAAGCTCTGCGCCTCCCGAAGCGACGATGCGACCGTCCACGAACACATGGACGTGGTCCGGCGTCACGTAGTTGAGGATTCGCTGGTAATGCGTGATGACCAGGGCGCCCATGTCGGGTCCGACGAGCCCGTTGACGCCCTCGGCGACGACGCGAAGCGCGTCGATGTCGAGACCGGAGTCGGTCTCGTCGAGGATTGCGATCCGTGGCTTGAGCATCGCCATCTGCAGGATCTCGACGCGCTTCTTCTCGCCACCCGAGAACCCGTCATTGAGGTACCGCTGAGCGAGCTCACGTGGGACCTTGAGGTGCTCCATCGCCTCGAGCAGCTCCGTCCGGAAGATCTTGACCGGAACCGGATCGTCCTTGCCGCCGTTGGCCGCCTTGCGCTTCGCATTGATCGCGTTGCGAAGAAAGCTCGTGACCGTGACCCCCGGGATCGCGTGCGGGTACTGGAACGCGAGGAAGAGGCCGCGCTGGGCTCGTTCGTCGGCCCCGAGCGCGAGGATGCTCTCGCCGCCGAGCGTGATGTCGCCTTCGGTGATCTCGTACGCCGGATGCCCCATCAACGCGTACGCAAGCGTCGACTTCCCGGAGCCGTTCGGCCCCATGATCGCGTGCTTGGCGTTCGTGTCGACCGAGAGGTCGAGACCCTTGACGATCTCGGTCCCGTCCTCGAGTGCGACGTGAAGATTCGTGATTTCGAGCAATGCCACCGGTAGTCCTCGGTCTGTCGCTGAAAAGGGCTGCAGAGCATGGCTACGGCCATACCCGCCTTCCGATGGTACCCGGACCGGATAGGGTCGGGCAGGCTCGGCGAGACGCTGAAACGATGGCATCGGGCACTATGACGGTGCTACTGTCCTCCCGTGCCCTTTGGAATCGGGATCTGGGAGCTCCTCATCTTGCTCGTCGTGCTGTTGCTCGTCTTCGGCCCGAAGCGGCTGCCGGAGATGGGGCGCCAGCTCGGGAAGGGCATGCGCGAGTTCAAGGACTCGGTGTCGGGGAAGGACGAGCCCGACCTCATGGATGACGACTACTCCGACCCTGCCCCGGCAGCGTTGCCCGAGGCCGGCACGGATGTCACTGCGTCGAGTGAGACCGCAGCGCGCGAGCGCGACACGGTCTCCTAAGACCCCCTCTTGATCCGCTAGTGCTCCGCCGGATCCTGCCGAGGCGCTTGAGCCCCGACGAGGAGGCGACGCTCGTCGAGCACCTGACGGAGCTCCGCCATCGCCTGATCCTCTGTCTGGTCGCGATCGTCCCTGCCTTCGCGGTCGCCTACGCGTTCCATGACTGGCTCATCCAGAAGCTGATCGACCTGCTTCCCGAAGGCACGCCGCTCGTGACCCTCGGCGTCACCGAGCCGTTCACCACCTCGCTGAAGGTGAGCTTCTACGCTGCGCTCGCGATTGCGCTGCCGTTCTTGCTGTGGCAGATCTGGTCGTTCTTCGCACCCGCGATGAGCCGTGAGATCCAGCGAGCGCTGAGCGTCTTTCTCGTGGTCGCGACCGGCCTCTTCGCGGTTGGGGTGGTGTTCTGCTACTTCGTCGTGCTACCGCGCGCGCTCACGTTCCTCATCTCGTACGACTCGGAGCTCTATACCGAGCAGATCCGGGCGAGTTACTACCTCTCCTTCGTGACGCTGACGCTGTTTGCGTCGGGCCTGGCGTTCGAGATGCCCATCTTCATCCTCGCGCTCGTCCGGATCGGCGTCCTGAGCGCGGCCCGGCTCAGAAAGAACCGCCGGATCGGGATCGTCGCCATGGTCGCCTTCGCAGTGCTGCTGCCGACGGTCGACCCCGTCTCGCTCGCCTTCGAGGTGGTGCCGCTGCTCGTGCTCTTCGAGCTCTCGATCTGGCTGGCCGTCCTGCTCGAGCGCCGGATGCTCCGGAACGAGATGGAAGAGTACGACGACGACGAGGCGTTCGACCCAGAGCTGTGAGGATCGTCTCTGCGGACTGGGTGATCCCTGTCGAAGGCCCGCCGATCGAAGGTGGCGCGGTGGCGATCGGGGAGGACGGCCTGATCGCCGCTGTGGGAGCGGCAGCCGACCTCGGGGAGGGTGAGCATTTCGAAGGCTGCGTCATCGCCCCGGGATTCGTCAACGCCCACACGCACCTCGAGTACGCGGTCTACGCGGGCTTTGGCGACGGCCTGCCGTTCGTTCCGTGGATCGGATTGCACATTCGGCGCAAGCAGGCGCTGTCGCTCGACGACATGCGAGAGATCGCCCTCGTCGGCGCCTGGGAGTCTCTCCGCTCGGGCGTAACCACCGTCGGTGACTGCAGCTTCATCGGCGCGACCGCCGAGGCTGCGAGCGCAACAGGGCTGCGCGCGACCGTGTACCTCGAAGTCTTTGGCCGCGATGCCTCTGCCCTCGATCGCTTCCACGAGCACCGCGAGCGAATCGCACCCCTCCTGTCCGACCGCGTCCACCTTGGCATCTCCCCTCACGCTCCGTACACCTGCACGCTCGAGGTGTACGAGGCGGCGGCTGCGCTGGGGCTTCCACTGCAGACGCACTTTGCGGAGAGCGCAGCCGAGCGCGACTGGCTCGTCGACGGAGCCGGAGACTGGACGCCGCTCGCGGACTTGCTCGTTCCGCCACCCGGCGCGACAGGTATCCGCCTCCTGGCCGAGCATGGTCTGCTCTCGGCTGACCTCTCTGCAGCCCATTGCGTCCATGTCGACGACGAGGAGATCGCGCTGCTCGCGTCCCACGGCGTCGGGGTTGCCCACTGCCCCCGCTCGAACGGCTGGCTCGGGTGCGGGGTCGCACCCGTCGCCGAGCTCAGCGCTGCCGGTGTGGAGGTGTCCATCGCAACGGACAGCCCGGCATCGACCCCCTCACTCGACCTCTTCGAGGAAATGCGGACCGCAATCGTTGCTGCACGCGCGCGCAGCGGAAGACCCGACGCGATGACTGCGGCGACTGCGCTCGAACGCGCCACCCTCACGGGGGCGCAGGTGCTCGGGCGCCGAACCGAGCTCGGTTCGCTCCTGCCCGGCAAGCAGGCCGATCTTGCGATCGTGGATCTCTCCGGCTCGGCCGTCGACCCTGTTGAAGATCCGGTTGTGGCGCTGGTGATGGGCGGTTCGCCCGATCGCGTTGCAGCTACTCTCGTAGCCGGTGAAGAGCGCTACCGGCGGGGAGTGACGCAATGGCCCGATTCGACAAGAGCAGCCCGAAGGGCACGAAGCCGAATGCTGCGGTAGCGGCCCCACGCAAGTCGGCCAACAAGGGGAAGACCATCGAGGACACGATGTTCTTTCCGCGGCTGCGAAAGCACGCAAAGTGGATGTTCGTCTTCCTCGCACTCGTCTTCGGGCTCGGGTTCGTCGGCTTCGGCGTCGGTGCGGGTGGCGTCGGTGTGGGTGACCTCTTCAAGGGCAGCGGCGGCAGCGGTTCGCAAAGCGTCTCGGACGCGCGCAAGAAAGCCGAGGAGAACCCGAAGAGCGCTGAGGCATGGCACGCGCTCTCGACCGCCCTTCAGACCGACGGGCAGACCGACGAGGCTGTCGGCGCGCTGCAAACGGCCGTCTCGATCGACAAGAAGGACCCCGACCTCTTCCGTGAGCTCGGCGGGCTCTACCTCGCCCAGGCCGGCGCCAAGGCCCAGGTGGCCCAGCTCGCACAGCTCGAGGCTGCATACACCGCGCCCGATCAGCACTTCCCGGGGCAGCTCTTCGCCAAGGACCAGCCGGTGTTCAACAACCCGCTCGGCAGGGCGATCAACGCGGCCGTCGGCGTGAGGATCCAGCAGGCTCAGGCAGAGGCACAGGCCGCGGCAGCGGGCTCGGTCGATGCCTTCAAGACGGTCACGAAGCTGTTGCCGAACGATCCCAACGCCCAGCTCGAGCTGGCGACGACAGCGCAGCAGGCCGGCGACACGGCCACGCAGATCGCCGCCTACAAGCGATTCCTCGTGCTCGCACCCGACGACGCGAGCGTCCCGATCGTGAAGCAGCAGCTGAAGCAGCTTCAAACGGCCTCCGGCACCGGCTCCGGATAGACTCGCACCCCGTGGGGCGACTCGACAGCACCTTGCAGGCGCGACGGCGGATCTCGGTCGCGGCCGTCATCGCCGTCGTCGCCGCCGTCGGTGTGCTGGCAGGGTGCGGTGAGACCGTCGGCTACTCGGAAGGGAACGGCGACAAGGGGAACGGCAAGCAGCTCTTCATCAAGGGATGCGGCTCCTGTCACACGCTCGCCGACGCGGCGCACGGTCGGGCAGATCGGGCCCGATCTCGACTTTGCCTTCGTTCAATCGCGGATCGACGGGCTCGGGTCAGGAGACGATTCAGCAGGTCGTCCGCGACCAGATCGCCTACTCGGTCGAGAACCCTCCGACCGAGCATCCCGGAATGCCGAAGGACATCTTCACCGGACAGGACGCGGAAGACGTGGCGACGTACGTCGCCTCCGTTGCGGGTCTCGACTCGAACGGGGAGCCGATCGACCCCATGAACCCGCCCGAGACCAAACCCGGCGACGGCACGGGCGGCAAGGCGCTGTTCGCGTCTCTCGGCTGCACCGGGTGTCACACGCTCGCAGCCTCGGGGTCAACCGGCAACGTCGGCCCGAATCTCGACGAGAGCAAGCCCTCGAAGGACCTCGTGGTCGATCGGGTCACGAACGGGCAGGGTGGGATGCCCGCGTTCGGCGACCAGCTCAGCGCCGAGCAGATCGCCGCGATCGCGGAGTACGTCTCGAGCTCTGCCGGCAAGTAGCGCGACCCGGTCTTCCGGGTCTCAGCAGTTCGTCAGCCTGAGCTAGCCACGCCCCGAGACCACGTGCGTGACGGGCACGTCGTATCGCCGCTCCGCCTCGGCGACGACGCCTCGCTCGAGCCAGTGCGAGCGCCCGGGCGGATGGGTCGAGATGACGATCTCGTCGGCCGGGAAGGTCCGGAGCGCATCCTCGAGTGCCTGGAGCGGATCGCCGTCGCCGACGACCCCGGACACGCTGACCCCCGAGGCGGCAAGCGATGCGACGCTCGCGTCGAGGCGTTGCTGAGCGGCTTCACGTGCGCCGTCCTCGTCCGAGGCCCAGGTTCGAAGGCGCGAGTTCAGCGCAGGGCACACGACCAGCACCTCCTCTTCGCTCCCGCAGGGCCCGGCGAACGAGAAGCTCCGTCAGCTCGTCCGCGCCGACCGTCTCGTTCGCGACGACGAGGATGCGCCGTTCGGCACCGACCGCCCGCACGACGTGCGTTCTTCCCCGGTCACGCAGGCCACCCCGGATCGCCCAGGTGGCGGCAGCGAGGAGCGCCAGGAACACGGCGAGCCCGAGCCACGGTGAGAGATACGAGGCCGCGACGACGACCGCAGCGCCCGCAAGCGTGAGCCACACGACCTGAAAGGCTGAAGCTTCGTCACGAAGCGGGTTCCTCAAGGGCAAGCCTCCTCGAGGGCATTGTCGCAGATGCGACAATGTGCCGCCGGTTCGCTACAGCAGGTACACGGTGGCCCAGACGATGATCCACATCACGTCGACGAAGTGCCAGTAGATGGCGGGGATCTCGACGCCGTGGTGGTGCTCGGCCGTGTAGTGACCGCGGAAGGAGCGCACGGCGGCCATCGTGAGCAGCGCGAGCCCCACGAAGACGTGGACACCGTGGAGCCCTGTCAGCCCGAAGAACGCCGAGGCAAAGGCTCCATCGCTCGTGTTGAAGCCGATGTGCGAGTACTCGATCGCCTGGGTGAGAAGGAAGGCAAGCCCGAGCAGGATCGTGAGCACGAGGCCGGCCCGAAGGCCGTTGCGGTCGTTGCGCTTGATCGACTGGGTCGCCCAGTGCACCGTGAAGCTCGACGTGACCAGGATCGCCGTGTTGACCGTGGCCACGAAGACCGGGAAGTGGAACGGCTCGGGCGGCCAGGTGTCCGGTGCCAGCGGATTGACGACGCGGACGAAGAAGTACGCGGCGAAGAACGATCCGAACAGCATCGTCTCCGACGCGATGAAGAGCAGCATCCCGAAGACCGAGGGGTCGAGTCGCGAGCTGCGGTTGGCCGTCGGTGGACCGTGATGCTCGTGCTCGTCGTGCCCTAGCGACTCCGCGTGCGCGCTCACGTCTTCGCCTCCTCGAGAGCCCCGCCGGAGAGCACCGCGTGACGAGCACCCGGAACCCCGTACTCATAGGGCCCGCCGACCACCTGCGGGATCTCGTCGAAGTTGAAGACCGGCGGCGGCGAGGAGACCTGCCACTCGAGTGTCATCGAGCGCCAGGGGTTGTTGCCGGCCGGAGCTCCGCGCTTCCAGCTCGTGATCATGTTGTAGAAGAAGATCAGCATCGAGGCACCGAGCACGAACGAGGCGATCGAGATGAACAGGTTGACGTCGGCAAACTCGATCGGCGTAGTCCGCTGTCCTGCGCGGCTGACCCCGCAGCCCGACGTAGTGCATGGGGAAGAACGTGAGGTTGAGCGCAACGAACGTGATCCAGAAATGGAGCTTGCCGAGCGCCTCGTTGTACATCCGTCCCGTCATCTTCGGGAACCAGTAGTAGACCCCCGCGAAGACGGTCATCACCGAGCCGCCGAAGAAGACGTAGTGGATGTGCGCGACGATGAAATACGTGTCGGAGGAGGCGATGTCGATGGCGACCGAGCCGAGGTAGATGCCCGAGAGCCCGCCGATGACGAACACGCTGATGAAGCCGAGTGCGAACAGCATCGGCGTCGCGAGGTGGATCTTCCCGCCCCAGATCGTCGCGAGCCACGAGAACACCTTCACCCCGGTCGGCACCGCGATCAGCAGGGTCGTGATCATCATCGGGACGCGGAGCCAGTCCGCCATCCCGGCGACGTAGAGGTGGTGGGCCCAGACCGAGAAGCCGAGCACGAGGATCCCGAGCAGGGAGATCGCCATGAGCCGGTAGCCGAAGATCGGCTTGCGACTCATCACCGAGACGATCTCGGAGATGATCCCGAAACCGGGCAGGATCATGATGTAGACGGCCGGGTGACTGTAGAACCAGAAGATGTGCTGGTAGCCGAGCGCGTATCCGCCGGTGTCGGGCGTGAAGAAGCTCGTGTGCATCACGCGGTCGAACATGACGAAGAACTGCGCGCCGGCGATGAACGGCGTTGCGAGCACCACGAGCAGCGAGGTCGTGAAGTTCGCCCACACGAGGAGCGGCATCCGCCAGAACGACATGCCCGGCGCGCGCATCGTGATGATCGTGACGAGGAAGTTGAGGGCGGTGAGGATCGACGAGGCGCCGGCCCACTGGACACCCATGTTGAAGAACACCTGACCGAACGGTTGATCTGACGCGAGAGGCGCGTAGCTCGTCCAACCGGTCGCAAAGGCGCCGCCCGGCGCGAGGAAGCTCATCAGGAACAGCACTCCTGCGATCGGCAGCAGCCAGAACGAGAGCGCATTCAGGCGTGGGAACGCCATGTCGGGCGCACCGATCATCAACGGGATCACGTAGTTCCCGAGCCCGGCGAACACGGGGACGAGGAACGTGAAGATGAGCAGGGTCGCGTGCACGGACACCAGGCCGTTGAAGGTCTGGGCGTCGAAGAACTGCAGCCCCGGCTGGGCGAGCTCCGCCCTGAAGAACATCGCGAGCAGGCCACCGACCGCGAAGAAGAAGAACGTCGTGCACGTGTACTGGACGCCGATCACCTTGTGGTCGGTGTTGATCCGGAAGTAGTCCTTCCACGTCTTGGCGCCGTGGCTGGAGTGGTCCTCGGCGAGGGTCGGCCGCCCCGAGATCCAGTAGAGCCAGTAGTCGAACGCTCCGAGCCCGAGCAGGAACCCGATCGGCGCGGTGACCATCGCGCTGACGAGACAGATGATCTCCCAGTCGTAGACGGGATCCCAGCCGGCAAGCCAGCGGAGCCCGGCCACGATGTAGAGGCCGATGACGAAGAAGAGCGCCGAAACCCAGAGCCCACGAAGGAGGCCGGGTCGCATCAGGAGCCCGCGCTGCCGTGGCGGCGCTGCGGACCCGTGTCCGTGCCCGGACTCGAGGTGATGTTCGACGGCGCTCATTTGGCTGCTTTCTGCCCTGCGAGAAGGTATGAGACCAGAGCGTCGATCTCCTCCGGCGACAGCGTCTTAGCAAAGGTCGGCGGCATCACGTCGGGCTGGTAGCCGTCCGCGATCGTGGCATTCGGATCGACGATCGCCTCGTGAACGTAGTCCTTGGGGACGGCGCCCGCCTTCTCGGCGCGCGCGGCGACGCGTGTCGAGCGACGGCCCGATGGCGCCGTCGGCGCCCGCGGGCGTGAAGGTGTGGCATCCCCCGCAGCCGTTCGCGGCGAAGAGCGCTTTGCCGTCGGCACTCGCGGCGCCACCACCGGTCGTTCCGCCCTCGGAGGTGCCGTGCTCATCGAGCCAGCTTGCGAAGTCCGCCTTGCTGAGCACGCGCACGGGCGCCCGCATCGTCGAGTGACCGACGCCGCAGAGCTCGGTGCAGATCAACGAGAACGAGCCGGTGCGGGTCGGCGTGACGACGATCTTCGTCGTGACCCCGGGGAGCGCGTCCATCTTCTGCCCCATCTCGGGAATCCAGAACGAGTGGATCACGTCGACGCTCGTCAGCTCGAACTTCACGCCCCGGTCGACCGGCATCACCAACACCTGGGACTTGACGCCGCCGTCGTCCGGATAGACGAACTTCCACGCAAACTGCTGAGCGAACACCTGGATGCGCAACGGGTTCGGGCCTGCATCGGCGTTCCGCGAGAGCACCACTGCGGTGACGATTCCGATCGCAATCACGAGGATCGCAGGGATTGCCGTCCAGGCGACCTCGAGGCCTGCATGGCCGTGGATGGGCGGGCCGTCCGTGTCGTCGTCGGGCTTCACCCGGAATGCGGCTACGGCGTAGACGATGACCCCTGCGACGACGGCGAAGACAACGATGCAGATGACCGTCGTGAACCAGAAGACAAAGCTGATCCGGTCCATCTCCTCCGAGGCGGAGGTCGGGAGCCACTGAATGAGGACTGCGACAAGGGTCGTCACGACGCCGGCCACGAGGCCGATCGCCAACATTCGGACAAGGGCGCCCCTGCGAACCACCGGGCGCGAGGTTACATGACCTGGTGGCTACACGGGTTCCCCATCCGGCGCGCTCGAATGGCCGGGGGGCGGCGGCAACCGCGCGCTATCCTTCTGCGCCGCGGGCCGTTAGCTCAGTTGGTAGAGCAGGGGACTCTTAATCCCAAGGTCGAAGGTTCGAATCCTTCACGGCCCATCGAACGAGCCGCCCTGGCTGGTGACAGCCTGGCGCGGTCATCGTCCGAGTCGCACCGCGTCGACACCGAAACCAGCCATGATGCAGGCGTGACAGTTGTCGTCGTCATCGCCGTGGTCATGAGCGTGCTCGGTGTGGCGGTCTGGCTTGGACTGCTGATCTGGGCGGCGATTCGGGACGGGCGCACGCAGCGGGAGCACGAGCAGGACATGGGCCACGACGATCGGACAGGCCACTGAGGGCGTGCGGCGGCGAGGTTCGCCGGCGTTGCGTCACTTGCCAACACTGCCACGAGAGGCTGCCGCGCGCGTGGCGACGAGGTCGGTTTCAATGACTCTCCGGCTTCGGTGTGAAAGGATCCGAGGCAGGGAGCCCAGGGTTCAGGGCACATCCCTCACACCGCCGTGTCGGGGCGGCCACCACCGAAGGGAGCGACATGGAAGACGACGGACTGGGAAAGCGCTTCTGGTTGAAGGCCGCCGGCTTGTTCATCGGGTGCGCGGTGCTCGCAGTGATCGGCTGGCTGGTCATCAGCAGCGTGTTCTTGCGATTCGGTTTCATCGCTGCAATGGTGATCGTCTTCGGGGGTGCGGGCCTGATCGCCCATCACTTCGACAAGAAGAACCAGCGCCAGTACATGGACGAGGCGTAGCGCTTGTGTCTCCGTTGCCGTAGCGATCCGGATCGCACGTAGTGCGAAGCGCCGCGACAGTTCACTTCCAGTTCACTTCAGTCTGACCGGTTCGCGGGTTCTCCGAAGCTGATGGATCAGCCGCGGCGACTCGTGCAAGGCGAGTAGCCCGCGCTGGCCCTCGGCCTCATCCCTCCGATGGGGGATGCGTCCAGACCCAAGCCCGACCACGGTCACTGGACATGACCGTCACCGATGCAATCGAGTTGGCACCCGGCGTCAGGCTGGAGCCCCAAGGCTGGGCGTCGCGCCTCGGTCGCACGTTGGAGGTCGCGCGCGACCAGCGCAGGGTTTCGCTCCGAGAGCTCGCACGTAACTCGGGTGGCCGCTTCACGGCGCGCGACCTCCGGGAGTTCGAGGCAGGAGCGCGCCCGGCCGGCGAGCTTCTCTCACGTCTCCTGGCCGACCTGTACAAGGTCGATCTCGAGGGTGTGGCACCTCCTCGCGCGGCGCTCGACGTCGACCTTGGAGCCGGGATGATCTCGGCTGGAGGAGCGACAAAGAGGCTGTCTGGTGACACCGATGCCGTGCGCGACACGCTGACGGCGTACCTCGATCTCGTGTGGGCGCTGCGTGGCGGGCGGAAGGGCCAGGTCTCGCTGCGTGAGGGCGACGTGCTCGTCCTTGCAAACGTTCTCGCCCTTGATGAGGAAGCCATCGTCGTTGGTCTCGCCGAGCTGATGCAGTGCTCGCACGCGGATGCACGCCGCCTTATCGCAATCCTCCGTCGCAGGACCGTCCTCATACCGGTTGGAGCGCTACTCCTCGTGGGCGCCGGCGCCGGCCTCGCCACCTCGACAGGCGCTCTGCTGTTTGCAGGCAGCGCCGACGCGGGGAACGCGACGTTCGTCAAGCCGGTCTCCGACCCACTCGCGCCGTCGATCGAGGTCGCGACGAGAAGTGCACCACCTTCGCTCGACAGCGTCCACGGCCTGTCCGAGGCGAGAAACGCCAGCCTCGGAGCGAGCGGCACGCCCAGTGTCGTCAGGCACACGTCCCCAGCCCAATCGGATGACGCCGGAAGCGCGACGGGCCACGAGAACGAAGGCGATCCCGGCGGGATGGGGTCGAACGACTCACCGTCGGGCGGCACGAGCGGCACTGGTGGCCCGACGACAGGGGACGGCTCGAGCGACCCAGTCGACTCCGCCGCCGCACCCAGCAGCGGAGAGAGCGGAGACAGCGGCAATCCCTCGCCGACCGATCCCCCGCCTGCCAACGACGAAGGGGATCATGTCGGACCGGCGGGCGACACGACCTCGGAGGCGCCTTCGAGCACGACCACGCCGGAAGGCGCCGGTAGCGACACCTCCTACCCACCGCCTGCCGACCCGGATCAGGTGCTCACAGGCACGAAAAAGGCCGACTTGCTCACGGGGGGCTCGGGCAATGACACGATCAGCGGCGCGGCGGGGAACGACACAATCGATGGTGGTGCAGGCAACGACACCCTCGACGGTGGCGACGGCAACGACAAGCTCACCGGCGGCGCAGGCAACGACAAGCTCACCGGCGGCGCCGGGACCGACATTCTCGACGGTGGCGACGGCGACGACAGCCTCGACGGCGGAGCGGGCAACGACACGCTCACCGGAGGCGCCGGGACCGACACCCTCGACGGCGGCGCAGGCAACGACAAGCTCACCGGCGGTTCGGGCAACGACACGCTCACCGGAGGCGCCGGGACCGACACCCTCGACGGTGGCGACGGCAACGACAGCCTCGACGGTGGCGACGGCAACGACAAGCTCACCGGCGGTGCGGGCAACGACACGCTCACCGGAGGCGCCGGCAACGACACCCTCGACGGTGGCGACGGCAACGACAGCCTCGACGGTGGCGACGGCAACGACAAGCTCACCGGCGGTTCGGGCAACGACACGCTCACCGGAGGCGCCGGCAACGACACCCTCGACGGCGGCGACGGGCAACGACAGCGCTCACGGTGGCGCAGGCAACGACAAGCTCACCGGAGGCGCCGGCGGAGCGACCGCCTACGGCGGGCCGGGCAATGACACGTACGTGACAACCGATGGTGCCAAAGACGTCTTCTTCGGCGGCTCGGGCAACGACAAGGTCGTCGGTAACGTCGAGGCGCAGGACGAGATCAACCTCAACGGCCCCGACGCACCGTAGGACGATTCCGCCACTTCCGCTCCGGTCGCTCGAGACCAAACCGCAGAAGCTCAGGGCGCCGCACGATCACGGAGCCCCCGGATCCCCAAGTTCGACTCCAACACGGTGGCAGGTGACGACGAAAGCTCGGCCTCAGTCAGGCGACGGCCGCGGAGGTCCGGGGCGGCGGTTCGCCGCGTACCGCGCGAGTGACCGGGAGGCCGCGCCAGATTTGCTACGGTCGCCCGCGTGAAGCGCCTACTTCCCGTCGGCCTTCTACTCGCCGTAGTGGCCCTTGCAGCTGGGTGCGGGTCGGATAGCTCCGATCCGGACACGGCGACCGAATGG
The DNA here is from genome assembly GCA_963724655.1 of uncultured Actinomycetes bacterium. GTDB lineage: Bacteria > Actinomycetota > Thermoleophilia > Gaiellales > Gaiellaceae > Gaiella. The sequence continues at coordinate 619,750 of CAVRVG010000001.1, read as the reverse complement.
GCCGACGGCGTGTGCACAGCCTTCACCACCTGGGCGGAATCGATCACGGCCGCCGCCGACCCGCTCACGAGCGGAGACATCTCCAAGGATTCGCTGCGGAGCGCAGCCGACGACCTCGAGTCGGCGACCGCCACGCTCGAATCCGACCTGAAGGGGCTCGGCAAGCCGGATACCGAGGCGGGGCAGGAGGCGAAGGACGCGGTCGACCAGCTTTCGAGCGACCTGAAGACCGGTGCCGAATCGATCAGGAGCACTGCCGCCGACGTCTCGAGCATCGGCGACATCGTCGGCGCCACGACCAAGGTCGCCACAACCCTCTCAACGATGCAAAGCCAGGTCACCTCGACCTTCACGACCCTCGAGCAGCTCGACGCCAAGGGCGAGCTGCGGGATGCCTTCGAGCAGGCAAGCGCCTGCCAGCAGCTCAGCTCGGGCTGAGACAGGCCTCGCGCTCAGCCGTCAGACTCGCCGCCGAGGTTGCGGCCGCGACTACCGTGACCACATGAAGGTGCTGACGGTCGTCGGGAACAGGCCGCAATTCATCAAGGCGGCGCCACTGTCAGGGGCGTTGCGCGACGCCGAGATCGACGAGGTCGTCGTCCACACCGGCCAGCACTACGACCGCGCGCTCTCGCAGGTGTTCTTCGAGGAGCTCTCGCTGGCCGAGCCGAAGCACCGGCTCGATCTCCGCACCTCGGATCCCCTGGCCATGCAAGGCCCGATCGGGGCGCTGATCGCCGGCGAGAGACCCGATCTCGTCCTCGTCTACGGTGACACCCACTCGACGCTCGCCGGGGCGCGGGCGGCCGTCGCGAGCCGCGTCCCGCTCGCGCACGTCGAGGCGGGCCTCCGTTCGGGAGACCTCTCGATGCCCGAGGAGCACGCACGGATCGAAGTCGATCGGATCGCCTCCCTGCTCTTTGCTCCCGACGAGCGGTCGGCCGACACCCTCCGCGACGAGCACGTTGGCGGCAGGATCGAGGTTGTCGGCGATGTCATGGCCGATGTGGCCCAGCGCTTCGGCCCGATCGCCCGCGATCGCGTTCCACCGCCCCACGCTCCCGGGACGTACCTGGTCGCGACCGTCCACCGTGAGGCCAACGTGCGGCCGGAGCGACTCACGCGGATCATCGAAGGGCTCGGACGCCTCGCCGAGACCGTCGTCTTTCCCGCTCACCCCCGAACGCGCGCAACGCTGGTGAAGGCGGAAATCGCGATACCGGCGAACGTCGAGCTCGTCGAGCCGCTCGGGTACCTCGAGCTTGCCTCCGCCGCGTCGCAGGCCCGCGTGATCCTCACGGACTCGGGAGGGCTCCAGAAGGAGGCGTACTGGTATCGCATCCCCTGCGTCACGATGCGCCCCTCGACGGAGTGGGTCGACACCGTCATGGTCGGCGCAAACGTGCTCGTCGACGATGACCCTGACGCCCTCGTGGCCGCGGTCGAGGTCGCGCGCTTTCCGGACAATGCCCCGACGCTCTACGGCGACGGTAACGCAGCCGCGCGGATCGCAGCGCTTCTCCGGGACTTCTAGACCGTCAGGCGGCGACGGCCGCGGCCGAGGCCGACTCGTCAAGCCCCAGGCCCAGCAGCTGCTCGACGGGCACCGGCGGCGAGAGGAAGTAGCCCTGCCCGTACCGGCAGCCCAGCTCCACGAGCTTCTCCCACTGCTCGGCCGTCTCGATTCCCTCGGCGACGACCGTCAGGCCGAGGCTTCGGCCCAGCTCGATCGTCGAGCGAATGATCGCCTCCGAGCCACGGTCGCGCAGCATCGCGTTTGTGAAGCTCCTGTCGATCTTCATGATCTGCACGGGAAGGTTCTGGAGGTAGGCAAGGCTCGAGTGGCCTGTTCCGAAGTCGTCGATCGCCAGCCGGACACCCATCCCCCGGAGGCGCTCGAGAGTCTCGCGGACGCGAACCGAGTCGGTCATCGCGGTCGTCTCGGTGATCTCGAGGATCAATCCCTTCGGGCCGACCTCCGCGGTGGCGAGCGCAGCGGATACGGCACCCGGCAGCGACGTGTCGAGGAGATCGATCATCGTCAGGTTCACGGTCACATCGACATCGACCCCGGACGCCTGCCATTGCGACTGCTGCGCCAGAGCCTTTTCCAGCACAAGGCGGTTGAGCGCCTTGATCATCCCCGTCTGCTCGGCAAGCGGCACGAATGCCCCGGCGGCGAGCATGCCGCGCTCGGGGTGGTCCCAGCGGACGAGCGCCTCGACAGCATGGGCTTCGGCGCTCTCGAGCGAGACGATCGGCTGATACCAGACGTCGAGCGCACCGGCGTCGATCGCCTCCCGGAGCTCCGCCATCAACGCCAGCCGATCGAGACCGTTCGAGTCGTCGGCCGGGTCGTACAACGCAGTTCCGCCGCCGGCGCGCTTCGCCGCGTACATCGCGTGGTCTGCGTGTCGCAGAAGCGACTCCGCGTCGAGCCCGTGCTCCGGTGAAATTGCCACCCCGACGCTCCCTCCGAGCTGCACCGTGAAGCCGCCGAGCGCGAAGGGGCGCTCCACCGTCAGCTGGATCCGGCGGGCGAGATCCATCGCTTCCGCCTCGTCGTCGATCTCTACCGCAAGCGCGAACTCATCGCCGCCGAGGCGGGCAAGGACCGCGTTGCCGACGCTGGTCTTGAGTCGTGACGATGCCTCCTGAAGGAGGACGTCGCCGGCAGCGTGACCGAGGGTGTCGTTGATCTCCTTGAACCGGTCGAGATCGACGAGCAGCACAGCCACCTGACCCGTCTTGCTCTCCGTGAGCATCTGCGAGGTGTCGGTCGAGAACCGATAGCGGTTCGGCAGGCCCGTGAGCTCGTCGTGATTGGCTCGATACTCGAGCTCGCTCGCGTGCCGACGGAGCCGCTTGCTCGCCGACCCGAGAGAAGGAACCAGGAGCAGGAAGAGACCGACGAGCGCGATCTCGAAGACGCCCGCGACGGGGAAGAACGCCTCGTCCGCAGAGCCGGCGATCGCTTCGTAGCTCAGATCGGAGACGACGGCTCCGGGGACCCGCTCGGTCTTGCCCACCACGACCGGCACGAACGCGGAGAGCACCTTCTCCCGCGGCTCGCCGGCACGGGGAGCCGCAACGGTGTCCACTGCGCCGACCGCGTTTCCTCGGAGGGCCTCGCCAACGAGATCCGGGCGCGACACCGTGCTGCCGATGAGCCGATGGTCGCTCGAGTAGACGACAAGACCCTTTGCCGTCACCAGAGAGACCCGGGCAACGTTATCGAGCAGGAGGTGGCGTTCGAGCAGGCGGTCGAGAGCAACGCGGCGCTTGCCGGTCACGACACCGTCGAGGTCGGCCGGCCTGAGGTTCGGACGAAAGAGGACGTCTGTGACGAGCCCTGCGCGGTCGATCGCCTCACGTTCTGCGCGCTGGACATCGAGATTGCGAAGGACGAAGACGACGAGAGCCCCGGCCGCAGCGAGGCTCAGCGCGGCGACGATCGCGAACCGCAGCACGAGCTGGGGCGAACGCTGGTCACTCCGCGCCCGCCGAAGTCTCACGAGCTTCCCCTGCAGCGATTGTCGCTCCCGCCCCCGAGGCCGTTCACGATGGTGCCGACGAGGCCGTTCGGACAGGTGTTGCGCCGCCGTTCCCGTTGCCGCTGTTGCCACTTCCGCTGTTGCCGTTACTCCCGCTGCCGCTGTTGCCGTTGCCGCTGTTGCCGCTGTTCCCGTTCCCGGTGCCGAGCACCACCCCAACGGTGTCGGTCACCCCGGTCACAACCGTCGTCACCGGGTCGGCCGGTGGCGTGGGATCCGGAACGATCTCCGTCGCGCCAGGCTCAGGCTCGGCCACAACCGCGGGCGGGGACGGAGGTGGAGGAGGCGGCGGTGGCGGTGGTGGTGGTGGTGGTGGAGACGTCGGCTGGGGCGAGGGCGTTGCGGCCGCGGGTGCCGGGACGGTGTCCGTTCCGCCTGAAGCGGGCGCGTCCTGCGTCGTCGGGGCCGGCGAGTCGACCGGGTCAGGTTCAGACGTTGTGGGAGCGGTGTCAGTCGCTGCCCGCGATCCTGAGCTCGAGGGCTCGGCGCTCGGCGCGACAACTGCTCGCTCGGGTTTGGGCTGCGGCGGTGCGTCTTGCGTCGACGGGGTAACAGGCGCCGGCGCCGAAGCCGCCTCCAGAGCCCTCTCCTCCGCGCCCGTCTTGGTGACGACGAATCCCGTCACGCTTTCAACAGCAACTTCGGCGGACGTCTCGATCCCGCCCGGGACGAGGCTTGAAGCGACGCTCTCGACCCATGAAGGCAGCGGCAAGGCCATTCCGCTCGCTGCGACCACCGGGACGGGCACGGCGACCATGAGCACCAGCCCGGCCGTCTGGAACGCAGACAGCGACCGGCGCGGCGGCGCGCCTTTCTGACGAGGTGGGTGGAACGTGGGCCGCAGAGCTATCTCCTTATCCGCACGAGGTCTCCGTACAAGGGCTCGGTACGAAGCGTTCTCTGACGGTAGGCGGGCCTTGCGATTGCGCCTCCCCCACAAGGGTGACCGGCACGGGTGAGGGTACGATTGCGCGCCGTGGACCCGTCTGCCTCCGTTTCCTCCGATCCGCCGGTAACAGACGTCGTCGCGCGCACCTTCGATGTCGCGATCATCGGCGCGGGCTACGTCGGCCTTCCTCTGGCGCAGGTCTTCGCCGACGCGGGCCGCGCAGTCGTGCTTGTCGACGTGAGCGACGAGCGGGTGGCGCAGATCCTTCGCGGAGAGAGCTACATCGAGGACGTCCCGTCCGAGCGGCTGCAGGCGCTGTCGATCAGGGGACGCTCCACGCGACCACCGATTACGACACGCTGAGGGATGCCGACGCAATCCTGATTGCGCTCCCGACGCCACTCTCCAAGCAGCGCGAGCCCGATCTTTCGATTGTCCTCGCCGCGACGAGGCAGATTGCGACCCGGCTTCGGAAGGGCCATCTCGTCGTCCTCGAGTCGACGACGTACCCGGGGACGACGCGCGACGAATTGCTGCCCCTTCTCGAGCAGGGGTCGGGGCTTGTCGCCGGCGAGGACTTCTTCCTCGCCTTCTCACCCGAGCGCGTCGATCCGGGCCGCCTCGACCACACGACCAAGACTGTCCCGAAGGTCGTCGGTGGGATCGATCCCGCCTCGACCGAGGCCGCGGCCGCCCTGTACGGATCGGCAATCGACAGCATCCATCGCGTGTCGTCTCCCGAGGCGGCCGAGTTGACGAAGCTGCTCGAGAACATCTTCCGGTCGGTCAACATCGCGCTCGTCAACGAGCTCGCCCAGCTCTGCGACCGGATGGGAATCGACATCTGGGAAGTTGTCGACGCGGCCGCGACCAAGCCGTTCGGGTTCATGCCCTTCCAACCCGGCCCGGGTCTCGGCGGGCACTGCATCCCGATCGACCCGTTCTATCTCACGTGGAAGGCCCGCGAGTACGACTTCTCGACGCGGTTCATCGAGCTTGCCGGCGAGGTGAACCAGAACATGCCGTACTACTGCCGCTCGCGGGTCTCGCAGGCGCTGAATCACGGCTCGGGCCGCTCGCTCAAGGATTCCAAGATCCTCGTGCTCGGCGTCGCCTACAAGGCCGACATCTCAGACATGCGTGAGTCGCCCGCGGTCAAGCTCATCGAGCTGCTTCGCAACGCAGGCGCCGACGTTTCGTACCACGATCCGCACGTGCCCTCGTTCACCGAGCACGGTCTCACGATGAGCTCGGTGCCGCTCGCGCCCGGAGACCACCACGCGGTCGTGATCGCAACAGCCCACAGCAGCATCGACTACGCCCGCCTCGTCGACGAGGCGCCGCTCGTGATCGACCTGCGCAACGCCACCGGCAAGGCCGGAATCGTGAGCGATCGGATCTGGAAGCTGTGACCCGGGTCGCCCATGCCGGGGTGGGCGGCTGGGGCAAGAATGTCGTGCGGGTGGTCGGCGAGATCGCAGAGCTGACGTGGGTCTGCGATACGAACGAGAGCTGCCACGCCGAGTACGCCGCGCGCTACCCGAGTGCGACGGTCGCCAGCTCCCTGGACGAGGCGCTCGCGGACGACTCGGTCGAGGCGGTCGTGATCGCGACACCTGTCCCCACCCATCACCCGCTCGCCAAGAAGGCTCTCGAAGCAGGCAAGCACGTCTTCGTGGAAAAGCCGCCGGCGATGCGAGGTGAGGAGATGGAGGAGCTCGTCGAGCTCGCGCGACGAGGCGGGCTGGTCCTCATGCCCGGTCACCTGCTTCTCTACCACCCCGGTCTCCGCAAGGTGAAGGAGCTCGTCGACTCGGGCGCGCTCGGCGACATCGCCTGCGTGTACGGCAACCGCCAGAATCTCGGCCGGATCCGATCGAACGAGAACGCGCTCTGGTCGCTCGGAGTCCACGACCTCTCGGTGATCCTCTGGCTGCTCGGCGAGGAACCGAGCGAGGTCGTCGCGCACGGACAGGATTTCGTCCAGCCGGGCATCGAGGACGTCGTCTTCTGCTTCCTGCGCTTCCCGTCGGGCCGCGTGGCGCACATGCACCTCTCCTGGCTCGATCCGCACAAGATGCGGAAGATGACCGTCGTCGGGAACGAAAAGATGGTCGTCTTCGACGATATGGAGTTGGAGCGCAAGGTCACGGTGTACGACAAGGCGCCGTGGGAGCCTGCTGACACGTATGGCGAGTGGCGGACGCGAACCGGGGACATCTACAGCCCCAAGGTCCCGAACGATGAGCCCCTCAAGCTCGAGCTCCAGCACTTCCTGCGGCTCTGCGCCGAGGGTCCGGGTGACCATCGGGAGGCGCTGGACGGACTGGCGGTCGTGCGCGTGCTCGACCGGCTCACGGGCTCGCTCGAGACGGGCCAGCCCGCATGAGCGTCGACGTTCACCCGACCGCTGTCGTCCACCCGGGCACCGTCCTCGGTGACGGCGTCAAGGTGCTCGAGTACGCCGTCGTCGGAAAGCAGCCGACGCTCTCGCCACGGTCGACCGCGAAGCGCGAGCCGCTGCCACCGACCGTCGTCGGCGCGGGCACGGTCATCTCGACCGGTGCGATCGTGTTCGCCGGCTCCGCGATCGGTGAGCGCTGCATCCTCGGCGATCAGTCCTGTATCCGCGAGCGGGTGACGATCGCTGACGACGTCGTCGTCGGACGCGGCTCGCTCGTCGAGAACGACACGACCATCGGCGCGTTTACGCGGATCCAGGCAGACGCCTACATCACGGCGTACTCGACGCTCGACGAGCATGTCTTCATAGCCCCGTGCGTCGTCACCACCAACGACAACTACATGGGACGGACGGAGAAGCGGCTCGCACTGCTGAAGGGCCCCACCATTCGTCGTGGCGCTCGGATCGGCGGTGGCGCGATCCTCTGCCCCGGGATCGAGATCGGCGCGGAAGCGTTCGTCGGGGCTGGAGCGGTCGTCACCAAGGACGTTCCGCCCGGCGTCGTCGTTGTCGGAAGCCCCGCCAAGGTCCTCCGGGACGTCCCGCCCGAAGAGTTGCTGTAGGCCTGCTCGCCCCGGCGAACCCGCCCTACTTCCGGCGGGCGATCGAGAGCACAGTCGGGACGGGGCCATTTCGTGCGTCAAGGCGTGCCTGCACGAAGTGCCAACCCGTTTCGGTCGCCGTCCACACGACCTGCTCACGCGCGCCGGGGCCCGCCGACGAGGTGAGCCTTGACGAACGGCCATCCTTCAAGTCCAGGCTCTCCGTCGAGGGTGACCAGAGCGCCAAGGTTGCCGCTGCTCCCGAGGCGGTCAAGGAGGCAAACATCTTCTGGCCGCGACGCAGGTAGACGCCGAACACGTCCTCGGGGTCGTCCCAGAAGTCAAGCGTGCCGTGCACCGTCCTCGACGATGCGCTCGGTGGGAAGAAGAGACGGTACGCCTTGCGACCTCCATCGTCGTTCGGTTCGAGCACGTCGCTGGCCGGCAGTGTCCCGTCCAGCGCGGCAAGAGCCGCAGCGCCGTCGAGCTCGCCCCAACCGGTGAGCGAGTCACGACCGGGAAGACATCTTCCGCACCCGCTCGCCGGTTTCGAATCGGCAGCCGTGCGCTCGAGGAGGACCGCGAGCTGGGAGGCAGTGAGGTCGGGGCGCACCGCGAGCAGGTTCGCCGCCACGGCGGTCACCTGCGGCGCGGAAAACGACGTGCCCTCCGGGCTCTCGAACCGCTCGGGGGCGCAGAGGGTGTACCCACGGTCGACGCAACCTGCTCGACTCAGCTTTCGCGGAAAGGTCGAGAGAATGCCGACGCCGGGCGCCGCAAGATCGTTGAATCTCGCGTCGCGGTTGGAGAAGGCCGGCGCGTTCCCTCCCTCCCCGACCGCACTGACGCCGATCACATGTGGAAGCGCGGCGGGATAGCTCGCGTACTGCCAGGGCTCCGATGGCGCCTGATCCGAATTCCCGACGCTCGCCACGACAAGGACACCCTTTGACACCGCATACGCGACGGCCTCGGACTCCAGCACGGAAAACGTGTCCTCGCCCGGGTCGATCGGATCACGCAGGCCACCGAGGCTCATGTTGATGATGCGGACGTGCTGGTCGACCGCCCAGCGAATCGCCTTCGCCTCGGCGGTGACCGAGATCGTCTCGTCGTTGCGGACGACCTTCGCGACGACGAGTTCCGCCGACGGCGCGAGACCCGTGATCCCGATGCCGTTGTCGAAGCCCGCCGCGATGATCCCGGCAACAATCGTTCCGTGTCCCTTGCTGTCGTTCACAGATCCGGCAACAAAGCTTCGAGCGGCGGCGATGCGCCCCTGGAACTCGGGATGCCCGAGATCGATCCCCGAGTCGATCACGGCAACCCGGACGGGTGCCAGCGGCGGCAGCTCGGCCCAGCCGTCGAGTGCGCGCGTGCGCCCCAGGTACCACTGCTCCGGTGCCAGAGGGTCGTTTGTGACGAGCGTCGACGGCGCGGCCCGAGCAGCTGTCGTCGTGGATCCCGCAGCCGTTCCGAGTGAGATCGACAGAGCGGCGACACCCACGGCCACGCAGACGGCCCTCCGCCAGGCCATCACGGCGCAGGCCCCGCGACCTTCACGGTGACCGAAAGCCCTCCGACTCCAGCCGCGGTGAGCCGGTAGGTCGAGGTTGCCGAGGGCCGCAGCACGGCCGTGAAGTTCCCCTGGTCGTCGGGCGAGACCTTCGCCGCGGGCGTCCAGACGCTGCCAGGGCCGCGCAGCTCTATCGCTGCTCCCTCGACATCGCGGGCAACGCCGGCGAGCTTCAGCACCGAGCCCGGTTTCACCGGGGCGACCGGCGGCGCGGCGAGATTGAGCACCCCGAACGTGAACGTCGTGGACTTGAGGGCAAGACGTGCCCTGACCTCGCTCAGCCTGAACGTCGCCAGCGCCCCGGAGGGCGTGGTGAAGACGACCCGGGCCGGCGCTCCCTGGCTCCCTGGCTCCACCGACACGTCCGTGAACATCCCGGCGAGGCCAAACGCCTTAGCAAGCTCGCGGCCGGTGAACTGGCGCGGCTCCCAGCGATGGTTGGGTGAGGCCGCATCCCAGGGATCATCGACCGAGACAAGGTACGGAACCTCGCTCCCGTAGACATCGGCTGCACTCGCTGTTCGACCGCCGCTCGAGGAGAAGTAGAAGACCTGCGCCACCTTCCCCTCGTACGTCACGATCTTCCCCTTCGTCTCCCGCACCGCCTGTGTCGTAGCGGGCAGCTCGCGCCCGACGCCGTAGTACATCTGGCTGCGCCAGTCCGAATAGAGGTCGTAGGGGCGGCCCTTGAGAAGGTTCCCGACCGCGTACGTCCTGGCGGCAACCGCCTGGGCCTTGAGCGCCTCCAGCGGCCAACCGCTCGGCATCTCGCCGGGAACGACACCGAGCAGATAGCTCTCGAGTGAGACAACGTCGATGAGTTGAAGACGCTTGCCGGTCACGTTGACTCGGAGCTCACCGCGATAGCTCAGCCCGCCTCGCGTCAGGAAGCCGCCCGCCGACGCGCGGAACTGGATCGGCCCGAGCAGCGGCACGAGCTCACCGTCCGGGCCCACCGGAAGCGCGAGCGTCGGCCCGATCGACACTCCCCCTGCTGGAAGCTCGTACCGCACTCCGGTTGCGTCGACGACGGTGTACGGCTTGGTCGACGAGAGCATGATTGCGGGGACGGCATCTGCGACAAGGACGCGCAGACGGTTGGAGACGGGTGCCGGGGCATCTCCGAGCGCCGTGCCCGTGTAGTAGTACGACAGGATCTGGTCGAACCTCCGCCCTGCCTTGGCCTGGCCGTACGCACCCCACTGGCTCATGCCGACCCCGTGGCCCCAGCCGCCGCCGTTGAGTACGAAGACGGGGCCGCTCTTTGCGGTCGGCGGAGCCGTCGCGGCAGCCGCTGTCGCAGCGAGTGCGAAAACCGCGATGATCGTCACGAATCCGAGCCGCATCGCTTCTCTTCTCTCGGCAGCCGGCTTCTATCCCTGAAGCCGCGCTGCGTACTGCTTCTCGTAGTAGGCGCGATACCCACCGGAGCTCTTGATCGGCTCCCACCACGCGCGGTTGTCGCGATACCAGTCGGCGGTGCGGGCGAAACCCTCGTCAAAGGTCGTCACGGGACGCCACCCGAGCTCGTTCATCGCCTTGGCACGTGTCGAGCGAGTAGCGCCGGTCGTGCCCGGCGCGGTCCTCGACCTTGCGGACGAGGTCGGTTGACGCTCCGGTGGCAGCGAGCACCCGCTCTGTTATCTCGCGGTTCTCGCGCTCGTCGTCGCCGCCGATGTTGTAGATCTCTCCTGCCCGGCCCGCGCGAAGCGCCCGCTCGATGCCTGCGCAGTGATCCTCGACGAACAACCAGTCTCGAACCTGGCGTCCATCGCCGTACATCGGCAGAGGCTCCCCGTCGAGGGCGTTCGTGAGAAAGAGCGGCAGCAGCTTCTCCGGGTACTGGTTCGGGCCATAGGTATTCGAGCCGCGGGTGATGAGGGCGTCGACCCCGTAGGTGCGGACGTACGCCGACACCTGGAGATCGCCGGCTGCTTTGGTCGCGCTGTACGGGCTCGACGGTCGGAGCGGATCGTCCTCCCGCGACGAGCCGCCGGCCTCGAGATCGCCGTAGACCTCGTCTGTCGAGACGTGGAGAAGACGACCGCCCGATTCGCGTGCCCATTCGAGCAGCGTCTGCACACCGGTGATGTTGGTCTCGATGACCTCACGCGGACCAAGGATCGACCGATCGACGTGCGTCTCGGCCGCGAAGTTGACCACCGCAGCACAATCGACGCCAGCGGTTGCAACCACGTCCTGGTCGGCGATGTCGCCAACGACCAGCTCGACGTCCGCGCCCTCGAGGTTTGCAGGATTCCCCGCGTAGGTCAGCTTGTCGAGGACGACCACGTCGTCACCGGCCGCAACGAGGCGCTTGACGAAGTGCGAGCCGATGAAGCCGGCGCCGCCGGTGACGAGTACGCGCATCGAGAAAGGGTACCCACCTGCTTGTTCGAGATCCGTAAGCGACCTCTTGAACCGATCGGCTGGCGCGTGCGAATCTCTCCGCATGGCTTCTTACTCGTTTGTCGACGAGTGGCGCATCGCGGCGTCACCCGAGGAGATCTATGCGCTTCTGTCCTGCCCTCGCGAGTACCCGGAGTGGTGGGGCGAGGCGTTCCTCGAAGGGGAAGGGGACAGCGGACCGGCCGCGCCGGGCAAGCGGGCGCGTCTGCTCACGCGCGGCTGGCTTCCCTATCGGCTGCGCTGGGAGCTCGAGTGCGTCGAGGCGATCGCGCCGACCAGGCTCGACTCCCGAATCCGCGGCGACTTCGAGGGCCGCGGGGTCTGGACGATCACGAAGCTCGACGATGGGGCATCCCGCGTCGTCCTCGAATGGGACATCGATGTCCGCAAGCGGCTCGTCCGGCACCTCACGCCGATCCTGCGACCGGTCTTCCGTTGGAATCACAGCTGGGCGATGCGCCACGGCGAACGCCGGATGCGCGAGCTGCTCGAAGATCGCGCTGAGAGCTAGCTGCCTAGAGCGAGAGGCGTGCGAGGCACTCGCGGAGGCCCTCGCGCCAGTGTGGCAGCTCGGGAGCGCCCTTCTCGCTGCGGAGCACCGAGTTGGCCGGTCTCGGCGCCGGCGCACCGAACTCAGCCGTTGTGATTCGTCGCACCCGGCAGTTCAGACCTGCTTCCTCGAAGATCGCCTCGGCGAACTCCGCCCAGGTGCAATCGCCAGCCGCGGCGAGGTGCCAGATCCCGTAGGGAGCGCCGAGACCGACGAGTTGGTGCGTGGCCCTCGCGAGGTGCCCGACATAGGTAGGGCAGCCTCGCTGGTCATCGACGACTGCCACCTCGTCCTGCTCTGCGCCGAGGCGCAACATCGTGCGCACGAAATTGTGCCCGGTAGGGCCGAAGAGCCAGGAGGTGCGGACGATCCAGGCGTGCTCCCCGGCGGCGCTCTCGCCGTGGAGCTTGGTTGACCCGTACACCGAGCGTGGCGCGGGAAGGTCCGATTCGAGATACGGAGTGCGCTTCGTCCCGTCGAAGACGTAGTCCGACGAGAAGGCAACGAGCGGGGCGCCCAGCGAGGCCGCGTTGAGCGTGCCGCCGACATTCACGGCGACCGCACCGTCGGGGTCACTCTCGGCCCGGTCGACATCCGTCCAGGCGGCGGCGTGCAACACGAGATCGGGCGCCCAGTTGCGGAGCACCGGCATCGAGGTCACGTCCCAGGCGCTGCGGTCGAGCGCCAGCAGGTCGTCGTCCGAGAACGCCTCGACGAGCGCGGTGCCGAGCTGACCGCTTGCGCCGCTTACGAGGACGTGGCGTCGCGTGGCGAGAGGATGGGTGTCTGCGTCTTCCACAGGTGCGCAACGCGCGGGTCGTTCCACGGGATGCCGAACTCATCAGGGTCGGAGGGGTCGTACTCAGCGGTCACGTGGTAACAGAAGAGGAGATCGGTGAGCGCCTCGAAGCCGTGGGCGTGGTGCCCCGGAATCCAGATCGCGACCGGGTTGTCGTCGCCGATGTCCTCGGTGAAGGTCTCGCCCGTCGTCCGGTCGAGGACGACGACCCGGGCGGTGCCCTGCAGGCACACGAACAGATCGTCCTGGCGCTCGTGGAAGTGCAGCCCGCGGACAACCGTGGCCCGCGAGAAGGACACGTTCGTCTGAACGGTTGGACGCGGAAGGATCGACTCCCGTCGCAGCTCACAAAACCAGCCGCGCTCGTCCTGGAACCGGCGGAGTGGGATCCGTTCGAGACCGCTGAGGCTCACGGGTTGTTGGCGCCCGTCTGCTCGACGAGCCGTCCGATCTCGGCGAGGTGCTGCCAGTGCTTGCCCGCGTCCTCCCACCAGCCTTCGACCTGGACCACGTCCAGCCGGCCGGCCTTTGCGTAGTGGCGGTTGACGTCGGTGATCTCGAGCTCGCCACGTCCGGACGGCTCGAGCGCGGCGATCACGTCGAAGACATCCGGTGGGTAGCAGTACAAGCCGACCACCGCGTGATTGCTGGGCGGCGCGTCATAGCGGAGGTCGACGACCCCGGCCTTCTCGACGATGTCCGTGACGTGGCCGGCCTCGTCGTAGACGACGACCCCGAAGTGCTCGGGATCGGGCACCTCCTTGACGAAGATCAGCGCACGGTCGTCGCCGGCCTCCCAAGCCTGCAGAGCATCAGCGTGCGAGTGCTCGAAGATGTTGTCGCCGAGCACGACCACGAGCTTCTCGCCGCGTGCGAAGTCGCGGGCCATGCCGACGACCTGCGCGATGCCACCCGCTTCGGTCTGAACCTTGTAGGTCAGCTCGAGATCGAGAAGAGGCTCGGTTGTCCCGCGGACGGTCAGCTGCCCATCGCCGAGCAGGTCGATCATCTGGCCCGCGTGGCCCTTCCCGGTCACCAGCAACACATCGCGTGCGCCGGCTCGCTCGAGGAGCTGCAGCGGATACATGACCATCGGCCACCTCCCCACCGGCAGGAGGTGCTTGTTCGTGACCCGGGTCAGCTCACCGAGGCGGGTCGCCTCGCCTCCTGCGCAGACAAGGCCTTTCATCGTTGCTCCGGGGCGGCGGCAGTGGACATCTCGGCTCCGATCGTAACGACCGAAGCGCTGCGGTCACCGGCGCAGGCGATGCCCGACCAGATCAGCGCTGCACAGCCGAGCTCGACCGCAGGGCCGACCCCGAGCGCAAAGGCGAGCGTTCCGACCCCAACCGTCCCGCCAAGGGCAAAGCCGAGCGCACCGACTCCGAGCTCGAGCGCGGCCCGCACGATCCCCATTCGCGTTCCAGTGCGACGGGCTGCGACCAGCATGAGCGAGTCTCGGGGCCCGGCACCGAAGGACGCTCCGAGGTAGAAGCCCGAGCCAAGCCCGACGATCAGGATCCCGACGACCAGCATCGCGACGCGAATCGCCAACGGCTGATCCGACAGCTCGTCGATCGCGTCGACCGCGAGAAGGGCGTCGATGAACGACCCGACCAGGACTGCGTTCGCGACGGTCCCGGCGCCGATGCGCGCGCCAAGCCCCCAAGCGATCGCGAGCACGACAAAGGAGACGATGACGGTCACCGTCCCGAACGAGAACGGGGTGCGATCGGCAATCCCCTGGGAGAGCACGTCCCACGGGCCAAGCCCGAGTGACGACTCGAGTTGGAGGACGATCCCGACCGCGAACAGGCCGAGCCCGAAGATGAGCGCTGCCGCACGAACGACGAGACCGCCTCGGACAACTGGAGGGGTAATCACCCGCTGAGCCTACGTGGGGTCCCGAGCCACGAGCACCAGAGGAGCGGCTGATCCCGCTCTACGAATGGCGTAGCGGCGACGGTTCGACGCGGACGATCCGGGCGACCCTCGGCGGGAGATACCAGTTCCACGTCCCGAAGAGCTTCATCGCGCTCGGCACGAGCAGCGCGCGGACGATGGTCACGTCGATCAGGATCGCGGCGGCAAGCGCAAACCCGAACTGCTGGAGCCCGACGATCGACCCCGCTGCGAAGCCCATGAAGGCGGCGAACATGATCAAGCCGGCCGAGGTCACCAACCGCCCCGTCTTCGTGAGGCCGGCGACAACGGCTTCCTCGTTGGTGGCGCCGTTGTCCCACTCCTCGCGCATCCGGCTGACGAGGAAGACCTCGTAGTCCATCGAGAGCCCGAACAGCATCGCGAAGACCATCACGGGAATCCACCCCTCGATCTGGTCGTAGCTGATCAGGCCGAACGGCTCGCCCCAACCCCATTTGAACACCGCCACCGTCAGGCCGTACGCGGCGCCGATCGAGAGCAGGTTGAGGATGATCGCCTTGAGTGGGAGGACGAGCGAGCGGAAGGCCCGCATCAGCAGCACGTACGTCGCAGCAAGCACGGCGAGGACGAGCCACGGGAACCACCCGTAGATGAGATCGAGGAAGTCGCTACCCCCAGGAGGGCCTCCTCCCGCGAGCACGGTCGCGGTGGGCGGGAAGTCAGCCGCCGGAATGAGCTCCCCGCGGAGGCGGTCGACGAAGTCGAGGCTGGCCGGAGTTCCGTAGTCCTCCGTGCCGACCACGACGAGATTGAGGTAGCGGCCCGTCGGGTCGACGTGCTGCGGGTCGCCCGAGGCGTAGGTCACCGCGGCGACCTGCGGATCGTCCTTCAGTTCCTTCGTGAGCTTGACCACGGCAGCCGCGATCGCCGGCTCCGTCGCCCCACCTGCGAGACCGGTGTCGACGACGACGTTCGTCGGGGCAATGGCGCCTGCCCCAAGCGTGGCGGTCAGGACATCGAGACCCTTGACGCTCTCGAGCTCCTTCGGAAGCCCGTAGTTCGAGCCAGGGCCGACCTCGAGTGCGAGAACGGGAGCGCTCATCGCGAGCAGCAGCAACGTTGCACCGGAAGCGAACACGACGGGCCGACGCATGATCACTCGGGCGAGCCTCGCCCAGAACCCTCGCTCGGGATCGGCGCGATGCTCGAGCCAGCGCTTCGGCAGCAGCCGCACCCGATCCAAGGGCCCCCCGACGAACGAAAGCAACGCCGGGAGGAGTGAGACCGCGGCCACGACGGACACAACGGGGATCAGCAATCCGCCGATGCCGAACCCGCGCATGAACGGAAGCGGCATGAAGAGGAGCAGCACAAGCCCGATTGCGACGGCGGTGCCCGAGAAGACCACCGCTCGACCCGCAGTCTCCATCGTGCGCTCGATCGCATCGTCCTTCTCCCGCCCTGCCCTGAGCTCCTCGCGATAGCGATACACGACGAGCAACGAGTAGTCGACCGCGACGCCGAGCCCGATGAGGCTGACGAAGTTGGTGATGTAGGTGGTCAGCTCCATGGAGTTCGCAACGATCCAGATCAGGCCGAGAGTCGTGGGAATCGTCACCAACGCGAAGACGAGCGGGAGCAGGAACGCGAGCGTCCCGAAGGTGATGATGAGCAGCACGATCGCAATCGGAATCGCGATCTTCAGCTCGCCCTTCTTGAGATCCTCCGAAAACACAGGGTCGAGGTCTCGAGCGCTTGCGGCCTGGCCCGTCAGGTACGTCTCGGCGCCTGGAATCGAGCCGATCGCCTGTCGCATCGCATCTGTGTGGCCCTTCGCGTCGGCGGGGTCGAGGCTCGACACGATCGTTGCCGAGACAACATCGGAGCTGAGCGCCTCGGTCAGGACGAGGCGACCGGTCGGAAGCTTTGCGGCCGCGCGGGCGGCCGCAAGCTCGACCTGGGGAACAAGCGCCTGGGCGTTGCCGTCACCCCTCACAACCAGCGTGAAGGACCCGGCCGAGCGCTGTCCGAACCCGTCCTCGAGGATCGACTCCGCCCGCTCGGTGTCGGTGTTCGGCAGGAGGAAACGGTTCGAGAGCAGATCGCCGAGCTGCGACGACGCCCAGCCACAGGCCACGAAGATAACCACCCACGCCGCGGCCACGAGCACTCGGTGCCGCAGTACAAAGCGTGTCCAGGCCGTCATTCGATCGTCGAGTTCCTCGGGGCAGTCGGTGTGATCAGCGGGGCGCGCGCTGCGCAGCCTCGGCGCGAGATCGGCGCAAGGCCGCCTTCCGCCGCCTGACGTCCGGTGCGGCACGGACGGCCGCTCCCCAGACGTACAGGGTCGCCGCGCCGGCGAGCCCCACCCCGAGCGCAATCCGTTTCACAAGACGCATGCCCCGACTCTAAAGGCTTGCTGGTTCACCCGGAAGACCCGGTGGACCGCAATACTGTCCTCACCACGAAGAAAGGAAGGCCGCAAATGGCAAAGAAGCAAGCGGCGAAAATGGGCGACACCGTGGAGATGGTCAGGCCCTATCTCGAGCGGGCGCTGCGCGACGAGGAGTTCCGCAAGGATCTCAAGGACGCGCTTCAGGCTGCACGCGAGCTCTACGGCCCGCTCTCCAAGTCGAACGGCGGCGTCAAGGATCAGGCGAAGCTGCTCGCCACCGACCGCAAGGCTCAGGATCAGCTCCGGCGAACCTTCGAGGAGTTTTCGAACGTCGCCGGGACGCTCCAGGGCAAGAGCAAGAAGAAGGGCCATAAGGCCCGAAAGATGCTCCTGCTCGCGGGTGTGATCGCGGGCGCTCTCTACAACCCGTGGACGGGCCCGCAGACGCGCGACAAGCTGCTCGAGATGATCGCAGGCAACGACGACCTCTCACCGCTCGAGGGTTTTGGCGAGACCACGAACGGCGGCGAGGCGAGCCCGGTCACCGCGGAAGAGCCGGTCGCCGACGCGAAGCCTGAGAAGCAAAAGGCTTCTTCGTCGTAGGGAGGGATCGAGCCCTACCGGTGGTTCGAGCGGGTGGCGGACCCTTTGCGGGCGCCACCCGCTTGGCTACGGGGCGTGAAGGGCCCGCTCGAGTGCGCCGGGAACCAGTCCGCTTGCCGACGAGATATCGGAGGCCTCGAGCAATACCGCACCGGCCCTCGGCGCTGCGACTGGCACGCCGTCCCGGATAAAGACGCGGCCGCTGCCGAACGAAACGTCGTCGGCTCGTCGCCAGGCGATCAGGAACGGATACGGGGCCACCGCGCCGTCGTATCCGAGATAGAGCAGCGACGCGGGGTGAATCTCGAAATGAAGATGCGGAATCGAGGCCTCGGCGTCGCCACTCTTGCCGAGGAATCCGACGACATCGCCGGCCTTCACCCTGTGACCTGCGATCGCGAGCGTCGAGTACGCGCTCAGGTGCGCGTAGTAGAACTCGTTGCCCGCGTCGTCGCGGATCCAGAGCCTCCAGCCGCCGATGTTGTTCCAACCGACGGAGAACAGCGTCCCGTCTGCGACAGCGAGTAGCGGGGTTCCGAGGGGCGCGACGATGTCCTCTCCGTGATGCCACCCGCCCGAGACGTCCGGCCGGGGAGCGCCGAACGAGTCACCGAAGCTTGCCGGACCGAAGACGGGAAACACGTAGCCGCCCTGCGTGAGCCGCGCCGTCACCTCGGGCGCCGCGCGAACGAGCTCGGGCGGCGCGCCCGGAATCGAGGCTCCAGGCTCCTGCGGAGCCTGGGGAGACGGCCTCGGGTGCTTCGGCGGCTTTGGCGTGGGGGTCGGCTTCGGCGTCGGGTTCGGCGCAGGCGTGGTCTCGGCCGGCGGCTCTGCAACGGCGTGGGCGCTGGCCGAAGCGATCACGATCTCCGAGCCCGCGGTCAGCCCTCCGTGATCTGCCAGCAGCCGAATTCGGAGACCCACGACGTTGCTGTCTCCGCTCGGCCGTTTGAGGGCTTTGGTGTCGCTGGTGGCGAACAGCGCGTCGAGGGCACCCCAGTTTTCGAGCGGCAACTGGAAGTTCGCGGTGGCAGTGACCGGGACTCCCAGGACGACGAGCCCCGTAATCGCGGAGGTGGACGAGTCGCCGGTGGCGCCCGCCGGCCCAGCAGCGGCACCCGCACGAACGTTGATCGAGTCAGCAGTGATCTCGCCGTCGAACACCGAGACAGCGAGCGCGTCAACCGCACCTTGCGCGTTTGAGGAGACCCCGGGCTGCGCCGCGACGCTCGCCGTGGCGGCTCCCACCCGCAGGATGGTGCCGTCAGCGGGATACGAGAAAGAGCCGCCCCCGGACGCGGTTGGCGGCGCAGCCAGCTGACCCGACGAGCCGCTGGCGAGACCCGGCGCTGTGACCTGAGCGACGAGCGCTGTGGCGTGGGCGGTCTGATCATCGACGCCGGATGACGCAAGTGCGATCCCCGTCAGCGTGGCAACCACGGCCGCCACAACCAGCGCTAGGCGCATCCTCACAACCGCTCAGGGTAGCGACGGAGGCAGCGATGCACGAGCTGCGCCGCGACGAGAAGCAGCAGGACACCGAAGGCCCGCCGCAGATGGCCCTCGTCGATCCGTGTGGCCACCTGGACTCCGATCTCGACCCCGGCAATCGATGCGACCCCGAGCATGAGCGCCGATCGGACCCTGAGCAGGCCACGCGCGTGGAGGCGAGCGGCGCCCATCGCCGCGGTCGGAACGATCGCGAGCAGCGAGGTTGCCGCGGCCTCGACCTGGCCGAGACCGAGCGCGACCAGGATCGGGACGAAGAGAATGCCGCCGCCGACGCCGAAGAGCCCGGCAAGGATCCCCGCCCCGAAGCCGAGGATCAGCGCCAGGATGAGCGTCGTGGTGCTCAGAACACCACCAGCCACGTCCCCACCGCGGCAAGGAGCGCCGCAAAGCCGAGCGTGAGCATCCGCCCGGTGATGCGAGCCTGAAGGCCCGTTCCGACGAAGGCGCCGGCGATCGCAGGGAGACCCACGAGTGCCGCGTATCCGGGGCGGACCTCATCGCGGACGGCGTAGAGGGTGACACCGGCAAGCGCGGTCACCAGGATCGCGCCGAGCGAAGTCGCCGCGGCCGAGTGGGCGTCGAACGCAGCAAGCCCGATGAGCAGTGGGACGATCACGATCCCGCCGCCGACTCCGAAGAGCGATGAGAAGACCCCCGCGACGAGCCCGATCGCGACGAGCCTGATCGTCATCGGGTCAGCGCAGAGGCCTCGCGCCGGAGCACGTCCCAGGCGAAACGCACATCGGCCTCCGTCGTCCGTGCGTTTCCAATCGCAAGGCGCAGCACGAAAGCGTCATCGAGCCTCGTATGTGACAGGAAGATCTCCCCTGCTGCATTGACACGATTCATGAGCAGCTCATTCGTCGCATCGTCGCCGTCATACCGGAAGCAGACGAGCGAAAACGGATGGGGAGCGACGACCTCCCACCCATCCTCCTCGGTGACCCAGCCCGCGAACAGCTCGGCAAGTCGGATGTGCTCGCGGATCAGGGCCCGCAGGCCCTCGGCGCCGTAGCAGCGAATGACCGCCCACAGCTTCAGCGAGCGGAAGCGCCTCCCGAGAGGGACCGTGAACTCGCTCAGGCTCACGACGTCCTCGTCGACCCGGAGGTACTCGGGGACGAGGCTGAAGGTCGCTCTGAGAGCTTCAGGCCGGCGGGTGAGGAGAACGGCGCAGTCCATCGGCGTGAACAACCACTTGTGCGGGTTCAACCCGATCGAGTCTGCGCGTTCCCAACCAGCGAACAGCGGCCGCAGCTCCGGGCAGATCGCGGCAGGGCCGGCGTAGGCCGCGTCGACATGCAGCCAGGTTCCCACCTCGGCACAGCGGTCGGCGATCGCCGAGACAGGGTCGATTGCGGTCGAGGACGTCGACCCGATGGTCGCCACGACCGCACAGGCGCCGGTGAGATCGAGTTGATCGGGTCGCATCGCGTGGAGCGCATCGGCAGGGATCTTCCGCACGTCCAGCTCGAGGAGTCGCGCAGCCTTCAGCGTCGACGAATGCGTGTGCTCGGAGCAGACGACGACGCGATGATCCGGCATCGCTGTGCGCGCTGACGCGAGCGCGGTGATGAGCCCGGTCGAGGCGGAGTCCTCGATGTGCCCGTGCATGCCGTCCGGAAGCCCGAGGAGCTGGCGGAGCCAGTCGATGACGACTTCCTCGAGCTCTTGCAGCGCAGGCGAGGCTCGCCAGAGGATGCCAACCTGGTTGAGACCCGCAGCCAGAAACTCGGCAAGCACCCCCGGCTCACAACCCGTGGTCGCGAAGTACGCGAAATAGCGCGGGCTCTGCCAGTGGGTGATTCCCGGCATCAGCACCTCGTCGAGGTCGCGCAAGACGGCCGAGAACGGCTCTGGCCCGTCCGGGGCAGAGGCGGGAAGGGAGGCGCGCACCGCTCCCGGTTCGACCGCGCTCAGAACCGGCTGCCGCTCTCGCACTGTCTCGAGGTACGAGGCAATCCAGTCGAGCGCGGCGGCCCCGTCATCTCGGAAGGTGCTCATTTCAGCATTCTCTCGATCTCGCGCCAGGGTCGTGTGTTCAGGACCTGCCCCTTGGTGAGCCACGCGCGTCGCGCCTGGGCGACCCCCAGCTCGGCGTAGGCGAGGGCCGCGACCGAGTGGGCGTCGGTGTTCACCGGGATCAGGACACCCGCCTCACCGGCAAGTCTCGCGTGGACGTCGCACAGGTCGAGCCGGTCGGGTTGGGAGTTGATCTCGAGCGCGGTCCCGCTCTCCGCGGCGGCGACGACGACCCTTGCGATATCGACGGGCGCTGCCGGGCGCCGCGACAGCTTTCGGCCCGTCAGGTGCCCGATGCAGTCAACGTGCGGGTGCTCGATGGCCGCGAGAACACGATCGGTGGGGTTACGGTCGAAGGCCGTGTGGAGCGACGCGACGACCCAGTCGAGGTCGGCAAGGAGCTCTTCCGGGACGTCGACCGTCCCGTCGACCTTGATGTTCGCCTCGACCCCTCGGAGAACGCGGAACGGCTTGAGCTGCTTGTTGACCGCAGCGATCTCCTCCCACTGCGCTTCCATGCGACCGTCGCGAAGGTAGTGCGAGTGGTCGGTCAAGCACATGAACGCGTAGCCCCTCGCCTTTGCGGCGCGGGCCATCGCCTCGATGGTGTCCTTGCCGTCGGACGACCAGGTCGAGTGGCAATGCATCTCGCCGCGAAGGTCTCCCAGCTCGAGCAACTCCGGTAGCGCGTCCTCGCGGGCCGCCTCGAGCTCCCCGCAGTTCTCGCGGAGCTCCGGGGGAATGAAGCGGTAGCCGAGGAACCGGTAGAGCTCCTCCTCGGTCGCGAACGTGTGCTGGGCTCCGGTCTCGGTCACCGTGACGCCGTACTCGGAGATCGAGAGGCCCCGACGCTGCGCATCCTCACGAAGCGCGATGTTGTGGTCCTTCGAGCCGGTGAAGTGCTGCAACAGGTCTCCGTAGCTCTCGGGCGGCACCACCCGGAGGTCGAGTCGGAAGCCGTCCTGCGTGATAACGGTCGCCTTGGTGTCCCCGTGAGCGATCACCTCGGCGACCCAGGGAAGGCTGGTGAAGTAGGTGGTCAGCGCCGGAGGGTCGGTTGAGGTCGCAATGACGTCGAGGTCCCGGAA
Source organism: uncultured Actinomycetes bacterium (assembly GCA_963724655.1). GTDB lineage: Bacteria > Actinomycetota > Thermoleophilia > Gaiellales > Gaiellaceae > Gaiella. Next base: position 597,463 of record CAVRVG010000001.1, on the reverse strand, counting down.
GGTCTCGCGTCGCCGCCGGGCGCTGCCCGCTTCGGAGACTGCGACCGCTGCCGGGTGCTCCGAGAGCGCCTGGACAACGTCCCGAACGATCGGCAGCCCTCGCCCGAGCAGCCCCCTCTTCTCGGGCTCCTCCCCGGCGCCTGCGGCGAGCGCCGCGAGAATCTTCTCCTCACCCCTGGCGCCGAGCCCCTTGAGTGCCCGGATCTCCTGCCGCTCGGCTGCCTCCTTGAGCCCCACCAGGGTGGTGACGCCCAGCTCGTGCCAGATCCGCGCCGCTGTCTTCGGGCCGACCCCGGGAAGCCGCAGGAACGAGACGAGCTCGGGTGGGACCTCGGCCCGGCGCTTCTCGAGCGCGGTCATCGCCCCCGTCGTCGCGAGCTCCACGATCTTCTCCTCGATCGTCCTGCCGATCCCGGCGAGCTCCTTGGCCTGGCCGGTGAGCGCCAGCTCGGCCACGGACGGGCCTGTATCGCGGATCCGCGTAGCCGCACGGCGGTAGGCCATCACCCGAAAACCCTGCTCTCCCAGGATCTCGGAGAGGTCTGCCAGCAGGTCGAACGCGTCTGCCAGCTCGGCGTTTCGGGGAAGAGTCGCCATGGGTCGAGTCTACGGTCGGGGGACCGCTACAGGCACGATCCCCGCATGTCACGTGCGACGGTGTGCGTACCGACCTACAACGAGATCGAAAATCTCGAGCCTCTCGTCCGTCGCCTCGGAGAGGTTCTCGACACGACTCGCGACGGCGTCCTCGTGATCGACGACAACTCCCCCGACGGGACCGGAGCCGCCGCGGACGAGCTGGCACGGGAGCTCGGCTGGGTGGACGTGCTCCATCGGCCCGCGAAGGAGGGGATCGGGCCCGCATATCTGAGCGGCTTTCGGCATGCCCTCGCAGCGGGCTCCGAGTTGATCCTCGAGATGGATTGCGACTTCTCCCATGACCCGGCTGCCGTCCCGTCGCTGATCGCGGCGTGTGAGGCTGGCGCCGATCTTGCGCTCGGCTCGCGGTACGTCCCGGGGGGAAGCACGGTCAACTGGGGCCTCGGTCGCCGCCTCGTTTCCCGCGGCGGCTCCTTCTACGCCCGCACGATGCTGGGGGTCTCCGTTCGTGATCTGACAGGCGGCTTCAAGTGCTTCCGGCGAGCGGCGCTCGAAGCCATCGACCTCGACGCCATCGCCGCGCGTGGCTACGGCTTCCAGATCGAGACGACGTACCGCATCCTGAGACAGGGCCTCCAGGTCGTCGAGGTGCCGATCACCTTCGCCGACCGGCGGGTCGGAGCGTCGAAGATGACGGGGTCGATCATCGTCGAGGCGATGCTCCAGGTTCCACGCCTGCGTTACCGTGCACTCCGCGGGCATCTATAGGACGGGAACGGAGTCGAGATGGCAGCTGTTGTGACCGATGCGACCTTCGACGAAGAGGTGCTCGCGGCTGACCGCCCCGTGATCGTCAAGTTCACCGCGCCCTGGTGTCGCCCATGTCGCCACATCACGCCGGCGCTCGAGGCGATCGCGGCCGACTTCGGAGACTCGCTCCGGCTCGTCGAGCTCGATATCGACGAGAACCTCGGAGTCCCGTCCCGGTACGGCGTCCTCTCGATCCCGACGGTGATCCTCTTCTCCGCGGGCGAGATCCGTGCGAAGGTCGTGGGCGCGGCACCACGGCGACGCTTCGACGAGGCGTTCGCGCCCTACCTCGAGGCAGGATGAGCTGCACGGCCGGTGGTGGCGAGCTCTCCGTCGCCCGCGCGCTTCTCGACGGAATCGCCCGCCGGGACGGAGCTGCGATCGCCGGGTGCCTCACTCGTGACGCGAAGCTGCGCGCGCTGACACCGCACCAGCTCCGCGAGGAGAACGGGAGCGACGCGATCGTTGCTCGCTATGCGGGCTGGCTCGACCCACTGGAGGACTTCGAGCTCCTTGCCGCGGACGCAGAGCTCGTGGTGGACCGTGTCCGCATCCGCTACCGGTTCCGCGGTCGCGACCCGAAGCACGGATGGCAAGAGAATGAGCACACGGCGTACGCAGAGATGCGCGGTCTGCTCATCGCGGCCTTGAACCTGTCGTGCGCGGGGTTTCGTGCCCGAGGCACGCCGCCGGGGGCAACCGGCTGACGAACGTCGAGCAAACTGCACGCTGGGACGGGATCCTCGAGGCGGCCGAGGAGGTCGTCTACCGAGCCACGCTCGACCCTCACGCCGGTCGGGCAACTCCACCGCCACAGGCGCATCCACTCGTGCTCGACGCGCTCAGGCGCAAGGGGATCACCGGGCTGTGGGCCCACCAGGCCGCGACCTGGGACGTGGCCCAGGCTGGTGGGCACGCGATCGTGACGACCGGGACTGCGTCGGGAAAATCCCTGGCGTTCACGCTTCCCGTCCTCGAGATGATCGCGGCCGACCCGCACGCGCGGGCGCTGTTCCTGTATCCGACGAAAGCGCTTGCACAGGACCAGGCGCGCTCGCTCGCGGCGTTTCGCCTGCCGGGCCTTCGGGTCGCAATCTACGACGGCGACACGCCAACCGACCGGCGTCGTGATGTCCGCAGAGGCGCGAACGTCATCCTCACGAACCCCGACATGCTCCACGTCGGTGTCCTTCCCCACCACGATCGTTGGGGCGACGTCCTTCACAACCTTCGCTACGTGGTGGTCGACGAAGCACATGTCTATCGCGGCGTGTTCGGCTCACACGTCGGGAACGTCCTCCGCCGGCTGCGACGTCTCGCAATCGCCTACGACGCCGCGCCCCAGTTCCTGCTCGCTTCGGCAACGATCCAGAACCCCGGCGAGCTGGCGCACGCCCTGACCGGTCTCGAGGCGCTGGTCATCGACAAGGACTCTGCTCCGCAGCCGGGTCGCGAGATCGCCTTGTGGAATCCCGTGATCCTCGACGCGGAGCTCGGGACCCGGGCGAGCGCGCTTGGTGACGCGTCGCGCCTGTTCGCCGAGCTCGTCGGTGCCGGACTCCGAACCATCTGCTTCGCGAAGAGCCGCAAGGCGGCGGAGTTGATCCATCGCTTCACGGCGGATCGAGTCGACGCTGCAACCGCACGACGCCTTGCTCCCTATCGCGCCGGCTACACCCCCGAACAGCGACGCGAGATCGAGCGGCGCCTCTCGGACGGCGATCTCCTCGGCGTCTCGACGACCGACGCCCTGGAGCTCGGAATCGACATCGGAGAGCTGGATTGCGCGATCTCCGTCGGGTTCCCGGGGACGGTCGCGTCGCTCCGCCAGCAGTGGGGAAGAGCCGGGCGTACCGACCGCGGCCTCGCGGTCCTCATCGCAAGCGAGGACGGGCTCGACCAGTTCTTCATGCGAGAGCCGGAGGCCCTCCTCGGCCGGCGCGTGGAGGCGGCGATCCTCGATCACGCCAGCCCGCGGATACTCGATCCACACGTCCTCGCAGCCGCGTTCGAAGGGCCGATCGCTCCCCACGATGCAGAGACGCTCGGGCCGGAAGCCCTCACTCCGGGCGCCGCTTCTCCCCGAGCTGGCGAAGACCCCGGCGGGCTTCGTCTGGAAAGGCCGCGACTACCCGGCTGCGCGCATCTCGCTCCGCTCGGGTGACGCCGCGGCGATGACGGTCGTCGACGAGGAGACCGGGAGCGTCCTCGGCTCGGTCGAGCGCGAGCGGGCCTTCTCGACCGTGCATGACGGTGCCGTGTACCTCCACCTCGGCGAGCAGTACCTCGTGACGAGGCTCGAGGTGGACGCCGCGAGGGCGCTCGTCCGAGCCGTCACGGTCGACTGGTACACGCAGGTCAGGAAGGAGACCGAGACCTCCATCGAGGAGACGCTCCGCAGCACCTCGGTGTGCGGCGTCGACCTGCATTTTGGCCGTGTCTCGGTGACCGAGCAGGTCATCGCCTACCAGCGGAAGGCGATTGCGGACGGCGCCACGCTCGACCTCACCCAGCTCGACCTTCCACCGACGACGTTCGAGACGGAAGGCGTCTGGTTTTCGCCAGGCCCGGCGCTGTTGTCCGGCCTCGAGACGATGCCGACGCTGCTCTCGACGCTCCACGCCGCCGAGCACGCGCTCATCTCGATGCTCCCGCTCTGGGCGATGTGCGATCGCTGGGATATCGGCGGGCTGTCGACCAACGTGCATCCCCAGACCGGACTGCCGACGGTGTTCGTCTACGAGGGTCACGCCGGCGGCGTGGGCATCACCGAGCGCGGGTTCGACCGGTTCACCGAGTGGGCCGCGGATACCGCGCGCATGCTCGACGGCTGCCCGTGCGCCGTCGGTTGCCCGTCGTGCGTGCAGAGCCCGAAGTGCGGCAATCTCAACGAGCTGCTGGACAAGCGCGGCGCGGCAATGCTGCTCGGCCGGATGGTCCGGCCGAGCCCAGCTAGGAGCCGAGGGTGTCGAAACCCGGGCCTCGCCGTTCGTCTACATGGTGGAAACTCTCCCAAGGCAAAGGAGGAAGGGTGCAGTTCATCGCATTGATCCACAACGACGAGGCGAGCTGGCAGGAGCTCTCCGACGAGGAGCGGAGCGAGATCTACGCCGGCTACATGTCTCTGTCGGAGGACGCCCGCGCAGCGGGTGTCATGGTCGACGGTAGTGAGCTGGCGCCGACCAGCGCAGCCACGACGGTTCGCGTCCGGGACGCGCAGACGCTCGTAACCGACGGGCCGTATGCGGACATCAAGGAAGCGCTCGGCGGGTACTTCCTCTTCGAGTGCGGCTCGATCGACGAAGCGGTCGACTGGGCGGCGCGGATTCCGGCCGCTGCCCAGGGAGCCGTCGAGGTTCGCCCTGTCCACGTCGACCAGGAGGAGGCGGCATGAAGTACGCGGCCCTCATCTACAGCGACCAGACGGCATGGTCCGAGCTCAGTCCCGAGGAGGCCGCGCGGGAGCGCGCGGCAGCCATGCCCGGTTGGCTCGCGGTCTTCGAGGAGATCGCCAAGGCCGACCCTGGCGGAAACGGTCGCGGCTGCGAGCTCGACGCTGCGAGCGAGGCGAAGGTCGTCCGGATTCGCGACGGCGAGCGCCTCGTGACGGACGGCCCGTTTCCGGGGACGAAGGAGCAGCTCGGCGGTCTCTTCGTCATCGACCTGCCCGACCTCGATGAGGCGATTCGGATCGCGGCGCTGATTCCCGCATCCGCGTACGGCTCGGTGGAGATCAGGCCACTCGTCGTGCGTTGAGCGAGCTCGCACGTGTCTATCGCGAGGAGTGGGCACGGTCCGTTGCCATCCTCACCCGTATCCTCGGCGACCTCGAAGTCGCCGAGGATGCGGTGCAGGACGCCTTCACCCTGGCGCACGAGCGGTGGCCGCGAGACGGGACTCCGCGCAACCCCGGAGCCTGGATCGTCACCACTGCCCGAAACCGCGCAATCGACCGGCTCCGGCGAGAGCAGACATTCCTCCGGAAAGCGGCGATGCTCGCGCGTCTCGACGAGCTCCCCTCCGAGGAGGACGAGGTGACCACGATCCCCGACGAGCGGTTGGCGCTGACCTTCACCTGCTGCCACCCCGCGCTCGCCCTCGATGCACAGATCGCACTGACCCTCCGTGAGGTCGGTGGCTTGACGGCGGGCGAGATCGCGCGCGCGTTTCTCGTCCCCGAGCCGACGCTGGCGCAGCGACTCGTGCGGGCAAAGCGGAGGATCCGCGAGACCGGGATTCCGTTCAGGGTTCCGCCGGCGGAGCTTCTGCCGGACAGGCTGCCGAGCGTCCTTCGGGTCATCTACCTCGTCTTCAACGAGGGGTACGTGGCAAGCGCCGGCGAGGCAACCATCCGCCACGACCTCTGCGCCGAATCGATCCGGCTTGCAAAGCTCCTCTGCGTCCTGATGCCCGACGAATCCGAAGCCTTCGGACTGCTGGCGCTGCTCCTGTTGACGGATTCGCGGCGAGAGGCACGAGTCGACCCGAACGGCGACCTCATCCTGCTCGCCGACCAGGATCGAACGTTGTGGGATGCGACGGCCATCGCCGACGGGCTCCGGTTCCTCGAGAGGGCCACGGGGCTCGGCCAGGCCGGTCCGTATCAGCTCCAGGCCGTGATCGCGGCGGCGCACGCGCAGGACGCCGACCCGGCGACCATCGTTGCGGCCTATGCCGGGCTCATGAAGCTCGACCCCTCCCCCGTGATCCAGCTGAACTACGCGGTCGCGGTTGGGCTCGCGGGCGACCCCGAGCACGCACTCGCTCTGATCGACGAGCTCCAGGGTCTCGACGGATACCACTACCGAGACGGTGCCCGCGGTGAGCTTCTTCGCAGAGTCGGAGAGGTCGATGCTGCCCGGGCTGCATACGAGCGAGCGCTCGCTCTGACGGGGAACGCAGCAGAGCAGCGGCTCTACGAGCTGCGACTTCGGGAGCTCGCCTAGCTGGATCTGCAATCGTGGGTGGTGTGATTGCCCGCCGCGAGGCCCTTGGTGGAACGTTGATCGTCGGCGGTGGCTTCGCAGGGGCAACCGTCGCGAGGCTCGTGGGCAAGCGAGGCGCGACGCTCGTCAATCCGGACAACTTCATGATCTACACGCCACTGCTTCCGGAGGCGGCCGCCGGGACGCTCGAGCCCCGGCACGTGGTGGTGCCGCTTCGGCAGATGTGCCGACACGCGGAGCTCCTGCTCGGTTCGGCGATCACCCACGATTCGGCAAGCCGCGTGGTCGTAGCGGAGACTCTCGGCGGGACATTCGAAATCCGGTACGACCGGCTCGTCGTGGCGCTCGGGGCGATCCCACGCGTCTTCCCCGTTCCCGGTCTCCGCGAGCACGGTCGTGGGTTCAAGGATGTCGCGGATGCGATCGGCCTGCGCAACCGCCTGCTGCGTCAGCTCGAGGCTGCGGCTGCGCGCATCGACCCCGTCGAGCGCGAGCGCGATCTCGGCTTCGTGTTCGTGGGCGCTGGGTACGCCGGCGTCGAAGCTCTGAGCGAGCTCCACGATCTCGCGCAGGATGCGGTGAGGCGCTACTACCCGTCGCTTCGAGACGTGCGGCAGCGATGGGTGCTGGTCGACGCGGCGCCGACGATCCTCTCCGAGATCCCGCGAAAGCTGGGCGCCTACACGCATCGGGAGCTCGTCAGGCGCGGTATCGAGATCAACGTCGAGACCACGCTCGCTTCGTTCGATGACGACGGGGCGGTGCTGTCGTCGGGCGAGCGCATCCCGGCGCGGACGCTGGTCTGGGCGGCCGGAGTGAAGGCGAATCCGGCGCTCGCCGCGCTCGAGCTTCCCCTCGACGAGCGTGGTCGGGTGGTGGTCTCACCGACCCTCCAGGTGCAGGGCCACGAATGCGTTTGGGCGCTTGGCGACTGCGCCGCAGTGCCGAACACCCGCACTCCGGGCCGGTTCGACCCGCCGACCTGCCAGCACGCGCTCCGACAGGCGCGTCAGCTGGCACGAAACCTCTTTGCGACGCCGAGGCCGTACGGGTATCGGATGTTGGGGCAAGTGGCAACACTGGGACGCTACAAGGGGATCGCAGAGCTACCCGGCGTGCGGTTGCGGGGATTCCTGGGATGGTTCGTTGCGCGGACGTACCACCTCTATGCGCTGCCGACGACCAGACGCCGGGCCAGGGTCGTCACCGACTGGACTGTGGCGCTCTTCTTCAGACGTGACATCGTCGAGCTCTCCGCGCTCACTCGGCCACACGAGTTGGAGTGACGCTACGAGATCGACTTGAGTGCGGCGCTCAGTGACTGTCCACCGGCGAGCACAGGGGCGAACAGGTCGCCGAGCCGGGCAATCCGATCGATGACGGCGGACATCGTGAATGCGGTCGGATCGAGATCGGGCACGAGCTCCTCCCAGTGCAACGGTGTCGAGACGGGCGCGCCGGCCCGCGGACGGACCGAATAGACGGAGGCTGTCGTCTTCCCCGGCCCGTTCTGGTTCGCGTCGACGAGCACGCCGACGCGCTTCGCCTTCGACCACTGCGTCGTCACGAGGCCCGGGTGCGCACGCGCGAGCGCGGCGCCGATGGTCGCGGCGAATTCGCGGGCCTGCGCGTGGTCGTGACGACGCGTGATGGGGACGAGCACGTGAAGGCCTCGCGAGCCGCTCGTCTTCGGATACCCCTGCAGCCCGAGCAGCGAAAGCAGCTCGCGCAGGATCAGCGCCACCTCGATCACCTCGCCGAAGCCGCTGCCCTCGGAAGGATCGAGGTCGAAGATCACCCAGTCCGGTCTGCCGGGGAGATCCGACCTCGACGTCCAGGTGTGGAGATCGATGCAACCCATCGCCACGACCCAGAGCAGCGCAAGCTCGTCGTCGACCAGCGCGTAGTCGATCGTCCGCGTCTCGCCCTCCCGCGAGGTCGCCGGGAACGGGACGGTCTTGAGCCAGCTGGGCGCGTGCTTTGGCGTGTCCTTCTGGAAGAAGCTCTTCCCCTGCCAGCCGTCGGGGAAGCGCTTCATGGTGAACGGCCGGCCGTGCAGGTGCGGGACGACGACCGGCGCCACCGCCTGGTAGTACGAGAGCAGGTCACCTTTGGTGATTCCCTCCTCGGGCCAGAAGAGCTTGTCGCGGTTCGAGAGCCGAAGCACTCGCCGACCGCGCACGATCTCGCTCGGAACGCCGGGAAGCTCGCGGACGACGGTCTCGGCGGGTCGGTCGTCACGAAGACCGAGGTACACAGGTGCCCTGAGCCGCCGATCGGTCGTCCATTCGGCAAACTCGACCTCGGCCACGAGGCTCGGCTCGACCCAGTGGACGGCACGAGCCGATACCCGGGGAAGGCGCGGCACGTCCTCGAGCGGTGCCTCATCGCGCGCGAGGCTGTCCAGCAGAGCTCGGAGGCGGGCAAGCTCGGTATCTCCGAATCCCGACCCGACACTCCCGACGTACCGAAGCCGACCTCCATCGTTCACCGCGAGCACGAGCGCACCGAAGTCGCCGGCGCGTCGGCCCGATCCCGTCGTCCAGCCGACGACGACGAATTCCTGACGCTGCCGCAGCTTGACCTTCCGCCAGTCCGGCGAACGCGTCCCTGGACGGTACTTCCCGTTGAGGCGCTTTGCGACCAGCCCCTCGAAGCCCTGGGCTTCTGCCGCGGCGAGCAAAGCAGTCCCGTCCTCGAACCACGGCGTCACCATCACGACGGGTGTCGGCTCGACAAGCTCGTCGAGGCGTCTGCGCCGCTCCTCGAGCGTGCGATCGACAAGCGACTCCTTCCCGACTCGGAGCACGTCGAACACGACGTAGACGAGATGGCCCTCACCGCTCTGGAGCAAGCCGAACCGCGCGGCGCCGTCTTCGTCAAGGGCGCAGACCTCGCCGTCCAGGACGACGTCGGAGCTCCGGATCGCACCCGGTAGGGCATCGGCCACAGAGGCAAAGCGGGTGGTCAGGTCGTTTCCGTTGCGGCTTACGAGCGTGGCCCTGCCACCGGTCACCGTCGCAATCGTCCGATACCCGTCCCACTTCGGCTCATAGACCCATCCCTCACCGGTCCGGCACCGAGGCGGAGCTCGCTGCCAGCATCGGCACGAAGAGAGCCGAGGTCACGTGGCCGGCACCCTGCTGCGGGTCTGTGAAGACCCGGCAAAGTAACTGTTGCGCTCCGGAAAAGATGCCTGCAAAGGCGGGCTTTCTTCCCCGGGGGATAAGCCTGTGGAAAGTGTGGAGAGGTGCGGCGCCACGCGGTACCGTCAGGCGCCGGACAGAACACCCATCGAACGGAACTTCTCTCTCCGCGTTCGCCGGAGCACCTGCGGGCTCACCCCGTCGAGATCGTCGAGATGGGAGACGATCGCGGCGCGCAAGAGCGCCGCGGCGGCATCCGGGTCCGTATGGGCGCCGCCCTCGGGCTCGGGAACGATTCCGTCGATCACTCCGAGCTCGAAGCAGTGAGCCGCGTCCGGCTTGAACGCCGCCGCTGCCTTCTTCGCCTGCGCCGCATCGCGCCACAGGATCAACGCACACCCCTCGGGCGAGATGACCGAGTAGATCGCGTGCTCCTGCATCAACACGCGATCGGCGACCGCAATCGCGACCGCGCCGCCCGATCCGCCCTCACCGATCACGACCGCGACCGTCGGCACGTCGAGCCGCGCCATCGTCGCCTGCGAGCGCGCGATCGCACCTCCCTGGCCGTGTTGCTCGGCGGCGACACCCGGATACGCACCCGGGGTGTCGATCAGGGCGACCAGGGGGAGGCGGTGCCGGTTCGCGATCTCCATGAGCCGCATCGCCTTGCGGTATCCCTCGGGATACGCCATCCCGAAGTTTCTGACGGCCCTCTCCTTGAGATCGCGACCCTTCTGGTGCCCCACGATCGCGATCGTCCGTCCCTCGAGCGAGCCGAGCCCGGCAACGATGGCGTGATCGTCGAAGGATGCGCGATCGCCGTGAATCTCGAACCACTCATCGCACATCCGCTCGATGTAGTCGAGGGTGTAGGGCCTCTCCTGATGTCGGGCGAACTCGACCGACCGCCAGATCTCCTCGTCGGTTGTGTCCTCCTTGAGCCGCTCGAGCTGACGCTGGAGCCGCTCGGTCTCGGCGGAGAGTCGGGTGCCGCCGAGCAGCTTCACCCCGGCAAGCCGCGACAACCGCTCGCGAAGACCCAGCTCTGCCTCGTCGCTCACGCTTTCGCCCTGAGAAGGCGGAGCAGCAACGAGACCGTGTCGCGCAACTCGGACCGATCGACGATGGCGTCAAGGTGTCCGAAGCGAAGGTTCGGCTCGGCTCTGCCGAAGTCGTCGGGGAGCTTCTCGTGGGTCGTCTGCGCAACCACCCGCGGGCCTGCAAACGACATCAGCGCGCCCGGTTCCGCAAGCACGACGTCACCGAGGCTTGCGAAGCTGGCGAGCAACCCGCCCGTGGTGGGGTGTGCAAGAACCGAGATGTAGACCCCGCCGGCTTCATGCAGCTCCTCCAGGGCGCAGACCGTCTTCGGAAGCTGCATCAGCGAGAGGATCCCCTCCTGCATCCGGGCTCCGCCCGAGGCCGCGATCGAGACGAGCGGAACGCGATCCTCGGCGGCGGCGTCGCACGCACGCGCGAACTTCTCACCGACGACGCTTCCCATCGAGCCACCCATGAAGGAGAAATCCATGACCGCGACGTGGCACCGCTCGCCGGCGATCGACCCGCCTCCCGTCACCATGGCGTCGCCAAGGCCGGTGGTCACCTCCGCCTCTGCGAGGCGCTCGACGTATGGCCTGAGATCGAAGAACTCGAGCGGGTCGGCGGATCGCAGCTCGCGGCTCGTCTCGTCGAAGGTGCCCTCATCGACGAGCTGGGCGATTCGCTCGCGCGCTGTTACCGGAAAGTGGTATCGGCACTGCGGACAGACCCTGAGATGCGTCGCCAGCTCGTCGTCGCGGTAGTGAGAGCCGCACCCGGGGCAGGTGTTGGGATGCGGCCTCGCGGGGCCTGGCTCGGGATCGGCACGCTTGTGCTCGATCGACACATTGACTGGGCTGTCCGACATCCTCGCAAGTGTAGACCTGTCCGGTTGGGCGAACGGTTACACGCCGAGGGCCGCTGCGAGGTCGATCAACGTCACCGGATCGCATTCCGGGACAAGCCCTGAGAAGCCGAGACCGGCGACCGGCGCTCCGGCGGCGCGTACGTCCCGGAGGATCTCGCCCACCCGCGCGAGAGCCAGCCCGGCGGGGCTCGGCATGAAGCAGCTGATCTCCGCCGGGTCGAGGACGTCCACGTCGAGCGCCACGTAGACGCATGCTGTGCCCGCAACAGCGCGGTCGATGTCGTCGTCGATCCCCATCTCGGCCACGTACTCCTGCTCGGCCGGGTCGAGATCTCGCGCCCCCACCAGGGCGACGTCGGCGGCTTTGACGTCACCCGCGTCGAGAGCCATCCGCAGCGGCATCCCCCAGGCGTTTCCCGAGGGTGACGTCTCCGGGGTGTTCAGGTCGCCATGCGCGTCGAGCCAGACGACCGCGAGCCGCCCGTGGCGCCGGGCAAGGCCGCGGATGGCGCCGAGGTGGGCACAACAACACCCGCCGAGCACGAGTGGTCGTACGGGTAGCGCAGCCTCGACCGCCGCGGTCTGGGCGTCAAGGGTCGCCTCCTCGACGACGGCCGCCTCCGGCCACGGCAGCTCGAGCGCCGTCGCGGCCTCGACCATCGCCTGGCCCCCGGCACCCCACGCGCCCGCTACGCGGACAAGACCGGCGCTGAACGTGCTCCCGCAAACGTGGCACTCGTAGCCATCGTCGAGCGCGACCGCGGTCAGCGTCGCACAGTGCGGACAGCGAGCGCGAAGCGTGCTCACGCGAACCGACCGACGGAAAGGCCCAGTCTCACGGCGCCGAGGGTATACGTGTTGGCATGGAACCGCGCGTCTCGATCAGAGGCTTGGACGCCGCCGACTGGCCCGCCGTGCGGGAGATCTGGGAGGAAGGGATTGCAAGTGGCCAGGCGACGTTCGAGACACGAGCCGCCCGCGTGGGACGAGTTCGATGCGTCCCGCCATCCGGGAGACCTTCGGCTCGTTGCCGAGCTCGACGGGACGGTCGTCGGCTGGGCGGCACTCTCCCCGGTGTCCCGACGTGGCTGTTACGCAGGAGTCGGCGAGCACAGCGTGTACGTCGCCGAGCGCTGTCGTGGCAAAGGTGTCGGCAAGGCTCTGATGCGCGCCCTGCTCGACAACGCCGCACGAGCTGGGCTCTGGACGATCCAGACGAGCGTCTTCCCCGAGAACACGGCGAGCCTGGCGCTTCACGAGCAGCTCGGATTCCGCGTCGTCGGGCGGCGCGAGCGGATCGCGCAGCTAGACGGCGTCTGGCGCGACACCGTCTTTCTCGAGCTCCGCCTGCCTGACCGCTGAGGGGCCGGTCAGGAGCCGTGCCAGCGGCGGAAGACGAGGCACGCGTTGTGCCCGCCGAAGCCGAACGAGTTCGAGACTGCGATCTCGACCTGTTTCTCCCGGGCAACATTCGGGATGTAGTCGAGGTCGCACTCGGGGTCCGCAACCTCCTGGTTGATCGTGGGCGGGAGGACGCCTCGATCGAGAGCGAGGATGCTGAAGATCGCCTCGACCGCGCCGGCTGCGCCGAGGCAATGGCCCGTCGCTCCCTTGGTCGAGGAAACCGGAATGTCGTAGGCGCTCTCGCCGAACGCGACCTTGAGCACGCGGGTCTCACCCGAGTCACCGGCCGGCGTCGAGGTCCCGTGGGCGTTGATGTAGCCGACCTCGGAGGGCGCAACGCCGGCGTCCTCGAGCGCCATCCGGACGGCGCGCGCCGGATTCTCCCCCGTCGGATCGGGATCCGAGACGTGATTTGCGTCCGATGAGACGCCGTACCCGAGCAGCTCGGCGTAGATCCGCGCTCCGCGCGCCTGCGCACGTCCGAGCTCCTCGAGCACCACGACTGCCGCGGCCTCGCCCATCACGAAACCGTCGCGTTCGAGGTCGAACGGCCGAGACGCGCGTTCCGGGTCGTCGTTGCGGCGCGAGACGGCGCGCATCGCGCCGAAGCCGGCGATCGAGACCCGCGACACCGGGGCTTCCGTTCCACCGCAGAACATCACGTCGGCGCGGCCGAGCCTGATCGAGTCCATCCCGTCGCCGATCGCCATGTTCGACGCGGCGCAGGCGGTACATGGAGCGAGCAGAGGGCCCCGCGTGCCGAGCTCGATCGACACCCAGCCGGCCGCGAGGTTCGGGATGATCTGGACGATCGAGAACGGGTTCACGCGATCGGCACCACGCGCGTTCAGCTGGTCGACGCACGACTCGAACGACTTGAGCCCGCCGATGCCGGTGGCGATCGCCGCACCCATCCGCTCGGGTGCCGAGCTCACGTCGATGCCCGAGTCCGCCTGCGCCTGTCGCGCAGCAACGAGCGCGAGGTGGGTGAACCTGTCCATCCGCCGCGCGGACTTGTGATCGATGTAGAGACCGATGTCGAGATCCTTCACCTCGGCCGCGAACGTGCTCGTGAAGCCGGTGGGGTCGAACTGGGTGATGGGGCCTGCGCCCGATTTTCCTGCGATCAGCCCGGTCCAGGTGTCCTCGACGGTATTCCCGAGCGGGCTGACCATCCCCATGCCCGTAATGACGATCCTGCGCCTGTCGTTGCCCTCAGCCACGATGCTCACGCTACATCCCTAGTCCGCCGTCGACGAGCAGGACGGCGCCGGTTATGAAGGCCGCGGCGTCAGAGCACAGAAACCGCACCGCGCCTGCGACGTCGCCCGGATCGCCGAGCCGGCCGAGTGGCGTCGCCCCCAGCATTGCGGTGGTCGCCTCCTCCGGGAGGACGTCCGTGAGCTGCGTCTTGACGTAACCGGGGGCAACCACGTTTGCCCGCACTCCGCGGCTGCCGAGCTCGCGGGCAAGCGATTTGGTGAAGCCGATGATCCCCGCCTTGGACGCCGCATAGTTCGTCTGGCCAGGGTTGCCATGGACACCGACGATCGACGACACGTTCACGATCGAGCCGCCGCGGCGCTTCATCATCGGCCGCGCGACCGCGCGGCAGGTGTAGAAGACCGACGACAGGTTTGTCTGGATCACGGTGTCCCAGTCGTCGTCGCTCATGCGGGCCAGCAGACCGTCGCGAGTCAGGCCCGCGTTGTTCACGAGGATGTCGAGGTCGCCGGCCCCTTCCACGAGGGCCGCAGCCGAGGCCGCGTCGGACACGTCCGCCTGAACCGCGCGGCCGCCGATCTGCGCCGCGACCGCCTCGGCCTCTTCGCGGCCGGTTCGATACCCGACGACGACGGTCGCGCCCGCTCCGCCGAGCTCGAGTGCGATCGCGCGGCCGATTCCCTTGGAACCGCCGGTGACAAGGGCGGTCTTCCCCTCGAGTGAGCCGAAGCTCATCGTGCGGCCAGCGCTTCCTTCGCCTTCTCGAGGCTCGCAAGATCGTTCACGGAGATCGTGCGGACGCTGCGATCGATTCGCTTGAGAAGCCCCGTCAGGACAGTTCCAGGACCGACCTCGACGAACGTCGTGACCCCGCCGCGGACGAGCGCACCGGCCGCCTGGGTGAACTTCACCGGCGCCGTGAGCTGATCCACCAGCAGCGACGCGATCCGCGACGCCGGCTCGACCTTGGCGGTGACCGTCGACATGAACGCCGTCTGGGGCTCGATGAAGCGCACCTTGTCGATCGCAGGCTTCAGCGCATCCGCGGCGCGAGCGACCAGCGGGCTGTGGAACGCGCCGGAAACCTTCAGCTTGATCGCGCGGCGGGCTCCCAGGTTCTGGGCCTCGGTGATGCACTCGTCGACCGCGTCGTTCTCTCCCGACACCACGATCTGGCCGGGGCAGTTGTAGTTCGCCGGCCAGACTCCGAGGATCTTCCGACAGAGGATCTCGACCTGCTCGTCCTCGAGCCCGAGGATCGCCGCCATCGCGCCCGGATGAAGCCGGGCGGTCTCGGCCATCGCGAGCCCGCGAGCGCGCACGAGAGTGATCGCCTCGGGCGCTGTCATCGCCTCGGCCGCGGCAAGCGCCGCGAACTCGCCGACGGAGTGGCCCACCACGATGTCGGGCTCGATCCCGTGGTGCTTCAGTGCGGCGAGAATCGCAAGGCTCGTCGCGACGAGAGTCGGCTGCTGAACCTCGGTCTCGACAAGCTGGTCGAGCGGCGCCTCGAACGAGAGAGCGGCCAGGTCCATCCCGGTCGCCTCGCTTCCGAGCCGGTAGACCTCCATCGCCTCGGGAAACGCCTCGGCGATCTCGCGACCCATGCCTTCCTCGAGGGCGCCCTGGCCCGGGAAGCAGAATGCGACCTTACCCATGCGCGCTTCTCCCTCGAGCGGAGAATTGCCTGGAAGAGCCGCCACTTTCATCGTCTCCCTTCGTTCGTTCGACTGTTCTAGGCAATGTTGCCTCCGGCGAAAGTGCCCGACCATTCGAGCAGCGCCGAGCCCCAGGTGAGCCCCGCGCCCATTCCCGTCATCAGGACGAGCGAGCCGTCGCGGAGCCGGCCGTCCGCGCGCGCATCCGCGAGCGCGAGGGGAATCGAGCCAGACGACGTGTTGCCGAATCGATCCACGTTGACGATGGTGTTCTCCATTGGGACACCGAGCTTACCGACCGCGTAGTCGATTATCCGCTTGTTTGCCTGGTGCGGGACGTAGACATCGACATCGGCAACGGTCTTTCCGCACTCGCCGAGCACGGCCTGGGCCGACGAGACCATCACCCTGGTCGCGAACTTGAAGACCTCTCGCCCATTCATCTGGAGCGATACCTCAGGGTCGTCGAACTTCCGCGAGCCGCTACCGGGGTAGCACAGGTGCTTGCCGCCGCCGCCGTCCGCGCCGAGCTCGAACCCGAGAAACCCTCCCCGCTCGACCCGCTCCATCACCACCGCGCCGGCGCCGTCGCCGAAGAGCACGAGCGTCGACCGGTCTGTCCAGTCGAGAATCTTCGAGAGGACGTCGCCGCCCACCACGACCGCCCGCTTCGAGAGGCCCGACGCGAGCATCCCGTACGCCTGCGCGACTGCGTACATGAAGCCGGTGCACCCGGCGAGCAGGTCGTAGGCGGCCGCGTCGGCCATCCCGAACTCGTCGGCCAGGAGCGCCGAGGAGGTGGGGAAGATCATGTCCGGGGTCACCGTGGCGCAGATCAGAAGATCCACGGAGCCGGCCTCGACACCTGCGTCGGCGAGTGCCGCCTTGACCGCCGGCCGCGCGATATCGGTCAACGCCTCGTCTGGCGACGCGATCCTGCGCTCGACGATCCCCGTCCGGCTTCGGATCCACTCGTCCGACGTGTCGACGTACTTGGCAAGATCGTCGTTCGTCAGCACCTGGTCGGGAACGTTGACCCCGAGCCCGGTGATCCCGATGCGCGGCCCTTCGGCCCTGGCGATCAACGTTCCACCGCAAAGGTGAGGGTGCCTCGCGTCGCGAGTGCGTCTCCGACGTACGCGGTTGCCTTGCCGCGCCCGATCGGGCCGCGAACCTGGTCGATCTCGCACGTCAACGTCAGCACGTCACCCGGCTCGACGATCCGCTTGAAGCGACAGTCGTCGATTCCGGCGAAGAAGGCGATCTTGCCTCGGTTTGCCTCCTCGACGAGCACTGCGATCGCGCCGGTCTGCGCCATCGCCTCGACGATCAGCACCCCGGGCATCACGGGACGCTCCGGGAAGTGACCGGCAAACCACCACGCATCGGCGCGCACCGTGTACTCGGCGACCACGAGCTTGCCCGGCTCGAGCTGCAGCACGCGATCGAGCAGGATGAACGGCTCGCGGTGCGGGATGATCGTCTCGATCGTCTCGCGCCCGAACGGCGTGGCTGGGATCACGTTGGCGTGACCTCGAGTCGAGCCCGCATACCCGCCCGACCGCGATGCGCGTAGCACTTGGCCGTTCCGACAGGCATCCCGGATGCCGCGGAGATCTCCTCGAACGAGAACCCCAACCCGTCCTTGAGCACCAGGACGCGCGCCTGCCCGTCCGGGGATCGAGGCCAACCCATTGCGGAGCTCAGCGCGGAGCTCCGAGAGCTCGGCGCAGCGCGCGGGACCGTCGTCGGGGCACGCTCGCAGGTCGACCTCGAGCGGCACCGTCGGGCGAGCCAGGCGCCTCTGCGCGTGGTCGCGGCACGCATTCACCGTGAGCCGATGGAGCCAGGTGGTGAACGCCGACTCGCCGCGAAACTGGCCGATCTTCGTGCACACCCTGGCGAGCGTGTCCTGGGTCGCGTCGAGTGCATCCTCCGGGTTGCGAAGAAGATGGCGCGCCGTCCGCTCGATCCGCGCGTGCATGGCGGGCGCACAACGCCTCGAGCGCGCGGCTCGTCTCCATCCTTCGCTCTTCGCACGAGGATCGGGTCGCTCAGCCGCTCGAAGGCCGGCTGCAGCTCTGTCCGCAGCGCACCGTTGATTGAACGCGATCGGCGCCGAGCGGGTTGCACTCGGCGATTCTAGAGGTTTGGCGGCGACCGACGAAGAGGCACCGCTGTGTTCCCAACCAGATCGGTGGCGACGACAACCAGCTTTCGTGGCCGCCGAATCGAAGCGACCCGCACCAGGCCGGCCGCCGTGACGCGAACGCGGCGGTCGACACCGTCTGCACGAACCCGCAGCGTGCCCGGCTCGCTCACGCGGAGAACGAGCGGGTCGACGCGAGACGAGCGAGACTCGGGGTGGCGTCCAGTCTGCGACGAACGGCAGCGTCACGCGGGAGGTGGCGATCGGGTCAGCGATCTCGAGAACGGCGACATAGGCGCCTTCCCGGAGGCTTCCCACGCGCTTCGACCCATCCCATTTGATCAGCTGTGCGCCTGCCCCGAGCTGTCCCGTGAACGGTGTCGCCACCCAGCGGGAGCCACGGAAGATTCGAAGAGATGCCTGCGCCGGCGCTGCGAGGGTGAACCTGACCCGCAGAGTGTCGTTGCGGCCGTCGCCGTTCGGGCTGAGCACGGGCTGCGCCAGGCTGACGCGGCCGAGCGTCCTGCTGATTGCGATCGGGATCGACCCGGCGGCCGTGCGACCGCCGGTCGCCGTCGCGGCAAGCCGGGCGTCGTAGAGGCCGTCGGGGAGCCCGAGACCGTCGAACATCGAGCGTGTGCTCTCCCGCCGTACGCCAGCGCGGGCGCTCGAGCACGGCGACCTCCACACCACCGGCGTCGTAGAGCGTCGCTCCCACGCTGGCCGGCGCGCTGAGCGTGTACGTGAGCGTTGTGGAGTCCAGCGTCCCGTCGCCGTCGGGCGCGAATGGTCTCGGGGTCGGCGGAGGTCGCGGTGAACGTGAGGGCGACGTCGCTCGTCGCGGCGCCGAGAGTCCCCTCTGCAGGTGTGACCCCGGGTGCGTCCAGGCGCCAGCTGTACGAGCCGGGCGGGAGGTCGCGCGTGTCCCAGTCGACCCTGACCGCGCTCCCTTCCCCGGCTGTCTCGAAGGCGACAACGCCATCCGAGGCCGTCACGGTGAACGTCCAGGCAAGCGGCGACGAGAGCCGCGCGGTAAAGACGACCGGCCCACCGATCGCTCCTGTCAGCTGCGGGCTCATAGAGCTTCGGCAGCCCGATCGCGGCCGCGCGGTTTGCGATGGCCGGCAGTAGGTCGTAGAGCTTCTGGCCCGGGCAGGCGGTGAGACCTGTGTCCCGGTGACCGGAGATCGGCGCGAAGGAACACCGGCACCCCCGGGGGGAACCGCTCGCTTCCGCCCGAGATCCACGTCGAACGTGGCCAGCGGATCGACGTGGGCGAGGTCGAGCCGCCAGGCGAGCATCTGCGCGAGGGCCTCGCGTGCCGCAGCCGGTCGGAGCGCTGCTCGTGAACTCGCCCAGCACGGCGATGCCGAAGGAGCCGGTGTTGAAGCCCTTGGCGTGAGCGCCGACGACGTTCTGCTCGAGCCCTCCGAAGCGACCCTCGTAGACCACTCCGAAGCGGTCGACGAGAGCGTTGTAGCCGATGTCGTTCCAGCCGTTTCCCTTGACGTGGTAGACCTGGATCGCCCGCAGGATCGCCGGGACGTCCGCCGGCTTGTAGTTGTTCGTGCCGGCGGTGTGATGGACGACGGCGAAGCGGAGCGTGGTCGCCGAACTGGGGATCGCTCCGGCGGAGCGTCTCATCGGCTTGCCACCCCGCGCGAGTCACGACCGGCGGCTCGCTCGCACTCGCCGTCACGCGGGTCGGCACGAGGGAGGTCGGGCTTCTGACGGTGTAGGCGCGGACCCGGCGGATCGGCCCCCGTGTTCGAATCTCGACGCGGGTCGCAGCGCCAACCCAGACACCCTCGCCGAGGATCCAGCCGGGGGAGCGCGCACTCTCGACCGAGCCCGGCGTCGGGCCCGAGGTCGCGCTCGGCCGCGCGTCCAGCCTGACCACCAACCGCTTCTTCGCAGCACGCGGTACGAGACGGTTCCCGAGCCCTTCCAGTGGAGGCCGAGATAGTCGAAGGCCGCCGTTCGCGACGCCACCGCAGAGACCGACCTCTCGCCGCGAAGCGCGACCGCAGGGGTTACAACAGGGTGGAGCGGGAGCTCATGGACGGAGAGCGACGCGATCGCCGCGGGTGCGCGACCGACGCCGACGACGCCGGCGAGCGCGACCACGATGAGGACAAGTGCTCGTCTCACAACCTCACCAAGGTTGCCGACGGTTGGGCCCGCCACAAGCGATCGGCGGCAGGATTGATAGAATCCTCACACCTGGACATGCCGCGTTTGCGGGGCTTTCCCTCCTCATGAGCCACGAATTCGACTTCTGGATCGGTGCCTGGGAGGTGATCGATCAGGCGACGGGCGAGCTGGCCGGGCACAACGTCATCGAGGCACACGCAGGCGGGCGGGTGCTTGTCGAGAGCTATTCGACACCACGCGGCTTCACCGGTCTGAGCCTCAACGCCTGGGACGCCGCAGGAGCTCGTTGGCACCAATGCTGGATGGACAGCAGCGGGACGGTGCTCGACCTGTACGGAGGCATCGTCGGCGACGCGATGGTGATGACGGGTGAGACGCCGAAGAGCGGCGGCGAGGTCCAGCTCGAGCGGATCACCTGGACGCCGAGCCCGAAAGGCACGGTGAGACAGCACTGGGAGCAGTCGCCGGACGGGGGTGCCACGTGGACGACGGTCTTCGACGGTCTCTACCGCAAGCAGCCTGACGGAGAGAACGACCCGAGCAGTCGCGACTGATGCGCCTCATCCTCGGGGTGTCTGCCGTGTTGCTCGCCCTGGCTTTGCTGGCGGCCGTTACGACACGTGGGAAGCGAAGCGCCGAGGTGAGGCCGCGTGGCCGGCTCGTCCTCGAAGGACTGGCACTCCTGGCGCTCTTCGTGCTCGTGGTCGTGGTCACCGTCGCGTTGCGCGCGACGTGACGCTACGTTCCTAGAGGTCGTCCTCGTCCTCGCCGGATTCGTCCTCGCCCAGATCAGGCTCGGCTTCATCCTCGTCGGCATCCTCATCGATGAGGGCTGCCTCGAAGTCGAAGTCCGACGTGACGACCGGCTCGCCGGGAGTCGCCGGCTCACCGGCAATGACATCCACTCCGTCCTCCGGCTCCTCATCCGAGCCGACGACGGGGGCGAGCCCCGAGACGGTCTCGCCCTCGCGCAGCCGCATCACGATCACACCCTGGGTGGCGCGACCCGAGCGCTTGATGTCGTCGGCGGCCATCTTGATGACGGTTCCCCCGTCCGAGATCAGCATCACCTGATACCCCTCGCGGACGATCCGGGCGCCTGCAAGCTTTCCCTTGCCCTCGACGAGCTTTGCCGTCTGGACCCCGAGTCCACCGCGACCCTTGACCGGGTAGTCCGAGACGCGGGTGCGCTTGCCCCAGCCGTTCTCCGTGACGACCAGGAGCTCGGCGGTGTCGTCGGCGATGTCGACCTCGATCACCTCGTCGTCACCGCGCAGGCGCATTCCCTGGACGCCCGAGGCAGGTCGGCCCATCGGCCGCGCATCCTGCTCGTGGAACCGGATCGCCTGACCGCCCCGCGAGACCATGAGGATGTCGTCGTCACCGGTCGAGAGCCGCACGCCGACGAGCTCGTCGTCCTCGCGCATCTTCAGCGCGATGATCCCATCGGCCTTGAGCGGTGTGTTGTAGTCGAGAAACGGCGTCTTCTTGACAATCCCCTTCTTCGTCGCGAAGACGAGGTGCTTCGCCTCCTCGTAGTTCCTCGTGGCGATGACCGCGCGCACCAGCTCGTCCTGGCGGAACGGCAGGAGGTTGACGATCGCGCGGCCCTTCGACTGGCGCGAGCCGAGTGGGAGCTCGTGCACCTTGAGCCGATAGACCTTGCCGACGCTGGTGAAGAACAGGATGAAATCGTGCGTCGAGGCGACGAAGAGATGCTCGATGTAGTCGTCGTCCTTCATGTCCATCCCCATCACTCCGATGCCGCCGCGGCGCTGCTCGCGATAGGTCGTCACGGGGAGGCGCTTGATGTAACCGGACCGCGTGATCGCGATGACCATGTCCTCCTCGGCGATCATGTCCTCCAGCTCGAGCGAGTCCTCCCCGGCCACGATCTCCGTGCGACGCTCGTCGTTACGGCCGTAGATCTGCTTGATCTCGAGCAGCTCCTCGCGGATCACGCGCGTCGATCCTTGCCTCTTCCGAGAGGATCAGCCTGATCTCGCCGATCCGCTCCTGGAGGTCGGCGAACTCGTCCTCGATCTCCTTGCGGGCAAGGCCGGTGAGCCGTGCGAGCCGCATGTCGAGAATCGCCTGCGACTGGATCTCGGACAGCGAGAACTTCTCCATCAACCCGGTGCGGGCCGCGTCGGTGCTGTCGGCGGCGCGGATCAGCGCGATGACCGCGTCGAGGTTGTCGAGGGCGATGAGGTAGCCCTCGAGGACGTGCGCGCGGCGCACGGCGTTGCGAAGGTCGAACTTGAGCCGGCGGGTGACGACATCGCGCTGGTGGTCGAGGTAGTGGCGGATCAGCTCGAGCAGCGAGAGCGTGCGCGGCACGCCGTCGACGAGCGCGACGGCGTTGTAGCCGAACGTCGATTGCAGCGGCGTGCGCTTGTAGAGCTTGTTGAGCAGCACCTGCGGAACCGCGTCGCGCTTGAGCTCGATCTGGATCCGCATCCCCGACTTGTCGGAGAGGTCCTTGATCCCGGAGATCTCGGTGAGGACGTTGTCCTTGACGAGCTCGGCGATCTTCCGGATGACGCCCTCGTCGCCGCCCTTGCGGACTCCGTACGGCAGCTCGGTGACGATCACGGCGTTCTTGCCGCCACGAAGCTCCTCGATGTGCGCTCGCGCGCGCATGATCACGCGGCCGCGACCCGAGCGGTAGGACTCGCGGATCCCCTCGCGGCCGACGATGATCGCGCCGGTCGGGAAGTCGGGACCACGAACGTGCTGCGTGAGGCCGGCAACGTCGATCGCCGGGTCGTCGATCATCGCGACGATCGCGTCGACGACCTCGCCGAGGTGGTGGGGCGGCATGTTCGTGGCCATCCCGACCGCGATCCCGGACGAGCCGTTGACGAGAAGGTTCGGGAACCGCGCCGGCAGGACCGTCGGCTCCTTGCGCGAGCCGTCGTAGTTCGCGACGAAGTCGACCGTGTCGGCGCCGATGTCGCGGAGAAGCTCGGTCGCGATCGCCGACAGTCGCGCCTCGGTGTAGCGATGCGCAGCAGCCGAATAGCCGTCGATGTTGCCGAAGTTCCCCTGCGGATCGACGAGCGGGTAGCGCAGCGAGAACTTCTGCGCCATGCGAACCAGGGTGTCGTAGATCGACTGGTCGCCGTGCGGATGGAAGCTCTTCATGACCTCGCCGATCACCGCCGAGCACTTGACGCGCGGTCGGTTCGGCTGCAGCCCGGTCTCGTGCATCGCGAAGAGCACTCGGCGATGGACGGGCTTGAGACCGTCGCGTACGTCCGGGAGGGCACGCGCCACGATCACGCTCATCGCGTAGTCGAGGAAGCTCGTGCGCATCTCCTCCTCGAGCTCGCGCGGTTCGATGCGGCCTATGTCAAGAGGGTCTGCGCTAGACATCCAGCCTCGCAAACTTCGCGTTCTTCTCGATGAAGTCGCGGCGCGGCTCGACCTGGTCGCCCATCAGCATCGAGAAGATCCGGTCGGCGAGGATCGCGTCATCGACACCGACCTGAACGAGGATGCGGTTGTCGGGATTCATCGTGGTCTCCCAGAGCTCCTCGGGGTTCATCTCGCCGAGACCCTTGAAGCGGCTCACCTGGATCCCCTCCTTCGCCAGGTCGAGGATCGCCGCGCGGAGCTCTTCGAAGGTCGTCGCGACGCGCTCCTTCTTGCCGAGCGAGAGCGTGAACGGCGGCTGCCCGGCGATCTCGACAAGCCGCGCGTACGTCTTTCGCAGGCCGATGTACGCCGGTGAGAGCAGCATCGCGGCCGGGATGTCGACGTGCGTGGTCGCGCTCGTCTCGCGCTCGATCAACTTGATCCGGACGGCTTCCGCGGTGGAGCCTGCCGGCTCGAGCAGGTGCGTGTCGTCTCCGAGGCTCGCAAGACCTGGCTCGATCTCGGACGGCAGGGTCGCGTCGAGCTCGATCAAGCGATGGGCGACGACGAACCCTGCGGCGGCCGACCCGAAGTCTGCGCGGAGGCGCGCGTGCCAGCCGTCGAACTCGTTGAGCGCGCGCACAAGACGCTGGTGTCGAGCCTCGGTGACCCGGTATTCCTCGCCTGCTCGATCGGTGATCTCGATGTCCTTGGCCCGCTCGCGAATGAGGATCTCCTCGAACTGCGACTCCTTCTCGACGTACCGCTCCTGGTTCCCCATCTTGACGCGGTAGAGCGGCGGCACGGCGATGTACACGTGCCCGCCCTCGACGAGCTCCTGCATCTGCCGGTAGAAGAACGTCAGCAGCAGCGTGCGGATGTGCGAGCCGTCGACGTCGGCGTCCGTCATCACGATCACGCGGTGATACCGGAGCTTCTCGATGTCGAACTCGGTGCCGATGCCGCAGCCGATCGCGGTGACCATTGCCTGGATCTCGGTGTTGGAGAGGACCTTGTTGATGCGGTTCTTCTCCGAGTTGATCACCTTCCCGCGCAGCGGGAGGATCGCCTGGAAGTTCTTGTCTCGCGCGTCGACGGCGGAGCCGCCTGCCGAGTTGCCCTCGACGAGGTACAGCTCGCAGTGCTCGGGGTCGGTCGACTGGCAGTCGGCGAGCTTCCCCGGGAGTCCGCCGCCGATCAGGGCGCCCTTGCGGCTCACCTCGCGCGCCTTCCGCGCAGCGGTCCGCGCCCTCGAGGCCTCGACCGCCTTGAGCAGGATGCGCTTGCGGTCGGCGGGTGTCTCGTCGAGGAACTGGGTCAGGCCCTGGTTGACCGTCTTCTCGACGAAGCCACGGATCCACGGATTGCCGAGCTTCGTCTTCGTCTGCCCCTCGAACTGGGGCTCCCGCAGCTTCACGGAGATGACCGCTGCGAGACCTTCGCGCGTGTCCTCGCCTTCGAGCGGGTCGTCCTTGTCCTTGAGCACGCCCTCCGATCGCGCGAAGACGTTGAGCGTCCGCGTCAGCGCACCGGTGAAGCCCGAGAGATGCGAGCCGCCCTCGTGGGTGTTGATGTTGTTGGCGAACGAGAAGATCGACTCGACGTAGCTCGAGTTCCACTGCAGCGCGACCTCGACGGACCCGCGGCCTTCCTCGTCCTCGTTCTCGAAGTAGACGATGTGGCCGTGGACCGGGTTCCGGTCGGCGTTGACGTGGTCGATGAAGTCCCTGATCCCGCCCTCGTAGTGAAACTCGTCGCGCGTTTCGCCTTCGCGGCCGTCAGTGAGCCCGATCCGCAGGCCGCGGGTGAGGAAGGCCGTCTCGCGAAGGCGCTGCATCAGCGTGTCCTTCGACCATTCGATCTCCTCGAAGACCTCGGAGTCGGGCATGAACGAGATCGTCGTGCCGGTCTGGGTCGTGTCGCCGATCGTCTCGACGTCCGTCTGCGGCACTCCCCGGGCGAACGTTTGCCGGTGGATCTTCCCGTCCCGGTGAACCTCTGCCACAAGCCACTCGGAGAGCGCGTTCACCACCGAGACGCCCACCCCGTGAAGACCGCCGGAGACCTTGTACCCCTCGCCGCCGAACTTGCCCCCGGCGTGAAGCTTCGTGAGGACCACGGTCAGCGCGGAGAGCCCTTGCTCTTCCATCCAGTCGACCGGAATACCGCGCCCGGCGTCGCGAACGGTGACCGAATCGTCGGGGTGAAGCGTGACCTCGACGAGGCCGTTGTGCCCCGCAAGCGCCTCGTCCACGGCGTTGTCGACCACCTCGTAGATCAGGTGGTGAAGCCCCCGGGTACCGGTCGAGCCGATGTACATCCCGGGCCGAAGCCGGACCGGCTCGAGGCCTTCGAGGACGGTGATGTCTTTTCCGGTGTATGCGGTTTCTGTCATTCGTCTCCAGAGAGAGAAAATGCCTGCAAAACAGGCATTTTCTGCGGGTACTGAAGTATATCAGACGCGGGGGTCGGCAGGGTGGCCGGCGCGGTGTGCCGCGAGGCTCGCCGCAGCCGCTTTTCGTACCGCTTCGCGGAGCTCCGGATCATCGATCGCGGCCGCGAGCTCGGCGGCCCGCTCGACCTCGGCAGGCTCCGGAACGAGCGGCGGCCGGGCGGGCGCGCTTTCGTCCGCAGCCGGTTCCGGGATGAGACCCACCGCGAAGCGCAACGTGCTCGGCGCGTCGTCGCCGAGCTCGGCCGCGAGCTTCGCGACGACCTCCTCCTGCAGCAGCGAAAGCTCGTTGGCCCAGGTCGCGGAGGTCGTTGCGACGTGCAGCGTCCCGTCTCTCGCGATTCGCTGGGGCCACGCCGCGCGCGCAACCGCCGGGCCGACTGCCTTCTCCCAGACACGCGTGACGGCAGCGAGCTGTCCCGCGTCGGGGACACCGGCCCCGCGAAGCGCATGGCGCAGATCGTGGCCGAGTCGCTCCATCAGCCCGACCGAACCTCACCGGGCGAGACGACGAGGAGCTGTGCGGGAGCCAGGGGGAGCGCTTCCGGCCCGGTTGCGGTGACGATCGCCTGGCCACCCCTCCCGAGCCGATCGCTCAGGATCCGCCGCCGGTCGGCGTCGAGCTCCGAGAGGGCGTCGTCGAGCAAGAGGAGGGGCGGCACGCCGACGTAGCCCCTCAGCACCTCGGCCTCGGCGAGCAGGAGCGACAGGACGGCGAGGCGCTGCTCGCCCTGTGAGCCGAACGCCCTGAGGTCTCGTTCGCCGGCCCGAAGATGGATCTCGTCGAGGTGAGGCCCGAGCCCGGTCGACCCGCGGTCGAGATCGCGGTCGAGCCGCGCCTCGAGTTGGGCGACGGTAGGCGGCTCTGCGGAGTAGCTGAGCGAGACATCTCGAAGACCGAGCTCGTCGGCCGACTCACGGAGTGCGGGCGCGAGCGCGGCGATCGTGTCCACTCTCGCCTTGACGAGCTCGGCTGCGGCCTCGGCGAGGGTCTCCGTCCATGGCTCGAGCACCTCGGGTGGGGAGAGACCGGCCGCGACGCGGCGCAGCCCGGCGTTGCGCTGGCCCAGCGCGGCGGCGTACCGAAGAGGAACATCGGCGCGGGCGGGCAGGATCCGTGAGAGCGAGCGGTCGAGATAGGCGCGCCTCACCGCGGGGCCTCCCTTGACGACGCCGAGCCGGTCAGGCGTGAAGACCAGCGTGTGAAGTCGTTGCCGGAGCTCATCGGTCGAGGAGACCGCGCTGCCGTTGAGACGGAGGCGCTTCGAGTCCGTCGCTGAGAGCCTCGCCTCTGCGCTCACCGCCGCACCGCCCCGGTCGCCGTCGACCCGAACCGACGCTTCTGCCGCCCCGGTTCGGATCAGCTGGGCATCCAACCTCGTCCTGAACGAGAACCCCTGGGTGGCGAGATGGACCGCTTCCACCAGATTCGTCTTGCCCGCCCCGTTCGGTCCGGTCGCGAGGACGAGCCCCGACACCAGTGCGACATCGAGCCGGGCGTATGACCGGAGGTCGTGGAGCCGGACGCGCTCGACGATCAGCCGGCGAGACGGATCGGCATGATCAGGTACCAGAAGGAGTCACCCTCGGTCAGCAGGCCGGGTCGGAGAGGATTGATGAGCTTGAGCGTCACCTCGTCCGTGGTGACCGACTCGAGCCCCTCCTTCAGGAACTCGGCGTTGAACCCGATCTCGAGGGGGTCGCCCGTATAGGCAGCCGGAATCGACTCGCGCGTCTCGCCGACGTCCTGGCTCTGTGCCGAGATCGTCAGCTCTCCTTCGGCGAAGCGAAGGCGAAGAGGGGCGTTGCGCTGGGCCATCACGCCGGCGCGGCGAACAACGTCGAGGAGCTCGACGCGTGGCAGCGACACCTCGACCTCGAACGTCTCGGGGAGGAGCTGCTTGACATTCGGGAACTGACCGTCGATGCGGCGGGTCGTCAACCAGGCAGAGCCCGTGCCGAAGATGACATGGTTTTCGTTGACACCGAGCGAGACCGTCTCGGTGCCCGCTGCGAGCCTGACCAGCTCCTGGAGCGCGCGGGCCGGAATGATCGCCTCGAGCTCCGGGCCGGCTGTCTCGAACTCGGTCTCCTTGACGGAGAGGCGGTAGGAGTCCGTGGCTGCCATGACCAGCTTCTTGCCCTCGAAGCGGACGAGCACCCCGGTCAGGACGGGCCTCGACTCGTCCCGCGAGGCGGCTCGGGAGACACGATCGATCGTCTCGAGAAGCGCGGGCGAGGTGATCGCCTGCAGCGGCACATCGACTGAAGGCAGCCGCGGGAAGTCCTCCGCCGCAAAGACGTTCACCCGAGAGCTGTACGACCCGGACTTGATGTGCGCGGCGCCGTCCTCGGCGCGGTATTCGATCGAGACCTCGGAGTCGGGGAGAAGGCGAACGAGGTCGGTGAGGAGCTTCCCCGGGACGACGAGCGAGCCTTCTCCATCGACCCTGGCCGGGAACGTCGTTCGCAGCGAGAGCTCCATGTCGGTGGCGGCGAGCTGAACCAGGCCGTTCTGCGCTTCGATGAGGACACCCGCGAGAACCTGAACCGAACCCCGGGTCGAAACCGCACGAGAGACCACTGCCAGGGCAGCGACGAGAGCGTCGCGCTCACAGGTGACGGTGACGTTCCCAGCGGGGGAGATTGAGGTTTCTGAGCCTGACTCCACTGTTTCCATCTTTCTATCTAAACCTTTCAGTAGCAGTCATAAGGAGTGTGGACGATGGGGAAGATGTGGCCGACCCTTGCCGGGCGCAGGGGTAGAGGCTGTGTACGCACTGTACGGCTTATCCCCAGGTCCCCCATGGTTCGAGCTACGACGATCGATCGCTGCGCGGTTATCCACGGTGCTTGAGTCGCGCTGTTAGGTCCTGGACGAGGTTGTACACAGACCTGTCCTCAGAGATCATCCGGGTGATCTTGGAGGTTGCGTGCATCACAGTGGTGTGATCGCGGCCGCCGAACTCCCTACCGATCTTGGGAAGGGACGCATCCGTGAGCTCTCGTGAGAGGTACATCGCAACCTGGCGCGGATAGGCCACGGCCTGGTTGCGCCGCGCGCTGACGAGCTCCTGGACGCTCAGCGCGAAGCGGTCGCAAACGGCCTCCTGGATCCTTGCGATGCTCATCTCGGAGGGGTCGCTGCCGCTCGGGAAGAGATCGCGAAGCACCTGCTCGGCGAGCTCGACATTGAGCTCGAGGCCGGTGAGGGACGAGAACGCGACCACGCGGGTGAGCGCACCTTCCAGCTCGCGGATGTTCGTCGTCACGCGCTCCGCGATGAAGGTGAGAACGTCTGGCTCGGTGACCTCGATCGAGTCGGTCGTGACCTTCTTGCGAAGAATGGCGATCCTCGTCTCGACATCGGGAGGCTGAATGTCGGTGATCAGTCCCCACTCGAACCGCGATCGAAGTCGATCCTCGAGGGTCGCGATCTCCTTCGGCGGCCTATCGGACGAGATGACGATCTGGCGACCTGCCTCGTAGAGAGAGTTGAACGTGTGGAAGAACTCCTCCTGGAAACGCTCCTTGCCCTCGAGGAACTGGATGTCGTCGACGAGGAGGACGTCATAGGCGCGGTAGCGGTGCTTGAACCCCTCGATGCGCTTGTCGCGGAGCGAGTTGATGAAGTCGTTGGTGAACGTCTCGCTCGTGACGTACCTCGTCGTCAGCCCCCGTGAGTGCTCGCTGACATAGGCGGAGATCGCCTGCAGGAGATGGGTCTTTCCGAGCCCTGTCCCGCCGTAGATGAAGAGCGGGTTGTATGCCTGTGCAGGTGCCTCGGCGACGGCGAGCGCGGCGGCGTGCGCAAAGCGATTCGACGAGCCGATGACGAAGTTGTCGAATGTGTACTTCGAGTTCGCCCGGACGGGCACCGAGAGCTCGCCGATCCCGGGCACGACCGCCGGCGCCGTCTCCGGTGCACTCTCGACTGCGCCCGGATGCTCCTCGAGCACCGTGAGGACAACGCGCATCTCGCGCCCGAGGACGTCACGAACTGCGGCGCGCACAAAGCCCAGGAAATGCCCCTCGATCCACTCGCGGGTGAAGTCGTTCGGCAGTACGACCGAGAAGGAATCGTCGGTGAGCTCGCCGGCCGTCACGGCGCCGAACCAGGTGACATAGGTCGTCTCGTTGAGCGCGTCCCGCAACCGCTGCGACACCTCGTCCCAGAGGGCGCCGGCGGAATCTGGTGTTTCTGGTTGCAAGGGTTCGAACGCTCCTTGGGCGTCGCGGGGAGGGCGAGCATACCAACCCACGATCGCCGCGCAAGGCCAAGTTCTTCACAGCCGAAGAGACCCTCAATACCGCATGAATGCAGGGGTTTTGACTGTCTCCACACTGTTTTCAACAGCTGTGGAAAGCAGATCCGGACCTGTCTTTTCGGGCTACACGGGACCCGCCTGAGCAGCGGTT
Source organism: uncultured Actinomycetes bacterium (assembly GCA_963724655.1). GTDB lineage: Bacteria > Actinomycetota > Thermoleophilia > Gaiellales > Gaiellaceae > Gaiella. The sequence continues at coordinate 567,229 of CAVRVG010000001.1, read as the reverse complement.
TTAGCTGCCGGAGCCCCTCGTAACGTTGTGGAAAACCGACGGCTTGGTAGCTCGTCTATACTGCGCGGTCGGCCGGAGCCCGTTGGGCCCGCCCCGACTCGAAGCTCGACCATTCAGAAGCAGAGGGCCTGATCCTGTGAAACGCACCTACCAGCCGAACGTCCGCCGCCGGAAGCGCAAGCACGGCTTCCGCAATCGCATGGCGACCCGCGGCGGCCGCGCAATCATCAAGCGTCGGCGCGCAAAGGGCCGCGCGCGCCTGTCGGCCTGAACGAGCCTGCACCGTGGAGCGACGGTACCGGCTGTCCCGCTCGAGGGACTTCGACGCCGTCTACCGGCATGGAAGATCTGTGTCGACGCGATATCTCACCCTGCACTGGTTCCCCCGGGAGGATGACCCGGACGCGACTCCTCGCTTGGGGCTCGCCGTGCCGCGCTCGGTGGGCCACGCGGTGACCCGCAACCAGGTCAAGCGCCGCCTTCGCGAGGCGTGGCGGATCGCCGCGGCGGATATTCCGCCGGGACGGGACTACGTTCTCGCGGCGCGTGCCGGGATCGCGGAGCCGGCGGAGACGCGCGGGCAGGACTGGCTCGTCGAGCAGGTTCGTGAGGCCTTCGAGCGGATCGCCGCGTGAGCATTCTCGGGATCTGGTTCGTCAAGGCGTGGCGCGGGACGCTTGGGCGGTTGACGCCGCCCGGGACCTGCAAGTATCACCCCAGCTGCTCGCAGTACGCGCTCGATGCCTTCAAGGAGCTCGGGCTCGTGCGCGGCGCGATCCTCGCCGGCTGGCGCCTGCTCCGTTGCAACCCGTGGAGTCACGGTGGGGTCGACTACGTCGCTGACCGCAGCTTGTTCCGCTCTCGCGAGAAGCGGCGGGTCATCTGATGCTCGGCGGGATCCTCACTCCCCTCACCGACATCCTCACGAGCGTTCTCGAGTGGTTCCACGTCTCCATCGGGCTCACGTGGGCCTGGTCGATCGTCGCGCTCGTGATCTGCGTTCGGATCCTGCTCGTTCCGCTGACGGTGAAGCAGATCCATTCGATGCAGAACCTGCAGGTGCATGCGCCCGAGATGAAGGAGATCCAGCAGCGCTGGAAGGGCGACAAGCAGCGCCAGAACGAAGAGCTGATGAAGTTCTACAAGGAGAACAAGGTCAACCCGGCCGCGTCGTGCCTGCCGATGGTCGCTCAGATCCCGATCTTCATCGCGCTCTTCTACACCTTGCGCGGGTTCGAGGAGAACATTCTCCCGGACTACCCTGAATCGAGCCTCGAGTTCCTCGACCTCGTCAACATCACGGAGACGACGCTGAAGGCGTGGGGGCCGCTGCTGCTGTTCATCTACGTCGCCAGCCAGCTCACGTCGACGTACTTCATGTCGTCGACGATGCAGAAGTCCCAGCGGATCCTGATGATGGTCCTCCCGATCGTCTTCATCCCCTTCATCCTCAACTTCCCATCCGGGCTCATGATCTACTGGATGACGAACAACCTCTGGACCACGGGGCAGGGGCTCGTGACGCGCAAGATGATGCCGAAGCCCGACCTGACGGTCACCGACCGTCGCTCGTCCAGGACACCGCCGAAGGATCCGCCACCTGGGAGCAGCGGGAACGGCAAGCAACGATCGGTTCCGAGTTCCGCGGGCGGTCAGGCGAGCGGCCCGGTCGGCCCGCCGAGGCGCGTGAAGCGGAAGCGCTCGAGCGGCGGCGGCCGCCGGTGAGCGCCGACCTTCGTGTCGAGGGCACCGGAGAGACCGTCGGCGAGGCGAAGTGGGCGGCGATGCGGGAGCTCGAGCGCCTCACGCCGAATCTCGACCGCGACGAGGTGCAGTTCCAGATCGTGACCGAAGGCGAGCGAGGCCTGCTTGGCGTCGGCTTCACTCCGGCCCGCGTCGTTGCGATCGCCCCGCAACCTCTGGTGAGCCCCGTCCTCCCGGAGTCGACCGTCGCGGCGGAATCAGAGGAAGGCGCTGTTGTACAGGAGTTCCTCGGCCGGGTCTGCGCAGCGCTCGGCGTGCCCGCAACGGTGTCCCTTGCCGAGCACGAGAACGAGGTGGTCGCGACCCTGGTCGGTGGCGACGCGGGCGTCCTCATCGGACGCCACGGCCAGATGATCGATGCGCTGCAGTATCTCGCGAATGCGCTCGCCCATCGAGCGGTCGGCGAAGGCAAGCGACCGATCACGGTCGACGCCGCGGGTTATCGCGAGAGGCGAACGGCGACGCTCGAGGGAATCGCACGCCGCAGTGCCGAGCAGGCGGCGGCAACCGGGCGAAGCGTGATGCTCGAGCCGATGTCGGCGGTCGAGCGGAAGGTGGTCCACGAGGCATTGAAGGACGATCCCGAGGTCGAGACCTCGAGCGACGGCGCCGAGCCGAACCGCTGCGTCGTCGTCATCCCCCGCCTGGCCACGGACTGAGCGAGGACCGACCCCGTGGCGGGTGTCCTCGAACGATGGCTCGCGGGTGTCGTCGAGACCCCGGGACTCACGGCGTTTTCCGACATCGCGGCGGCCCGACCTGTCCTCCTCGACGACGCCTTGCGCGGCTCGACGCTCGTCGGTCGCGAGAGCGGGCCGATCATCGACGTCGGGTCGGGTGGCGGCACGCCCGGAATACCCCTTGCTGCGGCTCTTCCGGATCGTGAGGTGACACTCCTCGAAGCAGAGCGGCGAAAGACCGAGTTTCTCGAACAGTGGCAGAGCGAGCTTCCGAACCTCCGCGTCGTCTGGGGAAGGGCCGAAGAGCAGCCGGTCGAGCAGTTCGGGGTCGCCGTTGCAAAGGCGCTGGCCCCCCCGACGGTGGCGGCAGAGTGGTGTCTTCCGCTCGTGCGTGAGGGCGGCGCGGTTGTGCTGTGGGTCGGCGAGACCGCCGATCTGGATGCTGTCGGCAAGGTCGCGGTGCTCCTCTCGGCGACGGTCGAGACGTGTGCTGAGGGCTTGCTCGTGCTGCGCAAGCTCGGCCCGACACCACCTGGGTTTCCGCGCCGTGCGGGGATCGCCAGGAAGCGGCCGCTCGCGTAACACCTGCTCAGGCTGCTTCTTACCGATTCGTTCAGGCGGGCAGAAGGCGGCATCCGGCTTCGCTACTAGCCTTGAGGTGTGTCAGCCCGCGTAGTTGCAGTCGCAAATCAGAAGGGCGGCGTCGGGAAGACGACCACCGCCGTCAACCTCGCTGCCTGCCTCGCCGAGGCAGGCGAGCGCTGCCTGCTCATCGACCTCGATCCGCAGGCGAACGCGACCTCGGGGCTCGGAACGCGACCCAACGGCCACTCGACCCTGGACCTTCTCGACGGAGTCCCGCTCCGTGACCTTGCACGCCCAAGCTCGTTCGCGAACCTCGACCTGATCCCGGCGAAGCAGGAGCTCGCAGCCGCAACGATTCACCTTTCGGCGCTCGAGGGCGGGGAGCGGTATCTCGCCGATGCCCTGTCACCCGAGCAGCTCGAGGGCTATGGATTCGTCTTTCTCGACTGCCCCCCGGCGTTCGGCCCGCTCACGGTGAATGCGCTCGCCGCCGCCGGCAGCGTGATCGTGCCCGTCCAGGCCGAGTACTACGCGCTCGAGGGTCTCTCGCAGCTGCTCGGATCGATCGACCTGGTCAAGCGGCGCCTCAATCCACAGCTTGGGATCGCCGGCATCCTGCTGACGATGGTCGACTCACGGACCCGGCTGGCCGAGGAGGTCGAGCGCGAGCTCCGCACGCATTTCGGCGACCTTGTCTTCGTCCAGACCGTGCCTCGCTCGGTGCGTCTCGCAGAGGCGCCGAGCCATGGTCTTCCCGCGATCTCCTACGACCGGCGATCGGCCGGAGCGCAGGCCTACTGGAAGGTGGCGATGGAGCTTGTCGAGCGCTGAGCAGCCCATTCGACGCGGCCTCGGCCGCGGTCTCGAGGTTCTCGTCGGCGGCGGAGGGACGTCGGAGCTGCTGCAGCTTCCGATCGACGCGATCAGGCCGAACCCACGCCAGCCACGGAAGCGGTTCGAGCCGGAGTCGACCACCGGGCTGGCTGCGTCGATCCGCCACCAGGGCGTGCTGCAACCGGTCGTCGTTCGACCGCGGGCCGAGGGTGGCTACGAGCTGATCGCAGGCGAGCGGCGCTGGCGGGCTGCCCAGGAGGCGGGGATCACCACGCTCCCGGCGGTCGTGCGGGAATCCGACGACCGGGACGCACTCCTTCTCGGGTTGGTCGAGAACGTTGCGCGCGAGAACCTCTCTCCGGTTGAAGAAGCACGCGCCTACGCCGCTCTGATCGACGAGTTCGAGCTCTCCCTCGGTGACGTCGCGGAGCGGGTCGGCCGGTCGAAGCCGGCGGTGTCGAACCGCCTACGCCTGCTCGAGCTGCCGGAAGAGGTGCTCTGGATGCTCGCCCGCAGCGAACTGACCGAGGGTCATGCTCGCGCCGTGCTGGCGATCCCGGACGACGGTGGCCGCATCCGCCTCGCGAAGCGGATCGCGCGGGACGGGATGACGGTTCGAGCGGCCGAGAAGGCCGCCCGCGACGCCGGCGCGCGAACGAAGCCGCGGGCCCAGCCCGTCGACCCGCACCTGGCCGATCGAGCACGCCGTGCTGCGGAGCGTCTCACCGGCACCACCGCGCACGTGAGTGCCGGCAAGCTCGAGCTTCGCTTCGGCGACGAGACGGGGCTGGCGGAGCTCGTCGAGACACTCGAGCGCCTCGCTCTGCACGCCTAGCGATCCTGCCGGCATGGGGAGCGCACAACCGTAGACTGGATGCATGCCCGAGTCACGGCGGTACGGCGACGTATTCGACGGGATCGCGGAGAAGTACGATGCGCGCCGCTCCGGCTATCCGAGCGAGCTCGTGGCTGCCGCGGTGGAGCTCGCGGGGCTCGAGATCGGTTCCCGCGTCGTCGAGGTCGGATCAGGAACGGGGAAGCTGACCGAGGAGCTTGTTGCGTGTGGCCTGCGGGTCGACGCGGTCGACCCGGGACGTAACATGATCGAGGTTGCGCGACGGCGGGTGGGAGATTCCGACCTTGTCCGCTTTCACCTCGGCCGCTTCGAAGAGGTGTCGCTTCCCGCGGAGCGGTTCGAGGCGGTCTTCTCGGCGGCGGCGTTCCACTGGGTCGATCCGAACGTCGGGTGGGCGAAGGCGGCAGCGCTGCTTCGTCCAGGCGGAACCGTGGCTCTGATCCAGCCGATGAGCGTGCACGACGAGGTGGGCGGGCAGGCTCTGGACGAGCTCGCCGCCGCGTTCGCTCGACTCGCTCCCGAGCTGGCTGCGGAGCGTCCCATGCTGCGCGACCAGGTGACGATTCGCGCTGGTGCCGACGAACGACGTGAGAACGTGTCGGAGGTCTGGGCCTGGCTCGGGCATCCCGGCCTGGCGGTCGCGGAGGCGGGGACGCTGTTCGGCCCCGCAATACTCACGTCGTTCCCGCGCGAAACCGAGCAAACCGCCGACGAGCTGTGGGCGGTCTTCGAGACGACCTCGTTGTATCACCGTCTCCCCGCCGCCATCCGAGCGAAGCTGAAGGCCGAGAACGAGCGGATCATCGACAGTCACGGCGGCGTCCTGCGCTCGACCCAACTCGCCGCACTCGTCACAGCCCAGCGTCGCGCTCCGTAGCGCGACCGCTGAAGAGGCGCCGATAGCCTTGCGCGATGCGTGCGCTCCTGACCTGCAGGCCGTTGGCGGGTCACTATCGGCCGATGCTGCCGCTCGCACGTGCCCTGGCCGAAGCGGGACATGAGGTGGCGTTCGCTTCGGGGGAGCCTGTCGCCGGCGAAGCGGAAGCGGAAGGCTTCACGGCGTTTCGCCTCGGGCCGGCGATGGACACCGTGGAGCCGCTTGCCCGCCGCGTTCGCGAGCTTGCAGCGTCGCTCCCTCCTTCGGAGGTCCGCTCCTTCGTCTTCACCGAGCTCTTCGTCCGGGTCGAGCTGGAGCCACGCGCGAATGACCTGCTCAAGGTCGTTGAGCAGTGGGCGCCGCACGTCGTAGTCCATGACGTGGCGGAGTTCGCCGCACCGCTCGTCGCGACGGTGGTCGGGATCCCGTACGTGGAGCACAGCTACGGAGCCGCGATCCAGGACCACGTCATCCGCGCCGCCGGCGACGCCACTGCCCCCATCTGGACCTCGCACGGCCTCGCGCCGCACCCACTCGGCGGCCTCTATCGCTACCTGTACCTCGACGTGTGCCCACCCAGCCTTCAGATCCCCGACGCGGTTGCGTGCGCGGTGCAGGGCATCCGCACCGTCGAGACTCGTCCACCGCTGACGCGCCTCCCGTGGCTCGATGCGCTGCGTGGCCTACCGATCGTCTACGTCACGCTGGGCACCGTCTACAACCGGAACGTCGCTGTCTTCGGTGCGCTTCTCGACGGCCTCAGCGATGAAGCGCTGAACGTCGTCGTCACGGTGGGCAACCAGAACGACCCCTCGGCACTCGGACCGCAACCGTCGAACGTCCACGTGCACCAGTACGTCCCGCAGGAGCTGCTGCTCCCCCACTGCGCTGCTGTCGTGACGCACGGCGGCGCCGGCTCGATGCTCGGTGCGCTCGCTTTCGGACTCCCGCTTCTCATCGTCCCCCAGGGCGCCGACCATTTCTTCAACGCCGACCGCGCCGTCGCTGCAGGCGCCGCAATCCAGCTCATGCCAGATCGCCTGACCGCCGACTCGGCTCGCGACGCCGTTCGCATGCTCCTGCACGACAACACATTCCGAGACGCAGCACACCGCATCAGGAACGAGCTCGTCGCGATGCCCGACCCGCAGCAAGCGGTCGAATCGCTCGAGCGGCTGGCCGCGCGCGAACCCGTATAGAGCCGAGGCGTCCCTTGCTTGCCCGAGTGCGCGCTTTCTTGAAGGGAGGGTTCCCCGGGGAACCGAAGGTTCCCAACTTCAGGGCATTTCAATGGAGTGGGCGATCCTGGATTCGAACCAGGGACCTCCGCCTTATCAGAGCGGCGCTCTAACCAACTGAGCTAATCGCCCGCGCGAGCGCGGAAGTGTACCGACCGTACGGCGGTACACTCGGCAGGAGCCATGCAGGAGATGTCCGTCTACGGCGTGAGCTTCGATCTCGGCAGCAAGCAGCCGATCGTTTTGCTGAAGGCAGCCGACGGCGAGACGTTCCTGCCGATCTGGATCGGGCACTCGGAGGCCGCCGCGATCCTGATGAAGCTCCAGGGCAGCGACCCACCGAGGCCTCTGACCCACGACCTTGCGTGCTCGCTCGTCGGTGCGCTCGGCGGCGAGATCGTGAGGGTGACGGTCACCGAGTTGCGCGACAACACCTTCCACGCCGTCATCACGCTCGCCCAGGGCGATGCAGAGGTCGACGTCGACTCGCGCTCGTCGGACGCAATCGCCATCGCGCTCCGCGCCGGTGCGAGGATCTTCGCTGCCGACGAGGTGATCGAGGAGTCAGGCGTCGCGTTCGAGGACGGTGAGCCGGAGTTCGACCGTGTCCATGGAGCCGAGGGCTCGGACGAGGTCGACTGGAGCGCCTTTCGGCAGTTCCTCGACACCGTGTCGCCGGACGAGTTCGCCACGGGCGGGCCGGACGAGCCCACGGAGTCCTGAACAGCCCGAGCGGTTACGAAAGCTCGCGCTTGGTGAGCGCGAGGACGGCCGTGACGAGCTCATCGAGGCCCTCCGGTGAAAGAGGCCCGCCGTTCGACGCAGAGAGGACATCGCGCAGCTCGGTCTCACGACGCGGGTCCACGCGATCGTCACCTCGTTCGCGCTTGAGCTCCCAGAGCTCGGTGACCAGCCGCAGCCGCTCGTTGACTGCCTCGACGATGCGCTCGTCGTTTGCGGTGATCGCGGAGCGGATCTCCTCGAAGCGGTCGCTCATGAGGAGCTTCCCACCGTCACCGCGGCGATCAGCGCAAGACCGTTGAAGGTCGCGTGAAGGATGATCGCCGGGTAGAGAGACTCTGTTCTCACTCGCACCACCGCAAGGATGACACCAAAGCAGGCGAGGATCGGGAGCGCGATCACCAGCCCGTGCGCGAGGCCGAACGCGAGGCCGGTGATCAGGATCGCCGGCCCGACCCCCGCGACATCGCGGACGACTGCAAACCCGAGCCCACGGAACGTGAGCTCCTCGACAACGGGCGCAACGAGCGTGACGACGACGAAGTTGGCGACAAACGGCGCCGCCCGGCTGCTGTCCCAGCCGTCCGGGACGAGGCCCTGCTCCTCCCCCGCCTCGAGAAAGAGACCGAGGACGTACCCGATGACGAACACCGCAACCAACCCGGCGAACGCGATCCCGAGCGCGCGCGACCAGGACGCGGGTCGCTTCAGACCGAGCGCCGATGGCGCGAGCGGTCGCGCAATGGCAAACAACACAGCCGCCACCACGGCGTATTGAACGAGCCCCGCAATTGCCGACGACCAGAGGTAGAGGAGGTCGTCGCGCTTCTCGTCGTCGCTCACGAGGAAGTTGCCCGCGTATGCCAACGCCGCGAGCGCCGTGACCAGCGCCGCCCAGCCGACGAGCATTCCCCGCGTGGTGGTAGTCAGGCGACCCAGAGCCATAGCGACCATCGAACCACGAACACGGCCAGGGTCGTCGTGAGAACCGCGACCGTCACGTGCCGGACCCACCGTCGCCCCGTCACGGCGGCGAGCGCGAGGAAGCACGGGAAACGCGACGAGGCAGAGACGTGGAAACGAGTACAGCCCTCCGAGACGCTCCGAGGGATAGGCCATCGGAAGCAGCAGCGCGCCGAAGGCGTAGACGCCGTAGGTCGCCCCGAATCGCCGCCAGGCGACGCCGGCGAGCGCGAGCATCGGGATCGCGAACGCGAGCTCGAGAAGGTCGAGCCCGGTAACGGCGTCGAACAGGCCGCCGAGCGGGCCGAGCGGGCTGAGATGCCGCTCCCAGACGACCTCCTGGGCATCGACGAAGGCGAAGGGGCGATCGATCGAGAGAAGCAGCAGGAGCGGGTAGGCGGCGAAGATGGCAAGGGGCGTGGCGAGCGCGGTGAGGTACCGCCGCCCTCCGCCCGCCTGATGCGCGAACAGAGCAAGAGCGGGGAGCAATGCGAGCCCCTGGGCACGGGTGAGCAGCGCCAGTCCGGCGATGACCCCCGCCCAGCCGAGGCGCCCGCGCTCGGCAAGCACGAAGGTCGTCACCGCCAGCGCCAGAAAGAGCGATTCGCTGTAGACCGCTCCGAGGTAGAACGACGTGGGGAAGATCGCGAGGTAGAGAACCGAGCGTTGCGCTCCACGCTCACCGAGCAGCGGTTGCGCGAGGGAGCTCAACGAGACCGCCGCGAAGCAGCCCAGCGCGAGCGAGATCAGGACCCCGGCTGCGACGAAGTGGTCGCCTCCGATGCGACCGAATGCCGCGACGAGCGCTGGGTAGAGGGGGAAGAACGCAGGTGTGCTCGATGGCCACGAGTAGCCGTGCTCGGCGATTCGCAGAAACCAGTCGCTGTCCCAGCGGGCCCAGACGTCGATCGCCACGCCGAGGTCATGCAGCCGCGGGCTGTCCCAGCGCCGGCGCTCGGGGTTGAGATGCGAATCGAAGGCGAGCGCCGTGGTCGCAGCGATGACCCAGATCGCTGCTCGACTCCACAGAAACAGGCGGAGCGCCGGCCCCATTCGCACCCGCACGGAAGTCGATGTTAGATGATTGATTCCGGATTCACGCACCGCCGGATGAGCGCCTACACACGGCGCATCGCGGCCGTCTCGATCAGCGCCGAGGCTGTACCAGCCTTACCACTGATCGAGCCGACCACGCTGCTTGGTGCAGACACTCCCCGACAGCACGCCAATCCGGAACCAATCATCTAGTCGACCGGGCCTCAGGGCTACCCTTGTGCGGTGACCGCAAGAAGGCCGCCCCATCGAATCCGACGGCCCGAACCGCTCTCGCCGCGCCGGCGACGGAGACCGCGCCGACGTCGTCCGCTGATCGCGATCGCAGCTGCGGTGACGCTGATCGCCGTCGTCGGAGGCATCGCTGCGGCCGGCGGCGTGTACGCATTCGGCCCGTCGTGCGATCTCGACGCGCTGCGACCGATCTCGATCGGCGAGAACACGTTCGTCTACGCCGCAGACGGCTCGCTCCTGGGTGGCATCCCCGCTGAGCGAAACCGCGAGGTCGTCCCTCTCTCTCGCATCTCGTCGTGGATGCCTCGCGCGACGGTTGCCATCGAGGACAGGCGGTTCTACGACCACAGTGGCGTCGACGCGGAAGGCATTGCGCGCGCGGTCGTCCGCGACGTCCAGGCCGGAAAGGTCGTCGAGGGCGGCTCGACGATCACGCAGCAGCTCGTCCGCAACCTCTACATCTCCCGTGAGCGGACCGTGGAGCGAAAGCTCAAGGAGGCATGCCTCGCGGTGAAGCTCGACCACGCGTGGTCGAAGGATCGCGTGCTCGCGAGCTATCTCAACTCGGTCTACTACGGTCACCTCGCGTACGGCATCGAGGCCGCAGCGCAGACGTACTTCTCCAAGACGGCGAAGTCGCTCACCCTCGGCGAGTCCGCGCTGCTCGCGGGCCTGACGCAGGCGCCTTCGGCGTACGATCCGTTCGTCGAGCCCGCCAAGGCGCTGGCGCGGCGAAACCAGGTCCTCGACGCGATGCTCGCCCAGGGCGTCATCACCCGCGCCGACCACGATCGAGCGGCACGCCAGCGTGTGCTGCGACTCAAGCCCGGGAACCTCTACCGCGAGATTCGCGAGCCCTATTTCTTCGGGTACGTCCGCGACGAGCTGATCCGTCGTTACGGAGCCGAGACGGTGCGCTCGGGCGGTCTTCGGGTGTATACGACGATCGTCCCGCGCTGGCAGCGACTCGCGCAGCAGGCGATCCGCTCGACGCTCACCGAGCCGAACGATCCCGCCGCGGCGCTCATCTCGATCGATCCCGCGAGTGGCGCAATTCGGGCGATGGCGGCAGTGATCCCCGGCCGCAGGAACAACCAGTTCAACCTGCTGTCCCAGGCCCGGAGGCAGCCGGGCTCGACGTTCAAGACGTTCGTCCTCACCGCCGCCGTCGAGCAGAAGATCGATCCGGACGCGACGTACTACGTCTCGGCGCCGTTCACCTACCGGCCGACCGAGGACGGGAACTGCGAGGACGGGTCATGGTGGTGCGTGAAGACGTACGACTCGACGTATGCAGGCTGGACCTCCATCAGCCGCGCAACGCTCAGATCGGACAACTCGATCTACGCGCAGCTGACGATCGACGTCACCCCGGAGCGAGTTGCCGCGGTTGCGCGACGCCTCGGTGTGCGGACGCCACTCGACGTCAACGGCGAGTACGTCCCGGCGATGGGTCTCGGCTCGATCGCCGTCTCGCCGCTCGACATGGCGTCGGCCTACGCGACGCTTGCAGCCGGTGGTGTCTACTCCGAGCCGACCGCGATCCGCAAGGTGGTGCTACCGGGCGGCAAGGTCGACGCCGACGCGAAGTGGGGTGTCCCAAAGCGAAAGCGCGTGATTCCGGATGGCGTTGCCTCCGTGGTCACCGAGATACTCGAGGACAACGTGCTGTACGGCACCGGCACCCGGGCCGGCTTCGGCCGGCCGGCAGCAGGCAAGACCGGAACGACCGACGAGCATGCGGACGCCTGGTTCGTGGGCTACACGCCGCAACTCGCAACCGCAGTCTGGATGGGATACACGGGCGGCGAGATCCCGATGTCGAGCGTCCACGGAATCGCGGTCTCCGGAGGCTCGTTCCCCGCTGAGATCTGGAGGCTCTACATGGAGCCCGTTCTGGCGACGGCACCCGTCCGCGACTTCCCGACGCCGAGCGATCCGGTCGAGTACGAGCCGTGGCAACGGGGGCCCTACGCACTCAAGTACGACCCGACCCCGACGACGTCGACCGAGACCGACACGACCGAGACGGAGAAGACCCCGACGAGCCCTCCGCCGGGAGTCAGGCCTCCATCACCCTCGACTCCATCCGCCCCCGGCGGCCGCGACACCGAGGAGCTCGCCGCCGCCGCCCCCGGCCCCGCCGCCGCCATCACCGACGCCTCCGCCTCCGGCCGACGCGCGGCGATCCGGGTGTCACCACCGCCGTTCCCTAGTCTGAGCCGGTGATGCTCAAGCGGCCACCGTTGGTCCTTGGTGGCGCTCTCGTGGCGGCGCTGATCGGACTCTCGTCTCTGGCGTGGCGCGACGACAGCGGCGTCGTGCAGCGCGAGGGCGGCCGCGCGGCCCAGCGCGGCGAGCACCTCTTTCTCGTCCTGCTCGTCTGTGCGTTTCTCGTCTATGTGCTGGCTGTTCTGCTCTTCCGGAACGGTGGGCCCGATCCGGTTGGCGATCGGTGTCGCCGCGCTCGTTCAGGTCATCCCACTTGGGGCACCGCTCCTTCTCTCGACCGACGCCTGGACGTACTGGGGTTACGGTTGGATCGCGCTTCACGGGGAGGGGAACCCGTACACCGACCCGCCGAGCGACTTCCCCCGGAGCCCGGCCGCGGCGACGCTGGGCGCTGCGTGGAGCGATACGACCACCGTCTACGGACCGGCGTTTACGGGTGCTTCGGAAGGCGTCGCGGCTCTCTCCGGGGATTCGAGCGATCGGGCGGCGTGGATCTTCAAGGCTCTGGCGGCCGCCGCCACCTTCGCGGCGGCCCTGCTCGCCGCTCGGGTGGCGCGTCGCCCCGCTCTCGCGCTGGTCGTCGTGGGCTGGAACCCGGTTCTCGCAGTGCATCTCGCCGGCGGTGGTCACAACGACGCGTGGCTCGGCGCACTCCTGATGGCAGCACTCGCGCTCGGGGCCGCAGGTCGCGTGCGAGGTGAAAGCGCGTTCTGGGTGGCCGCGATCGCGGTCAAGTGGATCCCCCTTCTCCTCCTTCCTCTTCGTCTGCTCGACCGGCGAGCCCGCAGGCTCCCACTCGGGCTCGCGCTCGCTCGTGGTTGCTGCGCGTTGCGGGGTTCATCCTCGCCACGTGGCGATACGGCACGGCCTGGCTGGGCGCCCTCGGCCCTCTCGTCGACAACGCCACGCAAAGGACCAGCTACGCCCTTCCGTCGCGGCTCAACGAGCTCGGGATTCCTGACGCGATAGCGGTCGGAGCCGCCCTTGCGGCCTTTGCGGTCGGCTATCTCCTGCTCGCGCGCGGAGCCCTCCGCGGGCACGCGAGGTTGGGCCTGTGTGCCTGCCTCACCCTCGCGACGACCCCCTATCTGGCCGTGTGGTACCTCGGTTGGGCCGTCCCGCTGGCCGCGATCGACGACGAGGACGATCTCCCGCTGCTTGCGGTTACCGCTCTCACGGCGTACCTCTTGCCGCAGACGATCCCGCTCTGACCGGAGCTCACCTTCGACGGTAGACGCGCACGCCGTCCTCCTCGCCGATCAGGTCGAACCGGCCGCCTCTGCTCGAGCGACGCCAGGCTGGCCCGGAACTCTTCTGGTGCGACCGCCGCATCGAGGTGACTGGGTCTCGTCGTGTCCACCGCGACCCAGTCGACGCCTCGCAGAATGGGGAAGCTCGTGATTCGGCGCGCGCTCGGAGAGGTGCGCGCCGAGGGTGTTGGTCGCGCTCACCGTTGCATCCGGCGGGATCAGGCGCAACAACCGTGTGGCGGCTTCGGCATGGGGACCGACGAGGTGCTCTCGGGTCGCGAGGTCGGAGCCGAACGGGAGCTGACGGTAGATCGGCAGAGGTCCAAGCAGGATCCCCGAGCCGATGAGCGCGACAACGAGCACCCGAGGCAGCCAGGACGCAGTGTCGGGCCAACGCCGTCGCAACCGTGCCGCCCCGAGAATCGCTGCGACGAGAAGTCCCGGAATCGACCCGGCGGTGTAGTGGAAATGGATCGACGTCTGGGTTCGCGTCGATGAGAGCGCGTTGAGTGCCAGCTCCGGAGCTGCGGTGAGCGCGGTGACCGGCGACAGCAGCGGCAGACCGAGGAGAGGCGCCAGGAGATCGCGCACGTAGGCCAGATCGCGCGGCTCGGTGATCTCGGCCGCCACCGTTCCGGGCCTTGTGACCGTGGACTTGACGATCCCCTGCGGAGATCCCCCGACGGCGTCGTAGCGCCCGGCAAAGGGCGACCCTCCGCCCGGCGCGAAGTGGGGTACCACGACGATCACCGCGAAGAGAGAGACAGCGACGCCCGCGAACGCGATCGTCGCACCCGCGCGGCGCCTGCCTCTGGCGACGGCGTACCAGACACCCATTGCGGCGACCGTCAGCCCGATCTGCTCCTTCGAGAGCACCGCCGGGACGGCAACGAGCGCGAAGGCAGCGAGGCGATCGGTGTCGAGAAACCAGAATCCCCAGAGGAGGAGCGGCGTGGCCAGAGCGACCGGATGGAAATCGTCGAGGACGAGCCACTGGGTCGCCGGATAGAGGAGGTACGCGAGCCCGAACCCGAGGCCGGCCCAGTCCGACTCGAGATGCTTACGCGCGAGGAGGTACGCAGCGGGTGCGCCTGCGGCGACGGCCGCCGCTTGCACCACGAGGAGAAGCGCCGGCGACGGCCAGGCCCACCACAGCGGAGCGAACGCCGCGACGATCGGGTCAAAATGCGCGCCGAGACGGGAGATTTGCCTTCCCTGGAGGTCGGTGATCTCGAGGAGGTGCAGGTGGGCCGTCGACCAGACGGCCTGGGTGAGGTTGCCGAGGTCGAAGCGGCCGGTCCAGAACGCCTGATGCTGCAACGTCGCAAGGGCGCCGAATCCGACGGCGAACGCCGTGGTGGCGACACCGACGAGTCGGGCCGAGCGCGTCATCCTGCGGCTACGACTCGCTCGAGAAGCGCACGCCACACCGCACCGAGTACGTCCTCTCCGGCGAGCCGCAGGTAGGTCTGGCGGCCTGCATCCCCTATCTCCGAGGCCTTCGCCTGGTCTCGCGCAAGCGAGCGTACGGCGTCGGCAAGCGCCTGTGGATCGCCCGGAGGCACGAGGACGGCGTCGCGGCCGCCGGTGAGGAGCTCGCGTGCCGCCGGAGTGTCGGCCGTCACCAGCGGAGTCCCGCAGGCAATCGCCTGGAAGGCCTTGTTCGGGATCACCCGCGCAGCCTTTGGGCCGGATCCGAAGATCCCAAGGGCGCAGCCGGCCCGCCGCAGCTCGCCGGGCAGCTCCTCGTAGTCGACCCAGGGCACGTGCGTGACGTTCTCGGGACGCTCGTCCAGCAGTCCGCTGAGTTGGCCATCGCCAACGACGCGGAACCCGATTTCCGGCGCGAGTCGTGCGGCCTGAAGGATCGTCTCGATGCCCTGCAGCGGAATCAGCTTCCCGACGAACAGCGCGTGAAACGGCGGCCTTCCGCACCGATCCCGGGGAGAAGAGGCGGTCCTCGGCGCCCACGTACGCGACGGCGACCCGGTCGTCCCGCAGGTCGAACCGATGCCTGAAGAACTGCGCGTGGGCGCTCGTGTCGGCGACGACGAGGTCTGCTCGCCGAAACGCGTAGCGGTCGAGGCGAGCGAGCGCCCGCGAGGGAACGGAGCCGACCCGGAAGCGCTCGCGGTCGGCGACCAGCGTGTCGTGGAGCGACACGAGGGCGTTGAAGACGATGGGCCTGCCACGCGCAACCCGTCGCGCGGCGGGTAGATCGAAATGGCCGGGGTAGCCGACGATGATCACGTCTGCGTCGTCGTCCCTTCGTCGCGCGAGCCGCCGTTCGGCGAGGGCGAGCCGCGGGAGCTGACGCGCCCCGAGAGCCCAGTTGTGCCTACCCCACACCTCCTCGTGTCGCTCGCGTACCTCGACGCCGGCGCCGCGCAGGCACGAGATCACCTGGGCGTTCCGCGGATACGTGCGATCGTACGTTCCGAAGTAGAGCGCCCTCACGTCGCGCGCGGTCGACTCACCGGAGGACCTCGTCAACGAGGTGTTGCGTGCGGCCCTCGGCTCGCATCCGCTCGGCATTGTGGCTCGTGATCAGCTCGGAGATCAGCCCGAGTGAGAGCAGCTGGATGCCGACGACCATCAGCAGCACGCCGAGCACGAGCAACGGGCGACCGCCGATGGCGTGTCCCGTGAGCTTCAGGACGGTGAGATACGAGAGCACGACGAACCCGATCGAGGCGATGACGAGACCGAGACCGCCGAAGAGATGCAAGGGACGGTGGCGATACCGGCTCATGAACGCGACCGTCAACAGGTCGAGGAAGCCGCGGACATAGCGCTCCATCCCGTAGCGGCTTCGGCCGTGAGCGCGGGGACGGTGGTTGACCGGGACCTCGGCGACGCGGAAGCCGCGATCGGTCGCAAGCAGCGGAATGAACCGGTGCAGCTCGCCGTACAGCGACAGCTCCCGTGCGACCTCGATCCGGAACGCCTTCAGCCCGCAGTTCATGTCATGGAGGCGGGTTCCCGAGACCCAGCCGGCCACTCGGTTGAAGATGCGGGACGGGATTCGCCTGGACAAGGGATCCTGTCGCGAGGTCTTCCACCCGCTGACGAGATCGAACCCCTCATCGAGCTTCGCCAGCAGGCGCGGGATCTCACTCGGATCGTCCTGGAGGTCTCCGTCGATCGTCACGACGATGGAGCCGGCCGCCTCGGCGAAGCCGGCGTCGAGCGCCGCAGCCTTCCCGAGCCGCTTGCGCAGCCTCACGACCCGGACGTTCGTCTGCTCGGCATGGAGCCGCACGAGCGCCGCAAAGGTTCCGTCGACGGATCCGTCGTCGACGTAGACGACCTCCCACTCATCGCGAGCCTCGTCGAGAACATCGCACAGCTCGCGATAGAGCGGGTCGATGCTCTCCTGCTCGTCGCGCACCGGGACGACGATCGAAATCACGCTGCGAGGGTACTAGCTCGAGATTGGCCGCCGGTGAGAGGTAGCGTTGCCGGCATGGCCCCGCTCCTCTCGGTCGACGACGCGCTGGCGCGCATCCTCGAGCGAGCTCGGGCTCTTTCGCCGGAGAGTGTCCCGATCGCTGACGCGGATGGCCGTGTTCTTGCGCGTGACGCCGCCGCGTTGGTCGATCTTCCGTTGTTCCCGAGCTCGAGCATGGATGGGTTCGCGATTCGCGCGGCGGACACACCGGGGACGATGCCGATCGTCGCCCGGGTAGCTGCAGGGCGACCGCACGGAGCGTCGGGTGGAGGCCGGTGAGGCTATCGGCATTGCGACCGGAGGCGTGGTGCCGGACGGCGCTGATGCTGTCGTTCCGATCGAGCAGCTCCATGACGAGGGCGAGACAATCCGAGTGGAGCACGCCGTCGCGCCGGGCGCCAACATCCGCGACCGTGGTGGTGACGTCTCCTCCGGAACGACGATTGCGCGCGAGGGGGCGGTTGTCACGCCTCCGCTACTCGCGGCGCTTGCGGCGTCAGGGGTTGCGGCTGTCGAATGTGCGAGGCGACCCCGGGTCACGGTGCTCACGACCGGGACGGAGCTTCGCGCTCCCGGCGAGACGCTCGAGCCGGGTCAGATCTACGAGTCGAACGGGGTCATGCTGGCAGCGTTGCTCAGCCGAGCCGGCGCGGTCGTGACGCGACTTCACCCGGTCGTCGATGACGACGAGGCGCACAGCGCTGCGATTGCCACGGCGCTCGACTGCGACCTTCTCGTCACCTCGGGCGGCGTGTCGGTCGGGCCGCACGACCTGGTTCGGCGGACACTCGCCGCGCATGGGGTCGAGGAGGTGTTCTGGGGTGTTGCGATGCGGCCCGGCAAGCCCCTCGTCTTCGGTGCCCGTGGGTCGACACTCGTCTTCGGTCTTCCCGGAAACCCCGTGTCGTCGCTCGTCGGCGCGGTTCTCTTCGTCCTCCCCGCCCTTCGCGCGTTGCAGGGACGAGCGGTTCCAGGGCCCGTCTACCTGCAGGGCCTCCTCGGCGAAGCGGTCACGCCGCGCCCCGAACGCGAAGACTTTCCGCGGGCGCGGATCGAAACCGGCGCCGGCCGAGCCGTCCTCTTCCCGCTCAGAGGGCAGGAGTCGCACATGATCGTCGCCTCGGCGACGGCCGATGCACTTGTCCGGATCCCCGCGGGAACACGCCCACTCGAGGCGGAGACGGTGGTCGACTACCTTCTCCTCTGAGGCTGTCCGCCGGGCGAATAGGTGCCCGACACGAGGGTTGCAACCTGGGTTGCGACCGCTGCCCAGCCGATGAGCGCGAGCGTTGCGAGCCACGGAACGGTTCCCGTCGTGCAAAGCGAGATTGCGTAGAGCGGGGCACGGAGACCAAGATCGAGCTGGTGCGCAACGGTCACCATGGCGACGATCGGACCTGCCAGACCGAGGCCGAAGAGGACGTCGGGGAGCCACCCCTTCGTCGTCGGAACGTGTGGGACGAGGAGCCATGCATACAGAGAGGGCAACACGAACACGAGCGTGTACGGACTTGCCAGGGCCGTGACCAGCGCGACGGCTCCCAGCGCGAGCAGCGTTGCCCCCCAACCGGCGAGCACCTCGTCGGCGCTTGGCTCCCGCCGCCGAACTCGTGCGGTTCGGCTTCGTAGCCACGCGGCCACAGCGACGAGCGCGACCAGCGTCACCGCAACGGCGGACCAGCGATCGAGTGCTGGGTCGGCAGGCGTCGGAGGGAGGTCCTGGGCGCCCGGGAAGGCGCCGAGGAGGGTCGCTGCCGCCACCGCTGCGGCTACCGCCAGCCACCAGCCGAGAAGGCGCCGCAGCGCAAGCCAGCCGGGCAGCAGGCGTAGTTGCCTTCGTCGACAACGTCCAGCAAGATCGAAGGCAGCTGCGGCGAATGGAGCCAAGGCCGCGAGATAGAGGAGCTCGAGCGCCCAGCCGCGAACTGCGCGCCCGCCGAGGAAGACGGTCCCCGCTGTCGACCGTGGAAGCTCGACGGCGGCATCGAGTGAGTTGAGGGTCGCGTCGACTGCGGTCCCGAGCTGCGTGAGCGCCGTATCGTCGAGCTTCGCGACCTCGTCAGATCCCGGGACTGCCTCGCCGTCGGGCGAGGTCGACAACCGAACGGCAGGGATCCCGCCGCGTAGCAGTGGCGCTTGCTCGCCGGCCCCGAACGGCAGGCCGAGGGAAACGAGCTGACGCACGAAGCTCGGCCGTTCGGGAGAGCGTCCCGTCTCTCCGGTGACTCGGGCGGCCAGCGTTCGGACGAGGGCAGGCGTCGGCGAAGTGCGATCGAGCCCGGCGACCTCGATTCGCGGTGCGGCGTCGCCCGCCAGCCCATCCAGGACGAGCGCTGCGGTGAGCCGCTGACGGAACCGCGACGTCTGGGAGAATCGCTCGACCCCCTCGCCTCCGTACGCCCCGGCGTCGGTCGAGAGCAACACCACGGTGTGCAGCGGCTGCCTCGGCTCTGCGCCGCCTGTCCCGACCGTCGCATAGCCGCGGGCGAGCTCGATGAGCGCAGCGGTTCCACTGGCGTTGTCGTTGGCACCTGTGGTCTGAACGGTGTTGTCACGATGAGCAACGACGACGATCGTCTCGTCGAACGCCCCTGGGATCACGACCGCAAGATTTTCGAGCTTGACCTGGCCAAGACCCGGTACTGCCTCGGTCCACCCGTCCGTCTCGACGCTCAGTCCGTACTGCTCGATCTTGTCTCGGAACCACGACGCGGCCTTCACCGCGTCGGGCGTCCCCGGGACGCGCCGAGCGTGTTGGCTCGAGAACTCCCGCGTGAGCGCCGCCGCCGTCGGCCCGTCGAACGAGGGCGGCAAGGTGGGTGACGGGAGAGGACCGGGGCGCGCCATCGTCAACGCAACGACGAGCACGGGCACGGCAAGCACCACTCCGACGCTCCGGACGAGCCTGGTGTCGATAGGCCGGTCGACCGACCCCCGCCGTGGTCTCCGCCGATCGGTACGAGGGCGGCCGGCGTCATCGAGGGATCGGCGACTCCGGCACGTCCAGATGACGCCCACGACACGCGCATCGCGCCGCGTTCGCCCGAGTCGTACTTCAACCAGTACTACCCGTAGACGACCACGACGCGCTGCTTGGTCGTGAACGCCCCCGACGCACCCCAATTACCGACCAACCATCTCGTGGGCGCCCTCGTTGCGATCGTGTTGCAGCGGTTTCGAGCGCTGCGATTGCGTGTGACCTTGAGTACCGTGCGGGGTGCAATCGAACGCACCCCCTGAGCAATGCCGGATCCCACCTCGACCATCCTCCTCGTCGACGACGAAGACTCGATCCAGACGCTCCTGACCTACCCGCTCGAGCGAGACGGCTACCGCGTCGTGCAGGCGCGTGACGGCGAAGAGGCACTGCGGTGCTTCGCCGAGCACGACTTCGACCTCGTCGTGCTCGACATCATGCTCCCGCGCGTGGACGGGATCGAAGTCTGCCGGCGCCTACGGGCAGAGAGCACCGTGCCCATCATCATGCTCACCGCGCGTGACGATGAGCTCGACAAGGTGCTGGGTCTCGAGCTCGGTGCCGACGACTACATCACCAAGCCCTTCTCGATTCGCGAGTTCCGAAGCCGGGTCAGGGCCCTGCTGCGCCGCGCCGCAACTCCACACCAGGCCGGGCGTCGTGATGAGGTCATCGAGCGTGGCGACCTGCGGATCGACGTTCCCCGGCGAACCGTTGAGGTCCGCGGCGCCGCCGTCCAGGTGACCTACGTGGAGTTCGAGCTTCTCGTCACCCTTGCCTCGGCCCCTGGGGTCGTGTTCTCGCGGCGTCAGCTCCTGGAGCGGATCCGCGGCAGCGCGGACTATCGCGAGCCGCGGACCATCGACGTTCACGTGCGTCACCTCAGGGAGAAGCTCGAGCGCGACGAGCGCGAGCCGGAGCTCATTCTCACCGTGCGCGGCGCCGGGTATCGCCTCAGCGACGGATGAGCGTCCCGGGAGGGATCCGCGCGAAGCTCATGCTGGCGCTGCTCGTGATCGTGGGCGGCGCGCTTGCCAGCGTGTATCTCATGGTCGTCCCGTCGCTCGAGCATCAGCTGGTGGACGCGAAGTTCGATCAGCTCGGGCGCAACGCCGACCAGACGGCCGCAGGCCTCGTCACCAGCGAGCTTCCCGACGAGGCACTCGCGCGAGGTCTGAGCGCGGCCTTCGGCGCCCGGGTGATCCTGTACCACGTGGACGGACCGCCGATGTCGCTGCGGATCGCGGTCGACAGCGCAGGGAGCATGCCCGGCGCGATGGTGCGGGACCCGGTGGCACTCGGTGCGGCCGAATCCGGGCGTGCCCAGGGCCGGGTCGTACGCGACGGAGGGGAGTATGCGGAGGTCGCGACCCAGCTCTTCACAGGTGAGGTTCTCCTGCTGTCGGGCTCGCTCTCCGACCAGCTCGAAGCCGTCGCGCTCGTGAGACGGCGCCTGTTGCTCGCCTCGACGATCGCCATCCTCGTCGCACTCGCCCTTGGCGCCGTCGTCGCAGGCATCCATGCCCGCCGCATCCGTCGCATCGAGCGCGCGGCGCTGCGAATCGCCGAAGGCTCGTTCGACGAGCCGCTCATCGACCACGGCGACGATGAGCTTGCCGAGCTCGCCGCGAGCTTCGAGCGGATGCGCGTTCAGCTTCGACAGCTCGACACCGCGCGAAAGGAGTTCGTCGCAAACGCCTCGCACGAGCTCCGCACCCCCCTGTTCTCGCTTGCGGGGTTCCTCGAGCTGATGGCGGACGAGGATCTCGACGAGGACACGAGGACCGGCTTTCTCAGGACCACCCGCGAGCAGGTCGAGCGCCTCACGAGGCTCGCCGCCAATCTCCTCGACCTCTCGCGGATGGACGCCGGCCGGCTTCACGTCGAGCGAGAGGAGGTGGATCTCGCCGAGATTGCAACCACGCTTGCCGAGGAGCTCCGCCCGATCGGCGAGCTCACCGGGCACGTGGTCTCCGCGGAGACCAGTGGCAAGGTGTGGGCGCTTGCCGATGAGGAGCGCGTGTTCCAGGTGGCCCGCGCGCTTGCGGGCAACGCGCTCACCCACACCCCGAGCGGCTCCAACGTCATTCTCGGCGCTGTCCGGACGTCCGAGGGAGTCGCGCTCACCGTTTCGGACAACGGGGAAGGAATCTCGCCCGAGCACGCCGAGCAGGTGTTCGACCGGTTCTACCGCGCCGATGGGACACATGCGTCGGGAAGCGGGCTCGGGCTCGCGATCGCACGCGAGCTCGCGGTTCGCATGGACGGAGGGATCACGCTCGAGTCGCGGCCAGGGCTCACCCGGTTCACCGTCTCGCTCCCAGCCGCCGACCCGGCGGCCCAGGAAGCGTTTTCACGTGAAAACGCGCAAGTGGTCGTTTCTCGCCCCGGCTACGCCGACGAGCGGGTCGGCTACCGTGCTGCCGTGAGCCGCCGTCCCTTGCTCGTCGCCTCGGTCCTCGCTGCGCTGGTCGGCGGCGTGGTCTCGCTCCTCGTGAGCGAGACGCTGAGCGGCGACACCGTCACCACGGTTCTCCTGCCGGCGCAGACGGAGACCGCGCCCGCGACGGTCGCGAGCGCGGCGCGACCACTCACCGGCAAGCGCTTCGATCCGGCCGCGATCTACGCGATCCGCTCGCCCGGGGTCGTCACCATCTATGCCGACCTCGGCGCGGACGGCGCAACACAGGGCTCGGGGTTCGTCGTCAGTTCCGACGGTGCGATTCTCACGAATTCGCACGTGATCACGAACGTCGCCGAAACGGTCCCGACGGCACAGGTGCGAAGTGCGAAGGAGGTCTTCGTCGAGTTCAAGGACGGCGAGCGGATTCCGGCAAAGATCGTCGGATGGGACCTCTTCAACGACCTCGGCGTCCTCAAGGTCGACCCGGCCGCTCACCGGTTGCAACCCGTTCCGCTCGGAAACTCGGACACCGTCGTCGTGGGCGCCCCGGTCGCAGCGATCGGAAGCCCTTTCGGCAAGCAGAGCTCCCTCGCCGTCGGCGTCGTGTCGGCAACGGGCAGGACGATCGACTCGCTCACCTCCGGATTTGCGATCGCCGACGCGATCCAGGTCGATGCGCCGATCAACAGGGGTAACTCCGGCGGCCCGCTGTTCGACGATCAGGGAAGAGTCATCGGCATCAACGCCCAGATCCAGTCGACCTCGGGGAACGCCGAAGGCGTTGGGTTCGCGATCCCGATCATGATTGCGCGCAAGGCGCTCGCGGACATACTTCGCACCGGCACGGTGGCGTACGCCTACGTCGGTGTCGAGACGCAGGACGTGACCCCGGGGATGGCACGCACCCTTGGGCTTCCGGCCGAGCGCGGCGCCCTTGTCACGAAGGTGAACCAGGGTACTCCGGCAGCGAAGTCCGGGATTGCAGCCGGCTCGAGCATCAAGCGCTACAACGGGCTCGACGTCACCGTGGGCGGCGACGTCATCGTCGCGATCGGGGAGACTCCGGTTCATTCGGCCGAGGACATCGGACGAATCGTGACCCGGACTCTGCGACCGGGCCAGACGGTCGTCTTCACCGTTGCCCGCGACGGAGGACGCGTCCATGTCGACGTGACGCTCGGAAAGCGCCCCGGTCGCAGCGGCTGAGCCGTCATTACGATGGGGGCCATGAGGTCGGAAGCGCACCCCGTCATGGCGGCTGATGAGATTGCCGTCTTCAGCCCGGCGACCCTCGAACGGGTAGGGAGCGTCCGCAAGACCGAGCCGGCCGAGCTCGAGGAGATCCTCGGCGAGGCCCGTCACGCGCAGGGCAGCTGGGAACGTGAGCCGCTCGCGAAGCGCAAAGCGCTGTTGCGCCGGGTTGCGCACGAGATCGTCGCCGACGATCTCGCGATTGCGCGGCTCATCGTCGACGAGACGGGCAAGCCGCTGGTCGAGGCCTACACGCATGACCTGTTCGTTGCCGTCGAGGAGCTGATGTGGCTCTCCGCTCATCTCGAGCGGGTGCTCTCGCGGGAGCGACTCCGATTTCCCCAGCTCGTCCTCAAGCAGAAGCGCGGTTGGGTCATTCACGAGCCGGTTGGCGTCGTGGGGATCATCAGCCCCTGGAACTTCCCGCTTGGGCTGCCGCTGACGCAGGTCGCGACCGCAGTGGCCG
The DNA here is from genome assembly GCA_963724655.1 of uncultured Actinomycetes bacterium. Classification (GTDB taxonomy): domain Bacteria; phylum Actinomycetota; class Thermoleophilia; order Gaiellales; family Gaiellaceae; genus Gaiella. The sequence goes on along the minus strand of CAVRVG010000001.1, from coordinate 543,373 downwards.
CCGGCAACGCGGTGGTCCTCAAGCCATCGGAGCTGACCCCGCTGGTCGGCGCAAAGATCGAGGAGCTGTTTCGTCGGGCCGGAGCGCCCGCCGGCCTCGTCCGGGTCGTGCAGGGAGACGGCGAGTCGATCGGTGCCGCGCTCGTCGGTCACCGTCAGGTCGATGCTCTCGTGTTCACGGGGTCGACCGAGGTCGGGAGGCTCGTCGCCCGTCGTGCCGGCGAGCGCCTTTGCCCCGTCACGCTCGAACTGGGCGGCAAGGATCCGATGCTCGTCCTCGAGGACGCCGATCTCGAGCGCGCGATCGACGGTGCCCTCTGGGGCTCGTTCGCGAACTGCGGTCAGATCTGCTCGGGTGTCGAGCGCATCTACGTCCACCGTGCACTCCACGCCGCGTTTGTCGCCGGCCTTTCCGAGCGCGCGCAGGCGCTGCGAATCGGCGACGGTCGCGATCCGGGGATCGAGCTCGGCCCGCTCATCAGCGAGGAACAGCGCGCTCGGATCGAGGGGCTTGTCGCCGATGCGCTCGATCACGGTGCGGAGCTCCTCGTCGGCGGCAACCGTCCGCCCACGGCGCTGCCCGGGTGGTTTCTACGAGCCGACCATCCTCGCCGGCGAGCCGGCCCTGGCGCGGCTTCGTAGCGAGGAGTTGTTCGGCCCGGTCGTCACCGTTGTCTCAGTTGACAACGATGATGAAGCCGTCCGGCGGGCAAACGACTCGCGCTTTGCGCTCGGGGCAAGCATCTGGACGCGTGACGTCAAGCGGGGGCGTGCGCTGTCGCGACGCGTTCGAGCTGGGCTCGGTGTGGCTCAACGATCACCTGTACTCGTTCAGTGCAGGCCAGGCCCCCTGGGGCGGGCGGGGGATCTCGGGAGTCGGGTCGAACCCACGGCCGGCAAGGGCTCGAATCGATGTCACACGTCAAGTTCACCGACTCCGACCGCGGATGGATCACGCCCGGTTGGTGGTACCCCTACTCGGAGCGGGTTGTCGAGGGCTTCCGCGGCGTGCTTGGCGGTCTTCACGCCGAGGGTGCCGGCGCAAGGGTCTCGGCGCTGTCCGCGCATCGCCGCGGCCTCGCGCACCTGGTTCGAAAGGCGCTCTCGTGAGCGAGCTCTCGCACGTCGACGAGGGCTCGGGATCGGTGCGCATGGTCGACGTCGGCGACAAGCCGGTGTCTCGGCGCCGCGCAGTCGCCCGCGGGATCGTCCGCATGGCACCCGAAACAGCGGACTCGTCTCCGCGAGCTGCCAAAGGGCGATGCGCTGACCGTCGCGCAGATCGCCGGGATTCAGGGCGGCAAGCGAACGGCCGAGCTGATCCCGCTCTGCCACCCTCTCCCACTGAGCAGCATCAGCGTGGAGCTGCAGGTCGTCGAGGGCGCCGTCGAGATCACCGCGACCGCGCAGACGACGTCGCAGACCGGGGTGGAGATGGAGGCCCTCACTGCGGTCGCCGTGGCGGCGCTCACGGTGTACGACATGGCGAAGGCGATCGACAAGACCATGGAGATCGGCGAGATCCAGCTCGTCTCGAAGACGAAGGAACCGGTGTGAGCTCGGTCGCGCTTCCGGCGCTCCCGACCAGGCTTGCTCGACTCGTCAAGCTCGAGCACACCGTGTTCGCGTTGCCGTTCGCGTACATCGGCGCGTTGCTCGCAGTCGACGGTTGGCCGGGCATCGCCGACATGGCCTGGATCACGGTTGCGATGGTTGGCGCACGAACGCTCGCAATGGGGCTCAACAGGCTTGCCGATGCCGAGCTCGATGCGCGCAATCCCCGCACCGCCGCCCGCGAGCTTCCGGCCGGCCTGCTCACCCGCACCCAGGTCGTCGGTCTCTGCCTGGCCGCACTGGCGATCTACCTGCTCGCCGTCTGGAACCTGGACCCGGTCGTGCGGTGGCTGTGGCCGATCCCGGTCGGGATCTTCGTGATCTATCCGTATCTCAAGCGGCTCACCTGGCTCTGCCACCTTTGGCTTGGTGCGTCACTCGGGTTGGCTCCTGTCGGTGCGTGGGTTGCGGTCACGGGTGAGCTGCCGTGGGAGGCCTGGACGCTCGGCGCCGCGGTCGCCTTCTGGGTCGCAGGCTTCGATCTCTTCTACGCGCTCCTCGATCTCGGGCACGACCGGCAGGTCGGGCTTCGGTCGTGGGCCACCCGCTTTGGTGAGCGTGGCGTCTTCGCCTCCGCAGCGTTGATGCACACCGCAACGATCGCGCTGCTTGCTGCGACAGGTGTCGGACTCGGGGTCGACCTTCCCTACTGCTTCGGACTGGCGGCGGTCGGCCTGCTCCTCGGGTACGAGCACTCCCTTGTCGGACCTGACGACCACCGACGGCTCAACGCCGCGTTCTTCACCGTCAACGGCGTCATCAGCCTCGTGTTCCTCGCCTTCGTGCTGCTCGAGACGACGACGTGATCGCGGCTGAGGGGCTCGGGAAGCGCTACGGGGCGAAGCGAGTCGTTGCGCGAGGTGAGCTTCTCCGTCCGGGCCGGGCTCGACGCTCGTTCGTGACCGGGCCGAACGGCTCGGGCAAGACCACGCTGCTACGCCTGCTCGCCGGTCTCGCCGCGCCGACCTCCGGTGAGCTGAGGGTTGCGGTTGATCGCGGCCGGATCGGATACGTCGGCCATGAGCCGCTCGTGTACCGCGAGCTCACCGCGCTCGAGAATCTCGATCTCTACGGGAGGCTGTACCGCGTGCCGGAAAGACGCGAGCGGGTCGGGATGCTCCTCGAGAGATTCGGTCTCTGGGAGGTCAGATCGGAGCGGGTCTCCACGTACTCACGCGGAATGGTTCAGCGGCTCGCCCTCTGCCGAGCCCTCCTGCACCAACCCGAGCTGCTCCTGCTCGACGAGCCGCACACCGCTCTCGACGAGGAGGGAGCGATGTTGCTCGATCGGGAGCTCGCGGTCATCTCCGAGACCGCGACGCTCGTGGTGTCGACCCATGAGCCCGCGCGGATCCAGCAACTTGCGGCCGCGCGACTGGCATTGGTCGGTGCCCCATGAGTGGGATCGGTGACTACGGCGCCGACGTAGCGGCGCTTGCACGCAAGGATCTCCGACTCGAGCTTCGAGCGCGGGAAACGCTGCCGGCGATGGTCCTCTTCGTGCTGGTGACGCTCGTCGTGTTCCACTTCGCGCTTCCGACCGATGCCTCCGACGACGCTGCTTACGGCCTGTTCTGGGTGGCGCTCGTCTTCACCGCTCTGCTCGGGCTCGCCCGGGCCTGGACGCCGGAGCGCACCGGGGGTGCTCTCGACGGGCTCGTGCTCGCCCCCTGCGATCGAAGTGCGATCTGGCTCGGGAAGACCCTGGCTATCCTCGTCTTTCTCCTCGCCGCGAATGTCGTCGCGCTCCCTGCCTTCGCGCTCCTCTTCGCGCCGCTGCGGGCCTCGTCGCTTGCCGGGGTGCTCCTTGCCTCGATCGGGATCTGCGCGGTCGGGTCGCTCGTCTCCGCGATGGCGGCCGCCAGCGAGCGGCAGGGAGATCCTGCTGCCGCTCCTGTTCCTCCCGCTCGTCATCCCACTCATCATCGGTGGGGTCGGCGCGAGCGTCTCACCGCACCCGGCGAGCTACCTGACGTTCCTCGGGCTGTACGACGCCGTGTTCGCGATACTTTCGTGGGCGGCCTTCGAATACGTCGTCACCGAATAGCCGCAACCTCGATGTCCTCACGCCTCTCAGCCCCTCGTGCTCGCCTGGCTCACCGTCGCCCTGTTCGCGGTGACGACGGCGCTCATCTTCGCGGTCGCGCCGATCGACGCCGACCAGGGAATCTCGCAGAAGATCTTCTACATCCACGTTCCGATCGCGCTGACGGCCTACGCGTGCTTCGGTCTCGGCGCCTGGAAGGCGTTTCGTCTCTTGGCAACACGCGGGGCGCGCTACGACCTCGAGAGCTACACCGGCGATCCACCAGGGGACGATCTTCGGGGCGCTGACGCTGATCACGGGATCGATCTGGGCGAAGGCGTCGTGGGGGGTCTGGTGGACGTGGAGCGAGGACCAGCTCGTGCTCTTCCTCGTGCTCTTCCTCTTCTACTGCGCGTACTTCATGCTGCGGTTCTCGGTCGAGCCAGGCCCGCGGCGTGAGCGGCTCTCGGCCGTCTACGCACTCTTCGGCGTGGTGCTGATTCCCGTGAGCTTCCTTGCGATCCGTCTCGCTGCCAACCGCATTCACCCGACGGTGTTCACGCGCGAGACGGGCCTGCAGATGTCCGGCTCGATCTTCGCGATCTTCTGCCTCTCGTGGCTGCGCAGTGTCCTGTCTGGCCTACGTGATGTATCGCGTCGAGCTGCACGGCAAGCGCATCGACGCGAATCTCCGCGAGCTGCGCGAGGCGCTGACGTGAGCTCCGGCGAGAAGTACGTGGCGGCGACCTACGGCGTCGTTGGTCGTCTTCGTGCTCGTCTGGGTGGCGATCATCGCGATGAAGCTCGCGCGGCTCGAGCGCGAGACCGAGGCGCTCGCCGAGGATCGAGCGCGATCGCGCCGATGGCTGAGTTCCTCATCTGGCCGGTGCTGATCGCCTACGGCGAGGCCGCCTTCGCGTACGTCGGCGAGCTTCGCGGGCCGGGTCTCGGCGGGCGGCTGGCGACCTGGGGTGTCCGGATCGGCTGGCTCGCGCAGACGGCGTTGCTCGTATCCGCAGGCCGTCGCCGCTCCCGGGTTTCCCTGGGGGACGTGGGCCGGCGCTCTGAACCTCCTCTCGTGGCTCGTCGTCACGGGTTACCTCGTGTGGGGCTGCAAGCCGCGTTACCGGCTTCTGGGCCTCGTGGTGATGCCATTTGCCGCGGTGCTGCTTGCGGTCGCGTGGGCAGGAGGAGGAACGGGCGTTGCCGAGCACGACGAGCCGGGCGCGCTGCTGGCGGTGCACGTCGCCTTCATGCTTGCGGGCCTGGCCGGGTTCACGATTGCAGCGGGGATGGCGGCTCTGTACCTCTGGGAAGAGCGCCAGTTGAAACGGCGAGACTCGGGTTTCCTCCGGCTCCGCGTGCCGTCGCTCGAGGCTCTCGATCGTCTTGCGGCTCGCGTGGCTCTGATCTCCCTGGGCGCGCTCACCGTTGGCATCGTCGTCGGTCTTGCGAGTTTCAAGAAGGGAGACTTCGACCTGGCGATGGGCGTCAGCCTCGCGATCTGGGCCCTGTACGCCATCGGGCTGATCCTCCGTCGCGAAGATCGGACTTCGTGGCCGGCGGCTTGCCTGGCTGCTGCTCGCCGGTTTTGCGCTTGCGGTCGTCGTGCTCCCGATCACGCACTTCGCGTCATGAGGCTTGCACTCGTCGGCGTATCGCACCGGAGTGCGCCGATCGAGCTGCAGGGAGCGCGTCGCGATGGACATCACCGGCGCCGGCAGGCTGGCGACAGTCTCTCGCCACGGGCGCCGAGGCGGTCGTCCTCTCGACGTGCAATCGCACCGAGCTCTACCTCGCGGCGGACGCCGAGACAGAGCTAGAGAGCCGGGCGGACGAGGCGCTGCGACGGCTCGCGGGAGACGGCGCCGACGCACTCGGACCGGTTGTGTACAGGCTCGCCGACGAGTCGGCCGCGCTCCACCTCTTTCGCGTCGCCGCCGGGCTCGACTCCCTGGTTCCCGGCGAAGGTGAGATCCTCGGTCAGGTCCGCGACGCGTACGACGCCGGCGCTGCCGGCCCTCTTCTCGACGGGTCTTCCGGATGGCGCTGCACGTCGGGCGGCGGGCCCGGGTCGAGACGGCGATCGGCGAGAGCCCGGCGTCCGTCCCTGCGGCCGCCGCCGCGCTGGCGCAACAGGTCTTCGAGGGGCTCGACGGACGGCGTGTCGTCCTGGTGGGCGCCGGGCGGATGAGCGACCTCGACCGCGCGCAATCTCCGCTCGCGCGGCGCGGTGATCGTCGCCGTGGCCAACCGGCACGGTGGAGCACGGCGAGGAGCTGGCGGCGCGCCACGGTGCCCGGCGCCGTGGCGCTCGACGATCTCCCGTACGGTGATCTCCGAGGCCGACATCGTCGATCGCCTCGACGAGCGCCCCGGCTTCGTACTCCGAGTCGACGAGCTCGGGCCGGCCTTGCGCTCGCGGCGCGGGACGACCGCTGCTCTTCGTCGACCTTGCCGTCCCGCGCGACGTCGAGCCGGCGCTTGCCGGATTCGACGGCTGTTTCGTCTACGACGTCGACGATCTCGAGGCCGTGGTCGCGTCGACGCTCGTCGGGCGTCGCGCCGAGGCGGTGCGCGCCGAGAGCATCGTCGCCGCGGAGGCCGACCGTTTCCGCGAATGGCAGGCGTCGCTCGCAGTCGTCCCTGCGATTGCGTCACTCCGCACCCACGCCGAGGAGATCCGGACCGACGGAGCTCGCGAGGATCGACTCGCGCCTTGGCCGCCTCTCCGAAGCCGAGCGGCAGATCGTCGAGACCGTGACGGCCCAGATCGTCAACAAGCTCCTGCACCTGCCGACCGTCCGGATGAAGGAGGCGTCAGATCACCGCCGACGGAGTGGTCTATGCTGACGTCGTGCGGTATCTCTTCGGTCTTGGGGAGGACGACGAGGAATGACACGCCATCTGGTTGGTCGACCATTGCCGTGCCAGGTGCCGACCGCCTTTGTGCGTATCCGGCCGCGAGGCCCTCGTTTCTGCGGTGAGTCCGTCACCGCCGCCAACCGTCGCTGTCGTGCTGCTTCGCGTCGGTTCCCGCGGAAGTAGGCTCGCTCTCACCCAGGCGGAGGGCGCCGCAGAGTTGCTGCGCCGACCCGGGGTGGAGATCGCACTTGTTCCGATCACGACGACCGGCGACCGTGATCGCACGCGGCCGTTTGGCGAGATCGGCGCGCGCGGCGTCTTCGTCAAGGAGCTCGAGGAGGCCCTCCTCGAGAACCGCATCGACGTCGCCGTCCACTCGGCGAAGGACATGACCTCCACGGACACCGAGGGGCTTGTCGTCGGTGCCTACACACGCCGCGAGGATCCCCGGGACGCGCTGTGCGGCGCTTCGGCGATCGTGCCGGGAATGCGGATCGGGACAGCGTCGGCTCGCCGACGCGCCCAGCTCCTTGCTCTCGAGCCAAGCCTGTCGATCGAGCCGCTCCGTGGGAACATCGACACCCGACTGCGCAAGCGCGGTGAGCGAGGGCTCGCAGCGATCGTGCTGGCCGCCTGCGGTCTTGATCGTCTCGGGCTTGGAGCCGAGATCGGCCTGCGCCTCGATCCCGAGGTGATGCTGCCCGAGGCAGGACAAGGTGCGTTGGCGCTGCAGGTGCGTACGGGCGAGGAGTCGGTCGTGGCAGCTGCCGAGGATCCGGAGACGCGGTTGCGGGTCGAGGCCGAGCGCGCCTGCCTGGCGGCTGTCGGCGGGGGGTGCCTGGCCCCAGTCGCGGCGTATCACGACGGGACGGTGCTGACTGCGCTCGTCGCGTCCGAGGACGGCACGTGGATTGAACGGCTCACCGGGAAGGACCCCCGATCGCTCGGCCAGGAGTTGGCCGCCCGGGCAAGGGAGCATTGAGCCGAGACACGCGATCCCTCGAGGGCGGCCGTCGGCGTGAACGCCGTCACACAGTTGGCACGAACTTGGCACAGACACGTCACACCGAAAGCGTCATTCTTCCTTCTCCCCTGGGCGGGCGGGGGCTAGGGATGGAACGGGGCGCGCCTCCCTCTCGTGGAAGAGCTCGCACGTAGTGCGCGTCGTGGTGACTCGGCCCGCGGGGCAGGAGCGCGAGCTCGTCGAGCAACTCGTGGCGCTTGGACACGAGGTCGAGAACGTGCCCTTGATCGAGGTCGAGAGCCTCGGCAACGAGCCGATCGACGTCACTCCATACGACTGGGTCGTGCTCACAAGCGCGAACGGCGCTCGCGAGCTTCGGCGGCGAATGGCCGGGACACCCCGCCAGGTCGCCGCAATTGGCCGCGCGACCGCAGCCGCGTTCGGGCGGTGCAGACCTCGTTCCGGCCGTCTCGACCCAGGAAGGGCTCCTCGCGGAGCTTCCCGCGAATCCCGGCCGGGTGTTGTTCGCCGCCGCCGAGGGAGCCCGGAGCCTGCTCCCCGATGTGCTCGGCGCGGATGTCGTCCCGCTGTACCGCACCCGCCAACTCACCCCTGCTCCGTTCTCCGCGGATCTCGTCGTCCTGGCCTCGCCCTCGGCGGCTAGGGCGCTTGCTGCCGTGGAGCTTCGGCTTCCCGTCGTCTCCATCGGGCCCGAAACCACCACGACCGCGCGCGAGCTCGGGCTGAACGTCGTCGCGGAGGCGATCACCCACGACGTTGCCGGCCTCGTCGCCGCGGTATCACAGGCGGGCTCGTAGACTCGGGCGGATGGTCATCTGCTTCCTCAGCGATTTCGGGCTGACAGACGATTTCGTGGGAACCTGCCACGGGGTGATCGAACGGATCGCGCCGGGGACGCGCGTTATCGACGTCACCCACGGAATCCCGCCGCAGGCGGTGATGCAAGGAGCCTTCGTCCTTGCGAGCACGCTCTCGTACATGCCGGTCGGCGTGCACCTCGCTGTCGTCGATCCAGGGGTTGGTGGCGTGCGTCGACCGCTCGCGCTTCAGGACTCGGAGGGCAGGCTGTTCGTCGGTCCCGACAACGGGCTGCTTCTGCCGGCAGCGGAGCGGGCCGGTCTCGTCCAGGCACGCGAGCTCGCGAATCCCGAGTACGCGCTCGAGTCGATCTCACGGACGTTTCACGGGCGCGACCTCTTCTCTCCGGCTGCAGCCCATCTCGCGCTCGGGGTGCCGATCTCGGAGCTCGGGCCCCCGCTCGACCCGGAGGCACTCGTGCGACTCGACCTGCCGCAGGCGTCGTTCCACGATGGTGGGATCGAAGCCTCTGCGCTCTACGTCGACAGCTTCGGAAACATCGCCCTGAACCTCTCTCGCGATTACCTCGAGCAGGCAGGGGTCCTTCCGGGGACGCGGCTCGAGCTCGAGATCTCGGGCCAGCGGTATTACGCGGTGTCTGCGAGGACGTTCGCGGATGCGCGTGCCGGTGATGTGATCCTCTACGAGGACAGCTACCGGAACATGTCGATTGCGATCAACCGCGGCAACGCTGCCGCGATGCTTCACGCAATGCCCGGACGCGAGGTCACGATCCGAGTCCTCGACGGTACCGAGACGCTCCGCCCGAGCTAGCTGGTTGGATCAGACGATCGTCCTGCCCAGGGCGCTCGCTGCCAGCTCGACGGCAATCGCAGCGGTACGGTTTTCCCGATCGAGAATCGGGTTCACCTCGACCAGCTCGAGCGAGCCGAGTAGGCCCGATTCGGCAGCAAGCTCGCAAGCCAGATGGGCCTCCCGATAGGTCAGGCCACCAGGCACCGGGGTGCCGACGCCCGGCGCTACCTCGGGATCGAGGGCGTCGAGGTCGAGTGAGATGTGAACGAAGCCAGGCCCTGACGCGTGATCGAGGGCCTCGCGCATGGCGCGCTCGATCCCGATTCGGTCAACCTCGCTCATGGTGATCACCCGCATCCCGGTGCGCCGGAGCAGCTCCCGCTCGGCTGGATCGAGAGATCTCGTCCCCAGCAGCACGACCCGGTCTGGGTCGACAGCAGGGATCGTGACCTCCGGATGGGCGAAGGCGTCGCCTGCCAACCCGAGCGCGGCGGCGAGCGGCATTCCGTGAACGTTTCCCGACGGGCTCGTGGCCGGTGTATTGAGGTCGCCGTGGGCATCGATCCAGATCGCCCCGCCGGGCCTGCCGGCAGCCGCTGCAAGACCCGCCAAAGTGCCGAGGCCAACAGAATGGTCACCACCGAGAACGAGTGGGAACCCGCCCGCCTCGACGACTGCTTGCACACGCGAGGCGATCGCCGCACAGGCATCGAGGATCTCGGGAAGAAACCGCGCCCGCTCGTCGCGCACCGTGATCGCCTCGGGCTCGGGTGCAATGACGTTGCCGAGGTCGACCACCGCGCAATCGCAGGCGGCGACGGCGTCTTCCAGGCCCGCGTACCGGATTGCCGACGCCCCCATGTCGACACCGCGGCGGCCCTGACCGAGGTCGAGCGGTGCACCGACGATCGAAACGCTTCTGGCGGCGGAGGCCACGGCAGCGAACGCTAGCTAGACTTTCCCCGCGCGGCGAGGTAGCTCAGTTGGTAGAGCATACGGCTGAAAACCGTGGGGTCGCCGGTTCAAGTCCGGCTCTCGCCACCTCTGTGAAAAGCCCAATGAGCCTCCCGCGCGAAGACGCGGGACTCACGGGCCAACGGCGGTTCGTACTCGGGCTCTCACAACCCGTTCCTCACTAGGCTTGCCGGGTGACAGTCACGCGGCCACCCGAGACAGCCACACGCTCTCGTTGCCCTCACGTTCGACGACGGGCCTGCCCCATGGACCGACGCGATTCTCGACCACCTGGGCCGTCACAACGGTCACGCGACGTTCTTCGTGCTCGGCAACGAGCTGGAGAAGGACGAGCGGCGTCCGACCGTCCGCCGACTCGTTGCCGAAGGGCACGAGCTCGGGAACCACACGTACAACCACCCGGGTGATCTCGCCCGGTTGAGCGACTCGCGGATCCTCGACGAGCTCAGCAGCACGACCGCGCTCATCGAGGAGCTCGCCGGTGTCACGCCTGTCCACTGGCGGACGCCGTTTCTTCGCTCGACCCCCCGGCTTCTGTCGGTTGCGGGCTCGCTCGGGCTGCGACACGTCGACTGTTCGATCATGCCCGGCGACTGGGAGGTCTCCGGCGAGGAGACGTTTGCGCGCGTTCGCAACTCGCTTCAGCACGGCGCTGTGATCGTTCTCCACGACGGCCGCCCAGCGGATGAGCCCGCGCACCTGTCGCTGCCGACTCGCGAGGAGACCGCGAAAGCGGTCGGGCTCATCCTCGACGACATGACCGAACGCGGGATGCGCTGCGTCACCGTCGCCGAGCTCGCCACAGCCGACCCCGCGAACAGCTCACTCGGTCATCCCCCCGATGCTCCCTGACGAGTCCGTCAGGAGTCCTCGGTCGGTTCAGCGCCGCCCGAGAAGCACCCGCGCCACTCCCGGCACATGCATGGAACCGTCGCCGTCCACGTACTCGCGCAGCAGCTCCAGTGCTCCCTCACGCACGGCTTCGATCTCCGCGCTTGTGAGCTTCCCGACGAGCATCGCGAGCGTTCGCGAGAGATCGAGGTTCGATGCCCACCACTCGTCGAGCGACCTCGCCTGCCAGGTGATCTCCACTTCCTCCTCGTGTAGTCGCTCGAGGCCGGCGGCCTCCGCGAGCGCGCGGAGCGCTCCGGGCACCGCGAGACGAAAGGGCCCGGGAGCGTCCGGGTCGGGTGGCTCCAGGAGGCCGAGGGCGAGGGCTGCCCGACCGGGTGCAGTCATCCAGGGGTTGCGTGCCGGCTCGGCCCACACCCCGTACACAGCGCGTCCACCGGGCCGAACGACCCGCGCGACCTCCGCGACGGCGCGAGCGCTGTCGGGGACGAGCATCACGCCGTAGCGGCAGATCGCGGCATCGAACGTGTCCGAGTCGAGCTCGAGCTCGGCCGCGTCGCTCACGGCGAACTCGACGTTCGTCAGGCCAAGCTCCTCCGCGCGCCTTCGCGCCGTGTCGACCATCTCAGGTGCTGCGTCCGTCGACAGCAGGGACCCCTCAGGCCCGACCAGGCTCGCAGCGAGGAACCCCGTATCGCCAGGCCCAGCGGCAACATCCACGACCCGCTCACCCGGCTGCAGATCGAGGAGCTCGATCATCCGCTCGGAGAGCGCATGCGTGGACTCCCAGACGAGCGCGCGCTGGCGATCCCACCCCGGCGCAGCCGCGCGCCAGACCTCGATCTGCTCCGCCCGGATATCGGTCACGCGGCCGCTCCCGCAAACTGCGGGATGACGTCCTTCCCGTAGGCGGCCAGGGTGTCCTCCTGGCCGTGCGTCATCAGGTAGATCGAGAAGTGATCGACGCCGATCGACTCGAGCTCGCGCAGCTTCGTCGTGATCTGGCCGATGTCCCCCAGAACGGAGAACCGGTCGCAGATCTCGTCGGTGACGAACTCGCCGTGCGCCGCCCCCACCCGCGAGTGGTCGTTGTAGTCGTAGAACTTGCGCGCCTCGACATAGTCGGTGAGCGCGGTCGGGATGACAGAGCCGTCGGTGCCATACCTTTCGATCAGGTCCTTGACGTGGTTCGAGACCATGGCGGGGAACCATCGCGTCTGCTCGCGACCCTCCTCGATCGGGCCGACGTGGCTCGGCGCGCACACGATGCACTTGAGCGCCTCGGGATCCCGGCCGGCCTCGGCTGCGGCGGCGCGCGCGGTGCCCATGATCCACTGGATGATCTCCGGGTCGGCGAGCTGGATGATGACGCCATCACCCACCCGGCCCGCGACAGCCAGTGCCTTCGGCCCGTACCCGGCCACCCACATCTCGATGTCGGGAAGCTCCGGCCGTACCCACTTGAGCTGGAGGTCCTTGTCGTTCCAGTTGACCTCCTCCCCGTTCATGAACGGCTTGATCATTCGTAGCGCGGTCTCGAACTCCGCGACGCGTACCGGCTGCTGTCCGATGTAGCGGCGCGCCGAGTCACCGCGGCCGATGCCCATCACCATGCGACCATTCGAGATGTCGTGGAGCGTCGCGTACAGGCTTGCGAGAACGGTCGGCTCTCGCGTCCCCGGGTTCGTCACCAGGTGACCGAATCTCATCGTCGACGTGGCCTCGATCGCCATCGTCAGGAGCGGGAAGGAGTCCTGCCAGAGGACATGGGAGTCGTAGGTCCAACCGATCTCAAAGCCGTGCTTCTCGCCCAGCACCATCAACTCGACGAGTCGAGACGCAGGTGGATCGGGAAGGACGGTGACGCCGAAGCTCAGGGCCATGGTTTCTCCTCCATCGTGATCTCCGACAAGTATTGCGCGTTCGCGAGGGTGGTTCTTCGCCGCGCGAGCCTCCAAGAGAGTACGTTTGCAAGGAGTTCGTCGCTGCGACCAAGGGGAAGAGCCCATGCCGGATGAGACACTCGCCATCGTCGACAACCGCACGGGCCGTGAGTACACGGTGCCCATCGTCGACGGCACGATCCGGGCGACCGACCTGCGCCAGATCAGCGCGACCGAGGGTGACGGTGGCCTGACGTCGTACGACCCGGCGTTCTTGAACACGGCCAACTGCCGCAGTGCGATCACCTACATCGACGGCGACGCCGGAATCCTCCGCTATCGCGGCTACCCGATCGAGCAGCTGGCCGAGCAGGCGAGCTTCCTCGAGACGGCATATCTCCTGCTGGAGGGCGAGCTGCCCACGGCCGCCGAGCTCGCAGCGTGGGAGGACGAGGTGCGGGTACACACCTACGTCCACACGAATCTGATCAAGTTTCTCGAGGGGTTCCGCTACGACGCCCATCCCATGGGGATGCTGCTTGGCGCGGTGGGCGCGCTCTCGACGTTCTATCCCGATGCGAAGGACATCGTCGACCCGGTGAATCGCCGGCTCCAGCGGGTTCGCCTGCTTGCGAAGATGCCGACCCTCGCCGCGTTCGCGTTTCGCCACTCGCGCGGATTGCCGTACGTCTACCCCCGCAACGACCTCGGCTACGTCGGGAACTTCGTCAACATGACCTTCGAGATCGGGGGACGACACGAGCCGAACCCCGTGCTCCAGCGGTCGCTCGAGATCCTGCTGATCCTTCACGCCGACCACGAGCAGAACTGCTCGACGAGCGCCGTCCGTGGCGTCGGCTCGTCACAGGTCGATCCCTTCTCTGCGGTATCGGCGGGGATTGCCGCGCTGTACGGCCCGCTCCACGGCGGCGCCAACGAAGCAGTTCTCCGGATGCTCGACGAGATCGGGTCGACCGCGAACGTTCCGGCCTTCGTCGAGGGCGTCAAGGCAGGGCACGGGCGGCTGATGGGGTTCGGTCATCGCGTCTACAAGAGCTACGACCCGCGGGCGAAGCTGATCAAGCGCGTCGCCGACGACGTCTTCGCGCAAACGGGGCTCAACCCGAAGCTCGAGATCGCGCTCGAGTTGGAGCGCATCGCCCTCGAGGACGAGTACTTCGTCAGCCGCAAGCTCTACCCGAACGTCGACTTCTACTCGGGGCTCATCTACCAGGCGATGGGGTACCCCACCGACTACTTCACCGTGCTGTTCGCACTGGGACGGTTACCCGGCTGGATCGCGCAGTGGGACGAGATGCTCACCGACCCCGAGCAGAAGATCGCGCGGCCGAGACAGATCTATACGGGCAAGGAAGAGCGCGACTTCATCCCGATCTCCGGCAGGTAGCAGCGCCACACGGCAGGCAGCGTCGCGACGCAGAGAACGCCGATCGCGGCGAACGCGAGTCGCCCGTCACCAGGGAGCGAGAAGGCGGCGCCGGCGAGCGGCGTGCCGACCAGAAGAAGCGCGATCGCGAAGGAGTTGACGAACGCGACGGCGGCAGCGGGCGCGTCGGCACGAAGGACCTGAGCGGCGCCGAACACGATTGCGAACGGCAAGCCGGCGCTGAGCCCGGCGAGCAAGGTAGCGACCGCGTGCAGCGCCAGCGGCAGCGGAAGCGCGAGGAGGAGCGCGGCTGACCCACCACCCACGAGCGAGGCGACAAGCGCGGTGCGCGCCAGCTCGGGCTTGCGGGTCATCAGGAAGCCGCCACCGATCCGCGTGACGATCCCACCCAGCAGGACCAACGCGCCGACAACTGCCGCCGCCCCTCGGTCGGTGCCGTGCCGCTCGAGCAACGGCACGATCCAACCGGCCGCGAGATAGCTCACCCCGAAACTTGCGGCGTGGATGAGACCAAGCGGTACGAGCCGGCGATCGAGCACGAGCGCCGCGCCGTGCGCGATCCGCGGCAGTTGTGGCGCGGCGACCAGCACCAACCCAAGGGCCACTGCGATCGCGCCCCCGCTCCAGTACGGAGCCCGCCATCCGAGCGACGGCTCGAGCTGAGGGACGATCGCGACCGCGAGACCGCCTCCGAACATCGTGGAGGCTCCGAAGACGCCTCGCCATACGGATGAGAGCCCTGCTGCACGGACGAGGTCGGCACCTGCGACGAACCCGGCGCCGCTCCCGATTCCTGTGATCGCACGTCCGGCAAGCGCGAGCCCCGAATTGGGCGCGACGACTGCGACCGCATTGCCGACGAGACAGAATCCCGCCGCCGCGAGCGCGACCGAGCGAGCGCCGATTCGGTCGGCGGCGCGCCCGGCCGGCAGTTGCACGACGAAGTGCGTCAGCACGAGCGCCCCGGTGAAGAGCCCCACGACCACGAGCGACACGCCGTACGCGGCGGCGGTCGGATCGGCGATCGAGCCGACGCTCGACATGTTCCAGGTCGTGCCGGCACCGAGGGCGACCGCAGCGAGCGCGGCGCGGCGGGACATGCCGGACAGGGCGGCTACCGCGCCGCGACAGCGGCGATGGTGCGGGATGCGAGCCGGTCGAGCGCGGCGACCGACAGCTCGAGGTGCTCGGTCCTGGTGTCCTCCAGCTTCGTGTGCGAGAGACCCCGCAGGCTCTGGACGAAGACCATCACCGTTGGGATCCCCGCCCGTGAGACCTCCGCCGCGTCGTGAAGCGGCCCGGACGGCAGCCGGTGCGAGGTGCCCGCGACCTCGGCGATCGAGTCGTCGGCAAGCGCAATGAGGTGCTCGTCGAACAGGATCGGCTCGATCGACCAGATCCTCTCCCACGCGACGGTGAGGCTCTCTTCCGCAGCGAACTGCTCTGAGAGCGCCTTCGCGTGGGCGAGCATCGAGGCAAGCGTTCCCGCGTCGAGATGCCGCTGGTCGAGGAGCTGCTCTGCGGTCTCGACCACGGACGTCACGATTCCGGGAAAGCACGTGACGCCGCCCGACGTGCACACCGCGCCCCCGCCGGCCGTCGCGGCGATGTCCCGCAGTGAGAGCGCCAGCTTGGCCGCGCCCGCGAGCGCGTCTCGGCGCTTGTCCATCGGCGTCGAGCCGGCGTGTGCAGCCTGGCCCGTCCAGCGAATCCGGTGCCGCTCGACGCCGAACGTCCCGAGCACGGCGCCAAGTGGCAGGTCGAGCGCCTCGAGCACGGGCCCCTGCTCGATGTGAAGCTCGAGATACGCGGCGGCACCCTCGAGCTCGGCGCGCGCGTCCAGCGCTGTGTCGAGATCGACCCCGAAGGCCCCGACCGCGTCGGGAAGGGCTACACCGTCCCGGTCGACGAGCTTGCGCAGCTCGGCCTGGTCGGTCATCGAGCCGGCGGCCGCCGACGAGCCGAACAGTGACCTGCCAAAGCGTGCACCCTCCTCGTCCGCCCAGTCGACCAGGCGCACGGTGACGGGAGGAGGCCCGTCCTCCGCGATCCGGCGCAGCACCTCGGCACCGGCAAGAACGTTGAGGCACCCATCGAGCCAACCACCGTTTGGCACCGAGTCGAGGTGTCCGCCGATCAGCACTGACCTGTCCGACGTCCCGCGAAGCGTGTACCAGTCGTTCCCGGCAGCATCGCGGCGCTGCTCGAGCGGCAGATCGGCGAGTGAGTCCGCCAGCATGGCTCGCGCGCGCGCCCAGGTCTCCGTCCACGCAACCCGTTGGGCCCCGTCCTCGTCCCCGGTGGCAGCGCGGAGCTCTACGAGCCTCGTTACGACGCGGGCAGGGTCGAGCGGCACGCAGTCGAGCCTACTTCACGCGCAGTTGGCTGCAAAGGCGAGCCGGCCGTGGTAGGCATTGCCGTGATGCAGCGCGCGCTCAGACGATTTGGGATTCCGGTTGCCGTCCTCGGATTCGTGTGGGCTCTGTACAGCGGGTACCGCGAGCTGTGGATGTGGACGGGCTGGACGCATCCCTTCCCCGTTGACGACATCACGATGCCCTCGTTGTGGTCGATCGTGAGTGCGCTCTTCGATCCGGTTCAGGCAGACGGAGGCCTGCTCATCTCGCTGCTCGCGCGAGCGTCGCTCTTCACCGCGAAGGAGGCTGCGGTCGGCTTCGCGGTCGGCAGTCTCGTCGGCTTCGTGCTGGGTGCGCTCGTTGCCCGGTTCAGGGTGCTTCAGCGGGGGCTGATGCCGTACGTGGTCGCGTCGCAGACAATTCCGATTCTCGCGATCGCGCCGATGGTCGTCGTCGGCCTCGGCAGCGTCACGATCGGCGGCTGGACGCCGACCGACTGGCTTCGTGTCTCGGTGATCGCGGCCTATCTCACGTTCTTCCCGGTGACCGTGAACACGGTGCGTGGGCTCGAGTCCGCCGATCCGATGGCGCTGGAGCTGATGCGTACCTATGCCTCGAGTGAGTGGGCCGTGTTCTGGAAGTTGCGGCTGCCCTCCTCGCTGCCCTACCTCTTTGGGGCGTTCCGGATCGCTGCAACCGCATGCGTGGTCGGCGCGATCGTCGGTGAGCTCCCGTCGTCGATCCAGGGCGGGCTCGGCGGGGCGATCATCAACTTCAACCAGTACTACGTCCTCAACCCCCAGAACCTCTGGGCGACGAACCTGATCGCGGCGGTTCTCGGGATCTCGTTCTTCCTCGTGGTCGTCGGTGCCGAGAAGCTCTTCGTCCATCGTCCGCCGGAGCGGTTCTCATGACCGGCGCCGAAACGGTCGTCTCACTCTCCGGTGTGACGAAGACGTTCCCGAAGGGCGGCGTCACTGCGCTCGAAGGGATCGATCTCGGCGTTGATCGCGGCGAGTTCATCTCGCTGATCGGGCCCTCCGGCTGCGGCAAGTCGACGCTGCTTCGCGTGATCGGCGATCTGGCGCCGCCGACCGCGGGTACCGTCCTCGTCAACGGCAAAACGGCAGAACGCGCCCGACTCGATCGCGACTACGGGATCGTCTTCCAGGCGGCCGTCCTGTACGACTGGCGCACGGTTGCGAAGAACATCGCGCTGCCCCTGGAGCTGCTCAAGTGGGATCGCGCCCGCCGCAACACCCGCGTCGCGGAGATGCTCGAGCTCGTCGAGCTCGTCGGGTTCGACAAGCACTACCCGTGGCAGCTCTCGGGTGGCATGCAGCAGCGGGTCGCGATCGCCAGGGCACTGTCGTTCTCACCTGCGCTGCTGTTGATGGACGAGCCGTTCGGTGCGCTCGACGAGATGACGCGGGAGCGGCTCAATCTCGAGCTCCTTCGCCTGTGGGCGGAGACTCACTCGACTGTCATCTTCGTCACGCATTCCATCTCGGAGGCCGTGTTTCTCTCGACGCGGGTGGTCGTGATGTCGCCGCGCCCCGGTCGCATCGCGGGGGTCGTCCCGATCGACCTCGCCCAGCCGCGGGGCATCCTGACGCGCGAGGATCCGCGGTTCTTCGAGCTCGTGACCGAAGTGCGGGAGATGCTTCACGCGGTCGAGACCGACGATGTGGAGCAGGTCTCGTGAGCGCGGTCGCGGCTGAGGGGCAGCCGGGTCGTCCCGGGCGCGTCGGCGCGTTCGTCCAGGCCTGGCTTCCCGCCCTTCTCGTCTTCGGCTTCGGGCTGGCGTGCTGGCAGTGGCTTCTTCCCGACGTGCTCGGGGTCAAGAGCTTCCTGCTGCCGAGGCTCTCGGACGTGTTGCGCGCGCTGTGGGAAGAGCGTGACGCTCTGCTCACTGCGGGTTGGATCACGTTCAAGGAAGCGCTCGGCGGGCTCGTCTTCGGGAGCGCCGGTGCGATCGCGGCCGCGTTGTTCCTGGCCCGGTGGCGCCCGCTGGGAAGTGCTCTCGTTCCGTACCTGATCGCCGCGAACGCCGTGCCGGTGATCGCGTTCGCGCCGATCACCAACGCCTGGTTCGGAACCCTGAGCCCCTGGTCGAAGGTCGTCATCTCGGCGGTGCTCTGCTTCTTCCCCGTCCTCGTGAACACGCTGCGCGGGCTGACCTCGGTGCATCCGGCGTCGGTCGAGCTGATGCATTCCTATGCTGCGTCCGAGCGGGCCACCTTCTGGAAGCTCAGGATTCCGGCCGCCTTGCCGTTCACCTTCACAGCCCTCAAGGTCGCTTCCGTGCTGGCAATGATCGGCGCGGTCGTCGGTGACTACTTCGGGGGGTCGACGGAGGCGCTCGGCGTGCAGATCCAGAGCTCGGTCGCGCTGTCACGTTACGAGGTCGCGTGGGCAGCGATCCTCGTCGCGAGCCTGCTCGGGATCGTGCTGTACGGCGCGGTCGCCTTCGCGGAGCGGATGGCCGTGCGGTGGCACCCCGCGACACGGCCGGGCGGTTGAGGTTCACATTTGCACCGTGAGGTCGTCAGAATCGCGGGGAGATATCGACGAAGGAGGGAGCACGTGAAGAAACGAGGACTGATAGTGGCTGCCCTGGTTGCGATCACGGCAAGTCTCGCCGTGGTCAGCATGGCAGTTGCAGGCTCGTCGAAGAGCGGCGCGACGAAGGTCACCGTTCAGCTGAAGTGGGTCACGCAGGCGCAGTTTGCCGGCTTCTACGCCGCACAGGCTCAGGGGTACTACAAGGCGCTCGGCCTCGATGTCACCCTCAAGGTCGGCGGTCCGGACATCGTCCCCGAGCAGGTCGTCCTGGGCGGGCAGGCGGAGTTCGGAGTCAACTGGCTGCCGAGCCTCTTCTCGAACCGTGAAGCGGGGAACGACCTCGTCAACATCGGCCAGATGTACACCCGTAGCGGCACCACCGAGGTGACGTGGAAGGACTCCGGCATCACCTCGATGAAGAAGATGAAGGGCAAGAAGTACGGCGTCTGGCTCTTCGGGAACGAGTTCGAGCAGCAGGCGGCGCTGGTCAAGGCGGGCCTCGATCCGAAGAAGGACGTCACTCTCGTCAAGCAGAACTTCGACATGGTTGCGTTCCTGAAGCGGGAGATCGACGCTGCCTCCGCGATGACCTACAACGAGCTGGCCCAGGTCCTCGAGACGAAGAACCCGAAGACCGGCAAGCTCTACCAGCTCAGCGACCTGAAGGTCTTCAAGATGTCCGACCTTGGCACGGGAATGCTTCAGGACGGCATCTTCGTGAAGGGGGACTGGATCAAGGACGCGGCGAACCAGGCGACTGCGGTCAAGTTCCTCCAGGCGACGTTCAAGGGCTGGGCGTATTGCCGCGACCATGCCAGCGCGTGTGTCGGCATCGTCGTGAAGCAAGGCACGGCACTGCCGAAGGGTCACCAGGCCTGGCAGATGAACGAGGTCAATGCGCTGATCTGGCCGAACAAGCTCGGCATCGGCGTCATGGATCCGGCCTCGTGGAAGCAGACCAACGCGATCGCCACGAAGTTCAAGGTGATCAAGAAGCCTGCCTCCATGGCCTCGTATCGGAGTGACCTCGCCAAGAAGGCTGTGGCGGCACTCAAGGCGCAGGGCGTGGATGTCTACGGCAAGGGCTTCAAGAAGTCTGTCGTCGTCCTCCACGAGGGCGGGAAGTAGTCGCAGCTCGGATCAGGCCCTGGGTCGCACGCGTTGCGACCCAGGGCCGCGACACTCGGAAAGGAGAGTCGATGTCGGTCTTGATCAGAGGCGGTCGCGTCGTCACCGCCACCGATGCCTTCATCGGCGACGTGCTCATCGAGGGGGAGCGGATCGTCGCTGTCGGGAGCTCACTCGCGGCCGCCGCCGATCTCGTGGTCGACGCCACCGGGAAGCTCGTCCTCCCGGGTGCCGTCGACCCGCACACGCATCTCGACATGCCCTTCGGCGGCACGGTCACGGCCGACGACGTGACCTCTGGTCACACCGCCGCTGCCTTCGGCGGGACGACCTGTCACGTCGACTTCGTGATCCAGGCTCCTGGAAGCTCGTTCGCCGACGCGCTCGCGGCGTGGCACGCGAAGCGCGACGGGAAAGCGATCATCGACAACGGCTTTCACATGGCGGTCACCGACCTGAAGGACGGCGGCTCGCTCGAGGAGCTCGCGACGCTGCCCGAGCAGGGAGTCACCTCCTACAAGCTCTTCATGGCGTACAAGGGCGCGCTCATGGTCGACGACGAGACGCTCTTTCGCACGATGCAGGTTGCCCGGGAGACGGGCGCGCTCGTGATGGTGCACGCCGAGAACGGCGACGCCATCGACGTCCTCGTGAAGGAGGCGCTCGCGGCCGGCAACACGGCGCCCGTGTGGCACGCGCTCACCCGACCGCCCGAGCTCGAGGGCGAGGCGACGAACCGGGCGATCCAGCTCGCGCACGTCGCGGGCGCACCTCTGTACGTGGTGCATGTCTCGTGCAAGGAGTCGGTTGACCCGATCGCGAAGGCCCGACGGTCCGGCTGGCGCGTGTGGGGCGAAACGTGCACGCAGTACTTCTTCGTGGACCAGAGCTTTCTCGAGAGGCCCGACTTCGAGGGCGCGAAGTACGTCTACACGCCGCCGCCACGCCTGAAGGCGAACCAGGACGTGCTCTGGGATGCGGTTCGCACCGATGTTCTCTCGGCAATCTCCACCGACCACTGCGCGTTTCTCTGGGACGGCCAGAAGACCATGGGGCGCGACGACTTCTCGAAGATCCCGAACGGTGGGCCGGGCCTCGAGAACCGGTTGCACATGATCCACGAGTTCGGTGTCCGCTCCGGGAGGATCACGCTGAATCGGATGGTCGAGCTGCTCTCGCACGAGCCCGGCGAAGCTCTTCGGCCTCTACCCGCGCAAGGGAACGATCGCTCCCGGCTCCGACGCCGACATCGTGATCTTCGACCCGGGCCGGAAGAAGACGATCACGGCGGTCGGCCAGCATTCGAAGTCGGACTACAACCTCTACGAGGGCACCGAGGTCACCGGCGACATCGACACCGTCCTCGTCCGCGGCACGGTCGTCGTCGACGGCGGCGAGCTCAAGGTCGAGCCGGGTTTCGGTCAGTTCGTCAAGCGAGCGAGGTTCGGCGAGGAGCTGCTCTAGGTGGACCGCGCTACCATCGCGCCGGCACCGAATAGGAGGCGACATGGCCACGATCGACACGAATCACGCCCTCGGGGCGCAGATCACCGCGGATGCCAAGGAGTACGTCCTGTACTCGTGGTCGGTCCAGAACGCCATCAACCCGATCGCCGTCGCCGGTGCCGAAGGACGGCACTTCTGGGACTACGACGGGAAGCGCTACCTCGACTTCGCCTCGCAGCTCGTGAACGTCAACATCGGGCACCAGCACCCGAAGATCATCCAGGCGATCAAGGATCAGGCCGACAAGCTCTGCACGATCGGCCCGCCGATGGCGAACGAGTCGCGCTCGACGCTCGGGCGGATGCTCGCCGAGGTGACGCCGGGCGACCTGTCGGTGTCGTTCTTCACGAACGGAGGCGCCGAGGCGAACGAGAACGCGGTCAAGCTCGCCCGGATGGTGACAGGACGTCACAAGATCATTGCCCGCTACCGCTCCTACCACGGCGCCACGAACGGCGCGGTCACCCTGACGGGCGACCCGCGGCGCTGGGCGGTAGAGCCGGGGATGCCCGGCGTTGTTCGGATGTTCGACCCGTACACCTATCGCTGCCCGGCCGGTCATCCGGATCCATGCCCCGTGTGCACCGGGGCTCCTCATCTCGAGGAGATTCTCGAGTACGAGGGCGCCCACACCGTCGCGGCCGTCATCCTCGAGACCGTCACCGGCACCAACGGGATCATCCCGCCGCCCGACGGCTACCTGCAGGCGATCCGAGAGGTCTGCGACCGGCACGGGATCCTGCTCATCCTCGACGAGGTGATGGCGGGGTTCGGGCGCACCGGCAAGTGGTTCGCGTGCGAGCACTGGGACGTCGTGCCCGACATCATCACCGTTGCGAAGGGCATCAACTCCGGCTACATCCCGCTTGGCGCCATGATCGCGCGCGGCGAGATAGTCGACCAGGTGCGCGACAAGTTCTTCCCCGGTGGGTTGACGTACGCAGGACACCCACTTGCGTGCGCCTCGGCGATTGCGTCGATCGAAGCATTTCGCGAGGAAGGGATCGTCGAGAACGCGGCGGCGATGGGCGAGTACTTCGCAACCGAGTTGCACGCGTTGCAAGACAAGCACCCTTCGATCGGTGACGTTCGCGGCCTGGGCTGCTTCTGGGGGCTGGAGCTCGTGAAGAACCGTGCGACGAAGGAGATGCTCGTCCCGTACAACGGGGGTGGCGAAGCGGCGGCGCCGGTGGCCAGGCTGATGAAAGCCGCGCTCGAGCAGGGCCTCTACCTCATGGCTCACTGGAACGTCGTCATGGTGGTGCCGCCACTCACCGTCACGCGAGACGAGGCCGACGAGGCACTCGCGATCCTCGACGACGTCCTCGCGATCGCCGACGAGTACGTCACGGGCTGAGCTGGGTCAGTCGCCGGGCGAAGGCGGCAAGGCGTTCAGCGGCCCCGGAACGAGCTGTTCCCTCCTCGTGCCTGGGTCTGCCACGAGCGACCAGATGACGGTTCCCTCGGTGTCGATGAGGAAGGTCCCGCGAATCGGCGCGCCGGTTTCCTCGTTGAAGACCCCATAGGAGCGTGCGGCGGCGCCGTGACCCCAGAAGTCGGACGCGAAGACGAAGTCTGCGCCGAGTTGTCGTCGCCACGCCTGCCGGGCCGCAGAGGTGTCACACGAGACGAAGACGACCTCGGTGTTGGCTGCGCGGAACGAGCCGAGGTTCTCCTGCAGATCAAGGGCCTCTTCCTCACACACGGCGGTGAATGCAAATGGATGGAAGACGAGGAGGACGTTCGTCGTCCCACGGAAGTCGGACAACCGGACGCGACGGTCGTGTGTCTCCTCCAGGTCGAACTCCGGCGCCCTGTCACCCGCTGCGATCGTCACTGCTCTCAGTCCTCCCTGCCGTCGACTCGTTGTCACGATAGTAGGCCCGGCCACGGATTCGGTCGGGAAGATGGTCGACCGCCTCGCCGGAGGGAGCGTCATGGGGAGACACGTAGCCGGTTCCGTGCCCGCGATCGGCGGCGCCACGGTAGTGCGCATCACGCAGCATCGCGGGCGGCGGCTCGATGCCCTCCCGGCCGATGTCCTCCCGTGCGCGCCAGATCGCCTGCGCCACGGCGTTCGACTTCGGCGCCCGTGCGAGATACGTCACGGCCTGTGCGAGGTTGAGCTGGGCCTCCGGAAGACCGACGTGCTCGACCGCCTGCGCCGCTGCGACCGCGACGACCAGGCCCATCGGATCGGCGTTTCCGATGTCCTCGCTCGCGGCGATCACGATCCGGCGAGCCAGGAAGCGCGGATCTTCACCTCCTTCGAGCATCGCGGCGAGGTAGTAGACGGCCGCATCCGGATCGCTCCCGCGGATCGACTTGATGAGAGCCGACGCCAGGTCGTAGTGCCGGTCGCCGGCTCGGTCGTAGCGCAGGGGCCGCTTTCGCGCAACGTCGGAGACATGAGCCACCGTGATCGCTCCATCCGGGGTGGTCTGCCAGGCGAGCTCGAGCGTCTGGAGAGCCGTCCGCGCGTCACCGCCGGCGCGGGTGACGAGCTCGGCGAGGGCGTCAGCCGGAACGGTGACTCCAAGCGACGCAGCGCCCCTGACCAGCACCTCGTGCAGCTCGTCCTCGTCGAGCGGGTGCAGCTCGATCACGCTGCAGCGCGAAAGCAAAGCTTGATTGACCTGGAAGTACGGGTTCTCGGTCGTCGCCCCGATCAGCGTGAGCAGCCCTTCCTCGACCGCGTGGAGCACCGAGTCCTGCTGCCGCTTGTCGAAGCGGTGGATCTCGTCGATGAAGAGGATCGTCGCCGTGCCTTGCCCGCCAAGACGATCCCGGGCGCGCTGGATCACCGCGCGGACATCGTCCACGCGGGCCGAAACGGCCGAGATCTCCTCGAACGCGCGCCCCGAGACGTCCGCGACGATTCGCGCGATGGTCGTCTTGCCGACGCCGGGAGGGCCGTGGAGGATCATCGAAGGTGGCCGACCCTCCTCGATCGCGGCTCGCAGTGCTGAGCCTTCTCCGAGCACATGCGTCTGGCCGACGAGCTCGGAGAGCCGGCGCGGCCGGATCCGCTGCGGAAGCGGCGCGCTTTCGGCAGCCCGAAGCGCAGCTGCGTCGGCAAAGAGATCGGTCACCTCCGGGAGTATGCTCCTGCCATGTCACCGAGCGCACAGGAGAACTTCGACGAGCCCGTCCTCGAGGGCTCTGCACCAAGCGACTACGAGCGCTACCTCAACACGGAGGAGCTGCTCCAGCTGCAGAAAGGCCCCGACGAATGGGTGCACCGCGACGAGCTCCTCTTCCAGGTCGTCCATCAGTCGTCCGAGCTGTGGCTGAAGCTCGCCTGGAACGAGGCCGAAGAGGCGGTGCGGCTCGCCGAGGCCGGTGACGTCGCCGAGGCGGCACGGCAGCTTCGACGACCGCTGCTTGCGATGAAGCTCGTGACCGATCAGCTCGAGATGCTCGAGCAGATGTCTCCCTGGGAGTACCAGGAGATCCGGCGCGTGCTCGGGCACGGCAGCGGCTTTGACTCTCCCGGGTTCCGTGAGGTGAGACGAGTGCTGCCGTTGCTCGGTCAGGCGCTCCAGAACCGCCTCGGTGCCGAGGGGATCAACCTCACCGATCTCTACGTTCGACGCCGCGAGTTCGACGCGCTCTACCGCTTCGCCGAATCGCTCGTCGAGCTCGACGAGTGGGCCCAGCAATGGCGCATGCGGCACTACCGAGTGGTCGCGCGCGTGATCGGCGACGCGGTCGTCGGGACGCAGGGAACCCCCGTCGAGGTGCTCGGTCGTCTCATCGGCAACGTGACGTTCCCCGAGCTCTGGGCCGCGCGGAACGAGCTGACTGCGCTGTCCAAGGCGCAGGAGGGGTGAGCTACCGCACCGAGGTGACGGAGCTCCTTCAGGAGCTCCTCCGGCTCGACACGGTCAACCCGCCGGGGAACGAGACGCGCGCCGCCGAAGTGCTTCGCGCGTATCTCGCCCGAAACGGCGTCGACTCGGAGCTCGTGGCACGAACGCCTGAACGGGCCAACCTCATCGCCCGGCTGCCCGGGGGTGACGGGCCGAGCGTGATGCTGACCGGGCACACCGACACGGTGCTCGCCGATCCCGTGGAGTGGTCGCGCGACCCGTGGTGCGGCGATGTCGTCGACGGCGAGATCTGGGGTCGTGGCGCGCTCGACATGAAGGGGCACGTCGCCGCCGCGACCGTTGCCTTCGCCTCGCTCGCTCGTGAAGGTGCAGAGCTCCCAGGCGACGTCGTGCTCGCGATCGTCGCGGACGAAGAGGTCGGCAACGACTTCGGCATGTCATGGCTGGTGAAGCAGCACGCCGACCTGATGCGCACCGACTTCTCGGTCAACGAGGGTGGCGGTGAGCGATGTGTCCTCGGCGGCCGTGTGTTCTACCTCTGCTCGGTCGCAGAGAAGATGACCGCGCCGTTCACGATCCGGATCCGAGGCCGGAGCGGTCATGCGGCCGACCCCTATGTCGCCGACAACGCTCTCCTCAAGATCGCGCCCGTTCTCGAGGCGCTCGGTCGCCTGGAGCCGCCGCAGACCCTGATCCCGGAGGTGAGAGCCTTTCTCCAGGCCGTGCTCGGAGAGACGCCCCCACCGGAGCTCGCTCTGGAGCGTGCACGCACGCTCCAGCCGCTCGCAGCCCAGTTGCTCGCGCCGCTGCTCTCAGCGACTCTCTCGCCGACGATGATCGAGGCCTCCCACCTTCGGAACGTCGTTCCCGGGATCTGCACGCTCGAGGTCGACTGTCGACTTCTGCCCGGCCAGACGACCGCCGAGATGGAGTCGATCCTCCGTGCCGGGATTCCCGGCGACTGGGAGATCGAATGGCGCGAGGAGCCGCTCGGGGGGACGCGCTCACCGCTCGACTCGCCGCTCTGGCGTTCGCTCGAGAGCTGGGTGGAGGGGCTCGAGCCGGGAGCGAAGCTGGCGCCGATCTGCGGGACGGGCTTCACCGACAGCCACTACCTCCGCGAGTCGCTCGGAACGTGCGCGTACGGGTTCTTTCCACTCAAGGCCATGGCGGTCGAGCTGGCGGCAACCCTCGCTCATTCCGCCGACGAGCGCATCGCGATCGACGACCTCGAGCTAGGGGTCGACATGTTTCGCCACGTCGCGACGACGGTCGGTTCGTGAGCGGCGCGCCAACCGGGCTCGCCGTCAACGTCGCGGTTCTCGACGGAGACAAGGTTCTTCTCACGCGAAGGGAAGACTTCGAGGTGTGGTGTCTGCCAGGGGGGACAGTCGATCCGGGAGAGTCACTCGGGGAGGCGGCGATCCGGGAGATCCGCGAGGAGACAGGACTGGTCGTTGAACTCGATCGGCTCGTTGGGCTGTACTCAAGGCCGCGAATGGGTGACTACCATTCGCTTGCCGTTTTCGCAGCGCACACGGTTGGAGGAGAGATTCGCCCCGATCCTCGACGAGGTGATTGATCTCGGCTGGTTCACTCGCGATGCCCTTCCGGAGGAGTTGCTCCTTTGGGGTCAGCGCGAGCGCATCACCGATGTGTTCGATGGCGTCGGCGGCAGTGTCGTGCGAACACGCAACTGGGGCGCGTCCTGAGGCGTTGGCCGTCGGTCTCGCGCCGACGCAGTACCGACTGCGCGACGAATCAGGTCTCCCCCGTACAGCCTTCTACGCGACGTTGCCGCTCAGCTTTGGCACCGACGCGAGCCAATGCGAGATTGACGCCCCCGTGACAGTGCCCCTCTAGGCGGCTTTCCCTCGGGAAAGCCGCCCGTTCAGGCGGGCTTCTCGTGGTGCCCGCCGAACTGCTTGCGCATCGCAGAGAGCGCTCGATTGCCGAAGTCGTCCTCGTCGCGTGACGAGAAGCGCGAATACAGCGCCGCGGTGAGCACCGGGGTGGGGGTTCCCGTGTCGATCGCAGCGACCGACGTCCAGCGGCCCTCACCCGAGTCCGAGACGCGACCTGCGAAGCCCTCGAGATCGGGCGATTCGTGAAGCGCCACGGCGGTGAGGTCGAGGAGCCACGATGACACCACCGATCCGCGCCGCCACAGCTCCGAGATAGCAGCGACATCGAGGTCATAGCGGTAGAGCTCGGGCTGGTCGAGCGGCGCCGTTTCCGCGTCCTTGGCGCGCTCGATCCCTCCTGCATTTGCGTGATGAAGAAGATTGAGCCCCTCGGCGTACGCCGCCATGAGGCCGTACTCGATGCCGTTGTGCACCATCTTCACGAAGTGGCCGGCACCGGAAGGCCCGCAGTGGAGCCAACCGTTCTCCTCGGGCGCGGGGTCTCCGGCTCGTCCGGGCGTTCGGTCGGCTGCGCCGAGCCCCGGTGACAGGGAGGTGAAGATCGGCGCGAGTCGGGCAACGACCTCGGTCGGTCCCCCGACCATCAGGCAGAACCCGCGCTCCAGTCCGAAAACCCCGCCGCTGGTCCCGATGTCGAGGTAGTGGATCCCCTTCTCTGCGAGCGTTGCCGCGCGCCGGATGTCGTCGTGGTAGCGGGTGTTGCCACCGTCGATGATCGTGTCCCCCGGCTCGAGAACCTCGGCGAGGTCGGCGATCGCGCGCTCCGTGATGTCGCCCGCGGGCACCATCACCCAGACGGTTCGTGGAGCTGCCAGCGCTGCGACGAGCTCGGACGGTGTCGTCGCGCCCGTCATGCCCTCCGCCACCAAGGCGGCGATCGCCTCGGCTCCGACGTCTGTTCCCGCGCACGTGTGACCGTCGCGCAGCAAACGCCGGACGATGTTCGCCCCCATGCGACCCAGCCCGACCATCCCGAGCTGCATTGGTGTGACAGTGGGCACGTGTTCCTCCTCGTCGCGGCGAACGTAGACTTGAGCGAGTCTACGAAACGCGCTCGACCCGTTGATGTAGGAAGCCATGCCGTTACCGCTCAGCAATAGTCCGGCGTGGGCCGCGCTCGAGCGTCACCACGCCGACATCCAGGGACTCCACCTCAGGGAGCTGTTCGCCGCCGAGCCGGATCGGCTCGCCTACCTGACTGTCGAAGCCGCCGGCGTCTATGCCGATTTCTCGAAGCACAGGGTCACCGCCGACACGCTGGCGCTGCTCGCCGAGCTCGCGCGCGAGCGGGAGGTGGAGGAGCGGCGTGACGCGATGTTCCGCGGCGAGCACATCAACGTCACCGAGGACCGCGCCGTTCTCCACGTGGCGCTGAGGATGCCGCGAGGGCGGTCGCTGATCGTCGACGGCCAGGACGTCGTGCGCGATGTGCACGAGGTGCTCGATCGCATGGCCGCGTTCTGCGAGCGAGTCCGCAACGGGACGTGGCAAGGTGCGACCGGCAAGCCGATCCGAAACGTGATCAACATCGGGATCGGCGGATCCGATCTCGGTCCTGCGATGGCGTACGAGGCGCTGCGGTACTACAGCCGGCGCGACCTGACGTTCCGCTTCGTCTCGAACGTGGACGCCACCGACGCGGTCGAGGCGACCCGTGACCTTGATCCCGCGGAGACGCTCGTGATCGTCTCCTCGAAGACCTTCACCACCATCGAGACGATGACGAACGCCCGCGCGCTCCGAGCCTGGATCGTCGCTGCGCTCGGCGAGACGGCAGTCCCGTCACACGTTGTCGCGGTGTCGACGAATCTCGGCGCGGTGGCGGAGTTCGGGATCGATCCCGAGAACGCCTTCGGTTTCTGGGACTGGGTGGGCGGTCGTTACTCGATGGGCGGCGCGATCGGCCTGTCGACGATGCTGGCCGTCGGGCCGGAGGGGTTCGCCGAGCTGCTCGGCGGCTTCCACGCGGCCGATGAGCACTTCACCGGCGCGCCGCTCGAGGAGAACATCGCCGCGCTCATGGGGTTGCTCGCAGTCTGGTATCGAGGCTGCTTCGGATTCCAGGCGCACGCCGTCCTTCCCTACGACCGCTACCTCCTGCGGTTCCCTGCCTATCTCCAACAGCTCTCCATGGAGTCGAACGGAAAGTCGGTGACGCTCGCCGGGGAGCCGGTCGAGACCGACACGGGAGCGGTGATCTGGGGTGAGCCGGGGACAAACGGTCAACACAGCTTCCACCAGCTGCTGCATCAGGGAACGACCCCGGTGCCCTGCGATCTGATCGGCTTCACGTCGCCGCTCAACCCGCTCGGCGAGCAGCACGACCTGCTGATGGCGAACATGCTCGCCCAGTCGGAGGCACTCGCCTTTGGCAAGACCGCCGACGAGGTGCGCGCGGAAGGGGTGGCAGAGCGACTCGTCCCTCACAAGGTGATGCCGGGGAACCGTCCGAGCACCACCCTTCTGCTCGACCGGCTCACGCCGGCCGCGCTCGGGACGCTCGTCGGCCTGTACGAGCACAGCGTGTTCACCCAAGGAGCGGTGTGGGGCGTCGATTCGTTCGACCAGTGGGGCGTCGAGCTGGGCAAGGTCCTGGCGACGCGGCTGGCCGGCGAGATCACCTCCGAGCTCGATCCCGAGCTGCACCACGACGCGTCGACGAATGCTCTCGTTCGCCGGTATCGCGCCGCCCGGCCGGCGTAGCCGCAGAAGCAGCCGGTACAACTCGCGTGCGGTCATTCCATGCACGGGAGCACACCATCACGTCGCTGACACTCGAGCTCAACGAGCCCGAAGACGCGTTTCGCCGGCTGGAGGAGTGGCTGCGCGGGCACGGGTTCTTCGCGCCGGGAGGCGAGGATCTCGTCGCGCAGCTGTATCTCGGTTACGGGCTCTCACGGGTGATCCGGCGACACGACGCGCCGCCGCCGCCGGAGCCCTGCCGGCTCCCCCTCCTTGCGTGTGTCGTCCGACGAGACAACTATATTGTCTCGAGTGGCAACGATGGAGAAGAGCGCAAGGTCAGTGAAGCCTTCGAGATGGAGGGTGTCGAGGCCTTCGAGACCGGCCCGTGGAG
This sequence comes from uncultured Actinomycetes bacterium, assembly GCA_963724655.1. Lineage (GTDB taxonomy): Bacteria > Actinomycetota > Thermoleophilia > Gaiellales > Gaiellaceae > Gaiella. The sequence goes on along the minus strand of CAVRVG010000001.1, from coordinate 512,762 downwards.
CCGGACCTGGCCCGAGCCGGCGTACGGGGCCGCGATCACCGCTGTCCGTGAGGCAATCGGTCGCGGTGACGTCTACCAGGTCAATCTCGTCCAGCACTTCGAGGCGTCGTTTCGGGGATCCCCGAGAGCGCTCGCCGCCTCGCTCGACGGGTTGACGCAACCGAGAGAGTGGCCGCTGGCCGAGCCCGACTGGCGTCTGCTCGAGATCGGCGCTGCAGACGATGCCCGGGGGACGGGTCAAGCCGAGGGCCAGACCGAGGGCCGGACCGAGAGTCAGGGTGGCGGGTGGGCCATCGTCTCGGCTTCACCGGAGCTCTTCCTGGCCCGCCAGGGAAGGCGCGTCTGGACGATGCCGATCAAGGGCACGCGCCCAAGCGGGTGGGGCGCCGAGCTTCATGCATCGCCGAAGGACGCAGCCGAGCACGTGATGATCGTCGACCTCGAGCGCAACGACCTGTCGCGGGTCTGTGAGCCCGGAACCGTGCGGTGGCCCGAGCTCATGACCACTGCGTCGCTCGCCGGTGTGGAGCACATGGTGTCGCTCGTCGAAGGCCGCCTTCGCGAGAACGTCGGTCTGGCCGAGCTTGCTCGAGGCGACCTTCCCGGGTGGCTCGATCACGGGTGCGCCGAAGATTGCCGCGGTCGATCTCATTGCGGAGCTCGAGCCGGTGGGTCGCGGAGCGTCCATGGGGGCGCTGGGCCGCGTGCACGGCAACGGCGACCTCGAGCTTGCCCTGACCATTCGGACGTTTGCGATCAGGGACGGTCGCATCCATCTCTGGGCGGGCGGAGGGATCGTGTGGGACTCCGACCCGGCGGCCGAGATCGCGGAGTCGGTCACGAAGGCAGCACCGCTCCTTGCGGCGATCGGCGCTCCACTCGACCGCCATCTCGGAGCACCGGTCCGGGTGCGCTGCGACCGCCACCCACTACGCTGCCGGCGTGGACGACGGAAGCCGCAGCACAATCGGTGGAAACGCCCGCCGCGCCGACGACGAGGGTGGGCTCCCGACCTGATGGGCGCACCGCTCGCAGTCGGCGTCTCCGGGCGGGGGCTTGTCGATCCGACCTTGCCGACGCTTCGAATCGACGACGACGCCGTCGCGCGTGGACGGGCCGCGTTCGAGACGTTGAGGGTCTACCAGGGCAAGCCGTTCCGCCTTTCGGAGCATCTCGCGAGGCTCGAGCGCTCCGCAGCGATGCTCGAGCTCCCACCACCGGACGTCGGCGAGATCCGCGAGCTCGCGCACCAAGCGGTCGAGGCTGCGGCACGCTCATCCGTCGGGGAGGCACACGATCTCTCCCTCCGGTTGTACTGGACGCCGGGCCCGCCCGGGGGAGAGCCGGGCGCGATCGTGTCCGTCTCCGCGGTTCCGGACTGGATCGAGCCGGCCCGCGCGCGCGGCCAGCGACTCGTGGCGCTTGACCTTCCCCCGCCGGTCGCTCGCCTGGCTCCTTCCCGGCACCAAGTCGACGAGCTACGCGACCCATCTCGCAGCGGAGGCCGAGGCTCGTCGTCGCGGCGCCGAGGATGCGGTCTTCGTCGATCTCGACGGCACCGTGCTGGAGGGAACCGTCACGAACATCTGGTGGCGGGAGGGCGAGCTGCTGATCACCCCGTCACTCGACCTCGGAATCCTGGCCGGGGAAACCCGGGCCGCGGTGCTCGAGCTCGCTCCCGGCAGCCGGTTACACGGTGGAGGAAGGCCAGCTATCCGCTCTCGCGCCTCCTCGCTGCAGACGAGGTCTTCACGTCGTCCTCCGTTCGCGAGGTCATGCCGGCGTGCGAGGTCGATGGAGTGACGTTTCCCATCGGTCCCGCTGCGAACAGGCTCCAGACCGCTCTGCGCGACCTGCGTCGCGAACGAGCAGCTGGCGGCGTCCTAGCCGGCGGCGTCCGCCCCATCACCCGAGATGACGAGGTCGGCGCAGGCGACGGGGTCATCCTCGCGGATGTATCGCTCCTCACGAGGGAACCATCGCTCGAGCCAGGTCGATCGGGCCGCTTCGCCGTCCCGTCGAACCGCGCGCTCGAGCCGCGTATCGCGAGCAGTCTCGACCCACACTCTCACGTCGTAGAAGTCACGGAGCGTTCGGTGGAGGGCGCACACCCCTTCGACCACGACGACCCCCTCCGGCGCAACCGTCCGCAGCCCCGCCGAAGCCTGCGCCGCCCAGTTCCAGCTCTCGAACGTCGTTGCCCGGCCCGATGCCAGAGGTCTGAGCACGTCGGCCAGCACGCGATCGAGGCGGAAGTCCGTCCCATCCCAGAACTCGTCGGTTCCCACGACCTGGGCCGAGGGTACGAGTCTGCGCCAGAGTCGACTTGCCCGCGCAGCCGCCTCCACCGATCCCGACCAGGACGAGCCCAGCGTCGGCCCGGCGGTCATCGACGAGGTCGAGTAGAACCTTGGCATCCACCTGCTGGACGCTACCCTCCGGAGATGGAAGGAAAACTCCGTCTCGGTGGGATGGCGCTCCGAAACGGCGTGTTGGTCCACGGCCCCACGAGCTTCGGAGTTGCGATTCGTCGCGGCGACGGGTCGATCGAGGCGGCGAGTGGGCGCGTTCCGCGGCTCCCCAGGACGGTGTCCGCGCCCTTCCTACGCGGTCCGGTGAGACTCGGCGAGTCGTTCGCGCTGCTGCCCGTCGTGAAGCGGGCGCTTCCCGGTGTGAAGTTCTCGTTCGAGCGCCCGTCCGTGCTCGTCGCGGTAGGCGCCGGAACGTTGGGTGCCGCAGCGGTTCGCCGCTCTCCGCTGACCGGAGGTCTTCGTGAGGTGGTCGCCGCGCTCGCCTCACTTGCGCCCGCGATGGTTTCGCTACGAGGGGGAGAGCTCACGTCCTACCACGGTGCCGAGCACATCTCGATCGGCACCTACGAGAGCGGTGAGCGGGCAGCAAAGGAGCACGAGCGCTGCGGCTCGCATCTCGTTGGGCCGTTGCTCCTCGCGTCGGCGGTAGCCGGCACGATCACGAACCGTGCACCTGCATCGACGAGGAAGGTTGCCCGCATGGTCGGCGCGGTCGGGGCGCTCGGTGCCTCGATCGAGCTCCTCGGCTGGATGACGCGCAACCCGGATCGCCCGGTCGCACGGGCACTCGCCCGTCCAGGCTTCGAGCTCCAGAGCAGGCTCTCGACGACGGAGCCCTCGCCGGAGCAGCTCGCGGTTGCGAATGCAGCACTCGCTGCCTGTCTCGAAGCCGAGGCGCTCGAGGGTTGAGGGTTCCTCCGCTGGTCGTGCGGGCGAAGGAGGCGGCCGGCGCGCACGGATTCACCGGCCTTTGCGGGGATGACGAGGGTGCCCTGCTGCACGTCATCGCCTCCGGGAGAGGCGTCGGACGCGCCGCAGAGATCGGCACGGGCGCCGGCATCGGCAACCGCGTGGCTCGCGTCCGCGCTGCGACCCGGCGTTCCGCTCTTCACGGTCGGGTCGGATCCCGACCGTGTGGCGGCGGTCGCGGGGTTGCTTGCGGACGATCCCGACGTCACCGTGCTCGAGGGCGACTGGCGCGTCGTTCTCGTACCCGAGGCCCCGTTCGACGCCCTCTTCGGCGATGTCGCGTGTGTCGGGAACAGCCTCGACGACGTGCTCGCGCTTGGCAGCGCCCTGGGCAACCGTAGTGCTCAGCGGTCTTTCCGCAGACCGGGTCGGGCCGGAGCGGTGGCGGGAGCAATGGCTGGCTCACCCTCGGCTCGACGCGATCGTGGTCGGGACAGGTGCGACCGCACAGGCGATCGTCGGCGTCGTCCGAGGTTGACCAATCGCCCGCCCTCAATAGGGTGAGGCACATGAACTCGCAACACATCCAGGACCTGATTCTCACCTGGGCACCGCTTGTGTTCTTCGGGATCATCGTCGTCCTGTTGGTGATGACGTTGCGGTTCATGCCACGCACGAAGCCTGCGACGATCGACAAGCAGTCGTCCGGGCACGCGTCGTTTGGGCAGACATCGCCGGCGTGGACGAGGCAAAGGCCGAGCTCGTCGAGGCGGTCGAGTTCCTCAAGGATCGCCGGCGTTTCGAGCGCCTCGGCGCCAGGATCCCCTCAGGGATGCTGCTCTACGGCCCACCGGGGACCGGAAAGACCCTGCTTGCGAAGGCTGTGGCGCAGGAGTCGGGCGCCAATTTCTACTCCGCCAGCGCCTCGTCGTTCGTCGAGATGTTCGCGGGCCTCGGCGCGGCGCGAATCCGGAGGCTCTTCAAGGAAGCGCGCAAGAATGCCCCGGCGATCATCTTCATCGACGAGCTCGACGCGGTCGGGCTGGCCCGGCAGGGGACAGGTCACAATCGTGAGCAGGATCAGACGCTCAACCAGCTTCTCGTCGAGCTCGATGGATTCGGCGGGCGTGAAGACGTCATCGTCATGGGTGCCTCGAACCGGCTGCAGGACCTCGATCCGGCTCTGCTGCGACCTGGCCGCTTCGACCGGCAGGTCCACGTCTCCGCGCCTGACGTCCTCGGTCGCGAGGCCATTCTGCGGGTCCATACCCGCTCAAAGCCGCTCGCAGCAGACGTCGACCTTGCAGTCGTGGCGCGCAGGACCGCCGGATTGACAGGAGCGGAGCTCGCGAACATCGCGAACGAGGCTGCGATCTTCGCCGCCCGCAAGGGTCGGCAGCACGTGCACATGGCCGACTTCGACGGTGCTCTAGAGCGGGTCATCACGGGGATTCAGAAGCGTCGTGTCGTCACCGAGAAGGAGAAGCGGATTCTCGCCTATCACGAAGGCGGCCACGCCCTGATGGCCTATCTGATGGGCGAGTTGATGCCGATTCAGAAGGTGACAATCGTGGGACGCGGCGATGCGCTCGGACTCGCGTACTACCTTCCGACCGAGGATCGCTACCTCCACACCAAGGAGGAGCTGATGGACGTCATGAAGGTCGCTCTCGCCGGTCGTGCCGCGGAGCAGGTCGTCTTCGGACGCGTCACGAATGGTGCGGCAAGCGATCTCGAGAAGGTCACGGAGATCGCCCGGAGCATGGTGTTCGACTACGGCATGTCCTCGCTCGCATCGGCACGCACGGTCCGTGCCGACAACTACGCGCTCTCCGAGGAGACGAAGCGGATGCGCGACGCGGAACAGGCGCGACTCACCGACGATGCCTATGAAGAGGCGCAGCGGCTCATCGAGAAGCACCGCGCTCCGCTCGACAGAATCGCGATGGCGCTCCTCGAGAAGGAGACGCTCGACCGCACCGAGTACCTCGCGCTGATGGGCGATGTGGCGTTCGAGTCGGCCTCCTCGGAGACGGTCGGGACGATTCGCGTTCTTCCGAGCGTGGACGAGCCGGCCAGCAGTTCCTCCTCCGTCAGCTGAGATGACGTGCGAGCGCCGCGAGGCGCTCGTCCCACTCTGCGCCCACCCGCTCGATCCACGCGGTCGCCTCGGCCAGCGGAGCCGGATCAAGGCGGTAGACGGTCGACCGGCCCTCCCGTGTTGCGTGGACGAGGCCGGCCGCCTCGAGTGAGGCGAGATGCTTCGTCACTGCCTGCCGCGTTACCGGAAGCTCCTCGGCCAGCTCGGTCGGGGTCGCCTCCCCACGCTCGGCGAGGCGTTCGACGAGGAATCGACGGCTTGGGTCGGCGAGCGCTGTAAAGACGGCCTCTATGCGATCGCCCACGCGGCGCACGCCTCGAGCTCGAGCGCGATTCCCCACTCGGGAGACGTTTCGCGCACGCGCACCAGAGTCCCGTTCGGGTCGTCCTCCAGCACGAGCTCAACTCGGCCGGTGTCCTCGAAGAGCAGCACGAGCGCCTCTCCCTCGTCTGCGATCTCCACGGTTGCGTGTCGCTCCTCGCCGTTGTCCCAGCGAAACACGCCCACGCCGCCAGGGGTCGGGTCGAGCTCGACGTCGTTTGCGAACCACTCGCCGAGACGCTCCGCGTCCGTCAGCGCACGCCATGCCTCCTCCCGGGTGACGGGGAGAACGACTTCACGCGAAACATCCATCTGCAACCTCCGAGTTGCGTATATGATGTGCAACCAGACGGTTGCACAATACTGGAAATGGAGGTCGCCGTGCTCGTTCCGACCGTACTCGAGGCCGACGGCCGTGCCGAACGCGCCTTCGACCTGTATTCCCGCCTTCTTCGTGATCGCATCGTGTTCCTCGGTCGGCCGGTCGACGACGAGATAGCGAACCTCATTGTCGGCCAGCTTCTCTTTCTCGAGGCGGAGGATCCGGAGAAGGACATCGCCCTGTACGTCAACTCGCCCGGCGGCGAGGTGTACGCAGGACTGGCGATCTACGACGCGATGCAGCACGTGCGGCCCGATGTGAGCACGATCTGCTTCGGCATGGGGATGTCTGCGGCCGCGGTGATCGTCTGCGGCGGCGCCCCGGGTAAGCGGTTTGCCTTGCCGAACGCGAAGCTGATGATCCATCAGGGCTCCGCCGGCTTTCGCGGTGCGCCCACCGACATCTCGATCGCGGCCCGCGAGATCGAGGCAACGACCCGTCAGATGGCCGAGATCATGGCGCGGCACACGGGCCGCGCGGTCGAGCAGGTTCTCGAGGATATCGATCGCGATCGTTTCATGACCCCGGACGAGGCGGTGGCCTACGGCCTGGTCGACGCTGTTCTCGTTCCGCCTGAAGACCGTCCGAGTAGCATCGCTGCGTGAGCTTCAAGGGTGTCCATCACCTCGGCCTTGCGGTCCCCGATCTCGATGAGGCGGTCGCGACGTATTGCCGGTTGTTCGACGCCACGCTCGAGCACCGGGCGTCGATTTCCGACCAGGGAGTCGAGGCGGCGTCGCTCATGATCGGTGAGAGTCGCATCGAGCTGCTGGCCCCGACGGGCGTCGAGACGCCCGTCGGAAGGTTTCTCGCCAAGCGGGGGCCGGGGATGCACCACGTCGCGTACGAGGTCGACGATGTAGCCACAGAGCTCGCCGCGCTCGCCGCTTCGGGAGCCCAGCTGATCGACGAGCATCCGCGAGAGGGGCTGTTCGGCTTGCAGGTTGCCTTTGTCCATCCAGACGCCGTACACGGCGTCCTCACGGAGGTGGTTGCGCGTGGCTGATACCGAGTCGATTCGCATCGAGGTCGCGTTCGAGGGAGGTCAGATCCTCGGGGCCAACGTCACGGCCGAGTCGGCCGACGCGATCGAGCGTGCCGTGACGGCCGGGTCGGGTGGCTCGTTGCCGCTCGATAGTGACGACGGCCGCATCACCGTCAACGTTCCGCAGATCGTCTACGTGAAGCGCTTCGCACGCGACGCGCGGGTCGGGTTCGGAATCCAGTCGGGCGTCTAGCTCGAGCGGCACGTCGAACCGGTCAGGTGCGAGGGGTGCTCGGGCCGCGCATTGGCCGTTCGAGCGCGGCGGCAATTGAGGCGACCAGTGCGGAGGGCGCAAACGGCTTCAGCAGGAGTTGCGGCGAGCCGTCCCCGCCGGTCATGCCGACCTGGTCGTCGGTGTAGCCGGAGATGAACACCACGGCGGTGCCAGGGGCGGAGCTGAGGATTCGGTCGGCGAGCTCCCGACCCCCGAGCCCGGGCATGACCATGTCGGTGACCAGCACGTCGACTCCGGGCGTCGACTCCCACAGAGTGAGCGCCTCCAATCCGTTCGCTGCGGCGATGACGTTGAACCCGGCGTTCTCGAGAACCGTCACCACGAGCATGCGGACGACATCCTCATCCTCGGCGAGCAAGACCGTTCTCGTCTCCGGGGCGACGCTGGTCACAGCGCTCGGCGGCTGCTCGCTGGGGGTTGAAGCAACCGGCAGCACGCGCTTCTCGGTGGAGCGCGGGAGGAAGACCTCGAAGCGTGATCCGAGACCCGGCGTACTCGTCACGTCGACGAAGCCCTGGCTCTGGCTGACAATGCCATAGACGGATGCAAGGCCCAGCCCCGCGCCCTTTCCCGGCGGCTTGGTCGTGAAGAACGGCTCGAACAAGCGAGCCCGCGTCTCGGCGTCGATGCCTTCCCCGGTGTCGCTGACCGAGACGACGACGTAGCTCCCGGCCGGCCCGGCGCGCTCGGCGGCGCCTTCCGCCGTGAGCTCGACGTTTGCCGTCTCGATCGTGACGCTGCCGCCGTCGGGCATCGCATCGCGGGCATTGAGCACGAGGTTGAGGAGGACGTGCTCTATCTGCGCGGGGTCCGCGACCACCAACGGTGACGTGGCGGTCGACGTGACGGTCACATCGATCGTCTCGCCGACCAGCCGGCTGAGTAGGTCGGACGCGGCAGCGACGACCTCGTTGAGGTCGATGAGGCGCGGCTGTTGAGGCTGGTTACGGCTGAAGGCGAGTAGCTGACGCGGCAGCTCGGAAGCCTGGTCCGCTGCGCGCCGGATCTGCAGCGTCTCGGCACGGAGCGGGCTGTCGTCCTCGAGCTGGGCGAGGAGGAGCTCGCTGTAGCCCATGATCGCGGTGAGCATGTTGTTGAAGTCGTGCGCCACACCACCTGCGAGGCGACCGATCGCTTCGAGCTTCTGCGCCTGGTAGAGCTCCTCCTGGAGCCGGCTCCGCTCCTCCTCGAACTGCTTGCGCTCGCTGACGTCGAGTAGGAACCCATGGACGAACGTCTCACCGCTCTCGTCCTCGACGAGATAGGTCTTGTCGAGCACCCAGACGACCCTTCCGTCTCGGGCGATGTACCGGTACTCCTCGTGCAGCGGTGTTCCCGCCTCGCGAACGCGCCGGAAGTCCTCGAGCCCACGGTCGCGGTCCTCGGGGTGCACCATCGACTCGTACATCTTGGGATCGGTCTCCCACTCCTCCGCCGTGCACCCGAGCAGCTGCTCCACCTGGGGGCTGCAGTAGATGTTCGGGAGCGACATGTCGAGCGGACGGATGTAGGTCGTCAGCGGAAGCTGCTCGACGAGTGTTCGGTACCGCAGCTCCGCCTGTCTGAGCTGCTCCTCGGCCTCCTTTTGCCCTGTGATCTCCTGCGCCGTACCTCGCATGCGGATAGCCCCGCGCTCACCCATCGTCACCTCTGCGCGGCCGTGAATCCAGTGAATCGTTGCGTCGGGCCAGAGGACCCGATGCTCGATCGTGTATCCGACTCCCGTCTCGACCGCCTTGGCGACGGTCGCCTCGACCTGCGCCAGATCGTCGGGGTGGATCGCCTCCAGGTAACGCTCGAAGGTGATACCCGCGTTCGGGTCGACCCCGAAGATCCGGAAGAGCTCCTCCGACCACGTGATCGCGCCGGTCTGGATGTCCCAGGCCCAGCTTCCGACGTGCGCGATGTGCTGAGCCTCGGCAAGCTGTGACGCGCTGAGGGCAACCGACTCCTCTGCCTGCTTGCGCTCGCTGATGTCCTTGATCTGGCTGATGAAGTGGAGCGGGCTTCCATCTGCCTGATGGACGAGCGAGACGGAAAGATTCGCCCAGACCACCCTTCCACTCTTGTGGAGGTAGCGCTTCTCGATGTGGTACGTGCGTATCTCACCGGCAAGAGTCCGACGCACGAGCTCCAGATCGGCGGCGAGGTCGTCGGGACAGGTGATGTCCTGGAAGGTCAAGGTGCGCAGCTCCTCGGCCGTGTACCCGACGAGCTCGCACAGCGACGGATTCACTTGCAGGAACGTGCCGTCCGGTGCGACCAGCGCCATCCCGATCGGTGCGGACTCGAAGGCGCTGCGGAACCGTTCGTTGCTCTCGTGCAAGACCTCGAGGGTGCGCTGACGCTCGCTGAGGTCGCGCACGATGCCGAGAAGGCCGACAGGGTGCCCGTCCCGGCGCAACACTGCCGAGGCCACCTCGATCGGAACGCGCTTCCCCGCCCGCGTGACAAGAACCGTCTCCCGTGGGGGCCGAGCCGAAGATCGTGCCAACCGGGAGCGGAACTGTCGGGTTGCGTCGCTTTGGAGCTCGGGCGCCACCAGCTCGACGGCGGGTCGACCCACCAACTCCGAGGCCGCGTAGCCCGTCAGGCTCTCGCCGGCCGGATTGACGGACGTGAACGCTCCGTCGAGGTCGAGCGTGCACACCATCGTGTCGAGCTCGTCGAACAGCAGTCGATCCAACCCCTCAAACTCGACTTCGTCGTCTCGTGCTTGTGCTCGATCGCTCATGGGTGGTCGTCGGGGTACAGGCTCCTGATTCTCGGGGCCACGTCGGATGGCTCTCGACGGCGGGGGCCGGATGGGGTACTCGTCACTCAGGCTCCGATCCATTCAAAGGCGACTCTTGGATTGTCGGCTTCCGGTCTCTTCAGTTGACCCCGATTGTCGCAATTGCGAGCGAGCCGGCCCACTTCACAGGCCGATTGAACAGGCCGGCAAGCTCGAGAGCAAGGCTCCTGCGCTCGGTGGGCGATCTCTGCGACTACCCTGAGCGCCGCATGGCACTCGAAGTCGGAATCGTGGGGCTCCCGAACAGCGGGAAGACAACGCTCTTCAACGCGTTGACGAAGGCCGGTGCGGAGATCACGGCCTACGCGTCGGTAACCGACAAGGCCAACGTGGGGATGGCCGCGATCGCCGATGAGCGGCTCGAAAAGCTTGCGGCGATCGTCAGCGCTCGCAAGGTGACACCCGCTGCGGTTCGCGTCGTCGACGTTCCGGGCACCGGAGCGCAGCTGCTCGGCAACATTCGCCAGGTCGACGCGATTCTCGCGGTTGCGGATGGCTACTCGGAGGGCGCCGACCCGGAGAGCGATCTCGAAACCCTCGCGCTGGAGCTTCTCGTCGCCGACACCGACCATGTCGCGCGTCGCCTCGAGCGCGTCCAGAAGGAGGCAAAGTCGGGGGACGCCTCCAAGCGGAAGGAGGCCGAGACCCTGGCGACGTTGCTCGCACACCTCGAAGCCGGCAAAGGGCTCGCCGAGTGGCAGGGCGAGCTTCCCCCAGAGCTGGAACCGCTGACAGCCAAGCCCGTGATCCCCCTGATCAACGGACCTGGCGGGATCGACTGCAAGCTCGAGGCCGAGCTGGCGGATCTCCCGGACGACGAGGCATCTGAGTTCCGCGACGGACCGTCGGCGCTCGACGAGGTCACCCGGCGACTCTCCGAGGCACTTGGCTTGATCACGTTCTTCACGGTCGGAGACAAGGAGACCCGCGCGTGGACGTTGCGCCGCGGTGAGACCGCCCTCGACGCAGCCGCCACGATCCATACCGATATCGCACGCGGTTTCATCCGTTGTGAGGTGACCCCGGCGGACGAGCTCATCGATGCCGGCTCACACGCGGAAACGGTGCGGCGCGGAACGCAGCGACTCGAGGGAAAGACCTACATCGTCGCCGACGGCGACTGCCTCAACATCCGCTTCAACGTCTGAGCGCACGCCGCCGTCCGGCGCGTCGGCTGGTGACGTCCACCCGTCGGGGTGTGCGAGAGTTCGGCCCGTGGATCGGCTCGAATGGCTCGACGGCGAGGAAGCGCTTGCAGGGCTGCGCCACCAGTGGACGCAGCTCGCGGACGAGCACTGGTCGCCGTTCATGCAGCTCGAATGGCTCCTCCCCTGGGTCGAGGCGTTCGCCCACCCGGGTCAGCTCCGGACACTCGTTCTTTGGCGCGACGGCCGGCTCGCTGCTGCGCTGCCGCTGATCGTCGAGGGACGACGAGCGACGGCACCCACCAACAAGCACACCCCGGTCTTCGAGCCCCTGGGCGTCGATCCGTCTGACGTCAGAACCATCGTCGGGGCGGCACTGGAGGCCTATCCCACGCTGACCATCTGGAGCCTGCCGCTCGACGAGGGTCGGTCCGTCGAGTCGGGTCTCCGCGCCGCGGCGAGCCGAAGTCTGGTGCTCGTCGACCCCTGGCTCCGTCCCCCTGTCATCGACCTCGTGGGACCGGCCGCCGAGGGGCGCGCACAGGCCCGGTGTGGGGCGCAGCGGAAGCAAGGCGCTCGCGAACAGACTCCGACGGCTCGAGCGCGCGCACGACGTGCGCTTCGACCTGCTCGCTCCGCCCGCCGACCCGGCGGTAGCGCTCGAGGAGTTCGTCGGGCTCGAAGGCTCCGGCTGGAAGGGGCGCAGCGGAACATCTATCGACTCGAGTCCCTGACACGCTCGCGTTCTTCACCCGGATGGGTGAGGCGTTCGCAGGGCGAGGCTGGCTACGGATGCCGCGCCTGGGCGTGGACGGGGAGCCGATCGCCATGCAGCTCGACCTTCTGTACCGGCGACGGCTGTGGGGCCTGAAGAGCTGGTTACGACGAGCGCTTCAGGAGCTTCTCGCCCGGGCACATTCTCGACCAGGCGGTCTTCGAGGAGTGCGTGGCGCAGCGGCTGGATGCGGTCGAGCTGCTCGGGAACGCCGATGGGACGAAGGCGCAGTACGCAACCTCGGGCCGCGTCGTCGGGATCGTGCGCATCAACCCACGATCGCCCGCCGGCGTCCTCCGTCACCTCTACCACGGTGAGCTCCGGCCGCGCGCGAAGGCGATCTACCTCCGCTCCGGTGGGCTCGACGTGCGAACGAAAGCGCAGCGCGCGCTCGTCCGCCTTCGGCGCCACGGTTGACAACGTCTGAGTCCGACGCGGCTGTTACGCCGCGATGAGGGTCGCCCCGGCGAGCGCAAGCGCAGCGCCTCCCACCTGTGGTCTCGTTGGCCGCTCACCAAGCAGTGCGACCGCAAGGGCGACGGTCACCACGGGATAGAGCGAGGAGAGCGTGGCCGCAACGCTGACGAGCCCTCGGGTCGACGCAAGGGCGAAGGCGACGTTCCCGGCGGTATCGAAGAGCCCGATCAGAAGCACGATCGGCGCAACGGCACGGAGCGGTCCGGGTGCTCGCCGCATGACGAGCACAGCGGTGACCGCCAGCACGCTGCCTGCAAGTCGGGTGGTCGCCGCGGCCCACGGGACGCTTGCATCCGAGCCGGCGTCGAGGCCGATGTCGAAGAGGCCAAAACACAGCGCCGCTACGAGTGCGAGACCGAAGCCTGTCGCGAAGCGGGTGGTGCCTGCGCCCGAATCGCGCGAGAGGATCGCAACACCCGTGACCGCAACGGCCATGCCGACGAGCTCGAGCGTCTGAGGTGACTTTCCCTGCGCAACGTCTGCGATGAGCGGCACCGCCGGGGACATCGCGGAGACGGGTGCCACGATCGCCATCGCACCGATGGAGAGCCCCGAGTAGAGCGCCAGGATCCCGAGTGCGCCGGCAACGCCGCCGCCGGCGGCGGCAAGGAGGTCGCTTCGGGGTGGCAGTGGGTCACTCGTCAGAACGAGCCAGGTCGCCACTCCGATGAGGCCGATGAGCTGCGACGCGGCGAGCACGAGGACGGCCGACGCCCGTTTCGAGGCAAACCCGCCGAGGAAGTCACCTGTGCCGAAGCAGAAACCCGCGCCGAGCGCGAAGAAGGGGCCCATCCTGCCACTGTATGCACGGCGGGCTCCCGAACTCGGATGCGAGCGGCTCGTCTACGCGTCGCGCTGTGAGCCGACCGAGAGCGTCGCCGCCTGGGCGTCGAGCTGGTTCGCGTGGTAGAGCACAGCAGCCTCGGCAGTACGCGCCGCAGGACGGTCGTGGTGCGTCGCGATCGCGTGGAGGAGCTCAGCGAGGACCTCCGTCTCGACCGCTGCCCCATGCTGCTCGATGAGCCGAAGCCCGAGGTGCACGTGACCGAGCAGACGACCCTCCTCCGTCGGCCGGAACGCAGGCCCGCGCCCAAGCTCGGCGACGCGACCGATGTCGTGGAGGAGCGCGGCAGAAAGGAGGAGGTCGTGGCGCAGGCGGGGGTGCAGTTGCGCCGTCTCGCGGCAGAGCGTCGCGACGCCGACCGTGTGCTCCAGAAGTCCGCCTGCGTAACCGTGATGGGCCTCGGCGCCGGCCGCAGGGAGGTTTCGAAAACCTTCACTGACGGCATTGTCTCGCGAGCAACTCTCGCGTCAGTGTTGCCAGACCCGTGTGGGTGATCTCCGAGGTCAGGAACTCGAGAAAGCCCTCGAGCTCGTCGGCATCTCGTCGCAGAGTAGGGGTCAGCGAGGCTGGATCGGCGTCGGCCGCCTCGAGGGTTCGCACGCGGATCTGAAGGCGGCCTTCGAACTGCTCGACCTGTCCGAGCACCCGGACTGCCGCGCCCTCGTCGAATCGCTTGTCGAGGAGCTCGACATCGTCCCAGATGCGGGCCTCGACCCGCCCGCTCGGGTCGACGAGCTCGAGCACGAGGTACGGCTTGCCGCCTCGTGTGTTGCGCCGTTGCTTTCGGGCGACGGCGTACACGCCCTCGACGGTGCGCTCGGCCTGGAGCTCGCGGATCGCGGTCATCGTCTGCTGAGTCTAGGGCCGCAGGGAGATCGGTAGGCTCGAACCGTGGCCGACGTCAAGCCGTTTCGCGCGCTTCGGTACGCCGCTCCGACAGAGGCGCTCGTTGCGCCGCCGTACGACGTTCTCGATGCGGCGGCACGCGATGCGTATCGGGCGCGCGATCCGCACAACGTCGTTCACCTCACCTTGAACGACTCCGAGGAGGAGGCTGGACGACTCTTTCACGAATGGCGTGAAGACGGGATCCTCGTTCTCGACGACGAACCGGCCGCCTGGGTCGTGGTTCAGGACTACGTCGGCCCGGACGGCATCGATCGAACGCGTACGGGGCTTGTCGCTTCGCTCGGCGCAGAGCCGTACGACACCGGATCCGTGCTGCCACACGAGCGGACGCACGCTGGCCCGAAGGAGAGCAGGCTTCGACTCCTCCGCGCAGCGAGAGCTCAACTCGAGCCGATCTTCCTGCTCTATGACGGAGAGCCTCCCGTTTTGGTCCCGGGCGGGAGCCCGATCTGGCGGCCGAGGGCACGCGGCTCTGGCGGATCGACGGCGCGGAGCTTTCGGCCTTCTTCGCAGACCGGCAGCTCCTGATAGCCGATGGGCACCACCGCTATGAGACTGCGGTTGCGTTCGGGGCCGAGGACGGGCAGTCCGGGAGCAACCGGATGCTGGTCGTCCTCGTCTCGACGTCCGACCCGGGGCTCGAGATCTTCCCGACCCACAGGGTGTTCGCCGGCCGCGGGGACATCGAGCTTCCCGGCGAGACGGTGCCCTCGGTCGAGGGTGCGATGGACCGTCTCGGCGAGGCTTCGTTCGAGAACGCAGCGGCAGTTCTCTACCGAAAGGCGACGCCGAGGCTCGTCCACGGCCGTCCGGGCGAGCTCGATGTCGAGCTCGTCGACCGGTTCGGTCACGAGGGCATTTCGTACACACCGTCCCTCGAGGAGGCGCTGCGTCGGGTCGACCAGGAGGAGGCCGACTGCGCCTTTCTGCTTCGGGCCACCCGAATCGAAGATGTCTTCGAACGAGCACGTCGCGGGGTCGTGATGCCGCAGAAGACGACGTACTTCTTTCCGAAGCTCCTCTCGGGCTTGCTCTTTCTCCCACTCGACGCATGACCGACTGGCTCGAGGTTTGCCGGCGCTGCGTCGCCGACATCGAGGAGATCCTCGCGCGCTTGCCCACCCGAGACGAGCGGGAGCCCGTGTTGCGGCAGGGCGAGGGTGGTGACGATACGACGGCAATCGATGCGGCCTGCGAGGACGCAGTGGTTGCACGGCTCGAGGCGCTCGGCGGCGACTTCGTGCTCGTCTCCGAGGAGCTCGGGGAGCGGGTCTTCGGGCGCGGTGGGGCAAGCCGCGCGTCGTGGTCGATCCGATCGATGGATCGGTGAACGCGAAGCGCGGGATCCCCTACTTCTCGCTCTCGCTCGCAGTCGCGGAGGGCCCATCCATGGGCGACGTCGTGTTCGGGTTCGTCCACGATTTCGGTGCCGGCGAGGAGTGGGTCGCCGAGCGTGGCTCGGGGGCGCGGCTGAACGGTGCGGCGCTCACGACGCCTGGCCCGAAGGAGTCAATCGAGATCCTTGCCTTCGAAGGAACCACCACCGCCGCGATTGCCGAGCTGGCGCCGGCGATGGTGGGGGTTGCGCAGCGGCTCCGGGTGATGGGCTCTCTGGCGCTGTCGCTCTGCCACCTTGCGGCCGGCAGAATCGACGGTGTCTGCTGCCTCAAGCCGGCGCGCTCGATCGACATCGCCGCGGCTCAGCTGCTGGTGAGGGAGCGCGGGCTCGCAATCGAGCTCTTCGAGGATCCTCCCTTTACGGCGGCACCGCTCGATCTCGAAGGGCGGTCGCGCATTGTCGCCGCTGCCACCGCGGCGCTCTGCGTCCAGCTCGCAGAGGCGCTTGCGGAACGATAAAGGGGCGGCTTTCGCCGCCCCTTCGTGCTCCGGGAGGTGGGAGCAGTCGATGCCCTACCGCCCTCCTGCCGGTTTCTGTCGTACCGGTTACGCCTTGACGGTCGCCGGCTTGTCGTGCTTTCCGAGGACGACGAGGGCAAGGATGATGAAGCCGATGCCGCTGAGCAGCAACGCGATCCCCACGATCAGTCCGAAGAGAGCGATCTGCGAGGCCATGTACGAGACGTTCAGCGCCGTCGCCAGCGCGGTCTCGGTGACCCAGGTGTTGCGGGCGGCGTTCGCGACCGGCTTGCCGGCGTCGTCCTTCAGAGCCGCCGTGTCGTCACTCGTGCCGGCGGGATCCGCCGGATCGCTCGCTGAGAGGAAGCGGCCCATCTGCGAATAGGTCAACCCGCCCGACGACTCGAGCGCGTGAATCCGCATGTACGAGGCGAAGCAGCGGGCATCGTCACCCGTCTCGATCTTCTGCTCTGCCACGTCGCACGACGGTGCGGCCACGTCCTTGAGGCCGGCCTCCTCCATCGCCTTCGTGATCTCCGCGGGGTTCATGTCGGCGGAACCGACAATTTGCTCCCGCTTGATCTCGTCATTCACGGTGTTGCGGGCGTTGACGCTCATGATGAGCGCGCCGATACCGAACGCGACCATGAGCACGCCGGCGATGATGCCGCCCAACTCGAGAATTCTGCGACTGTTCATTTGCTCAAACCTCCCGTTTGACATCCCTGCTCTGATCTGCGAGCGGTGGGGCTTGCCGGAGTATCCGCGTCTACGCCCCCGGGGGCATCGGGGCAAACCACGACATTGCGAATGCGGGAACCAGCCACTACTCCCACGGACGACTACTGACCCGGTGGTAGCCTCGTCGTGGCGATGTCTCCCGACCGCGACGCCATTCTCAGTGCTCTCGAGCACGTAATCGACCCCGAGCTCAAGCGGCCGGTCACCGAGCTCGACATGGTTCGCGAGGTCGTGGTGCAGGCTGACGCGAGCGTCGACGTCACCATCGCGCTAACCGTTGCCGGCTGCCCGCTTCGCTCGAGTTTCCAGGATCAGGTGCAGGCCCACGTGGGGTCGGTTGCCGGAGTCACGGGGGTTCGCCTTGCCTTCGACGTGATGACGCCCGACGAGAAGGCAGCGCTGGCGACGAGACTGCGAGGCGGACGGCCCGAGCGCACCGTGCAGCTCGACCCGACGACGCGCGTCATCGCGATCGCGTCGGGAAAGGGTGGCGTCGGCAAGTCGACCCTCACTGCGAACATCGCAGCAGCTCTCGCGGAGCGCGGTGAGAGCGTCGGTGTCCTCGACGCCGACGTGTACGGCTACTCGATCCCGCACGTGCTCGGTGTCACCCAGCGGCCGATCGTGGTCGACTCGATGATCATCCCTCCCGTCCGCGGCGAGCTGAAGCTGATGTCGATCGGATTCTTCGCAGAGGACAACGGCCCGATCATGTGGCGCGGGCCAATGCTTCACAAGGCGCTCGAGCAGTTCCTCTCCGACGTGCACTGGGGTGCGATCGACACGCTCGTGGTGGACATGCCTCCCGGCACCGGTGACGTCGCGATCTCACTCGGCCAGCTTCTTCCACGAGCCGAGGCGGTCATCGTCACGACCCCGCAACCCGCGGCGCAAAAGGTTGCAGTCCGCGCCGCGATCATGGCGCAGAAGACCGGGATGCGGATCACGGGGGTGATCGAGAACATGTCGTACCTCGTCGGAACCGGTCAAGAGCTCTTCGGCGCCGGAGGCGGGGATGCCCTGGCAGCCGAGATCGAGGCACCGTTGCTCGGTCGTGTGCCATTCGACCCGGCGCTTCGCGAGGCAGCAGACGCCGGGATACCGGTCATCGAAGCGGCTCCGCACAGCGAGGCGGCCGCCGCCGTCTATGGGCTGGCCGACGCCCTCCGGGCCAGGCGTCCGGGCGCGATCCGCAAGGCTCTCACCGTTCTCTAGAAGCAGGAGGGCCACGGCCCCGGTCGGGAGGCCGTGGCCCAGCGGTTCGCTCCCGGGGGGTCTGGGAGCGGCGCGCGCTTCGAGGCCTGCTACTTCTTCTTGAGCTTCAGGAGGGTCATCGTCGTCGAGACCATCCCGCAGCTCATCTCCACCTTCTGACCGACGGCGTACCCCGCGGTCGATGGCGAAATGCCTTGCTTGATCGCGCACGACTGTGCGCTCGAGCCTTCTGGATTGACGGTGATCAGCTCCGGAGTGAGTGCCTGGAGAACACCCTTGACCGTGAGCTTGACCGGGATGTCATTTCCCTGACCCTTGCCGCCGGTGCATGCGGTTCCCGCGATCACAGCCGGGAACGTGGGTGCTCCCTGCCCCAGCGTGCCGTCGATCGCGGTGATGTGGCCGGTGTCATTCACCTTGAGCGTGGCTGTGACTCCTCCGAGGAGTCGTGCGAAGCGACGGTTGATCGTGCCGTTCGCGAACCCGCTCATCGTGACCTGACCGCCCGATTCACCGAGAACGCCACGGAGCGACGCGTTTGGCCGCCTGCCCTCATCTCGGGTGCGGAAGGTGCCTTCGACCCAGCCAATCTTGTCTGTCGCGTTGTAGACCGCGCGAAGGCTCAACTGAAGCTCTCCGTCGAGATCGTCATTCGGTGCCGCGAAGTCGATCTTCCCGACGTACCGCCCGGTCGTGGTCCGATACGTGTCGCCGTTTCCGAGGCACGTCGAGGTCCGCTCGTTGTCCGCCGTCGTCGCGAACGTTGCCGTCGCGGGCTGCACGCCGGTGCTCTTGAGCTTTGCAGCCGCCAAGCCGGTGACGGCAAGCGCGAGAGCGACGAGAGCCACCGAAACGATGGTCTTGCGCATGTAGTGCTCCTCTCCTCCTGGGTCGAGGTAGAGCCTTCCAGCACTGTGTTCGGGGCAGACGTGGCCGTCGTAAGCAAGATGTTCGGGTCCCCAGCGGGTTACGCTCGGCCAGATGACCCGTGCGGAAGCTCTCACACGGCTCGAGGCTGCTGGGCCTCTCTCCAGCGGATGCCGCCACGGTCTTCGATCATTTCGACGAGGCAGAGCGAGCCGGGAAAGTCGGTCACGGGCACTCGCGGATCCCATGGCTCGAGACGCAGTCGTTCGACCCCACCGCGACCCCAAAGCACGTCGCAACAGCCCCCGGCTACGAGCGCTGGCACGGCGGGGGCGCGCTCGGGTACGTGACGCTCGCGGCAGTCTGCGAGGCGATTCTCGCGGCTCCGCCAGAGCAGGCCGCGCTGGTCGTCGCGGAGAGCTGCTTTCCGACAGGCTCGCTCGGCTGTTGGGTACGACGCCTTGCGGTGGGAGGTCTGGTGGCCGTACTCACAGCGACCTCCCCACGTCGGTTGCCGCATCCCGAAGGCGGCCCGAGGCTGACGGGAACGAATCCTCTGGCGATCGGCATCCCGTCGACGGACGGAAAGCCTGTCGTCGTCGACGTGTCGATGGGTGCGGTCACCCACGGGGACGTGATCGCCGGGCTTGCCCGACCCGACGAGCTCGTCCCCTTCGGTGGGCCTCACGCCCACAAGGCCTTCGCCCTGGCGGTCGGGCTGGAACTGCTGGTCTCGGCCCTTGCAGGTCCCGAGCACGGCGCCGTGCTTCTCGTCGCTCGCCCGGATGCCGACCCGGTCCCGGACTTCCGACGCCTCGCGGGGGAGCTCCGGCTACCCGGCGACTCCGGACTCGACTCGATCTAGACGATTAGCCGGGGAAGCGCGGGTCATCTCGCAACGAGACCAAGTCCGAATCGTCCTTCACGTTGTCGAGAAAGCGGGGCTCCAGCTCGATTGCAAGCCGAAGATGATCGAGTGCGTCGTCGGTGCGCCCGAAGCGCGCCTCCGCGCAGGCGAGGTTGTAGAGGACTCCGGCGTTGTCGGGATGCTCGACGTGCTCGCGCTGGAGGATCGTGATCGCCCGCTCCCACTCCTCGGTCGGCCAGAAGCGGAGCGCCTCGGCGGAGCGCTCCCAGGAAGACACCTCGAACGCCTCCCCCCGCTTACCGCCGACGACGAGCACAGTCGTTCCTGCGGTTGCCGTTGCCGCCCGGCGAACCGTTGGCACGGGAACATGGATGACCGTACCCGCGGGAGCAGTGACCGTCTCACCGTCGATCGTGAACTGGGCTTCGCCGGTGACGATGATGTAGATCTCTTCGTGGCGGCCGGCACCCGTCCCGACCTCGTCGTGCTCGACGATCAGCTCCTGTCCGTCCTCGGTCGACGTCCAGGCGTTGATCCCGAACGCCTCGATCCCGAGCACCGAGCGAATCATGTGCCACATGGGCCGGCCTTCATCCGCGTAGCCCTCGATCTCCGCGATCGGCGTCACCGACCATCGCTCGCTCATGCGGTTCGCTCCCTGAGCACGTCGAGCACGACCGGGTCGATCATGTCCTCACCGTCCACCCGCTCCTCCAGATTCTCGACACCGGCCCAGTCCACGAGCGAGCGGAACCCGAGCCGGCCGAGCCGCTCGTCGATCTCGCCACGGAGCGCATTCTCCACGATCAGCCACTCGGAGCGCGGCGTCGAGCCGAAGAGAGCCGTGTGAATCGCAAAGAGGCGCCGAAGCTCCACCACGGGGTCTGCGTGGTCGTCGATCCGGAGATCGACGAGCGTGTCGGACAGCCCGGCGTACCCGGCGTCGCGCTCGACGACGAGCAGGGCTGCCGCCTGTCGGCCGCGACTGTCCCCGCCGGCCGATTCGGCGGCATCGAGGCAGGCGAGCAGCCGCTCTGCGAGTGGCCGGCCGGTCGAAGACTCGTAGGCCGCGCTCATCGCCGTGACCGTGTCCTCGGACACGAGAATGTTGCCCTGGACCGCGTATCCGTCGCCGGTGGCACCGCCCGCCCACGCGTGGCACTCGGTTCCCGTGAAGGTGGCGGCTCCACCCGCTCCGTCGACGACCCCGAGCTGGCGGATTGCAGCGTCCGAATCGGCCTCCGTGAGGAGCGCGACGACCTCGTCGGCGGTGGCTCCCCCCCGCAGCAACTCGAGACCGTCCGGCCCGTAGCGCGGGTTTGCGTACGCCTGCGTCGCGATTGCTCCGACGTGTGGCGCGGCCCACGGCACGACCGATCCCACCGCGAGGAACTTCGACTGTGTTGCGACACCCCATTGCCCGGCGTCGAGATCGCACGCGCAGATCGAGTACGTCGCAACCGGAGGCATCACCCGGGTCACAGCGTCACGGTCTCACCCGGCTCGGTCGTGAGTAGGCGAATGCCCGCGGGCAGGAGTGGCTCGAGCATCGCCGGCGTGCCGGTAGTGATCGGGAAGGCGCCCCAGTGACACGGAATGACGACCGGCGCCCCGACGAGCTCGGCCGCGATTGCGGCTTCATCAGGCCCCATCGTGTAGTGGTCGCCGATTGGAAGGACCGCGACGTCGGGCTTGTACAGGCGCCCGATGAGCGCCATGTCGGCGCTCATGCTTGTGTCACCGGCGACGTAGATCGTGGCGCCGCCTTCCGGCCGGATCACAAAACCGCAAGACTCACCGACGTTGCGCCCGTCGGGAGCGGTGGATGAGTGGTTTGCGTGGGTCAGCGTCAGCCTGAGATCGCCGAGCGTCACCGTCCCGCCCTTGTTGATCGAGTGCGCTCCGCTGTCGTCGGCGACCCCGTTCTCGGTGAGCCAGCGACGCAACTCGACCTGACCGACGACGGGTGAGTCGAACTGACGGTGGAGGGCTACCGCGTCTCCGATGTGATCGCCGTGACCATGCGTGACCGCGATCACGTCGCAGCGCTCGGGCGAGCGTTCACTCTCGGGGCAGGCAGGGTTTCCGTTGAGAAACGGGTCGACGTACAGACGCGTTCCGCCGGGCGTGTCGAATCGAAGCGCACTGTGGCCGAGCCACGTGAAGGTGGTGGTGCCACTCATCGGGGCAAGGCTAACTAGAACGGGAGCGTCGCCGCAGCGTCGCGAGCGAGGTCGACGATCGGCTGGGCGAAGAAGAACGAGCCGATGGTCACCGCGAGCGCCAGCGCGATCGCAGCGTCGAGACCGAAGTCGCGCCGCGTTGCGCCGCCCGCGACGACGACGGTGCCGGTGACCTGGCTGGGACGCATGTACATCGCCCGGATCACCGAGAGGTAGTACGCCAGGCTCACCGCGGTTGCGAGGAGGCCGATCACCACGAGCCACCACCAACCCGCGGTGTACACGGCCGAGAAGACGTAGAACTTGCCCAGAAACCCACCGGTCAGCGGGAAGCCCGCGAACCCGAGCATGAACACCCACATCGCGACTCCGTGGAAGGGGCGCTCCCAGCCGAGGCCCTCCATCGCGGAAAGGCTCACCGGGCGATCGAGCTCTCGCTCGCGTGCCGCAACAACGGAGAACGCGCCCAGCGTCGCCGCCGCGTACGGGACGAGGTAGAAGAGAAGCGCCTTGGCACCGAGCGCGTTTCCGGCGGCGATCGCCATCAGGGCGAACCCGGCGTGGGAGATCGAGGAGTACGCGAGCAGGCGCTTGAGATCGCGTTGCACGAGTGCGCCGAGATTCCCGATCGCGAGTGAGGCGACGACGAGGACCGCGACCGCGATCGTCCACAGCTCCGACTGCTCGGGGAAGGCGATGACGAGGACGCGAAGCGTGACGACGAGGGCTGCGACCTTCGTCGCCGCAGCCATGAAGGCCGTCACCGTGGTTGGCGCCCCCTGGTAGACGTCCGGTGTCCACATGTGGAACGGGGCGGCCGAGACCTTGAAGGCGAGGCCCGCGATGATCATCGCCATCCCCACCACGAAGAGCGGATCGTCGGCAGACGGTGCGTTGCGGATCGCCTCGAAGGCCAGCTCGCCGGTCGAGCCGTACGTCAGCGCAGAGCCGAAGAGCAGGATCGCGGAGCCGAAGCTTCCGACGATCAGGTACTTGAGCCCGGCCTCGAGCGACGTGCGGCGGTGGGTGTCCATCGCGCAGAGGATGTAGAGCGCGATCGAGAACCATTCGAGACCGAGGAACAGGGTCATCAGGTTCCCGGCCGAGACGAAGAAGATCATCCCGGCACCCGCGACCCCGAGCAGCGAGTAGTACTCCCCGACGTGGTCGCGTCGCCGATCACCGATCGAGACGAGAACGACCACCGCGCCGATCGCCGCAAGGATGACCTGTGTCAGCGCGGCCAGCCGGTCGCGACTCATCGAGTCGGCGATGAGCGATACCGGGGCGGCTGTTCGGTGGTACACGATGCCTGCGAGCACGCCGGCCGTCGACGAAGCCGGCGAAGGTGACGAACGCGGAGAAGGTGCGCTTGGCGCGCTCGGGCACGAGCACCGCCCCGAGCAGCGCGACCGCCGCGGCGGCGAGCGGAGCCAACGCGGGCGAAAGCGCGAGCCAGTCGACGCTAGGGGTCGCGATCGCAGCAACCATCAGAACGGCACTCCGTTCACGGTCGTCGCGGGTGCGTCGCCTGGGAACGAGTGCTGGCTGACCGCCGCGGGCCAGACCGAGAGCGCCACCAGCAGCGCCACGAGCGGGACTACGAGAAAGAGCTCGTTACCGACGAGATCGCCGCTCTCCGCCCTCACCGCCGCTCCACGCTGCTCGTGCAGGAGAGCCGAGATGAGAGCGGAGCGCGTAGAGCGCGCCGAGGACGATCGCGACCGCACCGACGGCCGCGTAGCCCCACCCGCTCGAGAAGACGCCCGGCCAGGATCGCGAACTCACCTGCGAAGTTCGCCGAGCCCGGGACGGCGAGGGTGAACACGCCCACCACCATCACGAGCGTTGCGAGCACGGGGCGCCCCTTCGCCAGTCCGCCGAGCTCGGAGAACACGCCGGTGCCCGTCCGGGCCTCGATCATTCCAGCGAGCAGGAAGAGCGAGGCGGAGACGAGACCGTGGTTCACCGACTGCAGCACTGCGCCGTCGAGCCCGAGATCGTTGCTCGCGAAGATCCCGAGGATGATCAGGCCCATCTGACCCATCGACGAGTACGCGATCACGCCGCGCACGTCGGGCTGGCGGAAGGCGAGCACCGACCCGTAGACGAGCGTGGCCGCGGCCAGGACCAGCACGACATCGCGCCAGTTGTCCACCGGCTCGGGGAAGTGCGGGAGCACGATCCAGATCAGGCCGAACACCGCCGCCTTCGAAACCACGCCCGAGAGGATCGCGCCGAGCTCCGGCGGTGCCTCGGTGTAGGCGGCGCGCAGCCAGCCGTGGAACGGCAGCAGCGGCGCCTTGATCGCGAAGGCCACGAGGAAGCCGAGGAAGACGAGGTCGTTGTCGCTCGTCCCGAGCTCGGCGAGGGAGAAGGTCCCCTTGGAGATGCCGAGCGCGACGATCGAGCCGAGCATCAGCAGCGATCCCGCCATCGTGTAGATCACGAACGTGACGGTGGCCTTTACCCGGCCAGGCCCGCCCCACACGCCGACGAGCACGTAGATCGGGATCAGCATCGCCTCGAAGAAGATGTAGAACAGGAGCAGGTCCTGCGAGGCGTAGACGCCGACGAGCGATCCGATCAGGAAGAGGAGCAGCCCGAAGTACGCGCGCGGTCTCTCCCGGCCCGCCAGGATCCCGTAGCCGATCGCGGCCGCACCGACGACGATCGTGAGCCCCGTGAGCCAGAACTGGAAGCCGTAGAAGCCGACCGAGTACGAGAACCCGAGATCCTCGAGCCACGTGTGATGCTGGTCGAAGTTGAGGGTTGCGGTGTCGAAGTCGAACCCACGCAGGCTTCCGACCCAGATCCCGAGATCGGCGAGCGCGGCCAACCCGGCGACGAACCCGGTCAGGTCGCGGCGAACGGGAAGCAGCCACACGACGAGCGCGGACACCATCGGGATCGCGATGAGGATGCGTCGCCTGCATCAGCGGAGCACCACGAACACGACCGCGAGGACGATGACGGCAGACGGCGATGACGAACGCGTACGTCCGTAGAGCTCCGGCCTGGAGCCGGCCGACTCCACCGGCGACGCGGCCCGTTCCGGCGGCGACCTGGTCCAGCGACCCGTGGACGAACGGCTCCTCTACATCAGAGCGCAGGCGCGACGCGAGCAGCTGGTACGGCCGCGAGACGCCCGCGTCGTAGAGCTCGTCGAAATAGAACTTGTGCTCGAGCAACGTCCGGGACGGGCCGTCGGCGACGACCTCCCGCCCCGCGAGGAACGCGGCGCGGGCGACGAGAATCCCCGCCAGGCCGACTGCGACCGTGACGGCGCTGACCAGCCACTCCTGCGCGGCGCTCGGCTCGACGAGTTGCTCGGCGACCAGGCTGCAGCCAGTCCTCGAAGACACTCCAGAGCCCGGGGACCTGGAGGAGCCCGCCGACAACCGAGAGGACTGCCAGCGCCGCGACCGGGATGAGCATCGAGCGTGGCCCCTCGGCATGGTGGGTGGAAGCATGGGCGACGTCGTGCCCACGCGCCGTCGCGGGCTCGCCGTGAAAGACCTTCAGGTAGAGACGCAGCGCGTAGATGCCGGTGAGGAAGGCGCCGAGCACGCCACCCGCCAGCAGCGCCCAGCCCAGAACGCTGTCGTCCGCGAGCGCACCGGCGAGAATCGCATCCTTCGACCAGAAACCGGCAAGCGGTGGGATCCCGACGAGCGCGAGCGTTCCGATCAGGAAGGTGGCGTGGGTGAACGGCATCTCCTTCCGGAGCCCACCCATCTTGCGGATGTCCTGCTCTCCGTCGAGGTGATGGATCACGAGACCGGCAGCGAGGAACAGCAGCGCCTTGAAGAAGGCGTGAGTGACGAGGTGGAACATCGCGAACCCGTAGGCGCCGATTCCCGCCGCGAGGAACATGTAGCCGATCTGCGACATCGTCGAATACGCGATGACGCGCTTGATGTCCCACTGCACGAGTGCGATCAGGCCGGCGGCGAGCAACGTCACGAGACCGATGACCGCCGCGAGGTGCTGGACGCGCGGAGCCGCTTCGAACACCGGGTGCGTGCGGCAGATCAGGTAGACGCCTGCTGTGACCATCGTCGCTGCGTGGATGAGCGCGGAGACCGGGGTCGGGCCCTCCATGGCGTCCGGGAGCCACGTGTGGAGCGGCACCTGGGCCGACTTCGCCACCGCTCCGCCGAGCAACCCGAGCGCGATCAGCGCCACGACCGTGTCGGACAGCGCGCCGCTCGAGGCGGCTTCGAAGACCGCGCCGTAGTCGAGCGACCCCACCTTTGCGATCGCAAGGAAGAGCCCGAGCGCCATGATCGCGTCCCCGATTGCGTTGACGACGAAGGCCTTCTTGGCAGCAGCGATCGCCGAGGCGCGGTCATGGTGGAAGCCGATCAGCAGGTAGGACGCCAACCCGACCAGCCCCCAGCCGACGAGCAGGAGGAGCAGGTTGCCGCCCTCCACGAGCATGAGCATCGCGAAGACGAAGAACGCCATGTAGGCGAAGTAGCGCCGCTCCTCGTCGTCACCCGCCATGTACCCGTTCGAGTAGAGGACGATGAGCCCACCGACCCCGGTGACGACGAGCATCATCACGAGCGAGAGCGGATCGACCAGGATCTCGAGTTGGACCTTGAACTGACCGGCGCCGAGCCAGGTCCACGCGGTCGACAACTCCGACCTCTCGTCGGGGTGCTCGCCGAGCGATGCGAAGAACGCGACGAGCGCACCCGCGAACCCCACGAACACCGAGGCGGTGGAGATGATCCCGGCCTGACGGCGGGTGATCTGCTCGCCGGCGGCGATGATCGCGAGGCAGCCCACGAGGGGCGCAAGCAGGCAGATCCAACCGCCGACGGCCATCTACCCGCGAAGCTCCGTGAACGCGTCGACGTCGAGGTCGAGCTTTCGCCTCGCGATCGCAACGATCAAGCCGAGGCCGACACACACCTCAGCGGCCGCGACCGCCATGACCGAGAGGGCGAAGACCTGTCCGTCCATCGCGCCGTGAAGACGCGAAAAAGCCACGAGGGCGAGGTTCGATGCGTTCAGCATGATCTCGAGCGACAGCAGCACGATGAGCACGCTCCGTCGAAGGAGCACGCCCATCGCGCCGATCGCGAACAGCATCGCCGAGACGGCGAGGTAGAACGGGATCCCCGGGCCGCTCACGCGGCGCTCCCGTCGCGCCGCCGGCTGCCTCGGCGTCCGCCTCGTCCTCGGCGGCCGAACGCGTCCCGAGGATCGACTCCGCCAACGGCCGCGACGAGCAGGACGATCGAGGTGATCTCGAACGCAAGCAGGTGGTCGGTGAGGAAGAGCCTGCCCATCTCCTGCGGGCTGCCGAAGCTTCGGCCGATCTCGGCCTCGTCGGAGAGGCTCTCGGTTGCGTCCATCGCGAGGGCGACGAGCGTCACCGACAGCAACGCGGCGGAGGCACCGATCGAGGCGGCCTGAAAGCCACGGTGGCCACCGGCGAAGGGGGCGTCTGCGCGACCGCCGAGGTACGCCAGAACGAAGAGGAACATCACCATCACCGCGCCGGCGTACACGAGCACCTGCGCGGCCGCGACGAACTCACCCGAGGCAAGGAGGTAGAGCACCGCCAGTGAAGCGAGGTTGCCGATCAGCGAGAGAGCGGACGAAAACGGGTTCACCGCAGTCACGACGCGCAATGCGGTCAGCACGCAGGCGGTTGCCGCGATCACCCAGATGACCCAGACGGCGAAGTTGCCCATGCGCTACGAGGAGCTCTTGTAGGCGGGAATCGGGGTGTCGTACATGCCGGGATCCTGGATCGGAACGCGCTTGATCGGCTCTGCGAGGAGCATGTCCTTCGTGTAGATCAGGTCGTCGCGCGAATACTCGGAGAGCTCGAACTCGTTTCCGAGGGTGATCGCGTCGAACGGGCAGGCGAGCTCGCAGTAGCCGCAGAAGATGCAGCGAGAGAGGTTGATCTCATAGATGCGCGCGTAGCGCTCACCGGCCGAGACGCGATTCTCCGCGGTGTTCTCGTCGGCGACCACCCGGATGCAGTCGGACGGGCAGGCAGCCGCGCAGAGCGAGCAGCCGACGCACTTCTCGAGCCCGTTCTCGTGAAGATGGAGGCGGTGCCGGCCGCGGAACCGCGGATACAACGGGCGCTTGTACTCCGGGTACTGCTGGGTGATCGGCTTCGAAAAGATGTGCTTGAACGTCACCCCGAAGCCCTTGAGCGTCCCGAACGTCGAGCTCACAGCCACACCACCAGGATCGCGGTCACACGGCGTTGATCGTCGCCGCCGGAAGCAGCACCTTCCAACCGAAGCGCATCAGCTGGTCATAGCGGAGCCGCGGGAGCGTGGTGCGCATCCAGATGAACATGAAGAGGAGCGCGAACAGCTTGATGAGGAACCAGATCGGCCCGGGGAGCCAGGGCCCGTGCCAACCTCCGAGGAAGAGCGTCACTGCGAGCGCCGAGAGCGTGATCAGGTTGATGTACTCCGACATCGAGAAGAGCCCGAATCGCATCCCGCCGTACTCGGTGTGGTAGCCGGCAACGAGCTCCTGCTCGGCTTCGGGGAGATCGAAGGGTGCGCGCGCTGTTTCGGCGGTTCCGGCAAGGAGGAAGATCGCGAAGCCGACGAACTGCGGGATGACGTACCAGACGTCCACACCCTGGGCGGAGACGATGTCGACCAGTGAGAGCGACTTCGCCATGATCACGACGCCGAGCACAGAGAGCGCCAGCGACACCTCGTACGAGACGAGCTGGGCGCACGTGCGCATCGACCCGAGGAGGGAGTACTTCGAGTCGGAGGCCCAGCCCCCGATGATGAACCCGTAGACCCCGAGCGAGCCGATCGCAAAGATGAGAATCAGCGCGATCGGAAGATCCGCGACGTAACCGTTGACCTGGTAGCCCCCGATGACCCAGCCCGGGCCCCAGGGGATCACCGAGAACGTCGTCAGCGCGGTGAACGCGGCCAGGAAGGGCGAGATGATGTAGAGGCTGTCGACCGCGGCGGCCGGGAAGAAGCTCTCCTTGCGGATCAGCTTCATCAGGTCGGCGATCGGCTGTAGAAGACCGAATTTCCCGGCGCGGTTGGGCCCGTAGCGCAGCTGCATCCGCCCCATCACCTTTCGCTCCGCGAGGGTGAGGTACGCGAACGTCGCAAGGACGAGGTTGATGATGATCACCGCTTTGATCGCGGCGATCCACCAGGTCTCCCCATTCGAGCCGGTGCCTGCGACGACGAGCCAGCCCGTCATGCCTTCACGACCTCGACCTGCTGGTGGAGGTCACCGGCGTGCTCATCGGCGATGCGCGCGACCCCGTCGACCAGTCGTCGATCGACGCGCGCGCGCAGGGCGACGGACGTGCCGTTCGAGCGAACCGTGACCTCATCACCGGTTGAGATGCCTCGGCGCTCCGCGTCCGCGACCGAGAGCGCTACCTCCGCCTGCGGCCGCAGGAACTGCAGCTCTGCGACCCGCTCGACCTGAGGGCCGGAGAAGAGCGGCCGGTAGGGCAGGAGGCGGAGCTCGTCGAGAACGTGACCTCCCGCGGGCACGCTCGCTTTCGGGGCGGAAGCCGGTGAAGCGGCGCGCGGCTCGGGGGCTGCGTACGGAGCCCGGGCCGCGAGCGGCGCCTGATCACCGAGGTCTTCGAGCGTGAGGCCGCCGTAGAGCTTGGCGGAGAGCTCCTCGAAGACGACCGCGGCGTGAGGAGAGAGCTCGACGTCGAAGCGCGCTGCGAGCTTTGCGATCCACGCGAGCTCGTCCGGGACCGGCGCGATCACGGCACGGCGCTGCGCGCTGTACCCGACCCTCGAGGTTCATCGTCGTTCCCTCGCGCTCGAGCGCCGCAGTCGCGGGAAGCACGAGATCGGCCCAGCCCACCGCGAGCCCGTGGAACATGGTGATTGCGATCACCCTGTCGGCGTGCTCGGCAAGTGCGCGCACCCCGGGCGAGGCAGCGGCGTCGTCGCCTGAGACGACGAGCAGGGCGATGCGCTCGGGCTCGCTCTCGTCACCGTCGTCTGCCGCGGCCCAGGCATCGGCCACCGCGCGGCCGTTTGGCGTCGACGGAAGGTGGAAGGCGGCGCAGCCGGGCTTCTCGGCAAAGCCGAGGGCAGCGGCGGCCTCCGCAAGCCGCGCGCCTCCTCCTCCACCGCGGCCCGACCAGATCAGGACGGCCCGCTCGGACGACCGCAACCGCTCGGCCAGATCGCTCTTTCCCGCGACGAGGTCAGCGAGGGCGTCGGCGGCGCTCCCCGGCGCAGTCTTCACCACTCCGGAGGCGCCGATCGTCACGATCTCCGCTCCGTGTCTGGCGGCCTGCTTGAGCCAGAGATCGACGATCGCGACGCGATCGACCACGGCATCGTCGCCGACGATGACGATCAGCTCTGCCGTGCCTATGGTCGAGAGCGGCGCACGGAACGCGTCGAGCGCCGACGAGGTCGACTCGGCGAGCATCGCCGAGTGGGCCCCGAGCCCGGTGCGAAGGAGCCGGCCGAGGCCGTACGCGATCTCCGTGGTCTCGCCGCCCGAGAGCGCGGTCACGACCCGACCCTCGGCCGTGCGCAGGAGGCGTTCCGCGGTGTCCAGGGCCTCGTCCCAGCTGACCGGAGCGAGGCCATGCGTCGCCGCGAACGAGCGGCTCGGTGATTCGATCCTCGGCGTAGAGATGCGGGTAGGAGAAGCGACCCTTGTCGCACAGCCAACCGCCGTCCAGGTCAGGGTGGTTGCGCGACTGGACGCGCTTGACCTTCCCGTCACGCGTGGTGGCGTGGATGTTGCAGCCGGCGGGGCACGCTCCGCACACCGTCGGCACGGACTGGATCTCCCACGGGCGACCCTCGAAGCGGTACTGCGTCGAGGTGAGCGCGCCGACCGGACAGAGCTCGACCACATTCCCGGAGAAGGGTGCTCGGTAAGGATCCTCGCCGAACGTTGCGATCTCGGTGAACGCGCCGCGGTTGCGGGCAATGAGCTGGCCGTCCTCGGCGACGTCGCTCGAGAAGCGCGTGCAGCGGTAACAGAGGATGCAACGCTCGCGATCGAGTGCGATCAGCGGCGACACCGGGATCGGCTTCTCGAAGGTCTGCTTCTCGAAGGTCATCCGCGTCGACCCGGGGCCGTAACGGAAGGTGAGATCCTGAAGCGGGCACTCGCCGCCCTTGTCGCAGACGGGGCAATCGAGCGGGTGGTTGACGAGGATGAACTCGAGGGTGCTGTTCTGCCCACCCGCCGCCTTGCTCGACGTCGCGGCCGTACGGACGACCATGCCGTCCTGCGCGCTCAGGGTGCAGCCGGCCTGGAGCTTCGGCATCCCTTCGATCTCGACGAGGCACATTCGGCAGGCACCGACCGGAGGGCCGAGGCGCGGCTCGTAACAGAAGACGGGAATCTCGATCCCGGCGGCCGCAGCCGTCTCTACGAGCCCGGTGCCCTTCGCGACCTCGATCTCCCGATCGTCGATCGTGAGCTTGACGACCTCGCTCATCTGGACGTCATCCCACGACCTCGAGTCGCCGTTCGATGTTCGCGTGCGTCAGATGGGCGGCGTGGACATCCGTCGGAGCGAGGATCCCGTCGAGCGACGAGCCGCCGGCGTAGGGGCAGGCGCCTTCCTCGATATGGCGCAGGAACTCGTCCCGGAACTTCGAGACGTAGCTCGCGACCGCAATTGCGTCGGAGTCACCGAGCGGGCAGAGGCAGGTTCCGTTGATGCGCCCGCCGACGTCGAGCAGAAGGTCGAGGTCGGCGTGGTCGCCGCGACCTGCCTCGAGCTTCTTGAGGATCTGCGTGAGCCATCGCGTTCCGACGCGGCACGGCGTGCATTTTCCGCACGACTCGTGCTCGTAGAACTGCGAGACGCGGATCGCCAGCTGCACCATGCAAACCCGGTCGTCGAGGGCGATCACTGCCGCGGATCCGATCGTGGTCCCGGCTGCTGTCATCGAATCGAAGTCGAGGGTGACCCTTTCGACCTCGGCGGCGGTGAGGATCGGGGTGGACGAGCCGCCGGGAATGACGGCCTTGAGCGTGCGACCCTCGCCGACCCCGCCACCGACGACGTTGATCAGATCGCGAAGGGGGTAGCCGTGCGGAAGCTCGTAGTTCCCGGGCCGCTGCACGTTGCCCGAGAGTGAGAAGACACGCGTACCGGCAGAGTTCTCGACCCCGAGCTTCGCGTACTCGGCTCCCCCGAGCTCGAGGATCGGCGGGACGGTTGCGATCGACTCGACGTTGTTGACCGCGGTCGGCGAGGCGTAGAGACCGGCGATCGCCGGGAAGGGCGGCTTGGTGCGCGGAGTGCCACGCCGACCTTCGAGCGATTCGAGGAGCGCAGTTTCCTCGCCACAGATGTAGGCGCCGGCGCCGCGATGGATCACGATCGTCACGTCGCCGACCAGCTTCCCGGCGCGCATCTGCTCGAGCGCGTCGACGAGCACCTCGAACTCCCGCTCGTACTCGCCACGGATGTAGATGAAGACGTGCTTCGACTCGATCCCCTTGGCTGCGATCAGGCAGCCTTCGAGGAACCGGAATGGGACGCGCAGCATGATCTCGCGATCCTTGAACGTGCCCGGCTCCGACTCGTCCGCGTTGACCACCAGATAGTGTGGCTTCGCGATCTTGTCCGGCTTGGGTACGAAGCTCCACTTGCGGCCGGTCGGGAAGAACGCACCGCCCCGACCCCGCAACCCTGACGCGTTCAGCTCCTCGATCAACTCGTCGGGAGTCATGCCCTCTGCCCGACGGAGCGCCGTGAAGCCGCCGACCGCCTCGTAGTCCTCGAGCTTCGTCAGGGCGCCACCGTTCGTACCGGCGAAGATGACCTCGGGAGCCGCCAGTGCGCTATTGCTCACGACGCAACTCCTCGATGATGCCCGGCACGTCCTCGGCCTTCACGTGGAGCCGGTGGCGGTTGTTCACCGCGACCACCGTCGCCCAACCACAGCCGCCGAGACATTCGACGGCGCGTAACGTGAACGCGCCATCCTCGGTGGTGTCGCCGACCTTGATCCCAAGCTCGGTCGCGAAGGCGTCGATGACCGCCTGGGCTCCGTTCACCGCGCACGAGACGTTCGTGCACACCTCGACCTGGGCTCTGCCGACGGGCTCGAGGCGGAACATGTCGTAGAAGGACGCAATCGAAAGGCAGTACGCAGGGGTCAGCTCGAGCGCTTCGGCGACCTCTCGGAAGGCCTCCTCGGGCAGCCAACCTCCGGCGCGCTCCTGGGCGAGCTGCAGCGCGGGGAGAACGGCCGAGAGCGGATCGGGATACAGCGCGCGCATCTCCTGGACAGCGTCGTGGAGGCTTGCGCTCATCGGTCGACGTCGCCCATCACGGGATCGAGAGACGCTGCGACCGCGACCATGTCCGCGATCGCGGTGTCTCTGATGCAGGTCGCCGTCGCCTGCAAAGCGGCAAAGCTCGGAGCCCGAAAATGCACGCGCCAGGGCTTCGGGCCACCGTCGGACACGAGGTAGCAGCCCTGCTCGCCGCGGGCCGACTCGATCGCGACGTACACCTCGCCCTCCGGCACGCGATACCCCTCGGTGACGATCTTGAAGTGATGGATGAGCGACTCCATGGACGTGTGGAGCTCTTCTCGGGGCGGCAGCACGACCTTTCGGTCGTCTGCGATCCACGGTTTCCCGCGCAGCGCCTCGAGGCGGTCGACGCACTGCGTCACGATGCGCGCAGACTGGCGCATCTCGTCCATGTGGACCTTGTACCGGTCGTAGACGTCGCCGTTCGCGTAGACGGGCACGTCGAACTCGACCTCGTCGTACGCAAGGTAAGGGGTCGCGCGCCGGAGATCCCAATCGATCCCGGAGGCGCGCACCATCGGCCCTGACTGGCCGAGCGCGAGCGCGTCGTCGGCGGAGAGGAGGCCGATCCCCTTCGTCCGCTCGAGCCAGATCTTGTTGCGGTCGAGCAGGCCCTCGTAGTCGTCGACCGCCTTCGGCATCCGCTTCGCCGCAGCCCGAGCCTGGGCATAGAACCCCTCGGGGATGTCCTCCGCGAGCCCTCCGACCTGGAAGTAGCGCGTGTGCATTCGCACGCCCGTGACCATTTCGAACAGGTCGAGGATCATGTCGCGCTCGCGGAACGCGTACCAGAACATCGAGATCGCACCGATCTCGAGCGCCGACGTCCCGAGCCAGACGAGGTGCGAGTGAATGCGGTTGAGCTCGGCGAGGCACATGCGCATCCAGGTCGCCTTCTCGGGCGTCTCGAGCTCGAGGAGCTTCTCGATCGCGAGCACGAAGACGAGCTCGTTCGACTGGAACGACAGATAGTCGATCCGCTCGGGATACGTGATCCCCTTCCAGTAGGTCTTGTGCTCCATCGTCTTCTCGAACCCGGTGTGGAGGTAGCCGATCACCGCGCGGATGCCTGCGATCCGCTCGCCGTCGAGATCGACGATCAGCCGCAGCACCCCGTGCGTCGAAGGATGATTGGGGCCGAAGTTGACGGTGAGGATGTCCTCGAGCGAATGCTTCTCGGGATCGATCTCGAGAATCGTCGGGCACGGCGACGGGATTCGCGTTCCCTCGTAAATCTGCGTGGCAGGGAGGACGCTCACACGTCTCCCGAGAAGCGAACGGGCTCGCCGCCGATTGGATAGTCCTTGCGGAGCGGATGGCCTTCCCAGTCATCGGACATGAGGATTCGAACGAGGTTCGGATGACCCCGGAACGTGATCCCGAACATGTCGTACACCTCGCGCTCGAACCAGTCGGACGCAGGCCAGACGCCGATCACGGAGTCGATCTCATCCCCGTCCTCGAGCCAGGCCTGGACACGGACGCGGGCGGCTTCATCTCCCACGCGGAGCAGGTGGTAGTTGACCGCGAAGCGCTTCGGGCGAGGGGTCGGGACGCTCTGGAAGCCCTGCGAGCCGGTGGCGTTGATGTCGCGCCCGTCGCGCGTCCCGATGTAGCCGGCGACCCCGTCGCCACCCCAGCCGAGGTAGTCGGTCGCGGTGACGTCGACGAGCACGTTGAAGCCGGCCGCGTCCCGCAGGTGCCCGCACGATTCGACGATGCGGGCGGGATCGACGACCAGGGTCGTCTCGCCGTGCCGCTCTCTGGTCTCGACCAGGCCGGGAGTCGCGTCGTAGCCCAGCCCGCTCACTCCGCGACCCCACGGATGCTGTAGGCGGGCGGCACGCCCGCCTTGATCTTCTCGTGCAGCCTGACGATCCCCTCCATCAGCGCCTCGGGTCGCGGAGGGCAGCCCGGCACGTGGATGTCGACCGGCACGATCTTGTCGACACCCTGGAGCACCGTGTAGTTGTTGAACATCCCACCGGAGCTGGCGCAAGCTCCCATCGCGATGACCCATTTGGGCTCGAGCATCTGGTCGTAGACCTGACGGAGCGGCGCCGCCATCTTGTGCGTCACGCGCCCGGAGACGATGAGCAGGTCCGCCTGGCGTGGTGAGGAGGAGAACCGCTCCATCCCGAAGCGCGCGATGTCGTACCGCGACGAGACGATCGACATCATCTCGATTGCACAGCACGCCAGGCCGAACGTGTCCGGCCACATGGAGTTCGTCTGTGCCCAGGCAAGAGCCTTGTCGACCGTCGTCGACAGCAGAGCGTCCTCGATCTTCTCGACCTCCTGCTCGAACACACCAGGCCCCTTGTCGGGCCAGAGCGTCCGTTCGGTCTTCAGACCGGCTCTCGCAAGCGGGCGGTCGGACACCAGTGGAAGCTTGCGGCGCGGCTCTATCGCCACTCGAGAGCTCCCTTGCGCCAGATGTAGACGTAGGCAACCCCGAGGATCGCGACGAAGCCGAGAAACTCGACGAGCCCGAACCAGCCCAGCGCATCGAGCTGCACGGCGAGCGGGTACAGGAACACGATCTCGATGTCGAACAGGATGAACAGCATTGCCGTGAGGTAGAAGCTCACCGTGAACCGTCTTTCCGTCCCCGGGGCATCCTGTGCGACACCTGACTCGAACGGGAGCATGCGCTGCTTCGTTCGGGTCGACGGCCGGGCTGCGAACACGAACGAGCCGACGATCATCGTCCCCGGGATGATTGCCGCGAAGATCGCGTAGATGAGGAAAGGCAGCCAGTCCGAGAGCATCGCGTCACCACCGCCGGGTGTGGCGGCTCGCGCCGAAAGCTACCACTCTCGGGGGATGCAACGAGCGGCTACGCGAGCCGATTACCCATGCGGGTAGCGGGTGTCACAAAGTTCACAATTCCCGCGGCCGCGTGACCCGTAGGCAGTCGGGTAGGATTCAGTCAATGGCGATCACCGAACACCCCACCGAGACACTCCTCGAGCTCACCCCCGCCGCCGCGGCGAAGGTGAAAGAGCTCATGGCCGAAGAGCCCGACGCCGACCAACTCGTCCTGCGCGTTGCGATCGAGGGTGGCGGTTGCTCGGGGTTCCAGTACGGGCTCGGATTCTCGACAGGCGTCGAGCCTGACGATCTCACGATGGAGTTCGAAGGTGTCCGGGTCGTCGTCGATCCGCACAGCGCTCCGCACATCAAGGGCGCCCGCGTCGACTACCTCAACTCGATCACCGAGTCGGGTTTCAAGATCGACAACCCGAACGCGGTCTCGTCCTGCGGTTGTGGCCACTCCTTCCAGGTTGCCGAGGGCGAAGAGATGCCCGAGGACACCACGGTTGGTGGCTGTGGCTCGGGCTGTTCACATTGAGGCCCTACTGCATTAACTGCCCTGAAGTTGGGAACCTACGGTTCCCCGGGGAACCCTCCCTTTAACTTCCTGTACGCTGGCGTTGGGTGAGGTTCGCAGTGTTTCCATCTGAGTTTCCGGTGCTCGAGACCGAGCGGCTCGTCCTTGCGTCAGCTCGAGCCGCGCGATGCACCGGCGATCTTCGGGATCAAGAGCGATCCCGAGACGATGAGGTACATGGAGACGCCGCCGATGGCCGACGTGAGCGAGGCCGAGGCATCGATCGCCTCGGAGGTGGAGGGTCTTGCGTCCGGGGACTCACTCAGGTGGGCGGTGACGCTTCGGGGTCAGGACGAGCTCATCGGTCTCGTGCGCGTTGTTTCGCATTCAAACCGAGAGTCGTCGCGCCGAGATCGGTTACTACCTGGCGCGACCGCACTGGGGGAACGGGTACAACCACGAAGCGCTGACGCGGATCGTCGAGTACGGCTTCGTCGACCTCGACCTCAATCGCATCGAGGCAGACATCGATCCGCAGAACGTCGCCTCGGTCAAGGCGGTGCGACGCCTTGGATTCCTCGATGAGGGACTTCTCCGCGAGCGCTGGATCGTCGCGGGCACGGTCTCGGACTCACTCATCGTGGGACTCCTGCGCTCCGACTGGGACGCACTGCGCGGCTGACGGGCGCGGCTTCAGCCGCGCCTGCCGATGTGCGACAACGCCCTTCCGGGTCTGTCCGGGCGACGCTAACCAGCGAGCCACGCGCTGCGATACCCGTCCTCACGCCAGAGGATCGGGAAGAACGCCTCATCGAGCTCGGTCTCTCCGGGCCGCCGGTACTTCGAGTAGACCGGGTGCGGTGCCGCACCCACCGCCCACCGCGTCTCGGTCGAGACCATGTGGCTCACGATCGCACGTCGCTCACGATCGGCACGCTCGTTCGGGGGTGAGCCGTGGAAGATCCAGCCGTCGTGGAACGCGGCGCCGCCGGCGGGAACCTCGATCGGAACGAGCTCCAGCTCCAGCTCGGCAGGCTTTGCCGCGCTGACATGCGCGAGCCAGTCGTCGGGCGCGTGGAACTCGCCGCCGGCGGCGACGTGCGGCCAATGGTTCGAGCCTCGCACGTAGTAGATCGTCCCCGCGTCGGCGCTCGTATCGTCGAGCGCCATCCAGCACGTTGTCATGTTCGGCGGCGCGAGCCAGTCGACATACGCAGCGTCCTGATGGCAGAGGAGAGCCTTCCCGGAAGGCGGCTTCCAGATCGCATTGTCCTGGAT
The DNA here is from genome assembly GCA_963724655.1 of uncultured Actinomycetes bacterium. Taxonomy (GTDB): domain Bacteria; phylum Actinomycetota; class Thermoleophilia; order Gaiellales; family Gaiellaceae; genus Gaiella. The sequence continues at coordinate 474,869 of CAVRVG010000001.1, read as the reverse complement.
CAGCCGAAGGCCCGGCGTCCCGGCAAGCCGGGCTCCGAACTCGGCGTTTCGCGACGCCAGCACGGTCGTCGCCAGCGTCCGGTCCGCCTTCCAGACATTGCAGAGCTGTCGCGTCTTGTCGGGAGGCGTGACGCCGGGGTCATAGTTGACCTCGTCGGGTCGCAGCCCGGTTTCCCATTCGTGCTCGAAGACCCGCGCGAAGTGCTCGCGCGCAGCCTCGACCTCGGCGGCTGGGAGGAACTCCTCCAGGACGACGAACCCGTCGCGCCGATATGCCTCGATCTGAGCCTGAGTGGGGTGCATTGTCACTCTCAGTATCGCGGGTTGCTGCGAGGCCAGCCGGAAGACGCGACTACCATCGGAGGGGTGAGCGAGCGTCCCTTTCGAATCGCAGTCGTCGGCTCAGGGCCTGCGGGGTTCTATGCGGCGGGCCAGCTGCTGGCCTCGGAAACACCCGTCGAGGTCGACCTGTTCGAGAGGCTGCCGACGCCGTGGGGGCTCGTCCGGCTCGGGGTTGCTCCGGATCACCCGAACATCAAAGCGGTCTCACGCGTGTTCGAGAAGATCGCGGCGCGACCGGGGTTTCGCTTCCTTGGAAATGTCGAGGTCGGGCGTGACCTGGGCCACGCCGAGCTGATGGCGCTCTACGACGCCGTCGTCTATTCCTTCGGCGCCCAGACCGACCGGAAGATGGGGATCCCGGGCGAGGATCTCGTGGGCTCATGGCCGGCCACTGCCTTCGTCGCCTGGTACAACGGCCATCCCGACTTTCAGGACATTCCCTTCGACCTCTCCTGCGAGCGCGCCGTCGTGATCGGCAACGGGAACGTCGCGATCGACGTCGCGCGCATGCTTGCGCTCACCGAGGGTGAGCTCGCCGTCACCGACACCACCGACGCTGCGATCGCCGCGATCAGCGCAGCGGGGATCCGTGAGATCCTCGTCGTCGGCCGGCGCGGCCCCTGCCAGGCCGCATTCACGAATCCCGAGCTGGTCGAGCTGACCGAGCTGGCGGGCGCGGATCTCGAGATCGACCCACGGGACCTCGAGCTCGATGCTGCAAGCGAGGCAGCTCTTGCCGGCGACGCGATGGCGCAGCGGAACCTCAACGTGCTGGGAGAGGCAGCGGCTCGCCCGCTCGAGGGGCGCGCGCGGGTCGTCCGGATGAGGTTTCTCTCCTCGCCCGTCGCGATCCTTGGCAACGAGCGGGTCGAGGGCGTGGAGCTCGTGCGGAACCGGCTCGAGACGGACGCGACGGGCGCGGTCCGTGCCGTTGCGACCGACGAGCGCGAGCTTGTCTCGTGCGGCCTCGTCCTTCGCAGCGTCGGATATCTCGGCGTGGGAATCCCCGAGGTGCCGTTCGACGACGTCCGCGGGGTGATTCCAAATGTCGGTGGGCGCGTGGTCGATGCGCACGGGTCGCCGATCCCCGGCCTCTACGCCGCGGGATGGATCAAGCGAGGCCCCAGCGGCGTGATCGGAACGAACAAGAAGGACGCAACCGAGACTGTCGAGCTCCTCCTCGACGACGCCGCCGCGGGTCGCCTCCCGCGTTCGACCGTCGAGCTCCGCCGACGTCGACCTCTCCTTGCGGAGCGCGGGATCGAGGTGGTGACCACCGAGGGATGGCAGAGCATCGACGAACTCGAACGCAGCGCGGGTGAGCCGCATGGTCGTCCGCGCGTCAAGCTCACGGCCTGGGACGCACTGCTCGCCGCCGCCCGCGGCCCTCGGGCTGAAGACCTACAGTGACGGAGACCATCGAGGAGGAACGCTGTGGACAAGCTCTGGGGTGGAGAGACCGACAAGGCCGTCGCCAACTTCCCGGTGTCGGGTGAGCCGATTCCGGCATCTGTCACGCATTGGCTCGGACGGATCAAGGCTGCGGCTGCTCGAGCGAACGCCGACCTCGGTCTGCTCGACGCCGAGATGGCGGCCCGGATCGCTGCGGCGGCGGATCGAGTCGCGGCGGGTGAGTTCGACGACCAGTTCCCGATCGACGTCTTCCAGACCGGCTCCGGCACCAGCTCCAACACGAACGCGAACGAGGTGATCGCCTCCCTCGCGGGCGAAGGTGTTCATCCCAATGACCACGTCAACATGGGGCAGTCGTCCAACGACGTCTTCCCCTCGGCCGTTCACTGTGCGGCGCTCTCCGAGCTCGCCCACGACCTCCTCCCTGCGCTGGAGCGCCTCGCTGCTTCTCTCGAACGCAAGGCCTTCGACTTCGACGACATCGTCAAGTCGGGTCGTACACACATGATGGATGCTGTTCCGGTCACGCTCGGCCAGGAGTTCGCGGGCTACGCGGCGCAGGTGCGCCAGGGGGTAGCGCGCGTCGAGGACGCGATGCCGCGGCTCGGCCAGGTCCCGCTCGGCGGCACCGCCACCGGGACACGGGCTGAACACGCACCCCGAGTTCGCAGCGCGCGCGCGAGAGCTGCTCTCACGCGAGACCGGGCTGCAGATCTCGGCGCCGCCAGACCACTTCGAGGCGCAGGCAGCTCGCGACGGCCTCGTCGAGGCCTCGGGTGCCCTCAAGGTTGTCGCGGTCTCGCTGACGAAGATCGCCAATGATCTTCGGCTGATGGGCTCAGGCCCACGCGCGGGCCTCTCGGAGGTCTTCCTCCCCGAGCTGCAGAAGGGCTCCTCGATCATGCCCGGGAAGGTCAACCCTGTCATTCCCGAGGTTGTGACCCAGGTCGCCGCGCAGGTGATCGGCAACGATGCGGCGATCACGATCGGCGGGATGAGCGGTCAGTTCGAGCTGAACGTCTACGTGCCGTTGATGGCCCGAAACCTCCTGCACTCGATCAGGTTGCTCTCGAGCGCGTCGAGGCTGCTGGCGGAGAAGTGCGTCGACGGGGTCGAGGCCAATGCGGAGCGCAACGAGTTCTACGCCGAGAACACGTTGAGCGCTGCCACTGCGCTCAACCCGTACATCGGGTACGACAAGGCGACGGAGATCGTCAAGAGCGCCGCTGCGTCAGGACGCTCGCTGCGCGAGGTCGCGCTCGAGCTCGGTGTGGAGCCCAGCGTGCTCGACGAGGCGCTCGACTACCACGCGATGGCGAAGCCGCACGGATAGCTTCGAGGAGGAGCGGGACGTGCGCTAGGACGGGAGCTACGCCGTCGGCCGAAGGGGAGCCGGGCAGTTGGGCAGGCCCTTCGCTTGCCAGAGGGCGACCGCTCCGGCATCCGTCCGGGCCCAGATCACGACGCCGACGGCGCAACGGCGCGGCCCGGTCAGGCTCAGACGCTGGATCACAGCCCGGAACCGGCCCAGCGCGCTCGGTCGTGATCGTCCGCCTCTCGACCAGTCCTGGTGCCCGAACGACCAGGGTCACCACGCTGCCTTCGGGAAAGCCGTTGCCCTCGACCACGACCGGCGCTCGCTTGACCACGCGCAGCACCGGCTCTGCCGTCGGCGTCTGTGACCCGGCCGACCCAGCCGTGCCTGTCACGGCGCCACTGACAAGCGCCAACGCGAGCACGAACAGGGCAAGACGCATCGCAGGAAGTGTGCCATCCCTGGGCGTTCTGTTGCGGTGACCGGCGACCTTCTGGTACACAACCCGAGTTCAGGGGGATTCGACTGCGCTGGGTCTCCGCCGCACTCATAAGGGAGACAACGTGAAACGAAGACTTTCGTTCCTGACTGTCCTCGTTGCTCTCCGATTGCCGTTGCAGCTGTCCTCTCCGGCGCAGCCGGGGGACGCACCTCGGCGCAACGGGTAGAGGTCAACACCAAGCACGCAAGCGAGGTGGTCGAGCGTGGCGTGCTGCCGGTCGAGCAGGTGCCGCAGACAAGCCTCAGGGCGGCCCGGCGGGCCGGCGCCTCGGCGGCTGCTTCTGCAGCGGCGGATCCGCCGCTCGGCACGGTGCGGCTGATGCCGGTGCTCGACGACGCCGTTCGGCATCTACCGGATCCGCGAGTTCACGCTTGCGGGCGCTCGGGCCAGCACATCGAGGTCTGGGTGCAGAGCCAGGGAGTGCCTGACGGCTGCCCCGGGCGACTCGGGTACCCGACTTCCCGGCGGGCGACTGCCGCAACGACGGTGTTCGCAACGTCGTCGAGCGACGCGCAGATCGCGGGCCTGATCAGCGAGTTCGACACCAACATCTACCCGAAGGAGTCGGCGACGTTCAGCGTGCCGCCGACCCGGGACGGGACGCGAACTGCCCAGCTGCCGCTCGACGACTACTCGGGTGACGGCGACAAGATCGTCACGCTCGTCTCGAACGTCCGCGACACGAACTTCTACGACCCGAACAACGCCAGCCGCTTCACGTACATCGCGGGATTCTTCTCGTCGCAGATCAACGACTTCCTCGATCGCAACGTGATGACGATCGACGCGTTCGACTGGCTGCATCGCACCGGCGCGAATCCGCCGGACAACCCGTCGGACGACGCGTGCACGAGCGCACCCGCCCGGCCGCGTCTCTACGAGGGCGTCTTCGCCCACGAGTATCAGCACCTGCTCGAGAGCTACGAGGACCCGGACGAGTTCAACTGGATCAACGAGGGTCTCTCCGACTGGGCGCAGACGCTGACGGGATACGTCACCGTCGGTAAGCCCATCGACCAAGTCGGGCTTCGACTCCCACATCCAGTGCTTCCTCGGCTGGCTCTCGGTCCTGACGCCGGTGAACCCGAACCCGCGCGCAGAGTGCGGGCCGGAGAACTCGCTCACGCGCTGGGGCGATCAGGGCGACGCCGAGATCCTCGCCGACTACGGCGCGGCGTACTCGATGATGGAGATGCTCCAGGGTCGATACGGCAACAGCTTCATGACCGCGTTGCATCGCGGGGACGACAACGGGTTCGTCGGCCTCCAGGCGGTGCTCGACGCCCTTCCCCGGACCTGGCGCGGCCACTCGCGTGGCCATGACAAGCACGGGAAGGTTCTCGCGGCGGACGTCCTCCACGACTGGAGCCTCATGGTCGCGCTCGACGGCCTGATCGACGACGGCTACCGGCTCAACTGGCCCACGAACAAGAAGAACGTCACCACGAAGACGCTGGATGCGACGGTCAACTGGGACAATCCACATGCGTACGACTCACCCGGCGCACCGTCCAACGGATCGGACTACGTCCGGCTGAGGAACGGGAGCGGCAGATACCTGGGCGGGAACGACATCGACTCGCTCGCGTTCAAGGGCTCGTCGACCCTCCCGACGCGGCCGGTGCAATGGACGGTCGATCCGACACCGCCGACAGGGTCCCCGGCGAACGGTGCGGCGCTGTTCTCCGGTGCCGCAGATGAGCGGGACGAGGCGATCGTGCGGCCGATCACGGTGACCGCGGGTGATCAGCTGACGTTCGATGCGTTCTGGAACGAGGAGGAGACCTGGGACTTCGGGTTCGTCCAGATCTCGGCCGATGGCGGCTCGACGTACACCAGCCTCGCCTGCACCGACACAACGTCCGTCGCCGATCCCGGTGCGCTGCCGACCGCGGTCGAGAACGTCCCCGGCTTCTCGGGCTTCTCCGGGACGTTCAAGCCGCAGACCTGCAGCCTCGCCGACTACGCGGGCCAGAACGTCCTGCTTGCCTTCAGGGCGTTCAACGATCCCGCGAGTCTCGGGACCGATCCGGACACGGCACCGGGCTTCTGGGTCGACAACGTCAAGGTCGGCGGACAACTGATCTCCGACGGTTCGAGCCTCACCGGCTGGAAGTCGTTCACCGAGACGAAGCCGAACACGGTTGCCGGCTACACGGTGCGGATCGTCAGCATCGATTCGAGAAGACACGAGATCACCGTCAGGTCGCTGTTCCTGCGGTCGAACTTCTCGATGCGGAGCAGGTTCCTGCTGCAGAAGCGGTACATCGACAAGCGGGCCGACTTCGTTGCCGCTGTCGTGTCCTACGACGACCCGTCAGAGCGGAGCACGCAGTACGCGCCGTACGTGCTCACGGTGAACGGTGTCGTCCAGCCTGGCGGCGGCTGAGCCGACCGGGAAAGTGCTGCTCGAGATTGGGGCCCGGGAAACCGGGCCCCAATCAGTTCCAGGGTCGCGCGCAACGAGGGCCGCCGGCGCGCGCGATGGCGCGCCAAGCCCCGGTCAGCGCCCGAGCCGCGTATCGGCCGCGTGCTTCTGCTCGTCGGCGCGATAGCTCGAGCGAACGAGGGGGCCGGCGAACACCGAGCCGAAGCCGAGCGCCTCGCCCTGCTCGCGCAACCATCCGAATTCGTCCGGATGCACCCAGCGGTCGATGGTCGCATGCTGCTTCGACGGCTGGAGGTACTGACCGATCGTGACGACATCGACACCGCTCGCGCGGAGGTCGCGCATCGTCTCGACGACTTCGTCGTTCGTCTCACCCAGGCCGACGATGATCCCGGACTTCGTCAGCACGTCGTAGTCCGCGATCTCCTTCGCCCGGCGCAGTAGCTCGAGCGCGCCGTCGTAGCTCGCCTTGGCGCCGCGCATGCGGCGGTGGAGCCGGCGAACGGTCTCGATGTTGTGGTTGAACACCTCGGGCCGGGCGCCGATCACGGTGGCGAGGGCCTGCTCCTCGACCCCGAGGAAGTCGGGCGTGAGCACTTCGACCGAGCACTCCGGGAGCTTCGCCTTGAGCGCGCGGATGGTTGCCGCAAAGTGGCCGGCGCCCCGGTCGGGTACGTCGTCTCGGTCGACGGACGTCACGACCACGTGCTTCGCACCGAGCGTCGCGGCAGCCTGCGCGAGACGGAACGGCTCGAGGGGATCCGGCGCATGCTCCGGCTTGCCGGAATTGACGTAGCAATAGCGGCAGGCGCGCGTACACGTGTCGCCGAGAATCTGGAACGTCGCGGTCCCTCTTCCCCAGCACTCGGAGATGTTGGGGCAGCGGGCTTCCTCGCAGACCGTCGTGAGTGAGGCGCCGTGGAGGAGCTTCTTGACGTCGTAGAAGCGCGAGTCGGAGCTCGGCGCCCGCACCTTCATCCACTCCGGCCGGCGCGGTCGGTCGGCTACGGGAAGCGAGGTCTCCATGCGTGTCAGTGTATGTAGCCGGTTCGGCCGGGAGCTACCGGGCGGCGAGCTTCTCGTGCACCGGCTGCGCCCGCAGGCCAGCCCCATCCTCACCGGGGAGCGCCTCGAAGGTCAGGTCGAAGACCTCGCCGATGGCCGTGATCGCCGCCGGCCTGACCTCTTCGACACTCACGGGACGGCCGAGCTCGGCAGCCATTGTGGTGAAGGACGCGTCCTCGAGCCCGCAGGCCGTGATCCAGTCGGTAAACGGCGTCGGGTCCAGATCGACGTTGAGCGCGTACCCATGCGTCGTCACCCACCGCGAAGCGTGTATGCCGATCGACGCGATCTTGCGCGGTGGCGCGGCCAGCGAGCCGGGCATCCAGACACCGGTGAGGCCATCGATCGTGGTCGCCTCGAGGTCGAAAGCGCCGAGCGCTCCGATGATCGCCTGCTCGAGGTCGCGGACGTAGCGCTTCAGGTCGGTCCCGTGGCGCTTGAGATCGAGGATCGGGTAGCAAACCAGCTGCCCCGGCCCGTGGAAGGTCGACTTGCCACCGCGGTTCGTCTCGACGATGTCGATCTCGAGCCCGGACGGAAGGTGAAGCTCGCCCTCAGCGGTGCGTCGTCCCAACGTGATCACCGGCTCGTGCTCGAGCAGGATCACCGTGTCCGGGATCGCCTGCTGCGAGACCGCGTCGGCCAGTGACCGCTGGAGCGCGAGTGCCTCGGCATACGGCGTCAGCCCCGGAAGCTCGAGGAGATACGCGCCGCTCACCGTGTCGTCCTACGTGGTTTCGCCTCGGCGAAAAGTCCCACTACCCGTTCTCGTCCCAGGCTTCCAACCGCTCCCTCAGCTCCTTCATGAATCCGCCGGCATAGGCGCCGTCAACGAGGCGGTGGTCATAGGTCAGCGTGATGTTCATGAGCGGCCTGATTGCGATGACGTCCTTGCCCAGGGTGTCCTGGACGACCCACGGGCGCTTCACGAGCGCGTAGGTGCCGAGGATTCCGACCTGCGGCTGATTGATGATCGGCGTGCCGTGGAAGGTTCCGAACCCGCCGGGATTCGTGATCGTGAACGTGCCGCCCTGGACATCGTCGGGGAGCAGCTTCTTCGTCCGTGCCCGCAGGGCGAGGTCGGCGATCGCGCGCGCGATCCCGAGCAGGTTCATATCCTGGGCGTTGCGGATCACAGGGACGATCAGGCCCCGTCCTTCCTCGAGCGCAACCGCGATCCCGAGGTTGACGAAGGATCGCGTGACGACCTTCTCGCCGCGGATCTCACCGTTGATCCACGGCCAGTCGACGAGCGTGTCGATCGTCGCGCGAGCGATGAACGACAGGTACGTCGGGTTGACGCCGTGGGCGCGCTGGTACTCGGCCTTCACGGATTCGCGGGCGGCGACGATCCTCGACATGTCCACTTCGATCGCGCTCGTGACATGCGCCGAGGTGTCGAGCGACTTGCGCATGTGCGCCATCACTCCGCGGCGCATCGCCGTCATCGGCTCCTCGGTCTCGCCGGCTGCGGGCGGCGCCTGCACGTCAGGGGCCGGAGCCCGGGGTTGAGCAGGTGGAGCGGGTGGAGCTGGCGGTGCGACCGCCACAGGAACGGGGGCTGGAGCAATCGGAGGTGTTGGCGCGGGCTGAGCGATTGGAGCAGCTGTCTCTTCTGGCTGGACCTCAGGCGCAGGCGCCTCCGCAGCTGTGGAAGCTCCGCTCTCGATGTAGCCGAGGATGTCGCGCTTCGTCACCCGGCCACCCTGACCGGTTCCCGCGATCACGTTCGGATCGACGCCGTGCTCGGCAGCGATCCGAGACACGACCGGGGAGACGAACGTCCGCCCATTGCCGGCCGGTGGCGCAGCCGGGCTGGAAGGAGCGACAACAGCCTCCGCGACGACCTCCTGCACAGCTGCGACCGGTGGCGGCTCCTCGTCGGCAGCTTCTGCCTCGACAGAAGATGCTCCCACCGGCGCGATGAGTGCCAAGACGGTCCCGACCTCGACCGTTTGCCCCTCCTGTACGAGCACCTGTGAGAGGACTCCCTCGCCGGGGCTCGGCACCTCGGTGTCGACCTTGTCGGTCGAGATCTCGAGCAGCGCCTCGTCACGTGCGACGTGCTCGCCCGGCTGCTTCAGCCACCGCGTGACCGTGCCCTCCGAAACCGAGACGCCCATCTGCGGCATCACGACTTCGACCTGCTGCGTCTCCGTGCTCACGTCTCCTCCAAGCCTTGCATATCAGTCAGTAGGCGACGAGCTCGTTGAGTGCCGCCGTCACATCTTCGACCTGCGGGATGTAAGCCTTCTCGAGCACCGGCGAGAACGGCACCGGGCTGTCCGGCGCGGCCAACCGCTTCACGGGCGCATCCAGATGCTCGAACACCTCCTCGGCGATGGTGGCTGCTATCTCCGCCCCGAAGCCCCCGGTACGCGTGTCCTCGTGGAGAACGAGAACCTTCGAGCACCGCTCGACGCTCTCGAAGACCGCCTCGCGATCCCAGGGGATCAACGTGCGGAGGTCGAGGACCTCGACCGACACGCCATCCGCCTCGAGACGCTCCGCCGCCTCGGCCGCCGTGTGGACCATCGCTCCCCAGGTGATCACCGTGACATCCTCGCCCGCGCGATGTCGTCGAGCCTCGCCGAACGGGATCGTGTAGCGATCGAAGGGCACCGGGCCCTTGATCCTTCGGTACAGGTGCTTGTGCTCGAAGAACAGCACGGGGTTCGAGTCCTCGATCGCCGTTGCAAGCAGGCCCTTCGCGTCCTCGGGCGTCGCCGGGCAGACGACCTTGAGCCCCGGGATGTGCGCAAATGACGACTCCGGGTTCTGGGAGTGAAACGGGCCTCCCGAGAATCCGCCACCCGAGGGGAGTCGAACGACGATCGGCACCGGCGTCCCCGCGCGATAGTGCTGCTTCGAGGCGACCGTGACGAGATGGTCCCACGCGCACGAGACGAAGTCGGCGAACTGCATCTCGGCCACGGGCCGCATGCCCATCAGCGCGGCGCCTGTTGCCCCTCCGACGATTGCAGTCTCCGAGAGCGGCATGTCGATGACCCGCCAGGCGCCGAACTCCTCCTGCAGGCCTTCGGTGACCTTGAAGGCGCCGCCGTACATGCCCACGTCCTCGCCAAGCACGAATACGCGCGGATCGCGCTGCATCTCCTGACGCAGACCGTCGCTGATCGCCTGAAGGTACGTCTTCTCGCTGACGGTGCCGACGCTCATTTGTGGTGGGGCATGTCGAGCTCTTCGCGGGTCGCGAACACCCCGTCGAGCAGTGTCGCGGGGTCGGGAACCGAGGACGCTTCGGCCCTCTCGATTGCGTCGTTCAACAGTCGCTTGACACCGGCCGTGATCTCACTCTCCTCATCGTTGGTGAGCTCGACGTTCGACTGGAGCCAGATGCGGTAGCGCTCGATCGGATCCCGCCGGCCCCACTCCTCGAACAGCTCCTTCGGGACGTAGTAGGCGTCGTCGTGAACAGCGTGGCCCTCCATCCGGAGGGTGAGGCTCTCGATCAGGGTCGGGCCTCCACCGGCTCGAGCCTTGTCGATCGCCCGCCTGGCCTCGCGATACACCGCAAGGACATCGGTCCCGTCGACGACGACACCGTCGAATCCGTAGGCAGCTGCCCGATCGGCAAGGTGCTCGCACGCATACTCGAGATGCGTCGGCGTGGAGTAGGCCCACTGGTTGTTGTCGATCACGAAGACGACCGGGAGCCTCCTCACCCCGGCAAAGTTCATCGCCTCGTGGGCATCGCCGCGCGCCGCCGCTCCTTCACCCGTCCAGGCGATCGCGACCCGGTGCTCCTCCCGGATGCGAAACGCCAGCGCCATTCCCACGGCGACGGGGAGCATCGCCGGAAGGTGGCTCACCATTGCGTGGAGCCCGAGCCGCGCGTCACCGATGTGGACGTTGCCGTCGCGCCCGCGAGCAGGCCCGTCGGTGCGGCCCATGTACTGGGCAAAGATCCGCCAGGGCTCGACGCCGCGCGTGATGTGGACGCCCATGTCACGCTGGATTGGTGTCCCGACGTCGTTGGGGCCCATCGCGGTCGCGACCCCGACGGCCGACGCCTCGTTCCCGCGCCCCGTGTAGAACGACCCCGGGATCTTGCCCTGCTTGTAGAGGACGTGACCTCGCTCCTCGATCCCGCGTGCGACGAGCATGTTCCGGTAGATCGTGAGAAGGTCCTCGCGGTCGAGGCCGGCGTCCATCACCTCCTGGAACGAGCCGACCGGCTCTCCCTGCCTCACTGCCATCTGCGTCCCCTCGAGCGCGGCGTCACGGCTTGCACTGTAACCACTCGGCCGGGCTACCCACGATGTCGCGAACGGCGGTCGCGATCGGTACGTTCAGGTCGTGGCACGAGCAGACAAGCCCAAACGCAACTGGATCCAGGAGGAACGACGCCAAACACTCGGCGACTGGGTCACATTCTGTCTCGCCTGCGGGCACGTCCAGCGCTACTTCGAGCGTGACGAGGCCGAGCTAGCGTCGGAGTGCCCGTTCTGCGCCGGGGAGATGCGGCACCGCTGTCCCTCGTGCAACGCCCGATTTCCGTCTGCGTTCCAGGTCGACTGCGAGGACTGCGGCGCCGAGCTGCGACCCAACGAGCTCTTTGGCACACCGATCCGGCGAGACGGGCGCTGAGTCACTTCCGGTTCTCACCGGGTTCGCCTCAGGCGACGAGCTAGGGCTCTCAGCCAGACAAGCTCGCTCGCGGGCCGTGAATCGTCGATTGGGTAACACGATTGCGTAACACTTCGGCTGATGCTCCTTGGTCGTGTGCAGGAGTTGGCAGCGGTTTCGGCTGTCTGTCGCGCTGCGACCGCGGGCCAGGGCTCCGTCCTCGTCGTCTCGGGAGGGCCCGGCATCGGCAAGACCTCCGTGCTCGCGGCAGCGGCGGAGTCGCTGACCGAATGCGATGTCGTTCGCACGACCTCCGTCGAGTCTGAAAGCGCCGTCGCTTTCACGACTCTGCAGGCGCTGCTCTGGCCTCTCCGTGATCGTCTCGACGAGATCGGTTCGGGTCAGGCAGGTCTTCTCCGCGGTATCCTCGAGCTCGGTCCGGCCGTCGAGGCGAGCACGTTCACGGTGGGAGCGTCCGCGCTGGCACTGCTATCCGTCGCCGGCACATCGCGGCCGCTCGTCGTGCTCGTCGACGATGTCCAGTGGGCCGACGCGGCGTCGCAAGAGGCGCTCTGCTTCGTCGGGCGCAGGCTTGAACGGGAGCCGGTCATGCTTCTGGTCGGGTTGCGGACGGGCGAGGCTTCGCCGCTCGCCGACTGAGCGCTCATTCGCCCGCCTCGAGCTCGATCCGCTCGACATCCAGGCGTCACGCTCGCTGCTCGAGCGATCGTCCCCGAGCGAGCTCGCGCCGAGCGTCGTCGAGCCCATCCTCGAGGCGTGCGCCGGCAATCCGCTCGGGCTCGTCGAGCTGCCGCTCGTCTTGAGCGAAGCGCAACGACAGGGCAAGGAACCGCTTCCGACTCCCCTCGAGGCGGGCCCGATCGTGCGGAGAGCGTTCGCCGCGCGCGCCTCCGAGCTTGGGGCCGACGGCGGTCGGGCGCTGCTGCTCCTCGCGGCGCGTGGCGAAGCACCGCTCTCGTTGCTCAATCGCCTCGGTGTCCGGCAGGAGACCATTGATGCGATGGAGTCGAGCGGGCTCGTGACGCGAAATGCCGAGGTACTCGCGTTTCGTCATCCGCTCGTCCGGGCGGCGGTCTTCAGCGACGCGATGCCATCCGAGCGCCGCGAGGCCCATCGAGCGCTTGCGGAAGAGTCGCAGGGAACCCGTCGCGCGTGGCATCTTGCGGCAGCCACGACCGGGACCGACGAGTCAGTGGCCGCCGCCCTCGTCGCCGCGGCGGGAGACGCACGGCTCGCCGGCGGCTTCGCCGCCCAGGCGCAGGCACTCGAGCGGGCCGGCGAGCTCACCCCGGACGACGACGTCAAGGCCGGCCGACTGCTAGCCGCAGCCCGGGCATGGCGCCGCGCGGGCAGGATCGACCAATGCTGGCCGCTCCTCGACACGGCGCTCACCCTCGCGACGACGGTGGCGGATCGGGCTCGGGTCCAGCTCGAGCGCGGGAGCATGCTCATTCGGCAAGGGGAGATAGACGGTCCCTGTGAGCTGCTGCTCGCGGAGGCAGCGCGCGCCGAGCCCACGCATCCGAAGCTCGCGGCCCAGATGCTTGCCGAATCGGCGCTCGCGCTCGATGTGAAGCCCGATGTCTCACGGGCGATCGCTCTCGCGGAACGGGCCTGCGCTCTTGCCGGCACCGACGGTGACCGTCCCGAGCTCGAGGCGGTGAACGCTCTCCTGACGGCTCGCACGAGCACCGGCCTTCCGCCGAGCTCGGTCGATTTCGGGCTCGTCCTCCGGGCGGCCGAGCTGGTAGAGCGCGCCGACCTGCGAGTGGGATCGGAGGAGGCGCCGTGGATCGCCTACTGCCTGATGCTCCACGACCACGACGAGGATGCTCGACGACTCAGCGACCTGTCGCTTGCCGACGCGCGAGCGGCGGGTGATGTGTGGAGCCTGTGCTTCGGTCTCTACGCTCGAGCCGCGATCGAGCAGGTGGCCGGTCGGATCGACGCTGCTCACGCCTGGGCGGTCGACGCAGTGGAGCTGGCCGAGCAGATCGGCGAGCCGTGGCGGATGGCCGAGGCATACGGCGTTCTCGCTGAGACGGAGTTCGGTCGCGGGGACGTCGATGCCGTGATGAGCGCGCTCCTTGCGAAGGAAGACCACTTCTTCCCGGTCAGGCCAGACCTGAACGAGCTCTATCGCAACATGGCGCAGGGGATCGCCTGCGTTGCCTGCGGGCGGTTTGAGGAGGCGATTTCGTTCCTCGAGCGCGCCGAGCAGTCGAGAGGCGTCACCGTGGCGCGGGAGTGGTATCACCAGCGTGGGCTCGAGCTGGCCGAGGCGTACGTCCTCGCTGGGCGCCGGCGCGAGGCCGAGGCGCACATCCGCGCGGCCGCAGAGGGCATCGAGTCAGGTTCGCTCACCCGCCCGAAGCTCAAGCTCGCGCGTGTGAGAGCCCTGCTGGCAGGGGAGAGCGACATCGACTCCGCATTCGCGGCGGTGTTCGGCTTGCTCGGTGAGACAACCCAGCACCTCGAGCACGCGCGCGCGGAGCTCGGTTGGGGCGAGTCGCTTCGCGCGGCGGGCCGGTCGGCCGACGCCGCAGTTCACCTCAACCACGCGCTGGCCCGGTTCGAGGCGCTCGGAGCGACGGGGTGGGGTGACCGGGCACGTCTTGAGCTCGAGGCTGCAACCGGGTCGCCGCGTCACGTGCAAGCGCGCCGAACGAGCGAATTGACCGCACAGGAGCTACGAGTCGCCGGGCACGCTTCCGCCGGGATGCGCGACCGTGAGATCGCCGCTCTGCTCTTCCTCAGTCCACGGACGGTCGAGTCGTACCTCCACAGCACCTATCGCAAGTTGGGCGTCTCCAACCGCACGCAGCTCGCTGGGGTGCTGGCCGCAGACGGGATCAGGCCGGCCGGCGTTCCGCAAGACCCGTAGTGAAAGACCCGTAGTCCTACGGTACCGCCGCGGCGTTCCGCTCCCTAACGTCAGCGTCATGAGATCGATCGCCTTTGCGATCCAGCTCGAGGGAGAGGCCGTCGAGATCGGTGGCGGCCGTTACTGGGTTGAGACCCGAGCGCTTCGAGAGGGCGCGAGGTGCGCTTCCGAGGAGCTCGAGGACCTCGGGTTCGCCACCGCCCTCTGCCGTCGAGACCTCGAGCTGTGGGAGGACGGCTCCTTGGTCGAAACCGGCGAGCTCAGCTTCGGCGACGCCGACGCGGTCACGTTTCGTGCACGAGGCGCACTCGGGGCAAGCCCGGATCCACATCGCCGGCACGGCACGGCCGTCCTCGAGGTGACGGGCGGTCGCGGCCGGCTCGCCGGTGCGCGCGGCTACGTCACCTCCAACTTCCTCCTCTCCGAGAGCGGCGACCTCACCGACCACCACCTCGGCCTTCTGTTTCTCGATCGCCCTGCCTGAAAGGAGCCCCACCATGAAAGCAAGCGCAAGAGCACGCGTCATGAGCTCGACAGCGGTCGTGGCCGTGGTCCTCACCGGTGCGCTTTTCGGAGGATCCGCCGGGGCGGGTCAGGCCGGCCGCTGGACCCAGATCACACACGCTCACAGCGGGGCGGGCTCCAATCTGGGCCTCGCAAGGGGAAAGAACGGTGCGCTCCACGTCTTCTGGGCCGGCCCGGCCCGTGCGCCGTTCACGACGATCTCCGACACGCAGATCTCGCCGGCTGGCGCTGTCGGGAGGACGCAGGCGGTTGTCTCCGGCTGGAACAGCGTCCAGCGACCGGCTGCGGTTACGGCTGCGGACGGCTCGATCCACGTCCTGATCAGCGGTCAGAAGGTGCTCGCGAACACCGACCCGTTCGCCGGTCTCAACGAGGCTGTCGGGCCCGGCGCGTGGAAGCTCGCCGCAAAGGCGTTCGGGACGTTCCAGCTCACCGTCCCCTCGAGCGCGGACGTCGGCACCGCGATGTCGAAGGACGGCGAGCTCGTCAGCGTGTGGCGCTCTGCCAGAGCGATGCTGTTCCTGAAGGGCACAGATCCCACGGCGCAGCCGCAGAACATCACGCCGCCCGGCCTGGCGGAGAGCCCGATGATCGCCGTCGACCCAGGCAACGGCGAGGTCGTGATCGCCTACCGGGATGCCACGAGCGGAAACGATTTCTTCCGGCGAGTCCTGCCCTCCCTGGGCGCACCGCAGGCGATGCCGAAAGCAAGGGTGCTGGCACCTTCGCTCGCCGCGCGCTCCGGTGGCGGCGTCTTCAGCGCGTACCCGCCGGATGGCGCGAGAGTCCTACTCGCCCGGTTCGGCGGCAAAGCTGTCTCCGTGCCCGTGCCCAAGGGAGCTCGGGTGCTGACGGCCGGCGTTGCGGCCGGGCCTGAGGGTCGCCTGTGGGTCTTCTACGGCAACGAACGGGAGACGTACGTCACCCGGACGAGCAAGGCCGTCTCCGCGTTCGAACCGGTGCAGACCCTGACCTCACCTCCGAAGACCGTGCAGTTCTTCCGGCTCGAGGGCGAGGGCTCGGCCGGGCCGCTCGACCTGTTCGCCGACGTCACGGTGGACGGCGCGACTCGGGATGGTTCGTACCAGACGCATGTCTTCCCGCAGCTCTCGATGAGGGCAGCGGCTTCAGGCGGCCGCCTGACCGTCCACGTCACCGACGCCGGCGACCCGATCGCGGGGGCGAAGGTGACGGGCCTGCCCGGCGGCGCGAAGACGACCGACGCCAAAGGCGTGGTCGTCGTGACTCTGGCGGCGGGTCAGAAAGCCAGCTTCACGCTTGCGGCGTCAAAGGCCGGCTACCTGCCGGCCAAAGGCAAGGCGTCGTCCTGACGTCCGAGAGGAGAAACCATGCGCTCCCGTATCCTGATGCTGCTCACCCTGACGTGCGTCGTGGCCTCCGCCGCTGCCAGCCTCGCGGTGGCCGGCGGCGAGCAGACGTCGACAACCATTCCGGCCTGCGAGCAGCTGCTCAGCGTGAATGAAGCCGAGCTTTCAATGGGTGAGCCGTTCGGAGGCATCATCGGTCGATCGGTCATCGGCAGCAGCACCCGCGCGTGCTCCTACGTCGGGGGGGCGAAGGGCAGCAAGCTGGGGCACGGGCTGGGCGTGCAGTACGGCCCGTACCTCGACGGCCGGCGGCTGGCTCGCGAGTTCGCCAAGAAGGACATCTGCCCGATCAGCAAGGAGGCGTGCAAGAAGTTGATGACGGCCGCAAGGCTTCAGCCCGATCGGAAGTCGTTCGCCGCGCTCGAGCTCGCTCTCGCACAGGTCGGCTACACACGACGGCAGCCTCGCGGCCTTGACAATCCCTCCTTCGTCTGGAAGCCGAGCCTCAGCGTCGCTTGGCTCGACGAGACGGCGTTCGTCGTGGTCTACATCACGAAGACCGCGAATCTGATTGAGGTCACCTGCACCGACCTTGCCAGCAAGAGCGCCGATGTTGCGTGCGCGATCCGGGGCGCGATCCGGGTCGAGAGCGCAGTCTGATGAGCCCGGCGATTGTGTCGCTTGCGTGCTGGCGTACCTCCGCCGCGTCGATCGACGTCCAGACGTGATCGAGGCCCGCCCACTCCGCATGACCACCGAACGTGAGGCCGCAGTGCTCCATCACCTTGAGGGACGCGACGTTGCTCGCGAGCGCGAAGCTGATGATGCGATCGAGTCCGACGCGCGTGAAGGCGTCGCGATCGCCGACGAGCTCCCTTCGTCATCGACCGCGAACGTCCAGAAGCACGTGTCCCAGCTGTACTCGTAGCGCAGCTCGCGCCGGCGGACAGCCCGAGCCACGATGCGACCTCGCCGTGTTGAGGATCACCGGGCCACGGCTAAAGCCATACCCGAAAGCGTGGGTCGTATCCGCGAGACCGATTTCGTACTCATTCAGCTAGTAGGCACTTCTGCCTCGGCAGAAGTGCCATCGCCGCCGCTTCGCTCAGAACATGGTCCCGACGATCTGGGAGAACCGGATCACGGTCACCGTGTCGTCGGGCGAGACCTCGCGGTTGTAGAGCTGGCCGAGGAAGCGGATGAAGTCGTCGACATGCTTGAGCTGCGGATTGTCGTGCTCGATCTCGCGGGGGGAGAGCTCGGCCACTGTCTTCACCTCGACCCGGTCGATGACCGCGTCGAAGATCTTCTCGCGCTGGCCGTACCGCACCCCGACGAGGACGGTGACGATCATCCCCTTGCGGTACTTCGCTGACTTGTCGCCGAGGCGAATCGTTGCCGTCTTGCGACCCGTGCGAAGCTGGTCGGCGACGGTCGGCGAGTAGAAGTTGAGCGCGAATGTCGGCACGGGCGCGAGCCTATCGGCTCGGGTGGCTGGACGGGCCGACCCGCTCGCGCGCTCGCTCCACGATCTCGCGCTCGCCGCGATACGTCATGACGGATGGATTGTCCAGGCGTAGCCACCGCGCCTGAGCCACCTCCACGGTCATCTCCGGTGAGATGACACCGATGCGCCCGCCGATGCAGCGAAGAAGGAAGAAGCTGACGACCTTGAAGATCCGCTCCCCGTCCCAGGTGTAGGTGTAGCGGGTGGTGCCGAGAGAGTCGACGATCACGGTGTTCAGGCCGGTCTCCTCGAGGACCTCGCGTACGGCGGTCTCACGTACGGTCTCCGCCCCGTCGACGAGACCCTTTGGGAGCACCCACGTGCGCTCGCGCGAGCCCTGAGGCTGTACCGCGGCGAACCACCAGGCGCCGCTCATCCGCCGGGTGACGACCCCACCCGCTGAGAATTCCCGACGCATGCAAAGAGGGATACCACATCCGAAATCTGCGTAGACCACACTAAGATCAGTGTGGTATGTTCCTATTGGCACTCTCTCCGAGAGAGTGCCAATAGCAAGCAAATGACAAACACGACTGTCCCTCAGGGAGGCACCTGCATGAATCTGCAGCCCCTTGGTGACCGCATCATCGTCACGGTCCTCGATGAGGAATCGACGACGGCGAGCGGCATCGTGCTACCCGATACCGCTCAGGAGAAGCCGCAGCGCGGCACCGTCCTGGCGGTCGGACCCGGCCCGCGTGACGAGGACGGGGAGCACATCACAATGGATGTCGAGAAGGATGACGAGATCATCTTCTCCAAGTACGGCGGCACCGAGATCAAGCTTGGTGGCGACGAGGTCCTGATCCTGCGCGAGTCCGACGTCCTGGCGAAGGTCGTCAGGTAATAACCGCGCTTCGAAGGAGGAATCGAGTCTGATGGCTCACAAGGAACTGAAGTTCAACGAGGACGCCCGCCGCGCACTCGAGCGCGGTGTGAACGCCCTCGCGGACGCAGTCAAGGTGACGCTCGGTCCGAAGGGCCGCTACGTCGTGCTGGACAAGAAGTTCGGCGCGCCGACGATCACCAACGACGGCGTCACGATCGCCCGTGAGATCGAGGTCGAGGACCCGTTCGAGAACCAGGGTGCCCAGCTCGTTCGCGAGGTCGCGACTGCGACCAACGACGTCGCCGGCGACGGCACGACGACAGCGACCGTGCTCGCCCAGGCGATCGTGCGCGAAGGTCTCAAGAACGTCGCCGCCGGCGCCAACCCGATGGGCCTGAAGAGGGGCATCGAGCAGGCGGTCGACGCGATTGTCGAGGACCTCAAGAAGCAGTCGACCGAAGTCGCGGGCAAGGAAGACATCGCCCGCGTCGCCACGATCTCCTCGCGTGAGCGTGAGATCGGCGACGTGATCGCGGACGCGATCGAGAAGGTCGGCAAGGACGGCGTCGTGAACGTCGAGGAGGGGCAGACCTTTGGCCTCGAGCTCGAGTTCACCGAGGGCATGCAGTTCGACAAGGGCTACCTCTCGCCGTACATGATCACCGATGCCGAGCGCATGGAAGCCGTGCTCGACGATCCGTACATCCTCGTCGCCAACCAGAAGATCGGTGCGGTCAAGGATCTTCTCCCGGTGCTCGAGCAGGTCATCCAGGCCGGCAAGCCGCTCGTCATCGTCTCCGAGGACGTCGAGGGTGAGGCACTTGCCACGCTCGTCGTCAACAAGCTCCGTGGCGTGTTCACCGCCGTCGCCGTCAAGGCGCCGGGCTTCGGTGACCGCCGCAAGCGGATGCTCGAGGACATCGCGATCCTCACCGGTGGCGAGGTCATCACCGAGGAGATGGGTCTCAAGCTCGAGAACACGAAGCTCTCGCAGCTCGGCCACGCGCGGCGCGTCGTCATCGACAAGGACTCGACGACGATCGTCGACGGTGCCGGTGACTCCGATGCGATCAAGGGTCGCATCAAGCAGCTGAAGGCGGAGGTCGAGAACACCGACTCCGACTTCGATCGTGAGAAGCTCCAGGAGCGTCTTGCGAAGCTGTCCGGTGGTGTCGCCGTCGTGAAGGTCGGCGCGGCCACGGAGACCGAGATGAAGGAGAAGAAGCACCGCGTCGAGGACGCCCTTCAGGCGACCCGCGCGGCACTCGAGGAGGGCATTGTCGCCGGTGGCGGCGTCGCGCTCCTCAATGCCGCTGATTCGGTGAAGAAGAGCTTCGAGACGCTCGAGGGCGACGAGAAGACCGGTACCGCGATCATCCTGCGTGCACTCGAGGAGCCGCTTCGGCAGCTCGCGTACAACGCGGGTCTCGAGGGCTCGGTTGTCGTCAATCAGGTCCGCTCGGCCAAGAAGGGCCATGGCCTGAACGTCGACACCGGCGAGGTCGAGGACCTGGTCAAGGCCGGGATCATCGATCCGACGATGGTGACGCGCTCGGCGCTGCAGAACGCTGCGTCGATCTCGAAGAACATCCTGATGACCGAGGCGATCGTCGCCGAGGCTCCCGAGAAGGCCGGTGTCGGTGGCGGTATGCCCGACATGGGCGGTATGGGCGGGATGATGTAGGGAGCTTCGCCCTCGGGCGAGTATCCCAGGTAGGAGCGAGGGCCGTCCGAGAGGGCGGCCCTCCGTCTTCTCGGACTGTCTTCTCGTGACGCGACGGTCGATTGCTACTCCGGCCCGCGTCCCCTCGAGCGGAAGATCTCCCCAGAAAAGCGAAACGGCCACTTGGGGGAAGCGACCGTTTCATGGAGCTATGGGGGAGGGTGGTACGGAGATCATCGACCACCGGGTCGGGTTTCTCGTCCCTCTTTAGAGTGATTTCACTCAGAACGCGTAGCGCTGCTCGCGCCACGGATCGGCGTCGTTGTGGTACCCGTAGCGCTCCCAGAAACCCGGGCGATCGTGCGCGACAAGCTCGATTCCCCGCAACCACTTGGCGCTCTTCCAGAAGTAGACACCCGGGACGACGAGTCGGAGGGGCCAGCCATGCTCGGGCGAGAGCGGCTCGCCGTCGGCGTGGGTGGCGAGGAGCGCCCCGGGCGCCTCGAGCAGCGAGGCGGGAACGTTCGCGGTGTACCCGCCCTCGGCGTGGGCGATCGCGTAGCGCCCGGCGGGTCGCTGGCCGACGCGCTCGGAGATCGTCGACCACGCAACTCCCGTGACCGCGACGTCGAAGCGGCTCCATCTCGTCACGCAGTGGATGTCCTGCACGACGGTCGACTGCGGCAGAGCGGAAAAGCCGGCCCAGTCGAGCTCGAGTGGAGTGTCGACCTCGCCCCATACCCGGAAGCTCCAACCCGAGAGGTCCTTCGGATACTCGGCCACCGAGCCGGCGTGGAGCACCGGCCACTTCTCGGTGAGGTACTGGCCGGGCGGCAGGCGAGCCGGGTCGTACCCCGCGGCCTCGACCTTTCGTTCTGCCTTGCTCCTGAACACGATCGCTACCCTCGGTTGGGATGACCCTGTCGACGTTACAGATTGCCTCTCGTCCTCGCGATTACGTGGCGGTGACCGGGCCGGACGCCGTCTCGTACCTCGACCGGATGGTCTCGAACGACACCGCTGCGCTCGGGGTGGGCGAATCCTGCGAAGCGCTGCTGCTGACCGCGAAGGCGAGGATCATCGCGCCGCTCGTGGTTCTGCGCCGGGACGAGGACGAGCGTCCTCCTGCTGACAGAGCCAGGGCTCGGTGAGGCGGTGCGGGCCGTGCTCGTTCGGATGCGCTTGCGGTCGAACTGCTCCATCGAGGCGGAGGCCCACTCCTCGAAGATCGTGCTCGGCGCCGCCGAAGGTGGGATCGCGTGTCGCGACTACGGCGTGCCGGCGGTCGAGCTGCTCGACGCCGAGCCCCCAGCCGACGTCGAGCCGATCGAGCCTGAGGAGCTCGAACGGCTGCGGATCCTGGCCGGAACGCCACGCTGGGGTCGCGAGCTCGACGACCGCGTTCTTCCGGCCGAGGCGGGGTTGGAGAAGCATGCGATCAGCTTCACCAAGGGCTGCTATCCGGGACAGGAGCCGATTGCTCGTCTTCATCACCGCGGACATCCGAACCGGACGCTGCGGGTGCTCGCTCTGGGCCCGGGCGAGGTTCCGGCGTACGACGCCGAGCTGACGCTCGGAGGGAAGGTCGTCGGACGGGTTACGAGCGCAGCTGCAGACTCTCTGCACGGCGTGGTCGCACTGGGCTACGTCCGCCGCGAGATCGCCGCCGAGGATGACCTCGCGCTCGGTGACCGGATCGTCCGCCAGCTCTGACCCCCCCGTCCGGTTGTTGCGGCGGCTCGGGCCGTGAACGCATACTTCTTTGATGCGACGTTCGGTTCTTCTCGTCGTCATGGTCTTCCTTCTGACCGCAACGGGAGCGGTCGCCCGACCTCAGGTCTCTCACCTTCTGCTCGGAATCAGTGGCGACCCCGCCCGCTTCGCCTCTCAGACGGGGCAACGCTCGGCCGTGCACAGCTTCTTCCTCGGTTGGGAGCAGGGCCAAACGTGGGGAAGCCCTTTCGCGGTCATGCTCTCCCGCATGGGGCCGGTCCCGATGTTCCATATCGGGACGAAGGGGCGATCGAAGAAAGAAGCGATCACTCCCCGAGGGATCGCCGACGGGGGAGGTGACGCATTTCTCACGGTTCTCAACCAGGGCGTCGCCGCGCATGGCGGTCTGGTCTACGGACGCCTGATGGCCGAGGCCAACCACTGTGAGCGCAACTACGCCGCGTTCACCTGTGGCGGCGGTGCACGCGGGCCTGCGTACTCGCCGGGTGCGCACGCCGACGCATTTGCGCGGTTCTCCGCGATTCTCCACGGCGGGACCAAGGCGCAGATCAACGCGAAGCTGGTCGCACGGGGTCTTCCCCGATATACGGGTCCAGATCTGCCGGTGAACCCGCCCACGCTCCTGCGGTTGATCTGGAACCCGCTCGGCGGTGCGAGCCCGTCCTCGGCGGCCAACGCGGCTGTGCGGTACTACCCGGGGGACGTGGCCGTCGATCTGGTCGGGAACGACATCTACGGCACCGACGCCGGTTGGTCAGGCCCTCAGAACGAGGCGCTCTACGCCTTCGCCCGCCGTCATCACAAGCGGTACTCGTTCCCCGAGTGGGGTGTCGAGGGCCGCGACTCGCCGAACTTCGTCAAGTACATCTGCGACTTCATCAAGGCGAAGCCCGCGATCGAGCTCGCCGCGTACTACGAAGCGAAGCCCGGCTCGGAGTGGGATCTCGGTCCGATGCCGATGAGCCGGGAGCGCTACCGCAGCTGCATCACTCCGCTCGGCGCGCCCGCTCCCTGAACGAGGAGCCCGCCATATGCGCCCGGCACGATTCGAACGTGCGACCTCTGCCTCCGCAGGGCAGCGCTCTATCCCCTGAGCTACGGGCGCTCGGGAGAGGAGTGTAGCGGGGGATCTCTGTGAGCACCTCTAGACTCGGGCGATGCCGTTGTGGCTCACCGAGGACGATGTTGCCTCGCTTGCGACCCCTGGTGATGCGGTGCCCGTGATCGAGGACTGCTTCCGCCGGATGGCCACCGGACAGGTCGAGCTGATGCCCCGCCGGCGCTTCGCCGTCGAGGGCGGGTACTTCGCGGTGATGGCCGCAGCGGATCGGGCGCTGGGGGTCGCCGGGCTCAAGAGCTACACGCTCGTGAACGGCAAGCTGGCCTTCGTCGTCTGCCTCTTCGACCTCTCGACCGGCGCGCTCACCGCGACGATTGCCGCCGATCGGCTCGGGCAGATCCGCACCGGCGCGGCGAGTGGCGTCGCGGCGAAGTATCTCGCCCGGCCAGGGGCCACGAGCGTCGGGTTGTTCGGTGCAGGGTGGCAGGCGGAGTCTCAGCTCGCCGCGATTCGAGCAGCCGTACCCTCGATCGAGCGCGTGGTCGTGTCGAGCCGCACCCGCGACAAGACCGAGGCCTTCGCCGCGCGCAACGACGCGACGGTCGCCGACGATCCGGCGGACGCAGGGGCGTGCGACATCGTGGTGACGGTGACCACGTCGAAGAAACCCGTGCTGAACGGAGCAGTGGCTTTCCGAGGGAGCACTCGTGTGTGCGGTTGGAGCGAACGATCCGCGGGCGAGAGAGCTGGACGATGCGGTGGTCGAACGCGCCGCGCTCGTCTGCTGCGACTCGATCGAGGATGCGAAGCACGAGTCAGGCGATCTCATCGATCCGGTCGCAGCGGGTCGGCTCGAGTGGGATCAGGTCAGCGAGCTACACGAGGTCGTGGCGGGAGACGTCGTCCCGCGCGCGTCCGCGAACGAGATCGTGATCTTCAAGTCGAACGGCATTGCGCCGTGGGACATCGCGCTCGGGCACGAGGTCGTTCGGCGTGCCACGGAGCGTGGCGTCGGCACGAACATCTGACCGGGCGTGGCTTCAGCCGCGCCCGCTCATCCTCGGAAGCCGTTTCGGTCCCTGACGTAACGTCGCGCCACTTCCTGCCGGCGCGGCTGAAGCCACGCCCCGGCGCGAGCTACGAGTCGAGCTGGGCAGCCTTGGCGGCCGTGACCATGTCCGCCCCGACAGCGTGGAGAATCTCTGGCCGGTCGAGCAATCGGGCCCGCTGCTCGGCGCTCTGCAACCGGTTGACGACGTACTTGTCCTCGAGGATCTCATGGAGCGAGCGACCGCGATCGTGCTCTCGGACGACGTACTGGGCGACGCGCTCCTCGGCGCTGGAGCGCTGAAAGAGAAAGCCGAAGAGATCCTTGAAAGCCACACCCGCATCGTATCCCGTCACTCGCCGCCGCGTCAGCCACGCCACTCCAGGTTCGCGTCGGGAATCGGGTCGCCGTGAGGGTCGTGGGTCGGGAATCCGAGCGCCTCGTCGATTCGCGCCTCGAGCTCCTCGGAGAGGACGTGCTCGAGCCGGTCGGCCTCGTCGTGCACATCATCGACATCGATTCCGAGAGTCTGCGCGAGATACAGCTCCAGCAGCCGGTGGTGGCGCGTGACCTCGAGAGCCACGCGCTCGCCGGCTGGAGTGAGGGAGACCCCGCGATAGGGCGCGTGCTCGGCCAGCTCCAAGGCGGCGAGCTTCTTCACCATCGCGCTCGCCGAAGCGGGGGACACACCCATCGCCTTCGAGAGCGCCGTCGTCGAGACCTTGCCGCCCGACCCGCCGAGCTTCGAGATCTCACGGAGGTAGTCCTGAATCGCGTGGGTGAGCGTCGGCCTAGACACCTTGACCGCAAGGTAGTTGATCGGCCGACAATGCCGGTTCTCTCACCTCAGGTTGCGGCGCGTTGGTACCGTCGTCGCCCCGATGGAGATCCGTGTTGGTCACAGCCCCGATCCCGACGACGCGTTCATGTACTGGGCGCTCACGACGGACCTCGTCGAGACCCGCGGGTTCGTCTTCGAGCAGGTGCTCGCGGATATCCAGACACTGAACCAGTGGGCGCGCGCCGGGCGCCTCGAGGTCACCGCCATCTCGCTTGCTGCCTATCCGTTCGTCCAGGAGGACTACATCCTGTTGCCGCACGGCGCCTCCATCGGGACCGGCTACGGCCCCGTTGTCGTCGCGCGCGAGCCTCTCACGGTCGACGCCCTCAAGGGCCGCGAGATCGTCGTGCCCGGGCGAATGACCACCGCGTTTCTGACGCTCAGGCTCGTCCTTGGCGACTTCCCCTATCGCGAGATTCCCTTCGAGCAGATTCCGGACGAGGTGGCCAGCGGTCGGGCGGACGTGGGTCTCCTCATCCACGAGGGCCAGCTCACCTTCTCGGAGATGGGGTTGCACAAGACGCTCGATCTCGGCGAGTGGTGGCTGCTCGAGACGGGCTTGCCGCTTCCACTTGGAGTCAATGTTGCCCGCCGCGATGTCGAGCGGCTCGGTGATCTCTCGGCCGTGCTCCGTGAGGGAATCGTGTGTGGGCTCGAGCATCGCGACGAGGCGCTCGAGTACGCACTGCAGTTCGGGCGCGGGATCGACGAGGCTGTCGCCGATCGCTTCATCGAGATGTACGTCAACCGGATGACGCAGGACTACGGGGATGAGGGACGGCAGGCCGTCGCCGAGCTGTTGCGACGCGGTGAGGAGATCGGAGCCTTCCCGAACCCGGTTACGGTCGACTTCGTCGACGACTGACGATCCGGCCGCTCGGTCGCGCGCAGAGCGTGCCATCCCAGATCGTCCGGCCGCGCAGGAGAGTGCGCGCGATGCGGTGCGTGAACGCGCGGCCGACGTAGGGGCTGTGGCGGTGGCGATAGTGAAGGTCCGTCGCGTGGAGCGTGGTCGGGTGCGGGTCGAGGAGGACGATGTCGGCGTCCTTGCCGATTGCCAGTGACCCTTTGGCGTCGAGCCCGAGCCGTGTGGCCGGGGCCGTTGCCGTGAGCTGTCCGACCTGCGCCGGTTCGAGATCGAGATCGAGGACGACGGAGAGAAGCGACTGGCACCCCGAGATGCCGCCCCACACCGAGAAGAAGTCGTCGGCTTCCTTCATCGAGATCGGCGCGGGTGAGTGATCCGAGCCGATCGTGTCGACGAGACCGTCGTGGAGGGCATCGAGGAGCGACGCTTGCTCGCCGGCGTCGCGCAACGGCGGAGCGCACTTGAGCAGCGCACCGAGCGCCTCGACATCGGCGTCGGTGAACACGAGGTAGTGGGGGCAGGTCTCGCAGGTGACATCGACCCCGCGTGCACGAGCCTCCGCGATCAGCGCCACGCCGCTTCCCGACGAGACGTGAACGACGTGGAGCGCGCAGCCGGTCTCGTCTGCGAGAGCGATCGCCCGGGCGATCGCGCGAGTCTCGGCCTCGACGGGCCGCGTCGCGAGCCACTCGCGAATCCCGGTCGCGCCGCCCGCGTCGAGCCTGCTCGGTGAGGGGCGCGGTGAGTGCTTCGTCCTCGGCGTGGACGGCGACCGGCAGCCCGAGTGCCGCTGCGCGACGCATTCCCTCTCCGAGAACGTCGTCGTCGACGCGCTCGAAGTCGTCGATTCCGCTCCCGCACATGAATGCCTTGAAGCCGACGACGCCGCAGGCCGCGAGCTCGTCCAGGCGGTCGAGCGGCCCAGGGACGAGCCCGCCCCAGAGGGCGACGTCCACGTGGATCCGTCCC
Source organism: uncultured Actinomycetes bacterium (assembly GCA_963724655.1). Classification (GTDB taxonomy): domain Bacteria; phylum Actinomycetota; class Thermoleophilia; order Gaiellales; family Gaiellaceae; genus Gaiella. The sequence continues at coordinate 447,976 of CAVRVG010000001.1, read as the reverse complement.
TCGGCGGCCGCTCGCTTCGCCTCGAACGAGGCGGCGTCGAGCGTCGGTGGGCTCGCGTTCAGCGGCATGTCGGCGCACGTCGTCGCGCCGCCGGCCGCAAGCGCGCGGGTTCCCGTCTCGAACCCTTCCCACTCGGCGCGGCCGGGGTCGTTCAGGTGCACGTGCGCATCGACCACACCCGGGAGCACGATCAGCCCGCTTGCGTCGATCTCCTCGCGGCCCTCTGGAAGATCGGCGCCGACCTCCGCGATCGTCTCACCCTCGATTGCGATATCGAGAGGCGTGCCGTCGATCGTCCCGCCGCGAACGACGAGGTCGGTCATTCCTCGCTGAAGCTGATCTCCTGCGCGCCCTCCCACAGGAACTTCTTGCCGAGCGCGCGGAGGTTCTCGTTGCCCGTCTCGATCGTCGCGAAGTGGTTCCCGGCGAGCTGGCCCGGCTTTCGAGGCGAAGCTGACGTAGCCGTACGCGAGCAGGATCTCGGTCTCCGAGACCCCACCCGGGTAGAGCACGATCTCGCCCGGGTGCGGGTAGCAGGTGGCGTTCTCGGGGCCGAGCCCGAGGTCGAGGTCGCCGAAGGGGATCCACCCCGCTTCACCCGACCAGCGCACGTGGATGATGCGCGACTCGAGCGGCAGCAGGCTCCGGAAAGCGGCGACCGTCTTCGGCGCGGCTTCCTCTTCGAGGCGCGCGGTGAAGGTGAGCCCGCCTGCGGTAATCGTCAGCATGGAGGGACTCTACGCCAGCGTCCGACGGGGTGTGTGGCCCGGGAAACGATGACAGTGCTGCTCGCGCGTACGGATGTGAAGGTGCCTGTTGGGATGCGCCGCGCCGCTTGGTGGGCGGGCGGTGCCGTGTGCGGAAACCGGCACACAGTTGGCACAGAGTTGGAACAGACACGTCACGCGAAATCGATCATTCTTCCTTCTCCCCTGGGCGGGCGGGGGCTAGGGATGGAGCGGCAGCAGGCGGGCGGGACAGCGGGGCGGCTAGCGGGGATGCATCCACCGGTCGACGGCGATCGCGACCAGCTCGCTGCAGGCGGTGTCGAGCTCCTGCTCGGTCGGGTTGTCGATCCGGTCTCGGAGGATCTCGAGGATCTCGGCCTTCGGACGCCGGTTGACGAACACGACGAAGCGGAACCCGTGCCGCGCCTCGTAGTCGTTGTTGAGTCGCCCGAGCTCGGCGAGCACCTCCGGGTCGATGTCGCTCCCCTGCTCCGCAGCCGACCGGGCCGACAGGCCCTTCCGCTGGCCGATCGCCGGGATGCGCGGCGAGCATCTCCACCTTCTCCTCGATCGGAAGCTCGTGAACGAGGGTGACCGCGCGGGTCAGCGGGTCGGGCACCTCGGCGAGCCGGCGGACGAGCGCCGTGCGTCCTTCGAACAGTGCCGCGAGCTCGTCCTCGCTCAGCTGCCGCGGTAGCTCGCGCATCCGTACGGGGAGATCAACAACGGGACGTGGTGGTGACCCTCGCCGAGCACGACATCGAGCGCGACCCGCCGGAAGAACGGAGAGGGCGGATGGAAGACGATCGTGAGCTCTCCCGGCTCGAGCCCGGCGGCCAGCTCGGCGATGCGGCCGTCGGTGTCCGTCACCGCGGAGGCAACGGCCTCTCCGGCGCGGAAGACCTCCACCACGACGCCTGCAGCCGGCGTCCCGCTACCGGTGTCGAGCACGTGGGTGGAGAGCGTTGCTGCCATCGCTGCGCGATCGTATAGCGTCGCTGCGATGCGACGCCTCTTTTCCCACGGGCACGTCGTCACGATGGACGACGCGGGCTCAGAGCTCGCCGACGGGTGGCTTCTCGTCGAAGACGGGCTCGTGGTCGGCGTGGGGGACGGGGCCGAGCCCGAGGCGGACGAGACCGTGCACCTCGGCGGCGCGGTGGTGACGCCGGGGCTGGTCAACACGCACCACCACCTCTACCAGACCCTCACGCGCGCTCGCGCGCAGGACGGGACGCTGTTCGAGTGGCTCGTCGAGCTCTACCCGGTGTGGGCGGGGATCGACGCCGAATCGGTCTACGCCGCCGCGCGTACCGGTCTCGCCGAGCTTGCTCTGTCGGGGTGCACCACCGTCTTCGATCACCACTACGTCTTTCCCCGCGGCCAGGCCGGGCTGATCGAGGCCGAGATCCGCGCCGCGGGTGAGTTGGGGGTTCGCATCGTCGCCTCCCGAGGGTCGATGGATCTCGGTGTGTCGCAAGGCGGTCTCCCACCCGACTCGCTGGTCGAGACGATCGACGAGATCCTCGCCGACACCGAGCGCCTGGCTTCGACCGCGGACGGCGGGATGGTGCAGATCGCGGTCGCGCCGTGCTCACCGTTCTCGGTCACCCGAGAGCTGATGGTCGAGTCGGCTGCGCTCGCGCGGCGGCTCGGCCTCAAGCTCCACACCCATCTCGCGGAGACCATCGAGGAGGACGCGTTCTGCCTCGAAAGCTTCGGCTGTCGACCGACCGAGTACCTCGAGCAGCTCGGGTGGCTCGGCGACGACGTCTGGTGTGCGCACTGCGTCCATCTCCCTCCCGCGGACATCGCAGCATTCGCCGCCGCGGGGGTCGGCGTTGCGCACTGCCCCACGTCGAACCTCCGGCTGGGCGCGGGCGTCGCACCGGTACGCGAGCTGCTCGACGCCGGAGTGCACGTGGGTCTCGGTGTCGACGGCTCGGCGTCCAACGAGCGCGGCGATCTCTTCCTCGAGGTGAAGAACGCGCTGCTCGTCGCGCGCGGACGGGGCGGCCCGAAGGCGATGACCGCGCGCGATGCGATTCGACTCGGCACCCGCGGTGGCGCGGCCGTTCTCGGCCGTGACGACATCGGGCAGCTCGCCCCGGGCAAGCGGGCCGACTTCGCGATCTGGCCGGTCGACGAGCTGTCGCTGCAGGGCTCGGCGGATCCGGTCGCCGGGCTCGTCTTCGCCGGTCCTCATCGGGTAGACCGACTCGTCGTCGCAGGAAGCGACGTCGTGCGCGGCGGGTCGCTCGTCCGCGCCGACGAAGCCGAGATCGTGCGCGAGCACCGTCGTCAGTCGAAACGGTTCCAGCCGTGACGTCGGCGGAGCGCGCCGTTCGGGTGCTGCAAAGAGCTGACGTGCTCGGGCGGATCAGCGAGGAGGACGGGATGCTCACCCGCCGATTCGCAACGGCCGCACTCGGGGAGGCCGCTGAGGTGATCGACGGCTGGATGCGCGACGCTGGGCTCGAGGTCCGGCGGCGACGCGGTCGGCAATGTCATCGGGCGAGCCGGGCCCGAAGGCGCGCCGCTCGTACTCGGGTCTCACTACGACACCGTGCGCGACGCGGGCCGCTACGACGGCGTGCTCGGAGTGCTGTGCGCGATCGAGGTGGCGGAAGCGCTTGGAGCGGCCGGCGGGCCGCTCGAGGTGGTTGCGTTCGCCGACGAGGAAGGTGCGCGCTACGGCGTTGCCTACCTGGGAAGCGCGGCGTATTGCGGCCGGTTCGACCCTGCGTGGCTCGAGCTCGAGGACGCCGACGGCGTCTCGATGGCGAGGGCGATCGAAGTGGCGGGCGGTGACGTCGCCGCGCTGCGCGACCCGACCTTGCAACAGCCTGTTACAAGCGAGCCGGCGGGCGCCGCCGCTTCGCCCGTGACGGCCTACATCGAGGTGCACATCGAGCAAGGTCCGGTGCTGGAGAGCGAGGAGCTTCCGGTCGGAGTGGTGACCGCGATCGTCGGGCAGACGCGGGAGCTCGGGACGTTCACGGGTCAAGCCGGCCATGCCGGCACCGTGCCTCCGACGCTGCGTGCCGATGCACTTGCCGGAGCTGCCGAGTTCGTCCTTGCAGTCGAGGAGACGATGCTCCGAAGCGAGGGGCTGATGGCGACGGTTGGCAGGTTGACGGTCGAGCCAGGTGTCGGAAACGTGATCCCCGGGCGGGTGGAGCTCAGCGTGGATCTGAGACATGCCGGACGATGCGAGCGCGGAATGGCTGCGTTCGAGAGTCTTGGGGTGACCTTGCGCGAGATCGCGGAGCGCCGACGGTTACGGGTGGAAGAGACCGTGACCCAACAGACGAACGCGGTGCCAATGGATGCCGCTCTCGGCGCCTCGCTCGAGGCAGCGATCGAGGCGCAGGGCCTCAGGGTGCGGCGGCTCGTCAGCGGCGCAGGTCACGATGCCGCGATCCTGGGTCGAGAGGGACCCGCCGCGATGCTTTTCGTGCGCTGTGCCGGCGGCGTGAGTCACTCTCCCAACGAAAGCGTTGCCGTCGAGGATGTTGCGGTTGCCCTCGAGGTGATCACTCACGCGGCTGCGGGCTACCCCGCAACGGCGCTCACATAGGCGGCGACGTCAGCAATCTCGTCGGCCGAGAGTTGTCCCGCGAACGGAGGCATCGCGCCCTGCCCGTTCGTCACGCGCTCGACGACGAGCGCATGGGAGGGCTTCGCGCCGTCGAGGTTCGGTCCGACGTTGCCGCTCGAACCCGCGTCCGCGAGCGTATGGCAGCCGCCGCAGCCCGCGCTCGCGAACACGGTCTTGCCTCGCGCGATCGCAGCCGCATCGGGTGCGCCCGAATCGCCCGCATCGTCGTCGGGGCGCAACGCGACCGCAAGCGCGATCACCACGAGCGCGCCGGCCACGGGCATCCACCAGTACGTCCGGCCCTGATGACGCAGGTTGTAGAAGAGACGCGCGAGCGCGCCTAGGCCCATCACGACCACGAGGACGAGCCAGGCCCGGTTCGCCCCGTACGCGATTGGGAAGTGACCCCCGAGCATCGTGAACAGCACGGGTAGCGTCAGGTAGTTGTTGTGCACCGAGCGGCGCTTGGCCTCGAGACCCGGTGCCGCGTCGGGCTCACGGCCCTTTTGCTTCGCCCGGATCAGCTCCCAGTGGGCGGGGATGATCACCAGCAGCACGTTCGCCGCCATGATCGTCCCGAGCATCGCCCCCACCTGGATGAAGGCCGCGCGTGGGGCGAAGAGCTGGTCTGAGGCAAACGCCGCCAGCACCGCGAGAAGCGCGACCGACACCGCAAGCGCGCGCTCGTTGCGTCCGAGCACGCGGCAGAGGACGTCGTACGCGAGCCAGGCGGCCACCAGAAGCCCGAGGCTGAGCCCGATCGCCTGCCAGGGCTCGAGGTCGGCGACAGCCGGATCGATCAAGGTCGCCGACGCATCGAAGTAATAGAGGACGACCACGAGCGCGAACCCCGACAGCCACGTCGTGTACGCCTCCCACTTGAACCACGCGAGGTGCTCGGGCAGCGTCTGGGGAGCGACCCGGTACTTCTGCACGTGATAGAAGCCGCCGCCGTGCACCTCCCAGAGCTCGCCGGCGACACCGGCCTCGGCATCCTCGGGCTCGGCCGGCGGTCGTAACGACTGGTCGAGAAGAACGAAGTAGAACGACGCGCCGATCCAGGCAATGGCGGCGATGACGTGGAGCCAGCGCAGCAGCAGGTCGAGCCAGTCGACGAGGTAGCTGTCGAGCGCAAGGGGGAGGTTGGCCACGCCGCCGGAATCTATACGCGTGCGTTAGGTTGCCGCCCATGGACGCCCTCGCCCGCCGCCTTGCTGTTGCCCGGGGCGAGCACCCCGCCGACCTCGTGATCCGTGGCGGCCGCGTCCTCAGCGTGTTCACGCGCGAATGGCTCGACGTTGACGTCGCCATCGTCGACGGAGTGATCGCGGGGCTCGGCTCCTACGACGGGCGGGAGACGATCGACGCAGCCGGTCGCTACGTCGTTCCAGGGTTCGTCGATGCGCACATGCACATCGAGTCGGTGAAGCTGATGGTCGACGAGCTCGCCCGATTGATTCTCCCGCTCGGGACGACGGCGATCGTCGCGGATCCCCACGAGATTGCGAACGTGCTGGGGGTCGACGGCGTCCACTGGCTTCTCGACTCCTCGGCCGGGCTGCAGCTCGACGTGTTCTTCATGGCGCCGTCGTGCGTGCCCGCCTCGCCCTTCGAGTCTCCCCGTCGTGCTCTCAACGCCGGCGACCTGGAGGCACTCATGCGACGCCGGCGGGTGCTCGGCCTGGCCGAGATGATGAACTTCCCGGGCGTTGTCTCAGGTGCGCCCGGCGAGCTCGAGAAGCTCCGGCTCGATGGTGCCTCCCACGTCGACGGTCACGCGCCGGGGCTGCTCGGCAAGGCGCTGCAGGCGTACGCCGCCTCGGGGATCCGATCGGACCACGAGGCGCTCACAGTGGAGGAAGGTCGCGAGCGGCTCCGCGCAGGAATGTGGCTCTTCATCCGCGAGGCGTCGATGGCCCGCAACCTCCGCGCCCTCCTGCCGCTGGTCAAGGAGTTCGGCCCGGGCCGCATCGCGTTCTGCACCGACGATCGCGATCCCGAGGACATCGCCGACGCGGGACACATCAACGGCATGGTCCGCGTCGCCGTCGAGCAGGGAATCGCTCCGGAGGACGCGGTCATCATGGCCTCGACCCACCCGGCTCAGTGGCACAGGCTCGACCACCTCGGCGCGATCGCGCCCGGGAGGCAGGCCGACCTCCTGGTCCTGCCGGACCTCGTGACCTTCACGCCGGAGCTCGTCCTCAAACGGGGAGCCCCGCTCGTCCACGCGATGCGTCCTCCTGTCCCCGACTGGGTCAGGCAGAGCGTTCGGATCAGGCCCGTCGATGCCTCGAGCTTCGCGATCCCGTTCACGGGCACCGCGCTACGCGCGATCGGGCTGATCGAGGATCAAGTCGTCACGGAGTCGCTTCTGGTCGAGGCCCAGGTGGTCGATGGTCAGGCGACCTCCGGGGGCGAGCTCGCGAAGATCGCGGTCGTCGAACGCCACCTCGCGACAGGGCGGATCGGCAAGGGGTTCGTCGTCGGGTCGGGCCTACACCGCGGCGCGCTCGCGTCGAGCGTCGCCCACGACGCCCACAACCTCGTCGTGGTGGGAATGAGTGACGCTGAGATGGCGACCGCGGTCTCACGCCTGGCCGAGCTCGGCGGCGGCATCGTCGTCGTCGACGGCGAGACCGTGATCGCCGAGTGCCCGCTCCCGATCGCGGGGCTTCTCTCCGAGGCGCCCCTCGCCGACGTGATCGCCCAGAGTCGCGCCTGTAACGAGGCGGCGGCGCAGCTCGGCTGGTCGGGTGCCACTCCCTTCCTGACGCTCGCCTTCCTCGGCCTCTCCGTGATCCCCCACCTCAAGATCACCGACCTTGGCCTGGTCGACGTCGACCGCTTCGAGCTCGTCTCTCTCGACGCATCCTGAGGCCGGATGGTGAAGAATGGCCGTGCGCGACGATGCGCCCGGATGTCAGCTCGGTCAGCAGTGGCCGAAACAGGGAGGAACAGATGAGGAAGAGGAGCAGGCTCGGTCTCGTTGGCGCGCTCGCCGTTGTGGCCATCGCGGCCCTCACGACCGTCACCACCGGGACGGCCAGGAGCAACGCGACGATCAAGGCCGCGTGGATCTACGTCGGACCGCACAACGACGGCGGTTGGTCGCAGGCCCACGACCGTGGACGGCTGAAGGTGCAGAAAGCACTCGGCAAGAACGTCGTCACGACCTTCAAGGAGAACGTCCCCGAAGGGCCACAGGCTTCACAGGTGATCGACAGCCTCGTCCGTGACGGCAACAAGATCATCTTCGCGACCTCGTTCGGCTACATGGACGCGATGGCGGCCGCCGCGAAGAAGTACCCGGACGTGTACTTCGAGCATGCCACGGGCTACAAGAGCGGCAAGAACTTCGCGAACTACTTCGGTGCCGGTGAGGACGCGATCTACCTCTCCGGGATCACCGCGGGTGCGGCGACGAAGAAGGGTGTCGTCGGCTACATCGTCCCGTTCCCGATCCCCGAGATCATCCGGCATGCGAACGCGTTCGCCCTCGGTGTGCAGCTCGTTCGCCCCGACGCGAAGGTCAAGCTCGTCTGGACGAAGTCGTGGTTCGATCCGGTCAAGGAGAAGAAGGCCGCTGAGAGCCTCGTCGCCGCCGGTGCCGACGTGATCGGGCAGAACGTCGACAGCCCGTCCGCCGGGCAGTACGCGCAGTCGAAGCGCTTGCCGTGGGTCGGCTACAACAGCGACTCGAGCAAGTTCGCACCGACCTCGTGGCTGGTGGCCGCGGTGTACGACTGGGGCCCGTACTACCTGAAGAGGGTCAAGGCGGCCGCCAACGGCAGCTGGAAGACCGGGAGCTACTGGGGCACCATGAAGGACGGCTTCGCGTTGCTCTCGCCGTACGGGCCGAAGGTGAGCGCCAAGACGAAGGCGCTCGTGGCCAAGCAGCGCGCGGCCATCATCTCCGGGAAGTTCTACGAGTTCCAGGGGCCGCTCTACGACCAGAGCGGGAAGCTCCGGGTGCCGAAGGGCAAGAGGATGAGCCTCGAGGACATCCTCACGGTCGACTGGCTGGTGAAGGGAATCGAGGGCAGCCCGAAGGGCTAGTCAGCCCGATGGGAACAGCAACGCCTGGACCTCCGACGGCCGCCCTTCCGGGGGCGGCCGTCGCCATGCGCGGGATCACAAAGCGCTTTCCGGGCGTGGTCGCGAACGACGGGGTCGACTTCGAGGCCGCGGTTGGCGAGGTGCACGCGCTGCTCGGTGAGAACGGCGCCGGCAAGAGCACGCTTTCGAACATCCTCACCGGGCTCTACCGAGCCGACGAGGGCGAGCTTGTCGTCTACGGCGAGCCCGCCGAGTTCTCCTCGCCGCGCGAGGCGCTCGACGCCGATATCGGGATGGTCCACCAGCACTTCCGTCTCGTTCAGCCGTTCACCGTCGCCGAGAACGTCGTGCTCGGCGATCACCGTGACGTCGGTCGCGCCCTGCTGATTCGGCACGCCGAGATCGACCGTCGCGTGGTCGAGCTGGGTGAGCGCTACGGGCTTCAGGTCGACCCCGAGGCGAAGATCTGGCAGCTCTCCGTGGGTGAGCAGCAGCGGGTCGAGATTCTCAAGGCGCTCTACCGCGAGGCGCGGATCCTCATTCTCGACGAGCCGACCGCCGTCCTCACCCCTCAGGAGGCAGAGGCGCTCTTCGTCACGCTCCGGGCGATGGCGGCCGAGGGGCGCACGGTCATCTTCATCTCACACAAGCTCCACGAGGTGATGGCAGTCGCCGATCGCGTCACCGTGTTGCGCGGCGGGCGGACGATCGGCACGGTCGCGACGGCCGACGCGACCACCGAGTCGCTCGCGGCGTTGATGGTCGGGCGTGAGGTGGAGGGGGCTCGCCGCCGCGAGGGCGAGCGTGCGCTGGGAGAGGTGTGCTTGAAGCTCAGAGGTCTCACAGCGCGTGGCGACCGCGGTGTCGATGCGCTGCGAGACGTGTCGCTCGAGATCCGTCGTGGCGAGGTGGTCGGGATCGCCGGCGTCGCAGGGAACGGGCAGCGCGAGCTCGCAGAGGTGGTCACGGGGATGCGCCCGCTCGCGGCGGGGACGATCGAGGTGGACGGTCAGCCCTTGCGGTCGGGTGATCCGCGAGCGGCCATCCAGGCCGGCATTGCCCACGTCCCCGAGGATCGACTCCACACGGGAGTTGCTCCCAGCCTCAGCATCGCCTCCAACGTCGTCCTCAAGGCCTATCGCGACCGCGACCTGTCGGCAGGCCCGCTCCTGCGGCTGCGTCGGATCCGCGACCGTGCGCTGGCGCTGGTCCAGCGCTACGACGTTCGCATGTCGGGGGTCAACACGCCCGCCCGAAAGCTGTCGGGTGGGAACCTCCAGAAGGTCGTGCTCGGACGCGAGTTCACGGGTGAGCCACGGGTGCTCGTGGTCGCCGCACCGACGCGCGGTCTCGACGTGGGTGCGATCGAAACGGTGCATTCGTATCTTCGGGAGGCTGCGGACGGCGGCGCCGCGATCCTGTTGATCAGCGAGGACCTCGACGAGGTTCGGGCCCTCTCCGACCGGATCGCGGTGATGTACGAGGGAGCGGTCGTGGGGGAGGTCGATGCCGACACTGCGACGGTCGAAGAGCTTGGGCTGATGATGGCAGGCTCGGGCCTGCGGAGCGACGCGTGAGGATCGAGAAGCGCCTTGTCGAACGACGGTGGCTCTTCCTTGCCGTGCCCCTTGGGTCTCTCATCGTGGCGCACCTTGCGATCGCGGTCCTGCTCGTTGCCACGGGGCACTCGCCGGGCACGACGTTTCGAAGGCTCTTCGACGCCGCGTACCTCGACGAAGGTGCGCTCACGACAACCCTCATCGCAGCGACGCCGCTCGCCTTCACCGGGCTCGCCGCGGCGGTCGCGTTCAGGATGCGGCTGTTCAACATCGGCGGCGAGGGCCAGCTCTACTTCGGCGCGATCGGCGCCGCCGGCGCTGCGATTCTCTTCGGCGGGCAGTCGACCTTCTTGATCGTCGTCGCGATGATCATCGCGGGTGGGGCGCTCGGCGCCGCGTGGGGGTCGATCCCGGGGCTGCTCAGAGCCTTCCTCCACACGAACGAGATCATCACGTCGCTGATGCTCAACTACGTCGCCGCGCTCGTTCTCAACTACCTCATCTTCGACAGCCTCTCGTACTGGCGGGACACGTCTGCGACCGGTCAGGTGTTCCCGCAGGGCAAGGCGCTGTCAGAGGCATCGGCATGGCCCACGCTCTCGGTCGGGTCGGTCGAGATCCCGTTCGGCTTCCTCCTCGCGGGCGTCCTGGCGATTCTGATGTGGGTGCTGTACACGCGAACGCGTTTCGGGTTCGAGGCGCAGGTCATCGGCGACTCGCCGCGGGCAGCCCGATATGCGGGAATGCGCACGAGGCGGAAGATCGTCGCGATCATGTGCCTCTCGGGCGCGATCGCAGGGCTCGGTGGCGCGAGCCAGGACGGCGACTTCAGGCACGTGCTCGACGCGCGCGGGTTGCAGCAGGCGAACTACGGCTACACGGGGATCGTCGTGGCGGCTCTCGCGCGCTACAACCCGTTCGCAGTCGTCCTCGTCGCATTTCTCCTCGGCGGGCTTCAGAACGCGGGGTACGCGCTTCAAGGCGCCGACTTCCCCTCCGGTCTCGTCGGCGTGATGCAGGGGATGATCCTCTTCGCGATGCTCGGCGGTGAGCTCCTCGTGCGGTATCGGATTCGCTTCAATCGGAGAACGCGGCGGGTGTCCGAGGCGGTCGCATGAACTCGAGCTTCGGCGTCGTCATCGCGGCTTCCGCGGTTGCCTACGGCACCCCGCTGCTCTTCGCCGCTCTCGGTGAGCTGCTGGCCGAGCGCTCCGGCGTCCTGAACCTCGGCGTCGAGGGGATGATGCTCGTCGGGGCCGTGATGGGCTTCCTCTCGGTGCAGGAGCTCGGGGGCTCGCAGAGCGTGTCGCTCCTGCTCGCGATCGTCGTCGCTGCCCTCGCCGGAGCAGCGATCGCAGCAATCCTCGCCTTTCTGGTGATCACGCTGCGTGCAAATCAGATCGTTTCAGGGCTCGCGCTAACGATCTTCGCGGGTGCCGCTGGGCTCTCGTCGTATATCGGCAACGACTTCTCGCTTGCCGATGATCCGGCCCGCTATTCGTTCGGGCCGGCGAACCTCTTCGGGCTCGAGGACGTGCCGATCCTCGGCCCGGTCGTGTTCGCGCAGAACATCCTCGTGTACTTCTCCTGGGTGTGTGTGATCGCGGTCGGGCTGTATCTCTCGCGGACGCGGCCCGGGCTCGAAGTGCGAGCCGTCGGCGAGTCCCCTGCGACGGCCGACGCGATGGGCATCTCCGTGACCAAGTATCGCTACCTCCATACCCTTGCAGGTGGGGCATTTGCAGGCTTGGGGGGCGCTTGCTTCAGCCTCGCGCTCACACCGCAGTGGGTCGACGGCCTCACTGCCGGCGCCGGCTGGATTGCGATCGCGCTCGTCATCTTCGCGTTCTGGCGCGCGGACCTCTGCCTCGTCGGCGCGTACGTCTTCGGAGGGCTCTCTGCGCTCCCGCTCACCCTGCAGGCACGCGGAGTGACGATCGCGCCACAGTTCTTCCAGGCGTTGCCGTACCTGATGACGATCCTCGTCTTGGTCGTGGTCTCAACCGGTGGCGCCAAGCGGCGCCTCGGTGCCCCGGCGTCGCTCGGGGAGCCGTACGTCCGGGAGGAGCGCTAGATGATGACGATGGATGTCGTGAGGCCCGCGCACGCTCGACGAAGCGCTGCGCGTCAAAGCCGATCTCCCCCCCGAGGCCAGGTTCATCCAGGGCGGCACCGACGTGATGGTCGAGCTGAACTTCGACCACTCCCGCCCGCCCGCGCTCGTCGATCTCAACGCGGTCGCTGAGTTGCGTGGCTGGCATCGCGACGATGGCGAGGTCGTGCTCGGCTCAGGGCTCACGTATACCGAGGCAATGGAGTCGGAGGTCGCGGCTCTGTTTCCCGCGCTGGCGATGGCGTCCCGCACCGTTGGCTCCCCGCAGATCCGCAACCGCGGCACCATTGGTGGCAACCTCGGCACCGCCTCGCCGGCCGGCGACGCGCTCCCGCCGCTTCTCGTCGAGAGCGCGATCGTCGAGATCGCGAGCGTTCGCGGATCCCGCGCGCTTCCACTCGAAGAGTTCCTCGTCGGCGTGAAGCGAAGCGTGCTCGAGCACGACGAGCTCGTCACGGCTGTGCGGCTTACGCCGAGCGCGACTCCACAGACGTTCATGAAGGTCGGCACGCGCAACGCGATGGTGATCGCCGTGTGCTCTCTCGCACTCCAGGTCGACAGGGAACGGGCCGAGATCCGGGCCGCCTTCGGATCGGCGGCGACCGTCGCAACGCTCGTGCGCGTTCCGCTGGCCGACGCCGACACCCTGCCACAGCGCATCGTCGCGGCTGCGAGCCCCATCGACGACGTTCGTGGCACGGCGGCCTATCGCCGTCACGCCCTTGGGGTGCTCGCGGGTCGGGCGCTGAGCAGGTGCCTGTGATGAAGGCGGCATGCTCGTCATGAGGATCGCGCTGACCGTCAACGGCGACCGGCACGAGGCGGACGTGTGGGGCGGCGAGAGCCTGCTGTACGTGCTCCGGGAGCGGCTCGGTCTTCCGGGCTCGAAGAACGCGTGCGAGCAGGGTGAGTGCGGCTCATGCTCGGTCCTGCTGGACGGTGAGCTCGTGTGCGCGTGTCTCGTGCTCGGGGCCCAGGCCGACGGGCGCGACCTCGTAACGGTGGAGGGAATTGCCGAGGACGGCCGGCTCGACCGGGTGCAGGAGGCGTTTGTCGACGCGGGTGCAGTCCAATGCGGCTTCTGCACCCCCGGGTTGATCGTCGCGACCGTCGACCTCCTCGAGCGCGTCCCCTCACCGAGCGACGACGAGATCCGCGAGGCGCTCTCGGGGAACGTCTGCCGGTGCACCGGGTACGGACGGATCTTCGACGCGGTGCGACGGGCGGCCGGCGCGTGAGGCGAGGGGGCGCATGAGCACGCGAACCTTGGAGCGGGGTCACGCCGTCGCACAGACACGGCGACCGGACGCGGTGCCGAAGGTGACAGGTGAGTTCGCCTATTCGAGCGATCTCAACGAGCCCGGGATGCTGTGGGGGCGCACCCTGCGAAGCCCGCACCCGCATGCCCGCATCGTCTCGATCGACCTCGGCCCAGCGCTCGCGCTTCCCGGTGTGCACGCAGTCCTCACACACGCAGATGTCCCGGGCGAGAAGACGTACGGGCTCGAGTTCGCCGACCAGCCGGTTCTCGCAATCGACCGCGTCCGCTATCACGGCGAACCGGTCGCTCTCGTTGCCGCCGATCATCCCGAGCAGGCCCGGCGGGCGGCCGAGGCGATCATCGTCGAGTACCAGGAGCTCCCGGTCGTCTCGGACCTTGAACGGGCAACCGAGTCGCTCGCGATCCACGACGGTCGGCCGACCGCGGGGCACGGCTACCGCGAGGACCTCCGCCCGAACGTGCTGCGCCACATCGAGATCACGCACGGCGACCCCGATACCCCGGGTGACGTCGTCGTGTCGGGCGTGTACGAGGTCGGCACCCAGGACCAGGCCTTTCTCGGGCCCGAGTCGGGGATTGCGATTCCGGACGGCGAGGGTGGCATCGACATCCACGTCGCGACCCAGTGGCTCCATGTCGATCGCGACCAGATCGCGCCGTGCCTCGGGCTTCCAGCCGAGATGGTGCGCATTCACCTGGCAGGGGTCGGAGGTGCCTTCGGCGGCCGCGAGGATCTCTCGATCCAGATTCATGCCGCGCTCCTCGCCCTGCACACGGAGCGGCCTGTGAAGATGGTCTACGACCGCTCGGAGTCCTTCGTCGGTCACGTCCACCGGCATCCCGCCAGGATGTGGTTCGAGCACCGTGCGACGCGGGACGGACGTATCACCTGCGTCCATGCCAGGATCCTGCTCGACGGTGGCGCATACGCCTCGAGCTCCGCCGCGGTCGTCTCGAACGCGACAACGCAGGCGGTCGGTCCCTACCGTGTCGACAACGCCATGCTCGTCGGGACGGTTGTCTACACGAACAACCCACCCTGCGGGGCGATGCGCGGCTTCGGCGCTGTCCAGACGTGTTTTGCCGTCGAGGCGCAGATGGACAGGCTTGCCGCCGCACTCGAGATCGACCCGATCGAGCTGCGGCTTCTGAACGCGCTCGAGCCCGGTGATCGCCTGCCGACAGGACAGCTGGTTCCCGAATGCCTTCCGGTCGCGGAGGTGATTCGGCGAGCCGCCGCGCTTCCCCTTCCGGAGCCAGAGCCGCTTCCGCGCGATCCGCTCCGGCTACCCGGCGGCGCCGGCTCGACCACCTTCGGCGAGGGAGTGCGCCGCGGCGTGGGCTTCGCTGTGGGACTCAAGAACCTGTGCTTCTCCGAGGGCTTCGACGACAGCTGTGCCGCACGCGTCGAGCTGGCTGCCGACGGCTCCGCGGTTGTTCACTGCGCCTCCGCGGAAGTCGGGCAGGGCGTTGGAGCCGTGATCCTCGGTGTCGCCCGCCGAGAGCTGGGTACCGACGCCGTGACCCTCGCCCCGTACTCGACCCTGCGCGTGGGCTCCGCCGGCTCGACCTCGGCATCGCGGATGACCTGGATGGCCGCCGGCGCGGTGCGCGAGGCGTGCATCGCCGCGCGGGAGGAGCGCGAGCGGACGGGCGCCGCGGTCGACGTCGAGCGTGTCTACCGCCACGTCGAGACCTCGCCGCTCGACCCCGAGACGGGCCAGGCCCTCGGTGCGCGCGTCCATGCCGGGTATGCGGTCGCTGCGATGCGCGCGATCGTCGAGGTCGATGTCGACCTCGGCCTCGCGCGGGTCGTGTGGATCGGAACCGCGCAGGACGTCGGTCACGCGCTCGACCCTCTCGCGGTGATCGGCCAGATCGAAGGAGGCACGGCTCAGGGCATCGGCCTCGCGCTGATGGAGGAGCTCGAGGTGCGCGACGGGATCATCCGCAACGCAAGCTTCACCGACTACCTCCTCCCGACGACTCTCGACATGCCACCGGTGGTCGTCGATCTGGTCGAGATCCCGAACCCCGACGGGCCGTATGGGGTCAAGGGTGTCGGGGAGCCGCCCACGGTCGTCTCGTCCGCTGCTGTCGCCTCTGCGCTGAGGAACGCTACGGGCCTGGCGCTCCCCAGAATCCCGGTCTCGCCGGACGCCCTCGCAGGCCTTGAAGCAGGGGTTACCGCCGCACCGTGAGGATCGCACCGGCGGCGAGCAGTGCGATCCCGATCGCACGCGTCGCGTCGACCGGGATTCGCGCGGATCCAAAGAGCCCGTAGCGGTCGATCAAGGTCGCGGCGGTCAGCTGCCCTGCGATCAGGAGGGTCGTCGTCGCGACGATCCCGATCCGCGGGCCTGCGACAACGACCGAGCCCACGATGAACACCCCCGTCAGGCCGCCGGCGACCATCCACCAGGGCTGGCGCGTCGCCTCGACCAGGCCCGAAAGGCTCTGCCGGGTGACCAGGAGGATGGCGATTCCGGCGACGGCGGTGACCACGAACGCGAACGCCGACGCCTCGAGCTCGCCGATCCGCTGCCCCAGCACGCCGAGGATCGCAATCTGAACGGCGCCCATCACCCCCGCTGTCAGCGCCAGCGCCGTCGAGAAACCGGTCGACCCCACGGCTGCCGACGGTACAGGGAGGGTCGGGCGGCACCCGAGCCTCGTCTCGGCGCCCAGCGTGCGGGTGATGGTCGAGATCGCGACCTCCAGACGTCGTAGCGGGCGGGTGCTCTCGCTCGCGATGGCCTGCGACGTCCGGATAGAGGCAGAGAGTACGAGTCGGGACACGTGGCTTTGCAGAGGGTGCCTCAGCGTTCCTCGAACAACCGACCAGGGAGGTTCACAGGTGAGTGACATGACCGACCCACCCATTCCGGAGGTGCCCGAGCCGCAGGTCTTCACCCCGGGGCCGGTACCAGCTGCTCCGTCAATGGCCGCGTCTCATCCGATTCGGTTGCTCGTCACCGACGATCTGCGACGCAGCCGGGTGACGACGTTCTTCCGTTACCTGCTGGCGATTCCGCACCTGATCTGGCAGGGTCTCTGGGGTCTCGCGGCCTTCGTCGCAGTCGTGATTGCCTGGTTCGCGGGACTTATCCTCGGACGTGTCCCCGACGGGCTGCACAACTTCATCGCCGGCTACGTTCGCTACTCGACACGAGTCGCGGCATACGTGTACCTCGCGGCGAACCCGTTTCCATCCTTCACCAACACCATGCCCTACCCCGTCGATGTCGAGATCGCGCCTGCGGCTCGGCAGGGTCGGCTCGGGATCTTCTTCAGGAACTTCCTCGCGATTCCAGCGATAATCGCGCTCTACGCGCTCAGCATCCTGCTGCTGGTCGTGAGCATCGCGGCGTGGTTCATGGGATTGTTCGCAGGCAGGATCGGCGACGGGATGCGAGACGCGTTCGCATTCGTGTTGCGATTCAATGCGCGGACTACCGCGTACCTCTTCCTGCTCACGAGCAAGTACCCGAGCTTCAAGGAGTAGCCGACGCCGCGATGAGGGTCGAGGCGACCGACTACCACACCGGTGGCGAGCCGTTCCGCATCCTCACCGGGGGTGTCCCACCACTCGAGGGTACGACGATCCTCGACAAGCGCCGCTTCGCGCTCGAGCAGCTCGACGAGGTGCGGCGGCTCGTCGTCTTCGAGCCGCGCGGTCATGCCGACATGTACGGGTGCCATGTCGTCCCGGCCAACGACGACGGAGCGGATCTCGGGGTTGTGTTCTTTCACAACGCCGGTTACTCGACCGCCTGCGGTCACGGGACGATTGCGCTCGTCACCTGGGCTCTCGACGAAGGCGTCGTGGCGCGGCGTGAGGGCGAGAATCGCGTTGTCGTCGACGTGCCCTCGGGCAGGCTCGAAACCATTGCGATGGTCGAGGACGGGAAGGTCAGCTCCGTGCGATTCCGCAACGTCCCGTCGTTCGTCGTCGGGCGCGGGCTCGAGGCTGCAGGTCGGCTGGTCGACGTTGCGTTCGGCGGCGCGTTCTACGCGACATTGCAGGAACGCGTTGAGCCCGGCGAGCTCCCGCGACTGATCGAGCTCGGTCGGCAGGTAAAGCGTCAGCTCGAGGCAGGGCAGGACTTCGTCCACCCGGTCGAGCCCGAGCTTCGCGACATCTACGGCGTGATCTTCTGGCAGGAGGAAGCGGACGAGCCGTTCACGCAGCGGAATGTGACGGTGTTCGCCGACGGTGAGGTCGACCGCTCGCCTTGCGGCTCGGGCACCTCGGCGCGGCTGGCGCTTCTCGACGACGAGGGCCGGCTGCCTCGAGGTGAGCAATTGCGACACCTCTCGATCGTCGGCTCGGAGTTTGCGGGCAGCGTCGTCGGCGACGCCGAAGTTGCGGGCTTCCGTGGTGTGCTCACCGAGGTCGAAGGAAGCGCGTATCGCACGGGAGTGACGACGTTCACCCTCGACCCGCGTGATCCGCTAGGCGAGGGGTTTCTTCTCCGATGACGGCCCTGAGCCGCCCTCTGAGCTCCAGCGCGTTCGCCGAGATAGCCCGAACCGTGGCGGGTGGCGAGTCGAGCTATGCACGGCTGCGCAGCGGCGATCCCGTCGTCGTCGAGCGAGCCGAAGGGCCGCGGATCTGGGACGCCGACGGAAACGCCTACCTCGACTACTGCGGGGGCTACGGCGTCAATCTCTTCGGGCACAACCCTGCCTTTGTCTGGGAGGCGGTCACCGAGACCGTCACGCGACTCGGAGTGCATATCGCCTTCCCGCACCGGCTCTACGGAACCGTGGGTGAATTGGTGGCCTCGCTCGTCCCGGGGATCGAGCAGCTGCGCTTCGCAAACTCGGGGACCGAGGCGACCCAGGCCGCGCTACGGCTGCTGCGTGGCGCGACCAGCCGCGACGTGGTGATCGTGTTCGAGGGTCACTACCACGGCTGGGCTGATCCGGTCGCGGCGACCGCAGGCCCGCATGGAGCCTTGCCCGTCTCGGCAGGTGTCCCGCCTGGCGCCGTGGAGGCGCTCCGGGTTGTGCCCTGGAACGACCCCGTCGCACTCGATTCGGCGATCGCCGAGATCGGAAACCGGCTGGCAGGCTCTCTCTGCGAGGTCGTGCCCGGCTCGGCCGGGCTCGTCGAGCCCACGCCGGGTTACCTCGACCACCTGTGCGGCGCGGTTCGCGGCGCGGGTGGTCTTGTCGCCTTCGACGAGGTGATGACGGGATTCAGGCTCGGGCCGGGGGGAGCGCAGCAGCGCTTTGGCGTGACTCCTGACGTGACCGTGCTCGGCAAGATCATCGGTGGTGGGTTCGCGCTCGCCGCGTTCGGGGGGAGCCGCGAGGTGATGCGGGTCGAGGCCGAAAACCGCGTCGTGCACGGCGGCACCTACACCGGCTCGCCGGTCGCTCTCGCCGCGGCGGCCGCTGTGCTGGAGCGGATCCGTGCGGAGCCCGACCTCTACGACCAGCTCGAACGGTGCTCGGCCCGGCTCGCCGACGGAATCGAGGCGACCTTCGCGGCAGCCGGCATGGACGGGCACGTCCGGCGGATCGGCTCGATGTTGCAGCCGTTCACCGCACCGCGACCGGAATCCGAGCCACGAACGGCCTTGGATGCGTCCGCGCTCCAGGACGACGGGCGCTACTCCGCGCTCTGCGACGCCCTCGAGCGCCACGGGATCTACGCCCACCGCTACGGTCTCGGCCGCTGGTTCGTGTCGACCGCACACGACGACGCGGTGGTCGACGAGACGCTCGGACGCGTTCGAGCCGCTGTGGGCGAGCTCGCCTAGCGCCGGAACGATGGGCGATCATCTAGGGTCGGCCCGTGGGCGGCGTCCTGATCGTGAACCCGTACGCGACGAGGGTGACCGAGGAGCTCATCGCCGCAGTCGAGGCACGACTTCCCTCGGGTCTGACCACCGTGCGAACGCGCGCTCAGGGCGACGCGACGGCACTGGCGCGAGAGGTTGGTGACGACGCCGACGCGATCTACGTCTTCTCGGGCGACGGCACCTTCAACGAGGTGTTGAACGGTGTCAACGGGACAATTCCGCTCGGGTTCATCCCGGGCGGTGGCACCAGCGTCCTGCCGCGTGCCCTCGGCGTGTCGCGCGATCCTGTGCTGGCCGCCGCTCAGCTGTCGCGTGGGCGGACACGGCGCATCTCACTCGGTCGCGTTGACGACCGCCGCTTCGGTTTCAGCGCGGGGATCGGTCTCGATGCCGACCTCGTCAGGCGGGTTGACGAGCTCGGCAGGCGCCCCGACGGGCGTCGCCCCGGCGACGCGGCGTTTGTGGGCCAAGGGTTGCGGATGCTCGCAGGTCACGGCTTTCACCTCGCGTCGTCTCTCGAGCTGGTCGGGATCGGTCGGGCCGCATTCGTCATGGCCGCGAACTGTGATCCGTACACCTACGCCGGTCGCGTCGGGCTCCGCTTTGCGCCGAAGGCAACGTTCGAGGGTGGGCTCGATCTTGTGGCCCCCGAGCGGGTGAGGTTCGTGCCGGTGCTCGGCTGGTGGGCTCTTGGCCGTGGACGCTCGCACCTGCGTGGCCACGACCTCGACCGGATCGAGATCCGCTGCGATCGGCCCCTTCCTCTCCAGGTCGACGGTGAGGATCTCGGTGATGTCGAGCAGGTGACGGTGGAGGCCGAGCGCGATGCGGTCACCGTTCTCGTCTAGATCGACGGCGCTGTTCCAGGGTTCGCCGTAGACTTGCGCCGATGAGCGAGGCCTACGAGATCGGTGTGGCGCTGGGCATGGGCCTCGCCCTGGGAATCGCATTCGCGGGTGTCCTGGCCGGCTGGCGTTACGGGATCATCGCCTCCGCGGTCGGCGCAGTCTGCGTGGGGCTCGTCGCGGGCCTGCTCGTTCACGGCTGGCTCGATGTCCCCGGTGGTGTCGTCGGGGCGATGATCGGCGCGGTCTCCGGTTCGGTCGTCGTGCGGGGAGCGGTGCGTCGCGGCGCGACCCTGGGAGCGACCGCGATGATGTTCTTCGGCGCGGCGATCGCGATCGTGTTCGTCTCGATCATCCCGCTCGTCGGCTACGTCCTCGCCGTCGTGATACCGGTGGTCGCGTACCGCCGGGTGCGCTCCGAGCCAGAGCGCTTCGCAGGGCTGCGCACGCTCGCGAAGTAGCCCAGGGGGGCCGGTGAAGAAGCTCATCCTCGTCGTGATCGACGGATTGACTCCGTCGATGCTCGAGGGTGCCGTCTCAGCGGGCACCGTGCCGACACTCGGGTCGCTCACCGCGCATGGCGAGTACGGCCACGCGGTCTCCACCTTTCCGTCGCTGACGCCGGTCTGCCTGTCGTCGATCGCGACCGGAGCACATGGAGACGTCCATGAGATTCCGCATCTGGTCTGGTGGCACCGTGGCGAGAGCCGGGTCGTCGAGTACGGATCGTCGTTTGGAGCGGCTCGGGCGGCCGGGCTCACCCGCACCCTGCGCGACACGCTCATCGGGTTGAACGCGGAGCACCTCGGCAAGCGCGCGGTGACCGTGTTCGAGGCGCTCGCCGATGCGGGGCTGACGACCGCTGCGGTCAACTTCACGGCCTATCGGGGGAGGACGGCGCACAGATCGGTCCTCCCACCGCTCGGGACCGTGCTCGGGCCCGAGCAGTTCTTCTTCTTCAATCTCTTCGAGAGTGCCCGCACCGGCGCCCCGCTCTCGTGGCGCAATCGATCGGGCGGGACAATCGACCAGTACGCCACCGCTGCCGCCCGTTGGCTCGTCACCCGCGATGGGTTCGACTTTCTCCTCTTCTACCTCTCCGACTACGACTATGCCTCGCACGCAGCGGGGCCCGACTTGGCGCATGACGTCCTCACGCGCTGCGATTCGGCGATCGGTGAGCTCGTGAGCGCGGCCGGCGGGCTCGAACGGTTTCTCGACCGTTACGCGATCATCGTCGCCGCCGATCATGGGCAGACGACTGTCGTCGATGTCGAGCGGCTCGGCGAGACCTTTGGACGCACGCCGGGAACGCTCGTTGCGTCGTCCAACCGGGCTGCCGGGATCTACCGGCTCGACGAGACGGCGCCGTCTTCGCGCCAGCTCGCCGAGTTGCTCGACGGAAACCCCTCGGTCGATGTCTGCCTCTTTCTCGAGGGAGACGAAGCCGTCGCCCGGAGAGACGGTGAGGAGCTGCGTCTTCGAGACGGCCGCGTGGATGCCGGTGATCCCGGCATCCTCGACCATCCCGACGGGATCGAGCGCGCCTGGGCGGCACTGCACTGCCCGAACGCGGGCGAGCTTCTGCTGTCGGCCGCCGAGGGGTGGGAGTTCGCCGACCTCGGCGGCAAGCATCACCGCGGTGGCGGCTCGCACGGATCGCTTCTCGCCGGGGACTCGCTGGTACCGGTGATCTCGGTCGGGCTCGAACCGGTTCCGCGGCGGATCGTCGACATCGCGCCGGCGATCTGCTCGCACTTCGGTGTCCGCAGCGCCGGTGACGGAGGCCCAGGTGGCACGTGACGAAACCGGAGGGCGGGTGGCGATGGTCTCCCTCGTGCGCCAGCGAGGCATTCGTGACGAGCGGGTGCTCGCCGCCATGGCCACCGTTGCCCGCGAGCTCTTCGTCCCGCCTGCCCAACGAAGGTTCGCCTACGACGACGCGGCTCTCCCTATCGGGTTTGGACAGACGATCTCCCAGCCGCTCATCGTTGCCGCGATGTGTGAGCTTCTCGAGGTGGGCAAAGGCGACGTTGTCCTCGACATCGGGACGGGATCTGGGTACGCCGCCGCGGTGCTGGCCGCCATGGGCTGCGAGGTGGTCAGCATCGAGAGAATCCCGGAGCTCGCGGAGAGGGCGCGCGAATCGCTGGCGGAAGCATCGGCGGAGCGGGTGGAGGTGCGGATCGGCGACGGGACGCTCGGAGCGGCCGATCGTGCGCCCTTCTCCGCGATCGGAGTCGCGGCAGCAACCCCGGAGGTGCCGCCCGTCCTCGTCGAGCAGCTCCAGGACGGTGGCCGGCTCGTGCTCCCGCTCGGTTCGCACCTGGGGCAACGGCTGGTTCAGCTGACACGAGCGGGCGATCGGCTTGTCGAGCGAGACCTCTTCCCGTGCCGGTTCGTCCCGCTCGTCAGTAGCCGCCGGTAACCTCGATCTCCGTGGATGATCCGATGTCCATCACCGCGGACGACCCGCGCGGCCGCGTCGGCCATGCGATCCGCCGGCGCGCGAACTGGGAACAGCTGGTCAAGTTCTGCGTCGTCGGCGCGGTCGGGTACGGAGTCAACCTGGTCGTCTACACACTCCTGTTGCGAGTCGCGGGCTTCCACTATGCGGCGGCGGCGGTGGGCTCCTTCCTGGTCGCGGTCACCAACAACTACATCTGGAACCGGATCTGGACCTTCCGCCAGGACCGTGGTGGAGTCGTCGTTCAGGGCGCGCGGTTCCTCGCGGTTTCGTCCCTGGCACTCATCGCAAACCTTGTCGTCCTGGCTTTGCTCGTCCGCGTCGTCGGCCTGGGTGAGCTTCCGGCGCAAGCCATCGCGATCGTTCTCGTCACCCCCGTGAACTTCATCGGCAACAAGCTGTGGTCGTTCCGTCGCTGACGCGACGCGCCGTCCCGTCCATCTGCGCCGTCCTCGCGCTCGCGGTTGGCCTGCCCGCAGCGGGAGCGGCAACGCCGCAGATCCCGGCGCGGCGCACGGCGGCTCAGGCAACCCAGCTCGCGCTCGCGAATCCGAAGATCGCCTCCTGGCTCGAGCGCTACCCGCCGAAGCCGACAACCGCGGCGGAGTTCGACGACGAGGCCAGGGTCTGGGAGGTCAAGGTCTGGTCAGGCAAGGCGGGTCAGATCGCGCTGGCGAAGGTCGAGGATCGCAGCGGCGTCGTTCGCGAGGCATGGACCGGGCCTCAGGTGGCGTGGAAGATGGCCCGGGGGCGACCCGGCGCGTTCGGCGGACGCACGCTCACGTCCTGGCCGGTGTGGCTCTCGTTCTCGGCGGTGTTCTTTCTCGGGCTCGCGGAGCTCCGGCGTCTGCGCTCGCTCCGCAATCTCGACCTGCTCGTCCTGCTCTCGTTTGGCATCTCGCTCGCGTTCTTCAATCGCGGCTCCGTCTTCACGAGCGCCGCGCTCGCGGTGCCACCGCTTCTCTATCTCCTCGTGCGAATGACCGGGATCGGGTTCAGGTGGCGCGCGCGCGGCTCAACCGGACGCTCCGATCGTGAAGCCCGTGTGGCCGGTCTGGGTCCTACTCTGCGCGACCCTGTTTCTCGTCGGTCTTCGTCTCGGGCTCAACGTGCAGACACCGAGCGCGGTGATCGACGTCGGGTATGCGGGCGTCATCGGCGCTGATCGCATTCTCGACGGCGAGGCGCCCTACGGTCATATGCCGCAGACGGGGTCGCTCAAGCACTGTGGCCCGGCTGACGCGAACGGTGAGGTCCGGCTGCGGATCCAGGCGAACGGGCGCTGCGAGTCCTCGAACCCGCGGGGCGACACGTACGGCCCCGTCGCGTATCTCGTCTACGTCCCGGCTGTCGCCACGCTCGGCTGGTCGGGAAAGTGGGATGGGCTGCCTGCGGCGCACGTGACCTCGATCGCGCTCGACCTGTTCGTCCTCATCGCCCTCGCGCTTGTCGGTCGGCGCTTCGGGGGAGCCCGCCTCGCAGCCACGCTCGCGTTTGCGTGGGCTGCGTACCCGTTCACGGCGTATGCGTTGCTCTCGAACACGAACGACGCGCTGATGCCTGCACTTCTCGTCGTCGGTCTTCTCTTCGCAGCGTCGCCCGGTGCGCGAGGGGCCAGTGTCGCTCTTGCCGGCTGGACCAAGTTCGCCTCGCTCCTGCTCGTTCCGCTCTGGTTCACGTACCCCGGCAACGGGCGAACGCTGCATCGGGCGTACGCGAGACGCACCTTCGTCCTCGCGTTCCTGGTGGTTACCGCGCTTGTCTTCTCGATCCTGCTCCTCGAGCCCGATCTCACGGACGCGGTGAGAACCTTCTGGGATCGCACGATCGCGTTTCAGGTTGGTCGCGACTCGCCGTTCTCGATCTGGGACTGGGGTCAGTACCACGCGGAAGGGATCCCCGATCTCGCGCTCGCACAACGAGTTGTGCAGGTGCTCGCGCTCGTTCTCGCCGGGGTGGCAGCCGCCGTCCCCGCCCGCAAGGGCCTGCTCGAGCTCGCTGCGCTGAGTGCCGCAATTCTCCTCGCCGTGGAGCTCTCGTTGACGCACTGGTTCTACCTCTACCTTCCCTGGGTGCTGCCGTTCGTCGTGCTCGCTCTGTTCCTGCCGCGCGACCGCGCATCACGCGCGTGAGGCCGAGTGCGCCGATCGCGCGCGCTGGTCTTCATCGTTCTCGCGTGCGCGATGGCCTGGGCGTGGGATTCGAGCGGGCGGCAGATCACCGATGTCGGGCTCTACCGCGTCTACGGCGAGCGGATGACCCATGGTCGAGTCCCGTACCGCGACTTCGACGTCGAATACCCGCCCGGCGCGCTACCGGTCTTCGTGCTTCCGGCGCTTGTCACGGGTGGCTCGACGGGCTACACCATCGTCCTCGCGGCGCTTCTGGTCGCGTTCGGTGGAGCCGGGGTGCTGCTCAGTGACCGAGCGCTCGTTGCGCTCGGCCGCTCTCCTCGCGATCGACAACGCGTGCTGGCGGCACTCGCGCTCTCGCCGCTCGTTCTCGGAGCGTTGCTGCTGGCGCGCTTCGACCTCGTTCCTGCCGCGCTGACGACCGGCGCGCTGCTTGCATTGCTTCGAGGTCGGCCAAGGGTGGCGGGACTGGTGCTCGGAGCCGCTGCGGCGGTGAAGCTCTATCCGATCGTGATCCTTCCGGTTGCGTTCTTCTGGGTGCTGCGCCGTCACGGGCGGAGCGAGGCGAAGTGGCTCGCCGCGCTCGTGGTTGGCGTCCCCGCACTCGCCTACCTCCCGTTCCTCGTGCTTGCCCCGGGCGGCGTGGCGTGGAGCATCGGCCACCAGCTCAGTCGGCCGCTTCAGATCGAGAGCCTCGGCAGCGGCCTGCTGCTCGGTGCGCATCACCTCTTCGGCACCGAGCTCGACTGGTCTTCGGGGCACGGCTCGCAGAATCTCACCGGCTCGGCCGCGGACACCGCCGCCGTCGTGACGGCGATCGTGCAGCTTGTCGCGCTGCTCGCAGTGTGGTTCCACGCAGCGCGCGCTGCGGCCACCCCGGAACGGCTCGTTCTGCTCGCGTGTGCCTCCGTTGTCGCCATCGTCGCCTTCGGCAAGGTTCTCTCGCCGCAGTACTTGATCTGGCCGCTGTTCCTGATTCCCCTGGTCGGGGGCCTGCGGGGCCGCATCGCCGGGGGGTTGTTCGCACTCGCGGCGCTGCTCACTGCCTGCTGGTTCCCACTCCGGTACTGGCAGCTGGTGAAGGAGTTCGATCCCGCCGCGTCGTGGCTGGTGCTCTTTCGTGACCTGTCACTCGTCACGCTGTTCGTCGTTCTGCTGGTGGGGCTATCCCGTCAACGGGACCCGGACAGCCTCGATCGCTGAAGCACGACCGCTTTCCGGGTCGCAGGTGATCAGCGCGCCTTCGAGGCGCACCCCACCTGAGGCCGTCTCGAACCTCACCGGCATCCCGGTACGCATCCGGCGGACAGCGAGATCACTGACGACTCCGATCACGGAGTCGTGTGGCCCTGTCATCCCGACATCGGTCATTGCCGCCGTTCCACCCGGGAGGACTCGCGCGTCGGAGGTCTGCACATGGGTGTGCGTCCCGAGAACGGCGGTGACACGCCCGTCCAGCCAGTGTGCGAGCGCGACCTTCTCGCTCGTTGCCTCGGCGTGCATGTCCACGACCACGATCGTGGCCTGCTCGTGAGCCTTGTCGACCAATCCGTCCACGATCTCCCAGAGGCTCCGGGCAGGCTCGAGGAACAGCGAACCAAGAAGATTGATGACCGCTACGCCGGATCCATCCCTGGCCTCGGCCACGGTGAGCCCGCGCCCCGGCGAGGAGGACGGCATGTTGGCAGGACGGATGACGCGCGCGCTCGAGGTGAGGTACGGCGCGATCTCCTGGCGTCGCCACGTGTGGTTTCCGAGCGTGATCACGTCCGCGCCGGCGGCCAGGATCCTCTCCGCGAGCCGAGGGGTGATCCCCACCCCGTCCGCCGCGTTCTCGCCGTTGACGACACAGAGGTCGACCTCGAGCTCGTCCCGAAGCCCCGGGAGCAGGCCTTCGATTGCCTCACGCCCGGGTCGTCCGACCACGTCGCCGATGAACAGGATCCGCACGAGGGAAGGCGCGCTAGGGAACGAGGCTCGACGACGGATACACCGAGATCGCGATGTTATTGCCGTCGTCGGCGGTGTGCTTCGCGAGCGCCTGCTCCTCGACAGACGCGATGTTCGCAACGGTGCCGAGCTTGGAAGCGGCCGCGATGACCGGCGAGCCGACTGCCAGCGACGGGTCGGGCTCGATGTTGACGATCGACACGGTCGTCGACGGCGCGTTCGACGGGCGCAGATCGATTCGTGCCCCGATCCGTCGCCCGTCGATGACGACGTCGCTGATCGAGACGACCGAGCCCTCGACCGGCGCGTAGACGTCGGTGCCCTCAGTGGCGCCGATGTCGAGCACCTCGGTGCCGTTGCGCCCGTCGAGTGCGTACCAGACCGGCCGCGTGTGCCCCGAGCCGGCGATGTTGCGCCAGAGGCGCGCGAGCAAGCCCTCGTTCCCCTGGCGTCCCGACGGCTGCAGCGCAAGCGCCCCGTCGTTCGAGCCGTGGTACCCGATCGCGGTCACCGACGCGACGGGAATCGGCAACTGGATCCGGAGATTGCCGACCGTCGCCAGCACCGTCGGGCGAGGTCGAATCGAGCCGGCGTCCGGCAACGCGGTCTCAGGCGGGAGCGCTGTCCCCGCGTTCGGCGAGCCGCCGCCGAAGGCGGTGAGGGCGAGGGTTACGACGACAAGGGTGCCCACCACCGCGAGGAAAGCAAGACGGCGCGCGCGTAATTGGGCGCGACGCTGGCGAGCGCGGAGACGAGCGGCTTGCCGAGAGCGCGGCGAGGCCATCAAGCCCAAGGTACCGCACTACGATGGCGAGATGTCAGAACCGCCGCCGCCGATCAGAGTGCCGCGTTGGATCCAGCTCGTGGGCCTCCCCGTGCTCGTGCTGGTCGGGTTCCTCCTCGTCCAGACGCTCGCGCACGTTCTCTTCCTGTTCCTGACAGCGGCGGTGATCGCGTTCACGCTGAATCCCCTGGTGCGTGACCTGACGCGCATCAAGCTTCCGCGTGGGGTCGGGGTGATGGTCGTGTACACCCTCTTCGCCACCGCGGCAATCGGTGTCTTCGTCGCGCTCGGAAGCGTCGTCGTCGACCAGAGTCGCACCGCAGCCGAACGCGTCGACGCATACCTCACCGAAGAGTCGGGCGGCGGGCTCACCGGAGCCGAACAGGACATTGCGCGTCTGCAAGAGTGGCTCAACGGCCACGGGCTCGAGGGCCTGAAGATCCAGAAGCAGTTCGACAATCTTCTCTCCGATCTCAGCGCCGGCCAGCTCTCCGGTTACGTCCAGGACGCTCTCGTCTTCGCGCAGGGAGCGGCTCTGAGTGCAATCGTGCTCATCTTCGCGATCGTCCTCGTCGTTGTGATCTCGATCTACATGCTGCTCGACCTTCCTCGGCTCGAAGCGTCGATCGACCTGCGTTTCCCGCCCCACGATGGTCTCCCGTTGACGCAGAGGATCGAGAAGGCGCTGTGGGGATACGTGAGGGGACAGGTGATCCTCTCGACGGTGATCGGACTGAGCGCAGGGGTCGGGATGTGGATCCTCGGGACTACTGGGCTCGTCGAGGGGGCGGAACGGTACGCGCTCCTGTTCGGCGTCTGGACAGCGCTCGTCGAGGTCGTCCCGTACATCGGCCCGTGGCTCTCCGCGGTTCCGCCTGCGATCTACGCGCTCGCCGTCGACCCGGTTGGGTTCATCTGGGTCGCACTGCTCTTCGTGTTCATCTACCAGGTCGAGGGTCACGTGGTGGTTCCGAACGTGATGGCGAACGCGCTCCGGCTGCACCCGCTGCTGGTGATCTTCGGGCTTCTCGCCGGGGCCGAGCTCTACGGCATCCCAGGCGTGCTCGTTGCTCTCCCCACGATGGCCGCGTCGCGCGCGATCTGGGAGTTCTTCCGCGAGCGCGTGGAGCTCGAACCGTGGGACGGTGACGGGCCGACCCGGATCGAAGCCGACCTCGCTCCAGCGCCACCGTCCGAGTAGCCCACCGTCTCGCGTTACGCTTGGCAGCCGTGAGCTTCCCATCCACCCGCATGCGTCGCCTGCGTCGCACCGAGGCGCTCCGCTCGCTCGTCCGCGAAACGCGTCTTCTCCGCGACGACCTCATCGCTCCGCTCTTTGTCCGTCCAGGTGAAGGGGTCGTGAAGGAGATCGAAGGGCTCCCCGGGATTGCCCAGCGGTCGGTCGACACGCTCGTCGTCGAAGCAGCGGCACTCGCCGCGCTCGGGGTGCCTGCAGTGATCCTGTTCGGGATCCCAGAGGAGAAGGACGACGTGGGTACCGGAGCCTGGCTCGAGGATGGCATCGTCCAACGGGCTCTGCGGGCCTTGCGCACCGAGCTTCCCGAGCTGACGTTGCTCACCGACGTGTGCCTGTGCGAGTACACGAGCCACGGCCACTGCGGCGTGCTCCGCGACGGAGAGGTCGTGAACGATGAGACCGTCGAGTTGCTCACCCGTACCGCGGTCAGCCACGTCGCGGCCGGCGCCGACGTCGTCGCGCCCAGCGACATGATGGACGGTCGCGTCGCAGGGATCCGCGCGGCTCTCCCTGAGACTCCCATCGCCTCCTACGCGGCCAAGTACGCATCTGCTTTCTACGGCCCGTTCCGCGAGGCTGCCGAGTCGACACCGTCGGAGGGCGACCGTCGTGGCTATCAGCTGGACCCCGCAAACGTCCGCGAAGCGCTGCGCGAATGTCAGCTCGACGTCGACGAGGGAGCCGACGTGCTCATCGTCAAGCCGGCGTTGCCGTACCTCGACGTCATCCGGGCCACCCGTGAGCGCTTCGACTGCCCGGTCTGGGCCTACAACGTCTCCGGGGAGTACGCGATGATCCGGGCAGCGGCCGCCGCCGGGCATCTCGAGGAGGAGCGAGCGGTCCTCGAATCGCTGACAGCGATCAAGCGGGCGGGTGCCGGAAGCATCATCACGTACTGGGCGAAGGACGTTGCGCGGTGGCTGTGACGTCCGCGAGCCGCGGATGACCGACCTCTGGCAGCGCGCCACGCGTGCGATTCCCGGTGGGGTCAACTCACCTGTGAGAGCGATGAAGGGCGTCGGGCTCGATGAGCCCGTCTTCATGCAACGCGGGAGCGGGGCACACATCGAGGACGTCGACGGCGGGAGGTACGTGGACTGGGTGCAGTCCTGGGGGCCGCTCATCTTCGGGCACGCCGACCCCGAGACCGTCGCCGTGGTGGAAGAGGCCACGCGCCGGGGAACGACGTTCGGCGCGCCGACCGAGGCAGAGGTCGTTCTCGCCGAGGAGATCATCGACGCGGTTCCCTCGATCGAGATGGTGCGGATGGTGAGCTCGGGAACCGAGGCGTCGATGAGCGCCATCCGGCTCGCGCGTGGGATCACCCGACGCGATCGAATCATCAAGTTCGCCGGCTGCTACCACGGGCACGTCGACGCGCTGCTCGCGAGCGCGGGCTCGGGGATCATGACCCTCGGGATCCCATCGACCCCCGGCGTGCCGAGCGCAGTCGTCGACGACACCATCGTCGTCGGGTTCAACGACATCGACGGTGTCGCTGCTGCCTGTGAGCGCTACGGCGAGGGGCTGGCGGCGATTCTGGTCGAGCCGGTCGCAGGGAACATGGGTTGCGTCCCGCCTGCCGCGGGCTTTCTCGAGTCTCTGAGAACACTGGCCGACGCAACCGGGGCCCTCCTCGTCTTCGACGAGGTGATGACGGGGTTCCGCGTCGGACGCGGAGGCGCCCAGGAGCTGTTCGGGGTCACCCCGGACCTCACGGTGCTCGGCAAGATCGTCGGGGGTGGCCTCCCTGCTGCCGCCTTCGGTGGCCGTGCCGAGCTGATGGAGCGGCTAGCGCCCGTCGGAGACGTGTACCAGGCCGGCACGCTCTCGGGGAACCCACTCGCTACGGCGGCAGGCATTTCCGTTCTGCGGCGCCTGCGAGACGAGGCCGTCTACGAGCAGCTCGAGGCGACCGGAGCGCGGCTCGAGGAAGGGCTCGCGTCCTTCGGCCACGTCCAGCGGGTCGGCGCGATGCTCACGCTCTTCTGCGGCGACGGCCCGATTGGCAACTACGACGAAGCGAGCCGGTGCGACACAGAGCGGTTCGGTGCGCTCTTCCGCCACCTGCTCGCCGAGGGCATCTACCTTCCGCCATCGCAGTTCGAGTGCCTCTTCGTCTCCACCGCCCACGGTGACGCCGAGGTCGACGCGACCATCGCCGCCGTGCGGTCATTCTTCGCGAGATGACGGAACCCGAGCTGTTCGGCGCGATCTGCGAGGGCGCGCGACGGGAGAGCGTCCTCTGGGAGCGGCAGCTCCTGGCGGAGCAGGAGCGATCGTGCGAGGCCGTGTTCTCGGCTCTCGTCCCCGACCCTGCCCTCGCGCTCGGTCTGGAGACGATCTACGAGGGATACCTACTCCACTACGGCCGCTCCCGTCTCTTTCGTCCCACCGATACGGATATCGCGCTCCTGCTCGGCGATACGCTCCTGGCCCACGGGCTCGTTCACGTTGCCGAGCTGGGAAACGTTCCCGCCGTCGCGGATCTCGCCGATCTCCTTTCTCTCTGCGCCCAGATCCGCGCCGAGGGGAGACCGGGCGACGGAGAGGCCTGGGCGGCGACTGCAGCCCACCTCGGGCTCGGCGGCCTGGCTCCGGCCCGAGCGGCGCTCCGGGAGGACGGCGACCCACGCCCACTTGGCAATGCCGCCAGGGAGCTGGCCGGCTTCGAACGTATCGACGAGGCGCTGGCACGACACGCGCTCTGGACGTTCCCGTTGGTCTCCGGCGGCCCGGTGCGCTAGAGTCGCGACCGCATGGCAGCTGTCTTTCAGCTCTTCCTGGCCGACGCCGCCGAAGAGGGCCGGAACGTCGTTCTCTCGATGCTCGCGGTCGGGCTCATCTTCATCGCGGTGATCGCGATCGGCGAAGCCTCACACGCAGTGGCCGCGCGCCGCAAGGCTGAGAAGGCCGACCGGCCGCTCTAGTCCGAGCAAGGCCCTTAGACTGACCGGCGTGGCCCGCCCCGCCTCCGACCTCCGCGAGTGGATAGCGCTGCTCGAGCACGAGGGCGAGCTTGTCCGGATCGACGCCCAGGTGGACCCCGACCTCGAGATCACGGAGATCGTCGATCGGGTCGTCAAGAGTGGCGGGCCGGCGCTTCTGTTCGAGAACGTCAAAGGCTCGAAGCTTCCGCTCCTGATCAACCAGTTCGGCACCGAGCGGCGCATGTGCCTTGCCTTCGGGGTCGAGCGCCTCGACGACGTCGCTACGAAGCTCGAGGAGGTGCTCGAGCTGCAACCGCCGCAAGGTCTCGTCGACAAGGTGCGCAAGCTGGGGACGCTCAAGTCGATAGCCGACTCCATGCCGAAAGAGGTCTCGAAAGGCGCCTGCCAGGAGATCGTCCTGACCGGTGCCGACATCGACCTCGATCTCCTGCCGATCCAGCGCTGCTGGCCACTCGACCCGGCGCCCTTCATCACGCTTCCGGCGGTGATCACCAAGGATCGGGAGACCGGTGTACGCAACCTCGGGATGTACCGGATGCAGAAGGTCGATCGGCAGACGACCTTCATGCATTGGCAGATCCACAAGGACGGCCGGGCCGAGCTCCGGGCCGCTCCCGACGGTCGCATCCCCGTCGCAGTTGCAATCGGGCTCGATCCGGTCACCGCCTACTCGGCCAGCGCTCCGCTCCCGAAGCATGTTGGCGAGCTGATGCTCGCGGGCTTTCTCAAGGGCTCAGCGGTCGAGCTGGTCAAATGCAAGACGGTGGATCTCGAGGTACCCGCCAACGCCGAAATCGTGCTCGAGGGCTGGGTCGACCGGAACGACGTCGGAATGGAAGGCCCGTTCGGCGACCACACCGGCTTCTACACCCCACCCGAGGAGTTCCCGCACTTCCGGCTCACCGCGATCACGATGCGCCGAGACGCGATCTACCCCTCGATCGTGGTCGGCAAGCCGCCTGCCGAGGACGAGTGGCTGGCCAAGGCAACCGAGCGCATCTTCCTGCCCGCGATCAGGATGAGCGTTCCCGAGATCGTCGACTACGACCTGCCTACCGCGGGCGCGTTCCACAACTGCGTCATCGTCTCGATCCGGAAGCGATACCCCGGGCACGCACGCAAGGTGATGCACGCGGTGTGGGGGCTTGGCCTCCTCTCGCTTGCCAAGGCCGTGGTGGTGGTGGACGAGAACGTCGACGTTCACGACTACGAGCAGGTCTTCTTCACCGTCTGCGCGAACGTCGACCCGAAGCGCGACGTGGTGATGACGGATGGGCCGATCGACCAGCTCGACCATGCCTCCGTGCTGCCGAGCTTTGGCGGAAAGATCGGGTTCGATGCGACAGCGAAAGGCCCCGACGAGGGGACGCGTGAATGGCCTCCCGAGATCGAGATGAGCGCGGACGTTCGCGCGCAGGTCGATGCGCGCTGGGCCGAGCTCGGCCTGCCTGCGACACCGACCGACGGTTCAGTGCAGAATGGCATCCGCGATCGGCGGCAGCGCTCGCAGTCACGATGGGGACGACGTTGACAGGCATCCAGAACTATCGATTGAATCCAGCGGAGCAAGGAACGACCAGGGCATGATGGAAGACGATCGCCGCGACACCGAGACCATCTCCACGCCGAGCCTCTGGCCCGCAGGGTTCGCCGTTGGTGTCGCCTGCGCGCTGATCGGTCTCGTGGTGAGCGTCCCGGTGCTCGTCATCGGGTTGCTCGTGGCCGTCGCGTTCGGCCTGCTGTGGATCCGCGACGGCTCACGTCAGGCCGGTACGGCAGTCGCCGAGACGAGTAGTGCGAGTGTCGACACGCACGCGGAGACGTACGACCGCAGCGCGTTTCTCACGGTCACCACCCTCGGCCTCGGCGGCGTCATCGGTGCCGGCGTTGCTCTTCCGTCACTCGGGTTCGCCGTGCTCCCTTCATTCGTCGGGGACAGAGTGGCGACGCACGACGTCGACCTCGGCCCGATCTCGAGCTTTCCGGTGGGGACGTTCGTGATCGCCACCTACATGGAGAACCCGGAAGAGGGCGAGGTCTCCCGCCGTACCGCGTTCGTGCGCAACAACGGGCCCACGGAGTCGGGCGTGCCAAGCTTCACTGCGCTGTTCAGTCGCTGCGTCCACCTCGGCTGTCCCGTCCAGCCGAACGGGCCCATCGACGAGGAGGCAAAGACCGAGGTCGGCGGCATCGAGCTCCGGCCGGTGCTCGCAGCGAGCTTCGGGTGCCCGTGT
This sequence comes from uncultured Actinomycetes bacterium, assembly GCA_963724655.1. Lineage (GTDB taxonomy): Bacteria > Actinomycetota > Thermoleophilia > Gaiellales > Gaiellaceae > Gaiella. The sequence continues at coordinate 414,200 of CAVRVG010000001.1, read as the reverse complement.
CACGGTGGCCAGTACGACTCCGAGGGCAACCGCACCGCCGGCCCGCCGGTCAGGTCGCTCGATCGCTACGAGTTCTCCATCAAGAACGGCAACCTCGTTCTGGGACGCCTGTTCTCGGTTGGCGACGTCGAGGGCACGGGCGCCAAGGCGAAGATCATGAAGTACTACAAGGCGTATCCGGGTGTGCACGTCGACGGGCCCGAGAAGTGGCTCTATCCCATCCCGACGCCTGGGTCAACTGATGGCTAAGTCAACGCGTCGCCGCAAGATCGAGGCCGCTGCGCTCGCGCCGGTCGACTGGGTCGAGGAGCGGTCGGGACTCGTCGGCTACATCGGCTGGTTCCTCTTCCGCAAGGTGCCGCGGGACACGAACTGGATGCAGACACTCGGCGCCGCGACACTGACCGCCTTCATCGTGCAGGCGGTCACGGGCGTCGTCCTCGCGATGTACTACAAGCCCGACCCGGACAGCGCGTACGCCTCGATCACGTCCATTACAGAGGACGTCACCCTCGGGTGGCTCGTCCGTGGGATGCACAAGTGGGGCGCGAGCGTCTTCATCATCCTGATGTTCTTCCACATGGCTCGCACGTTCCTGTTCGGCGCCTACAAGTATCCGCGTGAGCTCAACTGGATCACGGGGGCGCTGATCCTGATTCTGGGCATGCTCGAGGGCTTTACGGGATACCTGCTGCCCTGGGATCAGACCGCGTACTGGGCGACAGTGGTCGGGATCAACCTCAACGCAACCGCGCCGTTCGTCGGGCCGTTCCTGGCGCAGTTCCTCCAGGGCGGCACCTCGATCGGGCCTGACACTCTCGCGAAGTTCTACTCGCTCCACATGCTCGTCATCCCCGGCGCGATCATGGGTCTGATCGGGCTGCACATGTACCTCGTCGTACGTCTCGGGGTGACCTCACCGCCCTGGTCGAAGGTCGCCGCGGGCCGCGAGCGCGCCGATGACAGCACGGGTGCGCGGGAAGGCCTGATCCGTGAGCCGGCTGCCGAGGAGGAATCGTCCTGACATGGGCACCTCGCTGAAGGATCAACGCCGGGCGGAGTTCAAGCGGTACAAGGAGGACGTCAAGGCCGAGGGGAAGCCGTTCTTCCCCTACGCGATCTTCCACGACACGATCATGTCGCTGGTCGTGGTCGCGGTGATCATCGGGCTCGCGGTCCTCTGGTACACGACCGCCGACGGCACCGAGACCGGAGTCCTCGGCCCGTGGTACACCGACAAGGCCGACCCGGGAACGATCGACTTCATCCCGCGTCCGGACTGGTTCTTCTACTTCCTCTTCTATCTCCTGCGGATCTTCAAGTGGCCCGAGACGGTGATCCTCGGCACGGTTGGGATCCCGACGCTGCTCATGATCCTGCTTCTCGGGCTGCCGTTCTACGATCGGCGACCAGAGCGGCGTCTCGGCCGGCGGCCGGTCGCTCTCGTCGCCGCGATCCTGGTCGTCATCTCGATGGGCGTGCTCACCTGGAAGGGCGCCACCGCGAAAGAGGCGCTGGGCTCGGAGCTGATCAAGGACGGCGTCCCTGCCGAGTGGGCGGAGCAGCAGGGCTTTGCGGGCAACGCAGCGGCAGAAGCAGGCGCACAGCTGTTCGCGCAGGCCGGCTGCATGAACTGCCACACGTATCTCGGAAGCGGCAGCTCGAACCAGGGAGCGCCGGACCTCTCGGAGGTTGGGACACGGAGGCAGGGCGTGGACACGTTCAAGGCATACCTCTCGAACCCGGCCCAGTTCGGCAACGACGTCATGAGCTCCTACTCGTTCCTCGGCGACGAGAACCTCACGAACCTCGCGACCTTCCTGAACGCCAGCAAGGGCACCAGCTCCAAGTAGGTGGTTCTGCCGGAGGCAGAAGCACCTCGATGGTCTGCCGCCCGGATACCCTGCGCTGATGCGGGTCTTCCTCGGTGTCACGGGCGCGTCCGGTGCTCCCTATGCGAAGGGCATCCTCGATGCTCTCGTCGCCTCGGGCGCAGAGGTCGGGCTCTGCGCGTCTGCGGCCGGAGTCGAGGTGCTGGCGACCGAGCTCTACGGCGAGCCCACTCTTGCGCGCGAGGACGTGCTTGCGCGCTTCGTCGGTGGAACTGAGCAGGTGACCGTCTTCGATACGAGTGACTACTCCTCGCCCTACGCGAGCGGCTCGGCCAAGGTCGATGCGTACGTCGTCTGTCCTTGCTCGATGTCGACCGTGGGAACCCTTGCGGCGGGTGCGATGGCAAACCTCATCCACCGCGCAGCCTCGGTGGCGCTGAAGGAGCGACGCAAGCTCGTGCTCGTCCCTCGCGAGACGCCACTCTCGTCGATCCATCTCCGTGGTCTTGCAACGCTGCACGAGGCGGGCGCGGTCATCCTCTTCGCGGCACCCGGCTTCTACCACGGCGCCAAGACCGTCCAGGATCTCGTCGACTTCGTGGTGGCTCGGTGTCTCGACCAGCTCGGGATCCCCCACGAACTCTCGGGACGGTGGGGAAGTTGAGTGGCTGGTGAAGCGGTGACCGTCGAGACCGGGTCGCTGCCGCCGAACGAGGTTCGGCGGCTGTTCGATCGGATCGCGCCGGTCTACGACGCGATGAATCGGGTGATGACCGTCGGCCTCGATCAGCGTTGGCGACGGCTGACGGTTGAGGCTGTCGTACAGCCCGCCGACCGCGTGCTCGACGCATGCTGCGGCACGGGTGATCTCGCCGTCGCGGGCGAGCGTGAGGGTGGAGTCGTCACGGGGCTCGATTTCTCCGAGCGCATGCTCGAGCGGGCGCGGCGGAAGTCGAGCTCGATCACGTGGCTCCAAGGTGATGTGATGACCCTGCCGTTCGAGGAGGGGACGTTCGACGCCGTGACGGTGGGATTCGGCATCAGAAACGTCGCCGATCTCGAGCTCGGCCTGCGCGAGCTTCGCCGGGTGCTTCGCGACGGCGGCCGGCTGGCGATCCTCGAGATCACGCAACCCCGCGGGCTCATGCGCCCGTTCTTCTCGCTCTGGTTCGACAGGATCGTCCCCCTGCTCGGCAAGCTGCTTCCCGGTGGGAAGGCCTACACCTACCTCCCGGCGAGCGTTCGTCGGTTCCCCGACGCAGAGGCGCTCGTTTCCACTCTCGAGCGGTGCGGATTCGAGCAGGTCACGTTCCGTCTTCTGGGTGGAACGATCGTCGCCCTCCACGTGGGAGTAGCCAGAGGATGAGCGCGACCGCTGCACTTCGGTCGGCTCCCGGGTTGACCGCGTATCTCGAGGCGGTCGAGGAGCGGCTCCGGGTTGCGGTTGCCTCTCACCCAGGGACCGTGGCAGCCGTCGGCGCGGACGCGTTGGCAGCCGGGGGGAAGCGACTTCGTCCGGTCCTCACGTTCCTCTCTGCCCCCGAGGGCGCGTCCCCGCCGGTGACGGAGGGCGTGGCCATCGAGCTCGTCCACATGGCGACGCTCGTCCACGACGACATCGTCGACGGCGCACGAATGCGGCGCGGGCGCGCTGCGGCCTGGACGGAGCACGGATCCGAGCCGGCCAAGGCCACCGGCGACTATCTCTTCGCCCGCGCGTTCTCGGAGCTTGCCGCCGGCGAGCAGGGACCAGCCGCGATCGACCGAGGCAAGGTGGCCGTTCTCGCCGACGCGGCGCTCGCGTTGGCACGAGGCGAAGCCATGCAGCGCCTCCAGCGTCACGACCCCGATACCTCTGTCGAGGCGTACCTCGAGCGAGTCGCGCTCAAGACCGCGCGGCTCTTCGAAGCCGCGTGTGTGCTGGGGGGAGGAAGCGCCGCATTCGGCCGCCATCTCGGGATCGCCTTTCAGATCGCGGACGACATCCTCGACTGTGCCGGCGACACGATCGAGACCGGCAAGATCCCGGGAACCGACCTCCGCGACGGCACGCCGACCCTGCCACTCATCCTGGCTGCCCGGAAGGACGCTGTCGTGCGTTCGGCGCTGGCCGGCGGCTCACTCGAAGGGGCGCTCGTGCGCGTTGTCTCGACCGGCGCGCTCGACCGCTCGCGCGAGCTGGCACTCGACTACGTCAACAAGGCGAAGGCGAGCCTCGACGGCGCCGCGCGCAGGGATGAGCTCTCAGCGCTCGCCGACCTCGTGGTCGACAGGAACGGGTAGCGCGCTCAGCGCACCGTGAAGGCGGCAGGACGCTCGGCCCGGCGGTACTCGACCCGGTAGCCGAGTCGGCGTGGCACCTCGAGCAGGCCCTCGAGATCGAGGTCGATGTGCGCGCCGGCCTTCTGGGTCACCTCGTCCTCGATCGGCAGGTCGAAGTCGTCGGCACCGTAGTCGAGCGCGCGGAACGCGCCCTCGTTCTGGGTCAGCACCGAGGTGCGGATGTGCTTGACGTTGTCGAGGAAGATGCGCGAGAGCGCGATGTGGCGCCAGTACTCGTCCGGTGAGATCTCCCGGCCTCCCAACGCGGTTCCGTACGGCTTGTACGTCCACGAGAGGAACGAGAACAGCCCGGTGTAACCGTCCCGCACGCAGCCGTCCTGGAAGTCGCGCGTGCGCTGAAGATGCTCGAGCCGCTCCTCGAGGGTCTCGTCGAAGCCGATCACCATCGTCGCGGTCGTACGCATGCCGCTTTCGACGATCGCGCGCTGTGCCTCGAAGTACTGCGCAACCGTGTACTTGAACTTGGCATGCCGCTTGCGGAAGTCCTCGGTGAGGATCTCGCTGCCGCCGCCCGTCACCCAGTAGACGCCCGAGTCACGCAGTCGTGCCGCCGCGTCGGCGTACGAGAGGTCGGCCCGGTCGGCGAGGAACAGGAACTCGGCCACGGTGAGCGCGTAGAACTCGACCCTGTCCTCGTAGCGCTCGCGCACGGCCGCGAAGAGATCGCAGTAGTAGTCGAGCGGCAGCTTCGGATTGAAGCCGCCGTTGAACCCGACGAGATCGCCCCCGACCTCGAGGAGCTCGTCGATCTTCGCGAACACCTCGTCGCGATTGAGGACGTAGCCACCGTCCTGGCCGGGGAGCACATAGAACGCGCAGTAGTCGCACTGGGCGACGCACACGTTCGTGTAGTTGATGATGCGCATCACCATGTAGGTGGCCCGGTCGGGCTCGTGCCATTGGCCGCGAGCTGCGCTCGCGAGCTCGCGCAGCTCGTCGTCGCTCGCTTCGTTCCAGAGGCGCGCGGCCTCGTCGATCGAGATCCTGCTCACGCCGGCACCGCCTCCTCCACGGTGACTTCTTCGGGATCGAGCGTGTCCATGAAGGAGCTCACCGAGAACACGGCGTTGCCGGCGCCCGCGACGCCGTATCCAGGTGGCGGCTTGAGACCGTGGCGGGAGAGCGCGGCGCGATACGCCTCGAGCAGGCGGACGTGGTACTCGAGCGGCGCACCCTCGGGGTTGTCGCGGCCGAGCGGCGTGGTCGGCTCCGGGCACCAGGTCGTGAAGCGCGGCGTGATCCCGCGGCTCATGAAGTAGTCGAGCCCTTCCGTGGTGCTGGCAATCGCCTCGTCCACCGTCTGGAATCCGAACGGCTTCGCCATCTCGACCCCGGCGACGAAGTTCGGGATGACGTACCGGGCGCCGAACACCTCTGCCGCGTCGAAGATCCGTCGATGCCACTCCTCGCGACCGACGTAGCGCTGCTTCCCGGGCGAGATCAGCTCGAAGAGCCGCTTGTCCCAGACCTCGTAGTTCGGGTGGTAGATCGAGATCCCGTAGTCCTTGAACCGTTGCACGTCGGCCCGGGGCAGCGCCTGCGCGACGACCTTGCCGAGCCAGCGTCCAGGGAAGCGCTCCTCGATCGCCTGGGCGTAGCGGCCGTAGAACTCCGCCTCACCCAGCCCGTCGACCGAGCTGGTGACCGAGCCGCCTGTGAGCGTGTAGGCCTTGCTCGTCCCCGCCGTGTCGTAGCGGTCGATGAGTGCGAGGGCCTCGAGCACATCCTCGATCGGCTTGACGCCCGTGTAGGGGCGCCCTTCCTGCTTGTGCTGGCGCCAGTTGTGGTTGATGTCACAGAAGCCGCATTCCTCCTTGGCGCCGAAGTACTGGCAGAGGCGCAGCACGGTGAGGTAGATCAGGTAGCCCCACTGGATCGTCGGCGCGGTCTCCATCACCGTCTTGCCGTTCGTCAGCGGGTGCCGGTAGTACTCGGGCATCGGCGGCAGGTGGACGTCGGCAAGCGGGCGGCCGTCGACCGCGAGCCCGAGCGTGCCGTTCTCGCTCATCGCCACGCTGTACGGCGAACCGGGATTCACGCGCACCGAGACGATGGTGCGCCGGAGCGCGTAGGGCCCACCCGTCAGCGCCAGCTCCTCCGGCGGCCTTCGTCGGGCCGCCTCGCCGAGCTCGGCAAGCGGCTTCTGGTCGAACGAGAAGATGAAGTACGACTTCGGCTTGACCTCGCCCTCGAGGTTGTCGCTGAGCGCCGATGCGTCGAAGGCCATGCCGGTGCGGAGCAGATCCTCCTTCAGCACCGCCTCTGGCGGAACGTTCGGGAAGCGCTCGATCAGGGATTCGAGGAGCGCCGTGCGGGAGCCGGTTGCCAGATCGCTCACACCGTCAAGGTATCGGGCCGGCGCCGTCATCGCACGGCTCAAGCGCCGGCGTGCAGTTAGGCTGAGGGCGGATGGGCAACAGATGATCAAGCTCGGTCGCATCTCGTACGTCAACATGGCGCCGGTCTTCCACCGGCTCACCTACGAGGTCGAAGAGGTTGTCGGCGTTCCGACCGAGCTCAACCAGCTCCTGATCGGTGGCGAGCTCGATGTCGCACCCATCTCGTCGATCGAGTACGCGCGCCACGCGAGCAGCCTGCGGCTGCTGCCTCGGCTGTGCGTCTCCTCGGAGGGCGCGGTCGACTCGATCCAGCTCGTTACGCGGGTGCCGCTCGGCAAGGTTCGCTCGGTTGCGGTCACCTCGGAGAGCGCGACCTCGGTGGTGCTGACCAAGGTGCTCATCCCGCAAGCCGAGCGCCTGCCGATGGAGGCGGCCGGGGAGGCGGACGCAAAGCTCCTGATCGGCGACGCGGCGCTCCGGAGCGCGTTCGAGGATCCGACCCCGCACCACGACCTTGGTCGCCTCTGGCTCGAGCGGACGGGCCTGCCGATGGTGTTCGCGGTCTGGGCAGCGCCCGAGCCGGTCGCGGACGGCCTGCTCGAGCTGCAGGACGCCCTGGTGGCGTCCGTGCGGCTGGCCCGCTCGGAGCCCGAGCGGCTCGCCTATGAGGCGAGCGAGCGATACGGCTATCCCGCAGGTTTCCTGGCACGGTATTTCGAGAAGCTCCGGTACAGCTTCGGGCCGCGCGAGAGAGCCGGCCTCTACACCTTCCTCGAGATGGCGCGCGACGTGGGCGAGCTCGACCACGTGCCCGAGTTGCGGTTCATCCGCGACACGGTGCCGGCCTGATCCAGACCGACGTCGTCAACCTCTACCGCGAGGTCAGGGTCTGCTAGCGGTCGATGGTCGGCCGCGCCGACCGACGCTGGTGCTCGAGCTCGTCCCTGCTCGACACGGCGACGCCGAGGTCGCGGAGGAGGCCGTCGGCGAGCCCGTAGATGACGCCGTGGATCGTCAGCTCCTGGCCCCGCTGCCAGGCGTCGGCGACGATCGTCGTCTGGCAGACGTTGACCGCCTGCTCGACCACGTTGAGCTCGCAGAGTCGCGCGAGGCGTACGTCAGCGGTGAGGGCTGTCAGCTCCCGCTCGTGCTTCTCGGCGACGTCCACGACGTGCCGCAGCCAGTTGTCGATCAGGCCGTGGCGCTCGCCGGTGAGCGCGGCGCTCACCCCGCCGCAGCCATAGTGGCCGCAGACAACGACGTGCTTCACCTCGAGCACGTCGACCGCGTACTGCAGCACGGAGAGGCAGTTGAGATCCGTGTGGACGACGACGTTCGCCACGTTGCGATGGACGAAGACGTCTCCAGGAGGAAGGTCGACGATCTGGTTCGCGGGCACGCGGCTGTCCGAGCAGCCGATCCAGAGGTACTCGGGCGTCTGACGATGCGCGAGGCTCTCGAAGAAGGACGGATCCGCTGAGACGAGGCCCTCCGCCCAGCGCCTGTTCCGCTCGAAGAGGTGCGAGATCTGCCCCATCGGCCGATCGTACGCGACTCGGAACGTTCGGAATCCGTGAAGAGAGAGGCTCTCGCACGGCCCGCGCGGGTACCTTCGCAGCGGCCGATGCATCGCCACCTGCTCGCCATCGCCGTTGCGCTCGCCGCGCTCGCTGTCGTCAACCCGGCCGCAGCCGGTGAGCGGCTGCTGTGGCCGGGTGTGACCTACGAGCGCGGCGTGCAGTTCACGCCGAACGGCCCCGTCGCAATCTCGATCCTCCGGGGGCCTCGACCGAGCGGGGTGACCACGCTCGAGCCGCTGCTCTCGAACGAGTCGCTCCTCGGTCGCGAGACGCTCACCGCGATGCAGAAGCGCCTCGGCTCCTCGGCTGTCACCGCGGGCGTGAACGGCGACTACTTCACCATTGCAACGGGTCGTCCGAGCGGGGTCCTGATCCGTGACGGCGTCCTGGTCAGCCCTCCTCGAAGCGCCCGCTCGAGTGCCGGCGTCACCAGCGACGGCCGCCTCGACATCCGCAAGGTCTCGTTCTTCGGTTCGTGGCAGGGATCGGGCGAAAAGCATCCTGTCACCGGCTTCAACCAGGTGCCCGAGCCGGGACAGGTTGCGCTCTTCACGGACACCTACGGCCCGACCACTCCGCTCGTTCCCGGCGCGACCGTGGCCGTGTTGTTCCCGTTTCCCGAGGCTGTACCGAGCCTCGACCTGCCGGCCACGGTCGGAGAGGTGCGGGCCAGCGGCGCCCCCGTCGAGATCCCAGTGGGTGGTGCCGTGCTGCTGGCGCGAGGTGCGGCTGCGCCAGACGTCGTCGGCGAGGCTGTCCCCGGAGCGAGCGTGACCGTGCGCCTGCAGCTCCGTCCAAGCTGGCCAGGCGTTGTTGCGGCGATCGGAGGCGGTCCTCAGATCGTCCGTAACGGCTCACCCGTCTTTCGCGCCGGCGAGGAGTTCACCTCGTCTCAGCTCGGGCCACGGGCCCCTCGGACCGGGGTCGGCCAGCTGCGCGACGGCAGGATCATCCTGGTAGCCGTCGACGGGCGGCAACCCGGGCTGAGTGTCGGGCTTACGAACTTCGAGCTGGCCCAGACGCTCGCAAGGCTCGGCGCCGTGACCGGGATGGCGCTGGACGGCGGCGGATCGACGACGATGGCCTTCGACGGAACGGTGCTGAACGCGCCATCGGATGGAGGTGAGAGGCGGATCGCGACGGCGCTCGTCTTTGCGTATCACGGCGCGTACGTGTCCGAGCCGCCACCGCGTGTGTCGCCGAACGGCGACGGCGTCGACGACGCTCCCGGCCTCTCCTATCGGATCCTCAGACCGTCGGCGGTGAAGACGCAGCTCCTCGCACCGGACGGAAGCGTCGCCGCCGAGAGCACGGCTCAAGCCGAACCGGGCGTCTATCCGGTCGCGTTCCCAGCGCCACCGTCCGCGCCCGCCCTTGCCGCGACAGGGGACCAGACGGTGCTTGGCGCTTGGCAGTTCGTCGTCGAGGCGACCGACGATCTTGGCCGCACCACGTCGATGACGCGATCGTTCGTCGTCGACGACACGCTCGGGTTTCTCAAGGTGCCCAAGCGCGTGACGCTCGGCCCAAAGACGCCTGGGCCGACGATCGCATGGCGACTCGCCCGGGCAGCCAAGGTGACGCTCACGGTTGCCGACCGAAGCGGCGTCAGCGTGCGGACGATCGGCCTGGGTCTGCTCGAGGCAGGTGATCGTTCGGCGGTCTGGGACGGGCTCGGTCGCCGAAAGAAGCCGGTCGGCACCGGGCTCTACACGATCCGTCTCGCGGCGACCGGCCCGGCCGGCCGGTCGGAGCTCACCGCGACGATTCACGTCCGCCGCGTTCCGCGCTGACGGAGATGTGAGTCCAAAGCCGCACACCCGGTGACCGCCGATCCGAACTACTCATTTAGATGAGTAGTTCCACGATCTCGCGGGCCGGTTGCGTGCTCCAGACGCGCTGGGCCGCTCCCGGCCCGCTGCCCGACCGACGGTGGTTCGCTGCCGGCTGAGCGCCACGAGCGGTCGATCAGCGGCCCGTCCGCTTCGCGTGGGAACGGGCCAGCGTTGCCACCAGCAGCACAGACCCGTTCCCCCCGCACCCCAACACGCCTGGAGCACGCCCCGCGAACACGACCTCGTGGAACCACTCATCTAGGATCCTGCGATGCCGATCGCGGGAATCCTGACGGAGATCACCGACTCGGTCACCAGCCTGATCGGGGACTACGGCCTCTACGCCGTCTTTGTCCTGATGATGATCGACGCCGTCTTCCCGGCCGCAAGCGAGGTCGTGATGGTGTACGCCGGCGCCGTTGCCGCCGGCGCGTTTGCCGGCCAGTCGGTCACCTTCCTGGGGATCCACTTCGAGGACGGCGCACCCGCCTACGTCGCAATGGCGCTGGCCGGGTCGACTCGGATACCTCGTCGGCGCGATCGGCGGGTGGTGGATCGGAGTCCGCGGCGGAAGACCGTTCCTCGAGCGTCACGGGAGATGGTTCCACCTCGATTTGACGAAGCTCGACCGCGCCGAGACCTGGTTTGAGCGCTTCGGCGACCGGGCTGTCCTCATCGGGAGAGTCACTCCCGTCGCCCGGTCTTTCATCTCGATCCCAGCCGGGCTCTTCAGAGCGCCCTTCGGTCGATACGTCACGCTCACCGCGATCGGCTCCGCGGTCTGGTGCTTCGCCTTCGCGGGTGCCGGCTGGGCGGCCGGAGCAAGCTGGGAGACCGTCCACGAACGCTTCAAGGTCGTCGACTATCTGGTGCTCGCCCTGGTGGCGGGGGTCCTTGGCGTGGTTGCGCTGAAGCTCCTGCGGCGTCGTGCATCTGCCGCTTAGGCGTCGCGTTTTCCACAGGCACCGCTAAACTCGGTCCGTGATCCCGCTCATCGACGTCAAGGCGCAATATGCGCCATTCATCCCTGAGCTCAAGGAGCGCTTTGCGGCGGTACTCGAGTCGGGTCGGTTCATCTTCGGGCCCGAGGTCGAGAGCTTCGAGAGCGAAGCGGCCGAGTACCTCGGCGTGCCGCACGCGATCGGAGTCGCCAACGGCACCGACGCGCTGATCCTCTCGCTGGAAGCGATGGGGATCGGAGCGGGTGACGAGGTCATCTGTCCTGCCTTTACGTTCTACGCGACCGCCGAGGCAATCGCTCGGGTCGGGGCAACTCCGGTCTTCGCCGACATCAACGCCGCGACGCTGAACCTCGACGTCGACGACGTCGCGGCGCGGATCACCGAGAGAACCAAGGCGATCATGCCCGTCCACCTCTTCGGCCGCCCGGCGCCCCTCGCCGAGCTGGCAAAGCTCGGGCTCCCGCTCATCGAGGACGCAGCTCAGGCCTTCGGCGCTCCGGGCACGGCGACCACGGGCGTTTGCTCGACGTTCAGCTTCTTCCCCACCAAGAACCTCTTCGCACTCGGTGACGGTGGCCTGGTCGCGTGCACCGACGACGACGTCGCCGCAACCGTGCGAAAGCTTCGCTTCCACGGCTCGGCCGACAAGCAGACGTTCGAGCTCATCGGAGTGAACTCGCGGCTCGACGCGATCCAGGCCGCCTTCCTGCGCGTGTTCCTTCCGCAACTGGCGGGTTGGAACGCATCCCGGCGCGAGGGTGCCGCTCGCTACCAGGCCCTTGGCCTGGACAAGGCCGTCGAGCTGCCTGTCGACGAGCCCGGCCACGTCTACCACATGTTCGTCGTGAGGACGACCGAGCGGCAGCGCATCGCCGATGCCCTCAAGGCGGCCGGGATCGCCTGCGCCGCGTACTACACGACGCCCCTGCACCTTCAGCCTGCGCTGGCACGATTCGGATGGCGTCCCGGGTCTCTTCCCGAAACCGAGCGGGCAGCGACGGAAAATCTCGCGCTTCCGCTCTGGGGCGGCATCACTTCCGACGTGCAGGAGCAGGTCGTCGAGACCGTCCTCGCCGCGGTCGCTGTGACCGTGTAGACGATCGTGCGGCTCACGCTCAGCGCTCACCGCTTCTGGCAACTCGCGGTTGACGCCGGCCTCGTGGTGGTCGCGTGGGTCCTCGCGTGGTACTTCCGCTTCGACGGCAACTGGCCGCGGTACTACGAGCCGTACCTCGGCTGGCACCTGATTCTCGCGCTGATCGCAGCCAAGGTCCCGATCTTCCTGTTCACCGGCTACTACGACCACTGGTGGCGTTACGTCTCGACCCGCGACATGTGGGCCGTGCTCCGCGGAGCAGTCCTGGCGTCGATCTCGGCGTTTGTCGTGTTCACGCTCTTCGAGTTCCACAGCGTTCGGGTTCCCAGTGGGGTCTGGTTCATGGATCTCGTTCTGTGTCTCGGCCTGGTCGCGGGCGCGCGACTTGCGGCGCGAACCCTCATCGAGCGGCCACGTCCGGGCAACGTCGTTGCGCGCGGGAAAGAGGTCATCGTCGTCGGCGCCGGCGACGCAGCGCAGCTCGTCGTCCGCGAGATGCTCCGCAACCCTTCTCTCGGCGTCACTCCTATCGGCCTCGTCGACGACGACCCGCGAAAGAAGAACGTCCGGATTCATGGTGTTCGCGTCCTCGGCACCACCGACAAGCTCCGCAGCGTGCTCCACGAGCAGCGGCCCGACGAGGTCCTGATTGCGGTTCCCTCTGCCTCCGGAGCGTTTCGGCAGCGCATGGTCGACACGGCCCGCTCGGCGGGGGTGACCGTCAAGACCCTCCCGAGCCTGTCCGAGCTCGTGACCGGGGACTACGACCTGGCCAGGCGCGTCAGACCCGTCGAAGTCGAGGACGTGCTCGGGCGCGAGCCGGTCGAGGTGGATCTCGACGCGATCGCCGGCTATCTCAGCGGCGAGAGCGTTCTCGTCACCGGTGCGGGTGGCTCGATCGGCTCCGAGCTCTGTCGTCAGGTCGCCCGCCTCGGGCCCTCACAGCTCGTCCTCGTCGACAATGCAGAGCCGGCGCTCTTCGAGATCCAACGGGAGTTGGTGCGCGAGAAGGGCTTTACCGGAGCGATCGCCGTCGTGGCCGACGTCAAGGACGAGTCACGGCTGCGCCAGGTGTTCGAGACCTACCGGCCCGCAGTGGTGTTCCACGCGGCCGCCTACAAGCACGTTGCGATGATGGAGGCGAACCCGCTCGAGGCCATCCGAAACAACACGCTCGGTACACGCACGCTCGTCAATGTCGCGGTTCGCACCGGTGTGAGCAGGTTCGTGCTCGTCTCGACCGACAAGGCGGCGAACCCGCAGACGGTCATGGGCCAATCGAAGGCCTTGTGCGAGTGGATCGTCGAGATGGTCGGGCGTCGCGACTACGTCAAGACGAGATTCGTCGCTGTTCGCTTCGGCAACGTCCTCGGCTCGTCCGGGTCGGTGATTCCGATCTTCCGCAAGCAGATCGCCGGCGGCGGCCCTGTCACCGTGACGCACCCGGAGATGACGCGATTCTTCATGACGATCCCGGAGGCCGTTCAGCTCATCGTCCAGGCCGGGGCGATCGGCGAGCGTGGCCAGATCTACGTGCTCGAGATGGGTGAGCCGGTGAGCATTCTCGAGCTCGCAGAGAAGATGATCCGCCTGTCCGGCAAGGAGCCGGGCGTCGACATTCCAATCGAGTTCATCGGCCCAGCGCCGGGTGAGAAGCTCCACGAAGAGCTCGTCGGCGACGGGGAGCGGGCGGGGCCGAGCCCCCACGAGGCGATCATGCGGTTGTCGCGGCCACCGGTCGACCCCATCTGGCTCGAGAGCGAGCTTGCCATGCTCGAGCGGCTCGTCGAGGTCGGCGATGCGGCGCTCCTCGTCTCGACGCTCGACCGGATCATCGCGCGGTCGAAGCAGTCGATCGTCGCCGCAACCTCCAAGTAGCCGGCTTGAGCGACGCGGTCTTTGTCGTGGGGGATATCCACGGGCACCGCGATGTGCTCGTCCGATTGCTTCGCGATGCCGGTCTTCTCGACGCCGCCGAGCGCTGGACCGGTGGCGACGCGCGGCTGTGGCTGCTCGGTGACCTCGTCGACAGGGGCCCCGACGGCATCGGCGCGATCGAGCTTGCGATGCGCCTCGAGCGAGAAGGCGATGTTCGTTGCCTCCTCGGGAACCACGAGGCGCTGCTGCTCGGCGCGCACCGCTTCGGCTCGCTTCCTGCGTGGGAGGACGGACCCGCGTTTCACGACCTCTGGCTCGTGAACGGCGGTCAACTGTCCGATCTCGCGGGGTTCGGAGACGAGCACGCTGCCTGGGTCGCGCGTCGGCCGGCGATCGGTCGCGAGGGCGTGTGGCTCGTGCTCCACTCCGACACGGATCGGTACCTCGAGTTCGGGAGCACCGTTGCTGCCGTCAACGCCGCCGTTGCCGACGGCCTCGAGCGTGCGGCCCCGGCCGAGCACGGGGTATTGCTCGACAGGCTCGGCGATCGGCTCGTGTTCGATGATCCACACCGGCTGGCGTCGTTGCTCGGCACCCTTGGCGGACAGCGGGTGATCCACGGCCATACGCCGATCGCGATCGTTCGCAGGTGCGACCCGACCGTCGTCACCGAGCCTCTCGTCTACGCCGACGGGCTTGCGCTCAACGTCGATCACTGCCTCTTCGGCGGCGGGCCGGGATTCGTCACTCGGTTGTAGGCGAGAGCATCAGGTCGAGGAGCACGCTGGGGTCCCGGGTCGGAGGCGCGGCGCCGGGTGCCCGTTTGGCGAGCACGACCTGATCCGGTGCGGTCAGCAGGCGCAGCCTGCCGTCTGCGATCAACCCTGCATCGACCGCGCCGAGTCGTCCTGCGAAGGTCGTCCATACCGGCGTTCCGAGCGCGACCGCCTCGCGGTTCATCGTGCCGCCTGCTGAGATCACGAGGTCAGCGAGCGCAACAAGGCTGCGCGCATCGATCGCCCGGTCGGGAACGATGAGCGATGGAAGCCGGCGATCGGTAATCGACTTTCGCTGCTCCGGCGTCCGTGGCAGGACGACCGCCTGCACGGTCGGGTCGCCACCGAGACGCTCGAGAAGATCCGCGAACAGCGGATTCCCGTGCCGGTGGTAGAGCGAGACGTCGGGCGGTGTCCGGACGACGACGTGGATCCGGTCCGGGTCGAGACCAAGCGCGGCGGGCACGGAGGGGTCGGCGGTGAAGCCGGCGAGGGCGTACTCCTCCTTCAGCCCGGCGAAACGCCGTACCTTCCGCGCCGGTGCCCCGATCGCGTCGAGCGAGGCCTGGGGGATCACCTCGGGAACGACGACGCGCGTTGCGGCTCGACATCCGATTCCGTGCTGGACCCGTGCGAACTCGTAGTCGAATGCGTAGGAGGACGGCACGCCGAGGAGCCGGGCGGCAACGGGTAGCTCGTGCGAGGCGTGGGAGAGAGCGAGATCGAACGAGCGCCCCCGCGCAAAGCGCCGTAAGGCGTGCAGCCGCCCCGCCATCGCTCGTGCCTTCCCGAATGAGCCGGCTCCTCCGTGGGGCGGGCCGACAACGGTGTGCGGCAGTCCGGCATCCTCGAGGAGCTCGAGCGTCTGGGCGAAGTCGCGGGCGGTCAGCTCGACGTCATGGCCCTGCTCCTCGAGCAAGGCGACCAAGGGGCGGAAGAAGATGACGTGGGGAGAGTTGGTGAGATCGATCCAGACCTTCATCGTCCACCGCGCCGCGACTCCATTCGCACCGCAGCATTATGCAGCACTCCATATCCCGAGAGCGTCTCGACGTACCAATTGGATAAGGTTTGCTTATGGACACCCGCCAGCTGACGGCGTTTTGCGCGGTGGTCGAGCGGCGCTCGTTCTCGCAGGCAGCCGAGCGGCTCGGGGTGACGCAACCCGCGGTCTCGCTCCAGGTCAGGGCGCTCGAGAAGCGCCTCGGGCGCCAGCTGCTCGACCGCTCGGGTCGTCGGGTCGAGCCGACCGAGGCGGGCTGGCGGCTGTATCGGGGCGCCCAGCGGCTTCTGCAGCTCGAGGAGCAGGTGCTCGACGAGGTCTCCGCCGAGAACGAAGGCGAGCTGTCCGGAACGCTGTCTCTCGGAGCCTCGACAGGGCCTGCGGTGATCGTCGTTCCGCAGCTCCTCGGCGAGTTCTCCGCGACCCATCCCGCCGTGCGGATCTCTCTCGAAGTGCACGATACGCAGACCGTCGTCGAGCTGGTCGCCGATCGCGAGCTCGAGCTGGGCATTGTCGGAGCCGCTCGACGACATCGAGCGGTCCGGTTCGAGCCGTTCACCCACGACGAGGTGATCCTCGTCTGTCCCCGAGATCACGAGCTTGGCGGGCGCACGATTCGCCCCGAGGAGCTCCGTGGCGAGAAGCTCATCTTCATGCAGGAGGGCGCCGGTGTGCGCCAGGTGGTCGAGGACGAGCTCAGGCGCCTCGGGGTTCGGCTGCGCGATCTCGATATCCGGCTCGAGCTGGGGCTACAGGAATCCGCCAGGTCGGCGGTGGTCGCGGGCTATGGGGTCACGTTCATCTCCCGCGCTGCAGTCGAGAACGAGCTCCTCTCGGGCTCGCTTGTCGAGGCAAAGGTCGAGGGTTTCGATGCTCGTCGCGAGATCTCGCTTGTCCGTGGGACCGGTCGTGTGCCGACGCGGGTAGCGGACGCATTCGTCGCCTTCGCCCACGACCGTCTGGCAACGTGAGCCCTGAGATTCGCTTCGGAGCGGGCACGCTCGGGCAGCTCGGTGAGGTGTGCTCCCTCGTCGGGATCGAGCGCCCGCTCTTGCTGGCGACCAGGAGAGGCGCGAAGCATGCCGCTGGTCTACCACTGGTCGGTGTCTTCTCCGGGGTCCAGCCGCATGTCCCCGTTGAGACGGTTCGGGAGGCCGCCGCTCTGGCGCTGTCGCTCGAGGCCGACGGGCTGGTGGCGCTGGGGGGCGGTAGCGCGATCGACACCGCGAAGGCGGTCGCGGCCGAGCTCAACGAGGCGCAGAGCGACTCGAGCGCTGTCCGGGTCGTCGCCGTTCCGACGACGTACGCCGGCGCCGAGTTCACGCCCTTCTTCGGCGTTCTCATGGGCCCCGGCAACAAGGGTGGAGGGGCGAGTAGTGCGTCGCTGCCGGCCGCGGTGATCTACGACCCGGACCTGACGCTCGACCTTCCGCTCGCCGACACGGTCGGCACGGCGATGAACGCGCTCGCCCATTGCGCCGAGGCGTACTACCACCCTGCCGCAACGGATCGCGCCGCGCGGCACGCAGACACCGGCGCAACGGCAATCGAGTACGCCCTGCCGATCGTCGTCGCGGAGCCATCGGGGAGCTACGGTCGTGCGCGTCTTCTCGAAGGAGCGATGCGAGCAGCGCAGGCGATCGGCGCGTCGGGGCTCTGCCTCGGCCATGCGATGGCTCAGGCGGTGGGAGGACGCTACGGAATCGCGCAGGGTGCCGCAAACGCCGTCTGCCTGCCGAGTGCGCTCCGATTCAACCAGGAGGCAGTCCCGGAGGCGATCGCACGGTTCGGGTCGGCGCTCGGGTCGGACGATCCCGCCGGACGGTGCGCAGAGCTTGCCTTGCTCGGAGGCTTTGCGCGGCTCCGCGATCTCGGCGTGCCCGAGGACGATCTCGAAGCGCTCGCCACTGCCACCGCGGCTCGGGCCGGAGCGAAGGCAAACCCTCGGCCGGCGAGCGCCGAACAGCTCACCGAGCTCTTCACCGCGATCTGGTAGTCGGTCTCAGGCGGACTTGGTCGCGTGCGACGACGCGCCGACGACGCGACGGAGGCTGACCAGTCCGACCACACCACCGATCTCGTCGAGCACCGGGAGGTGGCGAAAGCCGTGCTCGAGCATCACGTGGGCGGCGTCCTCCACATCGGTGTCGGAGGCAGCGGTGATCGGATCCTCGGTCATCCACTGTCGCACGCGGGCCTCGCTCGAGTGCACCCGTGCCGCCATCGCCTTGAGCAGATCGCGCTCGGTGATGATGCCGATCAGGCGTCCGAAGTCCTTGACGACGGCGGCTCCCATGTTGAGCGCGGTCATCCGATCGGCGACCTCGCCCAGCGTATCCTCGGGGGCGACCTCGATCAGTTCGGGGCGCATGATGTCTGAGAGTGACGGCATCGAGCCGCCGAGTGTACAAGCTCGGCTGCGCATTGCGTAGTTATCACTTGGTGAACATAAGCAGTGCTAATGCCAACGATTAGCTCAGTGTTCCTCGCTGATAGAGTGGTGGGATGGCAGAGACGCCCGCTGTCGATGTGCTGATCGTCGGCTCAGGTGCTGCGGGCCTCGCTGCGGCGGTGGCGGCTGACAGTGCCGGAGCACGCGTCGGGATCGCGACGAAGACCACGCTGCAGGCGAACAACTCTTCCAAGGCACAGGGTGGAATCCAGGCCGCCTTCGGCGAGGATGACTCGCCCGACCTCCATGCAGCGGACGTGATGCGCTCGTCGCACGACACCGCCGACCCTGCTCTTGTCGGTGCCCTCACGCAGGACGCGAGCTCTGCAATTCACTGGCTCGAGGAGCACGGGTGCGGGTTCACCCGCGAGAACGGCGGCTACCGGCTCGCCCGGTGCGGCGGCGCCTCGCGCAAGCGGCTCCTGCAAATCGGCGACCGGACAGGTCACGTGATCACCAAGACTCTGCGCGAGGCGCTCGAAGCGGGCTCGGCCACCGAGCTCCCGTACCACGCACTTTCATCGCTCGAGCCGTCTCAATCCGGGTGGCGGGCGACCTTCGAGACCCCCGACGGAGCTCGATCACTCGAGACGGGTGCACTCGTGCTCGCCGCCGGAGGGCGGTGCTTCGCGGAGGCGAAGGCGCGCGGAGAGCTCTCGACCAACCATCCCAACGCCACCGGCGAGGTCACGGGAATCGCGGTCGAGGCCGGTGCAGCGACGCGAGACCTCGACGCGCTCCAGTACCACCCGAACGGCGGCGCCTGGCCGGCGACGATGCAGGGCTACTCGATTCCGGAGACCACCCGCGCGTATGGCGCCGTCCTGCGGAACGCCGACGGCGAGGAGTTCACCGACTCGCTCGGCCCGCGTGACGCCGTCTCCCAGGCGATCGTCGACGAGGTAGAGGCAGGTCGCGGGATCACAACCCCCGACGGGCGCCCTGCGGTCTGGCTCGACACGACTCGGATCCCCGAAGCGGACGCCGACGTCTCGCTCCCGTACATGTTGCGGCGATTTCGCGGTGCCGGAATCGATCCGCTCAGCGAGATGCTCTACACGTACCCTGTCCTCCACTACCAAAACGGCGGCCTGGTGATCGACACGAACGCCGAGACCACGCTCGAGGGCGTGTTTGCCTGCGGAGAGATCGCCGGTGGCACACACGGACGAAACCGGATGATGGGAAACTCCCTGCTCGAATGCGTCGTCTTCGGCCGGCGCGCCGGCCGAGCAGCAGCAGAGAAAGCGAGCGCATGACAACTTCGACCACGACAGATCTCGGGCAGGCGGTCACCGACGCCGCCGCTCATCTGTACGTCTGGGCCTTGAAGGACATTCCGCAGGACCTGCGCGATGCCCTTGCTGCTGCGAGGGACAGGGAGACATCGGTCACCGGGATCCGGATTCTCGAGACGATTCATCGCAACGTCTCGATCGCGGACGAGCAGAAGAACCTCGTCTGCCAGGACACGGGGATCGCGGTCTACTACTGCCGCGTCGGGGAGCACTTTCCGCTCCACCCCACGAACATCTACGCGAGTCTCAAGGCGGGGACTGAGCGCGCGACGATCGAGCATCCGCTGCGCTCGAACACCGTGCACGTGCTGACCCGGGAGAACACCGGGGCGAACGTCGGCTACCGCGTCCCGATCGTCCACTGGGACTTCATCCCCGACTGGGACGGTCTCGACGTGAAGTGCGTGCCCAAGGGCTCGGGCTCGGAGAACATGACCTTTTTGAAGATGCTCGTGCCGGCCGACGGGGTGAAGGGGATCAAGAAGTTCGTACTCGAGTCAATCGTCGAGGCCGGTGGGAAGCCATGCCCACCAGGGATTG
This sequence comes from uncultured Actinomycetes bacterium, assembly GCA_963724655.1. Taxonomy (GTDB): domain Bacteria; phylum Actinomycetota; class Thermoleophilia; order Gaiellales; family Gaiellaceae; genus Gaiella. The sequence goes on along the minus strand of CAVRVG010000001.1, from coordinate 394,266 downwards.
TCGGAGTCGGGATCGGAGGCTCTGCGGACTACGCGATGCACCTCGCCAAGGAGGCAATTGCCCGGCCGGTCGGCACGCGGAACGAAGACCCGCTCGTCGCGCAACTCGAGGACGAGCTCTACGACCTTCTCAACCAGACGGGGATCGGGCCAATGGGCCTCGGCGGCGATGTGACCGTGCTCCAGTGCCACATCGAGCACGCCGACACGCACATGACGTTGAACCCGGTCGCCGTGAACTACCAGTGCTGGGCCGCGCGGAGGGCCTCTGCGCACATCGGCGCAGACGGCAGCGTCGACTTCGATCGGGAGTTCTGAGATGGCGGCGCACGAGCTGACCTTCCCGATCACGGATCCAGCGGAGATCCTCAAGCTGCGCGCGGGCGACGAGGTCACGGTGCAGGGCCACATCATCGGCATCCGCGACCGGACGCAGATCCGCATCTTCGACCAGGGGATCCCACCGCCGATGGATCTCACCGGCGCCTTCCTGCTTCACACTGCACCGAACGTGCGGAAGCTCGCCGAGGGCAAGTACGAGAAGATCTGCATCGGCACCACCACCAGCGCCCGCATGGTGCGCTTCACGGAGGGGCTCGGGTCGCAGTACGCCGTCCGGGCGATCTGCGGCAAGGGTGGGTTTCCTGACATCGCGATCGAGCCGATGCAACGGCTCGGGATGGTCTACTTCGCGATCGTCGGCGGGGCGGCCGCGCTCGAGACGACCCAGATCGAGGAGATCGAGGAGGTTGCCTGGGAGGAATTGATGCCCGAATGCCTCTGGAAGTTCCGGGTGAAGGACTTCGGGCCTCTGATCGTCGGAATCGACGCCCACGGCAACTCGCTCTATCGGGAAGTGCAGGACCGCGCCAAGCTCAAGCTGGAGGAGCTCTATGCAAATCTCTGAGAACGGCGGCGGCTGGCTCGGCGTCCCCACGCGCCCCGGGAAGCCACGCGAGGTCGGGCTTACCCACGTGATGGACAAGGGGCTCAACCTGCGCGATATCGAAGGCATGTTCGACACCGCGGGCGACTACGTCGACATCGTGAAGTTCGGCTGGGGCACGAGCTACGTCACGAACAACCTCGAGAAGAAGATTGCGCTGTACCGGTCGTTCGACACGCCGGTGGTCTGCGGCGGAACGCTCTTCGAAGCCGTGTACGGCCGCGGGAAGCTCGACGACTTCAAGCGCTGGCTCGTCGACAACCGGTTTTCACACGTCGAGATCTCGGACGGGACGCTCGACATCCCCCGTGAGGTGAAGCTCGACCTGATCCGCGACTTCGCCCGCGACTTCACGGTGTTGTCGGAGGTGGGCTCGAAGGACTCCGAGGTCGTGTTCGCGCCCTACCAGTGGGTCCAGTGGATCAAGGAGGAGCTCGAGGCGGGCGCCTGGAAGGTCATCACCGAAGGGCGCGAGGGCGGGACCGCCGGGATCTTCCGTGCCGACGGCGACATGCGGACAGGGCTGATCGACGAGATCGCACACGAGATCGCCCTCGACGACCTCATGTTCGAGGCACCCACGAAGTCGGCGCAGGCGTGGTTCGTGAAGCATTTCGGCCCGACCGTCAACCTCGGCAACATCCCGCCGGACGAAGTGATCCCGCTCGAGACGTTGCGGCTCGGGCTGCGTGGCGACACGCTCCAGGAGATCCTGCTCGCGGATACGTAGGGGCTTGTCGGCCTGAGGCCTACGCCGCGGAAGCGACTTCGAGCGTTCCGATCGAGTCGATCGGAACGGTGGGGACGAGAACACAGAACGCGTTCGTCCCGGTCAGCACGAAGCAGGGGCGCCAGGCCGCTGTCGCGCCGAAGCGCGCGAACACCTGGGTCGCGGTTCGGTCGAGACTGAAACGGACAAGGATCATGTTCGCCGGATTGGCCGGCTCCATCGTCCAGGTGATGTTCGAGACGGTGTAGCCCGAGATGACCCCCGTCCCGTCCCCGGCACGTGAAGCGCCGAGATTGTTCGAGGCCGCGAAGCCGGATCCGACGAGCAGGCACAGCGCGACGAGCACGAAGGGAACACCGGTGGAGAGGCCGCGTCTCACGCCACGACCAATCGTCGAGTTCCCTCGATCTTGTGACCCTCGTTCGAGGGATCGCTGGGGTGAGTCGCGTCAGCAAGCATGAGAACCCCTTATCCCATCGATAAGCGATATCGGGTAGGCTGGGTCGGTCGTGGACTGGAAGCTCTCACTCGCAGGGCTCCTCATCGGGCTGCTCGTCGGCTTGACGGGGATGGGTGGAGGCTCGTTGATGACCCCGCTTCTCGTCCTCCTCTTCGGGTTCAAGCCGAGCGTCGCGATTGGCACGGACATCGTCCACGGCGCGATCTTCAAGTCGTTCGGCGCAGTCCAGCACCGGCGGCTCGGCCACGTCCACGCGCGGTTGACCGGATGGATGCTGCTCGGCTCCGCGCCCTTCTCGATCGTGGGCGTTGCGCTTGCCTGGTGGCTCAAGAAGGAGTACGGCGACGGGTACGAGGACACCGCGAAGCAGATCCTCGGCGTCGCGCTCATCCTCTGCGGCATCGGGTTCCTCGTCAAGACCTTTCTCCACTCCGCACCCGAAGACAAGCCGCTGCTGCTGACTCGTCGTGACCGTTGGATCGCGTTCATCACCGGAGTGGTCGGCGGGTTCGTCGTCGGGTTAACCTCGGTCGGTAGCGGAACGCTGTTCGGGCTCGTCATCCTGGTGGCGTTCCCGCTGACGGCCGCGAAGATCGTCGGCACCGACATCTTCCACGCCGCCCTGCTGCTCACCGTCGCGGGGATCGGCCACCTGATGATCGGCAACGTCGATCTTCACGCGACAGGGTGGCTCCTGATCGGCTCGGTTCCCGGCGTGCTGCTCGGAGGCCGCTTCACCGTGAGCCTCCCCGACCGCGCGTTGCGGATCGCGCTCGCGTCGACCTTGACGCTGGCGGGGATCAAGCTGGTCGACCCACCTGGGGCCGACGTCATGGTCATCGTCGGTGCTTCGATCTCGCTGCTGGCCGCCGTGTTCGCGACCGCGAAATGGCTGCTGACCCGTTCCCCGACGGTCGAGGCGACCTAGGCTAGAGGCTCTTGAGTGGTGCGCCCGGGGGAAGCGGGCAGGACACGAACGTTCGTCCAGTAAGGCGGTAACCGACCTTGTACGCGGTGCAGCCGGCGCAGAACCCCGTCGCGGCGGCGAGCAGCGCGAGGACGACGATCAGCACGCCGAGAGCAGTGCCCGCCGTTTCGAGACCAACGAGAAACGCGAGCGACGCGAGCGAGAGCACCCCGAGCCCGACCATGTTGGCGAAGCGCGGCGGCCGGCTGTCCTCGAGCCGGCCCTCGCCGACGAGCGGCTGGATGAGCTCGAAGTAGGCGACACACGCGAGGCACCAGCGACGGCCGAGGGTGAGCCCTAGCGCGAGTTGGAGCGCCAGCAAGGCAAGCAGCCACCACGGCCCGACCGTGACTGCGATCAGCGAGACGAAGCCCACCACGAGCTGATTGACGCGCGGGGCGCGCTCATCGATCAGGTCGGTGTCGCGATACGGATCGGCGTGGCGGGTCACGGTTCGCTTCATTTCGTGAAGTATTAACACGCTGGCTGCGTCGCCCGCGTGGCGCAGCCCTACAATCACGCGCACCGTGTCTCGGTTTGTCCCCGCCGGCCTTGTCGCGGCGCTTCTCGTTGCGACGGGCCTGGCGTTCGCTGTGACCGAGCGCCTCAAGCTGACGCCGAGCCCGATCATCAGGACCTCGGTGACGAAGATCTTCTCACCCGTGTGCGAGTGCGACACCGACATCGCCACGATCGGGTTCAGCCTGCGCAAGCGCGACACGATCGACGTGGACATCGTCGACGGTTCCGGGACCGTGGTTCGCAGCCTCGTGCGGAACGCGCCGAAGGCACGCGGGCCGGTGGAGATCTACTGGAACGGCCGCGACGACGCCAACGCGGTCGCGGCTGAAGGTGACTACCACGCTCGGGTCCACCTCGCGCGCCAGCGCAGGACGATCCAGCTCCCGAACCCGATTCGCCTCGATGTGACACGGCCACGCTTCGTTGCGTTTGCCGTCCGGCCCAAGGTGTTCTCCCCCGACGGGGACGGTCGGAACGAAACGGTCACAGGGCGCTACAGGCTGTCGGAGCGCGCCCAGGTTGCGCTCTACGTCGACGGCGAGAGACAGGTGCTTCGGCGCGGGACGAAGCAGCGCGGGACCGTGCAGTGGCTGGGATTCGTCGACGGCGAGCGAGTCAGCCCCGGAAGCGTTCTCGGTCGTCCTCGGAGCCACCGACCTCGCCGGCAATATCTCCGAGCGGACCCCGGGTACCGATGTCATCGCGCGCTCGGTCGCGCTCGGCCGCAGGCGGATCGAGGCCACCGCCGGACAGACCGTTTGCCGTGCTCGTCGTGAGCGACGCCGGCACCGTTTCCTGGCGGCTCGCGCAGCGGCACGGGACGATCCACCCCGGAACCCTCCGCCTCCGTGCTCCACTCCAGCCGGGCCGCTACCGGCTCAAGGTGACCGCCAACGGCAACTCGGATACCGCGCTTGTCGTCGTGCGCAAGGGGGCCGGCGCAGCATGAGCACGCTCGCGCAGCTCGGCGGTGTGGTCGGGGCCGCTGGTTTCGCCGCGCTCGCCGTTGGCCGGAGCTATGCGACGAGGCTTGGCGGCCTGGTTGCGCTGGCGGTCGGCTCCGCCGCGTTGGCTGCGTTTCTGGCGCCGGACGTCTCCTTGCCGGTCCTCGTCGCGGCCATCGTCGGCGGGCTCACGGTTGCGGTGGTGGGGGCGGTGATTCTCGAACGTTGGCCGTGGGCGCTGGCCTTCGCGATTCTTGCGTGCGTTCCGGTGCGTATCCCGATCAAGCTCGGCTCTGAAGAGGCGAACCTGCTCGTTCCGCTGTACGCCGTCGCCGCGGCTGCGGCCCTCTCGTTCGCGTGGCAGCTCGTCCGCGGCGAGGATCGGCGGTCACGCGAGCTCGGACCGGTCGCGGTGCCGCTTGCGGCCTTCGTCGGCTGGACGGGCTTGACGCTCCTGTGGACGGACGACCTTCGTGAGGGTGCGATCGCGATGGGAGCGTTCGTGCTGCCGTTCGGGCTTCTCGCGATCTCGGTTGCAAGGCTCCCGTGGCGCGGGAAGTGGCTGACCTGGATGTGGGGCGGCCTCGTTGCCACGGCGCTCGCATACGCCGCGATCGGCGTGTACCAGTGGGGGACCCGCGAGGTCTTCTGGAACCCGAAGGTGATCGTCGGGAATGCCTACGCCCCCTTCTTTCGGGTCAACTCGGTGTTCTGGGATCCGTCGATCTATGGCCGCTACCTCGTGGTCGGCATCCTGACCGCGCTCGCGGGCGTCCTGCTCGGAGGGGTCACCGGCCGGAAGCTCTGGGGGCTGGTCGCGATCATCGCCCTCATGTGGGTTGGGCTCTTCCTCTCCTTTTCGCAGACGAGCTTCGTCGCTCTCTCCGTCGGGGTGACGGCGGGCGCGGTGGTCGTGTGGGGCAAGCGTGCACTGGCCGCCGCGCTCGTGCTCGCCCTGGTCGTCGCCGCCGGTACGGCGGCGACTCCTCAGGTGCGGCACCGCGTGATCGATCAGGGACGGTCGGGTGTCGACAAGGTCACGAGCGGGCGCGCGAGCCTGGTCGGTCAGGGCGCGCGGATTGCCTTCGCTCACCCCGTCCTCGGGGTCGGTGTCGGGGGATTCAAGACGGCCTACGCCGAGCGAACCGGGCTCAAAGGACGCAACCCGAAGCTCGCCGCTTCGCATACGACGCCGGTCACCGTGGCCGCCGAGACGGGCTTCACAGGCCTCGTCCTGTTCGCCTGGCTTCTCTACGCGGCGCTCGCCGCGAACCTCTCGAAGCTCGGGAGAGGCTTCACCTCGCGCGTCGCGTTCGCGGTTGGGCTTACGCTACTGGCGATCATGGTGCACAGCCTCTTCTACAACGCCTTCTTCGAGGACCCGCTGACCTGGGCCCTCCTCGGGCTCACAGGGCTGGCCGCGAGCGTGCCACGGCGGGGGGTGCTGCCCATGAACGGGACAGAGGAGGGAGCAGCGTGATCGAGGGGTTTCGGCGGGCGCTGGTTCTCGCCCCGCACACCGACGACGGCGAGTTTGGTTGCGGCGGCACAGCCGCCCGCCTCATCGAGGCGGGCTGCGAGGTGCGCTACGTCGCGTTCTCGATCGCGACCCGATCGCTACCGCCGGGCTTCCCGCCCGACACCCTTGCGCGCGAGGTTCGTGCCGCAACCGGCGAGCTCGGGATCCCCGAGAGCGCACTGACGGTGCACGACTTCGACGTGCGGACGTTTCCCGAACGGCGCCAGGACATCCTCGAGCTGCTCGTCGCGTTGTGGGAGGAGTACCGGCCCGACGTCGTCTTCCAGCCCTCGCACCACGATGTCCACCAGGATCATCAGACGATTGCGCAGGAAGGGCTCCGCGCCTTCAAGCGCACGACCATCTTCGGCTACGAGATCCCCTGGAACAACTTCGAGTTCTCGTACGGCGCCTACGTCTCACTCGAGGAGCGCCATCTCGAGCGCAAGGTGGCGGCCGTCCAGTGCTACGCGTCGCAACAGCACCGGCGCTACGCGAACGAGGACTTCATCCGAAACCTCGCCCGCGTCCACGGCACGAATGTGAACCGCGAATACGCCGAGGTCTTCCAGGTGTACCGCATCGTCGTCTAGCGGCGTGCGCGACTAGCGCTCGTCGGGCACGGGCGTGGTGTGAAACGCGCGCCGGTGGTAGAGGATCGGAACGTGCTCGGCGTCGGGTGCCTTGCCGGCTTCGACGAGTCCGGTGACGACGACGTGGTCGCCGACCTCGAGCTCCTCGAGGATCGTGCATTCGGCATGGGCGATCGCGCCTTCGTGGAGGACGGGGACTCCCCCGAGACCGGGGCTCCAGGCGACGCGCTCGAACTTGTCGTCGGCCTTGGACGCAAACGTGCGGCACAGCTCCTCGCAGTCGTCGCGCATGAAGTTCACCGTGAACCGCCTCGAGTGCTGGAGCGCGGGCAGGGTGCGCGAGTTGCGATCGACGCAGATCAGCAGGATCGGCGGCTCGGCGGAAACGCTCGTGACGGCGTTGGTCGTGAGCCCGCGTGGGGTGCCGTCCGGCTCGAGCGTCGTGACGATCGCGACCCCGGTGGGAAAGGCGCTCATGATCTGGACGAACGTGTCTCGCTCGACGGGCATCCACCGACGATAACGCTCGCGCCCACATCGCGTCTGCGACGATGTCGTCGACATGCTCGAGCGGATCTTCGACCACGGGGGGCCGATCCTCTGCGCCGCCGGCGGCGTCTGCATGCTCGCCGCCCTGGCGGTCGATCTCTCGTCGACGGCCGCGAAGGTGCTCATGGTCGCGGCTGCGGTGTGCTTCGTCCCCGGGGCCTTTCTGACGCTCGCCTTCGTCCGGCGCTACTACGGGCCAGGGCCCTAGCACCGCACCGTGCGGCTGCCCAGGACGTCACTCGGGCTCGCGGTTGCGGCACTGGTTGCCGTGGTGGCGGTCGGCTCGGGGCTCTCGTCGAGCCAGGCCGGTCGTGGTCATCGACCCGGGTCACGACCTGCGCGGAAACCCGGAGACCGAGCGGATCGGCCCTGGCTCCACCACGCTCAAGATCAAGGACGGCGGTGGGACGCGCGGTGTGGTGACGGGGATCAGCGAGGCGTCTCTCAACCTCGACGTTTCCCTTCGGCTGCGCCGCTTGCTCGAGCGCGCCGGGGTTCGGGTCGTGATGACCCGCACCACGACCTCCGGCACGTCGGTCGGCAACATCGCGCGGGCGGCGATCGCGAATCGTGCGCACGCGCGACTCTTCCTACGCATCCACGCCGACGGACACGAGAATCGAGCCGTGCGCGGGACGCATATTCTCGTGCCCGCGAACCAGCCCGGCTGGACGGATGACGTCTACCGCTCAAGCCGGCGAGCCGCGAGCATCGTGCTGTCGGAGCTCGTCGCATCGCTCGGCTTCCCGGACCGCGGCATCAGCGAGCACACCGACTTCACGGGGTTCAACTGGGCCAACGTCCCTGTGATCCTCGTCGAGATGGGATTCATGACGAACCCGATCGAGGATCGGGCGCTTGCGACTCCGCGGACACGCGCGGCCGCGGCGCTCGGTCTCTGTCGCGGCACGCTGCGATTCCTCGCAAGAGATCCGCGCGGCTGCGAAAGTTAGGCGAGACTAAACCTCTCGCTAAAGTGAGAGCATGCCGTTGCGCCCGCCTCACGATCGTCGGGCCCTAGGGCATCCGCTCGACGATGTCCTTCCCGGTGAGGCTCGGGTGCTGGAGGCTGCGCACGAAGCGCTCTCCGGGCAAAGGAGGGGTATCGGTGGCGTGCTGCCGTTCCTCGGACCGGCCTTCATCGCCGCGATTGCGTACGTCGACCCGGGCAACTTCGCCACGAACATGGCCGCGGGAGCCCGGTTCGGGTACCTGCTCCTCTGGGTCGTGCTCAGCGCGAACCTCATGGCCATGCTGATTCAGTCGATGAGCGCCAAGCTCGGAATCGCGACCGGCAAGAACCTTCCCGAGATCTGTCGTGAGCGTTTTCCGCGGCGTGCCTCGTTCCTGCTCTGGGTGCAGGCCGAGGTGATCGCGATGGCCACCGACCTGGCGGAGTTCATGGGTGCGGCGATCGCGCTCAACCTGCTCTTCGGCATTGCGCTCTTTCCGGCCGCGCTCATCACCGGCGTCGGCGCCTTCGTGATCCTTGCGCTCCAGACTCACGGCTTTCGTCGCCTCGAGAGCGTGATCGCCTCCTTCATCCTCGTGATCGTCGGCGCCTTCGGATTTCAGGTCTTTCTCGCTGATCCGGACCCGAGCGAGGTGGTCGCCGGCTTCGTGCCGGGCTTCGCCGGTACCGAGAGCGTGCTGCTCGCGGTCGGGATTCTCGGCGCAACCGTCATGCCGCACGTCATCTATCTCCATTCGGCGCTCACGCAGCACCGCGTCGTCGGCGTCACCGACGAGGAGAAGCGCAGGATCTATCGCTTCGAGCTCATCGATGTCGTGATCGCGATGGGTATCGCCGGAGCGATCAACATCAGCATGCTCGTCACCGCTGCCGCGGTCTTCCACACGAAGGGCCTCACCGAGCTCGGCGACGATCTCTTCGCCGTCTCCGACGGCCTTCAGACCGAGCTCGGAGTAACGGCGAGCGTGCTCTTCGGAGTCGCGCTCCTCGCTTCGGGCCTCTCGTCCTCGAGCGTCGGCACGCTCGCCGGTCAGGTCGTGATGCAGGGCTTCATCAATCGCCAGATTCCGCTGTTCGTCCGGCGCGGCGTGACGATGGTGCCTGCGCTGGTGATCATCGCGATCGGCGTCGACCCGACCCGCTCTCTCGTGATGAGCCAGGTCGTGCTCTCGTTCGGGATTCCCTTCGCCTTGATCCCGTTGCTGATGTTCTGCGCCGACAAGCGCCTCATGGGCCCGCTCGTCAACCGGCGCTCGACGACGATTACCGCGATCGGGGTGGTTGCGCTGATCATCGGCCTGAATGCATTCCTGCTTGCCAGCACCTTCGGGCTGGTCTAGATGGGTAGTCCACGATCTCGCGCCGCGCGCCCAGACGCGCCCTGGCCCGCTGCCCGCCGTCCGGCGAACACGACCTCGTGAAACTACCCATCTAGGCGCTCCGGCTCGCCCCGCTGACCAGCGCCCAGAGTCGGGCGCGCTCGTCGGCAAGCGCGAACCCTGAGGCCAGCAGCGCGAACGGATAAGCGAGAATCAATGCGAGCGCGAGCGGTACTCCTGCGTCGAGGAGCTTGCCGACCGAAGCCAGGGCCACGCCCACGAGTGCAGCGGTCGCGACCCGTCGCCACTGGTACGGCACCGGATAGACCTTCTGTGCCCACCAGGCCATTCCGACCGCCATCGTCGTGTACGCGGCGACGGTCGCGATCGCAGCACCCATCATTCCGTAGCTGGGAATCAGCAGGATGTTGAGGCCGAAGTTCACCGCCGCACCGGCGGCGGTGACGACCCAGTTGAACTGGGTGCGTCGAGAGCGGCCGACGCCGATCGCGACCACGATGTAGGCGCCGTAGGACACGGTCGAGAACGCGAGCGGCCCGACCACCGTCGACGACTCCGCGAACTCGTCGGCGGCGAGCAGGTCGACGATCCACGGAGAGAACAGCGTCAACGCAAGGGCGACCCAGGTCGTGACGACGGTGAGGTAGCTGAGGACGTAGGCGTACGTGCTGCGGGCCTCGTCCTCGTCGCGGATCGAGTACGCGAACGCGGGCCAGGCGGTTCGGAAGGCCGTCAGCAGCAGGACCATTGCCGAGGCGACTCGGACCCCGACCGAGTAGAGGCCGACCTCGGCGATGTCGGCGAGCTTGGCGAGGAAGAAGCGATCGCTGAAGTTCGTGATCCAGAGGAACACCGCCGTCGGCACGAGCGGTAGCCCGAACCGGTTCATCTCGCGCAGCAGCCGACGGTCGAACTGCAAGCCGAGTTGCTCACGGCGGTAGCCGAGGAGTGACAGGTACACGACGAGCGTGCCGGTGAAGTTGCCGACGATGACGCCGATCGGGCCCTTGTCGTACACCACGACGAGCGCAAGGCGTCGACCCGATCGTGATGAAGACGTTCGTGAGGCTGGCGATGACGAAGGCGACCGAGCGCTCCTCGACGCGGAACAGCGCCGTGAGCTGCTCGTAGTTGACCGTCGCCCACAGCGAGACCCCGGCGGCGCGAACGAGATTCGCGGCGCTGTCCGTGCCGAACAGGACCTGCGAGACGGGGTCGGCGAGGACGAGGAGCGCCGGCGAGCCCGAGCGTCGCCGCGCCCATGGTGAACCAAAACGACGTCCGGAGAACCGTGAGCCTGCCAGCCTCGTCGTCGGCGTCGAAGTAGAACCGGAAGAACGCGCTCGTGATCCCAGCCCGTAGCAGCAGCCCCATCACCGTCGTGAGCGCCAGCAGCGTCTCGATCTGGCCGTAGTCCGCCGTGCTCAGGTAGTGCGTGTAGAGCGGGAGCAGCAACACCGCGATGACCCGGGAGACGAGTCCCCCGATGCCGTAGATCGCCGAGTGCCGGCTGAGCCGCCCGAGCTGCTTTCCAAGACCCTGCGGCCGTGCGCCTGCGGGGAGCGGCTCGGGGGCGACCGGAAGGCTCGTCTCGAGATCCGGGTCGTCGAGCGGGAGCCTGCGATCGCTCTCGGTCGTCCTCGGCCGCGACCCGCGCGGCCTGCGGCGAGCGCTTCGGCTCGCGAACCGTGGCATAGAGATCGAGCAATTGGTCGGTGACGTGCTCGAGGTCGTGGACGTGCTCGACGTATGCGCGGGAGTCGTTGCCGATCTGCGCGCGCCCCTCGGGGCCCATCTCGATGAGACCGGCGATCTGGTCGCGGAGCGTCTCCTTGGACGCGTTGATCAGAGGCACGGGAACGCCGAAGGCCTCCTCTGTCCGTCGCCCTGCCTCCTCGTGCAGGAACGTGACCACGGGCTTCCCCAGCGCCATGCACTCGATTGCGAACAGCCCGTACCAGCCTGCGTTGAGCTGGTCGACGATGATGTCGGCGTTGCGGTAACGCTCGAACGCCTGCCGGTGATGGAGCCCTTCGACGATCTCGAGATCGACATCGAGCGACGGCGCAGGCGGCGATGACGTGCTCGGTCCCCTTTCTTTCTCGCGAAGAGGGGGCGTGCACGACGACGGGCCGGCGGCGGGCCGGCATCGGCCCGGACGGGACGATCCCACGGATATCGACGCCGGGTGGGATGACGACCGCCTCGGGGACCCAGCGGATCGCGTCGTAGCTCCCCACGATTTCGGCATTCGCCTTCTTCCCGAAGGCGAGTTGGTCCGGTGTCTTGCCACGGATGTCCGAGCCGAGGTAGTGGAAGACAGCCTTCTTCCCGAACGCCCGAAGGATCGGAAACTGCAGTGATTGCGGGACCAGCGTGAGGCCGAAGACGAAGTGGAAGACATCGGTCTGAGGCATGAGCCGTGCCAGCTCGCGCCACTGCTTTGCCTGGCGGCGGAGAAGACCGCCTTCGAGATCGAGCGAGCGGTCGGCTTCGGGGTGAAGGGCGTAGCGGTTGAAGACGACGAGCCGCGCGTCGACGCCGCGCGTCCGCAACGCCTGCGTCGTCGTCCACGGAACGCCGGCCGTGTTGACCGGGCAGAACGTGACCCGCAAGGGACGGCCGTCGCGTCCGATGACCCGAGGGTCGTCGCGATCGTGATCCGGCGGGGCGCTCAACGCAACGGCGGGAACGGGCACGAAGTTGGCACAGAGACGTCACCCACCTGGCACACCTCTGCTGCGACAATTCCAGAAGGGGGGCCCGCAGCCCCCAGGCGGGGGGCTGGACCCGGCGACGACGCCTGTGCGACCTGTGCGACCCGGCGAGCCGCTGTTCGGAACGCTGGGTTGTGTTTCCCCGACAGCCGAGCCCGGGGCTCACGACGCTACGCATCCCACTCGAGCTGGTCGAAGTAGCGGAGTGCCGTTCGGCCGGGGCGGATCAGCGAGCGCAGTGCCATGAGCTCGTCGTCCGAGATCTCGCCGAGCGCGCGCTTCACTCCGAGGTACGGCAGGTTGAGATCCTCCTGATACACGATCGTCGAGATCCTCGGGTTGACCTCGATGACGAAGTCACCGACCAGCTGGATGTTGAAGAACCACTCGATCTCGAGCTCGGCGACGATTGCCTCTGCGATCTCCATCAGTCCGGGATCGGCCACCGTGACGAAGTACATCGCGAGCCCCGCACGCATCGCTTCGCGCGTCTTCGGGTGGCCGAGGACGACCCGGCGTCCGTCGGCGATCCCGTCGATGGTTCGCTCGCCTCCCGTTGCCAGCTCCATCACGAGGAGATCCGGGCCACCTTCCGCGGGGAGCAGCTCGACCGCCTCCTCCAGTCGCATCGCAACCGAGCCCGGCCGCTCGTTCAGAAGCTGATGGGCGCGATCGACGGTGGGGTCGAGGATTCTGAAGCCGCGTGACCCGGACGAGAACACGGGCTTGAAGCACACCGGCCGGTCGGGGTAGCCGAGCTCGCGGGCCGCGTGCTCGACCTCGGCGGCGCCGTTGACGCGGCGGTACGCGGGAGCCGGCAGCCCGAGCCGATGGAGGAACGCGTAGGTCTCCGCCTTGTCGTTCGAGCGATGGATCGCGTCCGGGCTGGAGACCAGGACGGGAACGGGGAACCGCTCACGATGCGCCGCGAGCCCCTCGAGATCGAAAGACGACTGCGGAAGGACGACGTCGACGTGCTCCCGCTCGACGACGGCGAGGACCGCGTCGGCGAAGGAAGGATCGGCACCGGCGGGGACGATGTGGAACCCGTCGCACAGATGGCGCCCCACCGAGCGCTCCGACATGTCCGTCCCGATCAGCCGAACCTCGCGCTCACCGTTCTCGCGCAGGCCGCGGAGCAAGGCGGCTGTTCCTGGGGCGCCCGACGCGGACACGAGCACGGTGACGGGTCTCAACGAAGCCATGCGCTCACCTCTCGTCGGTGCTCTCGGAACCACTCGTCGCGCGCGACGAGGTACCGATCCTGGTCTCGATCCCACATGTCGGCCCAACCCGGCCGACGCTCGTCGCGGCCCCAGCGGCGATACGTCGCCAGTCCGATGGCGGTCTTCTCCTGGATCGCGTCGAGCAGCTCGCCGCGGTGCTGAGCGGTCGAGACCGTAGCCATCGCAGAGCGCGCGGAGACGGTCCCCGCGACGATCCGTGGGGACGCCCCAGGCCTCGCACTGGTCATCCGGTCGCAGCGCCACCCAGAAGTTCGCAGCCGAGGCGAGATCGTGGATCCGAGGCCCCGGTGCGGCGAGATCCCAGTCGATGACGCCGACGAGCCGGTCTCCGTCGACAACGACGTTCGGCCAGAAGAGATCGTTGTGGCAGACGACCTCGCCCGCTGTTGGCGCTCCGACCATGCGTTGCCATGGTGCATGCTCGTCAGGTCGGAACCCGGCCTGGGCGTCGTGCATCGCGCGGAGGAACGCCCCGAGCGTCGGCCACCAGCTCGTCCGCAGACGGAACGGGGGCGAGCGCCGAGGCCCCCTCGAGAAACGAGAGGATCTCGCGTCCGCGCTCGTCGAGCCCGAGCACGCGCGGTACGCCCTCGAGCCCGGCCGCCTCGAAATGGCGGAGCAACGCGTGCACAGCAGGTGTGTACGGGCCGACAGGTCGCCGGACCGTGGCGCCGACGCGGACGACGATGTCGTCGCCGACATGGTACGTCACCGCCGGCGAGCGGGACCTCCACCGTCACGTGAGGTCGATCCGGTCCTCGGCCAGCTGCGCGAGGCGGCGGTCGTGCTCGGCAGCGAGCATCGAGCGCATCGTCTCGCCCATTCTGGTGCCGGGATAGACCCAGATCTCCGGGTGGATCAGCAACTGGAGCCAGGGGAATGCGCCCGACCGAAGCTCATCGCGCGGATCGCCCGAAGCGCCAGCTCTGGTTCGAGTCCGAGCGATAGGTCGCGGGGTCGAAGCGGCTCGGCTCCATGACGTTCAGAGCCCCCTCGATCGGCGCGCTCATGTAGGAGGGATCCGGGTTGTGCCAGGCGACAACCGGGTCGAAGCGCTCGTCGAGTCGCGCGTCCGGGTGGATCGCGTGGAGCCCGACGCGGTGGCCGAGTGCCCGTAGCTCCGTGATCGCAGCCTTCCCTTCCTTCGAGTCGAGGTTGTAGAAGACCGACCCGGTCATGAGGAAGTACGTGGCCGTGACGGCGAGCTCGGCCTCGACCCGCGCCATTCGAAGCGCCGCGTCGAGGGAGAGGTCGACGTCGTGGCGGAGGTACAGCACCCTGTCCGTCGGCTCGGTCTCGAAGCCGATCGGTCGGTAGCCGCCCTCGAGCGCGGCCGAGACGAGGTCTCGGTAGTCGGCGAGCGACCACGCGCTCATGCGACCTCGACCCGAAGCCGAGCAGCGGCTGCCTCGGCACGGGCAAGCGCCTGGACGGAGGTGTCGGCGACCGCGATGACGTATCCGCGACGATCACCGTCGACGCGCACAGGGCGAATCGTCTCGCCGACCTGGAGATACGTATCCGCCTGCACGACCCCCTCGCATTCGAGCACCGGCCCGAGATCTCCGACTGCGGTGACGACGCCGGTCGGGAGCGGTCCCGGCTCTGCCGTGAGGAAGCGGATTGCGAGTGGCTGTGAGAACCTCGCTCTTGCGATCTCGTCCGGTACCTCCTCCCCGAGTGCCTGGCGCAGCGCGATCTCGACGAGATCGACTCCGACGGCATGCCGCACCAGATCGGCCATCTGGCCCCCCGGGATTCGCGCCGCGACCTCGACCACCGCGACTCCGCCGTCGGGCGAGGCGATGAGCTGCGGAAACGCGATGCCGTTCGTCAACCCGAGCGCGCGGACAGCGTGCACGGCCGCCCGCTCTGCCTCCACCAGCTGATCGGAGTAGATCGACGAAGGAAAGACGTGGATCCAGCCGACTCCGAACCCTTGCCCGGGTGGGCGAAGACGGTCCGAGAGCGTCAGCACCTCGATCGTTCCGTCCCGGGCGATCACGATCCCGTTGAGCTCGACCCCATCCACGAAGCCTTCGACGACCGCCTCGCCCGTGGGAGACTCGGCCAGCGCGACATGAAGCGAGCTCTCGAGATCGCCCTCGGTCTCGATCCGGAACACGCCACGCTGACCCCCCGAGTCGGCCGGCTTGAGAACCGCCGGCAACCCGACCGTCTCGAGAGCGGCGCGCCCACTGGCCAGGTCGCGCACCGCCGCGAACGGCGGCTGCGGCACACCTTCCTCGGCGAACTGGCGGCGCATCGCGATCTTGTGGGTCATCCGCCGGGCGACCGCAGTTCCGATCGAGGGCAACCCGAGGCGTTCGGTCACCTCGGCGACCACGGGGACGGCGCGGTCGGCCGACACGGTGAGCGCCCCTTTTACTCTGTGCTTGCGCGCGACGGCGACAACCGCGTCGACATCGGCGAAGTCGACGACGACTCCGACGTCCGCCACGGCCAGCCCCGGTGCACTCGCGTTGCGATCGACCGCAACGACGCGGAGACCACGCTCGCGCGCCTGGAGAATCGCGCGCCGCTGATGCCGGCCCGCGCCGACGAAGAGGACACTCGTCACGTCGACGATGTTAAAGCGCGTGGAAGCCGCGGGCTGGACCTGCCCTCCCTACGGGGCCTCGCTGAGGTACAGCGCTCCCGGTCCCTTGCCGGCAGCCTCGTCGCCGGGGTTGAACAGCCGGCACGACTGCAGCGAGAGACAGCCGCAGCCGATGCATGACGTGAGGCGGTCGCGGAGACCCTCGAGCGCATTGATCCTCTCGTCCAGATCGCGGCGCCATGCGCGTGAGAGCCGCTCCCAGTCGCGCCGGGTCGGTGTCCTGTCATCGGGCAAGGTGGCCAGGCAATCCTTGATGGCGGCGAGCGAGATCCCGGCAGACCGCCCGGCGTGGATGAACGCCACCCGTCTCAGCGTCGGGCGGTCGTAGCGCCGCTGGTTGCCGTCGGTCCGACGGGAGGTGATCAGCCCTTCCGCCTCGTAGAACCGGAGCGCAGAGGTGGCGACTCCACTTCGCGTCGCGAGCTCGCCGATCGACAGTTCTCGAGCCGGCAAGGTCATTTCCAGATCGTACTTGACTTCAAGTGAACTTCATGTTCTAGCGTAGGAGCCATGACTGCTTCTGCTCTTGAAACCGCGCGGTTCGGATACGACGACCTGCCGGCGCTCCTCGCTCGGCTCGGGGGTGACGAGAAGCACGAGCCGAGCGCCTACTCGACGCTCGATGTGCTCTGGGTGCTCTACGACCGCATCCTGCGCGTCGACCCCACCCGCCCCGACGACCCCGAGCGGGACCGGTTTCTCCTCTCGAAGGGTCACGGCCCCATGGCCTACTACGCGGTGCTCGCGGCGAAGGGGTTCTTCCCAGCCGCGCTGCTGGACGAGTTCGGCTCCTTCGACTCGCCGCTCGGCCATCACCCCGACCGGAACCTGCTCCCGGGCGTCGAGGTGTCGAGCGGCTCGCTCGGCCACGGTCTCCCGATCGCGGTTGGGATGGCGATCGCCCTGCGGCTCAAGGGTCTCTCTGCATCGCGCGTCGTGTGCCTCGTCGGTGACGCAGAGCTCGACGAGGGCTCGAACCACGAGGCGATCGCACTCGCGGCTCGGCTCGGTCTCTCGCAGCTGACGGCCGTTGTCGTCGACAACCGCTCGGCTACCCACGGTTGGCCGGGTGGGATCTCGCGAGCGGTTCGCCGTCGAGGGTTGGACCAGCGCCACCGTCTCCGGTCGCGATCACGACGCGATCGAGAACGGCTTTGGTGCGCGTGACGTCGCCAAGCCCCACGTGCTCGTTGCGGAGGTGGCTGCATGAGCGCGCCGTCGATGCGTGAGCGATTCGTCGAGGTCGCCGCGGCGGAGCTGCAGCGCGACGAGCGAGTCGCCGTCGTGCTCGCGGACATCGGCGTGGATCGCTTCGAGGGCTCCCTCGCGGGGAGCGACCGAGATCGCATCGTCAACGTCGGGATTCGGGAGCAGGCGCTGATCGGCGTGACCGCGGGGCTCGCGCTCGAAGGAATGCGACCTGTCGCTCACTCGTACGCGTCGTTCCTCGTCGAACGACCCTTCGAGCAGATCAAGCTCGACCTCGGACACCAGGACGTGGGCGCCGTGCTCGTCTCGATTGGAGCGTCCTATGACGATGCGGACGCCGGGCGTACGCACCACGCGCCTGGCGATGTCGCTCTCATGGGCACGCTTCCCGGCTGGACGATCCACGTTCCGGGGCACCCTGACGAGGCGGCGGCGCTCGTCGCCGAGGCCATTCGCGCTGACGGCCGCGTCTACATCAGGCTCTCGGACGAGAGCAACGCCGAAGCGCTTCCGACCACCGGCCTCCAGGTGGTGCGCCGCGGCGGCGAGGGAAGCCCGCTCATTCTCGCGGTCGGCCCGGCCCTTGCTGCGGTACTGGAGGCCACCGCGGATCTCGACGCGACGATTGCGTACACCGCCAGGGTGCGTCCGTTTCCTGCGGCCGAGTTGCGCACGCTCGTGCGCGGTCCCGAGGTGGTGCTTGTCGAGCCGACGCTCGCGGGAACGTCGGCCGGCGAGCTCGCCCGGGCGCTCTCCGACCTCCCGACGCGCCAGCTCTCGGTCGGCGTGGGCAACACCGAGCTTCGACGCTACGGCACCCACGAGGAGCACCGGGCTGCCCACGGTCTCGACGCGGCGGGAGTCGCGGCCGCGCTGGCCGCGTTCCTCGAGCAGCCAGTCGGAGCGGTCAGCTGACGCCGGTCGTGCGTGGAAGCAGCGCTCCGGCACGCTCCCACCGCTTGAGCTGGCAACCGTCATCGCGGCGGAAGCGGGCCCAGACCTCTCGTCCGGCGACGAGCCCGCTGACGATGGCGACCTGAGGGCCGCCATAGATCTCGGTGCACGCGGTCTCGGGCGGCACGGGGGCAAAGACGCTCCGTCCCAGCCTGCCGAGGACCGCACAGGCGGCCGCCGCGCGCGGGTGGGTTCCGCCCGTCGGCGAGCAGGTGAGGCTCCAGCGAGCCCGCGTGGCGCGGTCACCACCGTCGCGGAAGTACGTGACGGTCAACCGGGTGCCGCTCGCCGAGCTTGCGGAGAGCACGGCCGGGGCGGACACGACCGCGAGCAGGACGAACATGGCTACGGCGTGGCGCATCACCCAACGGTACGCCGCCGAGCGGCCGCGTCGTCACGCGAGAGGGGGTCGCCGTGGGATCGCGCCTACAATCCCGCGGATGGCGCTCCGCGGCAAGAGAATCCTCATCACCGGCGGCGCCGGGTTCATCGGCACGACGCTCGCGCGGCTGCTGATCGAGCAGAACGAGGTCGTGCTCTACGACAATCTCCATCGCGACGCGCTCTCGGGCACCGATCTCGAGGGCAACGTCGAGCTGATCAGAGCCGACGTGCTCGACGCGGAGTCGTTGAATCGCGCGACCAAGGGCGCCACGCATCTCGTCCACGCGGCCGGGATCGCGGGGGTCGACACCGTGCTTGGGCAGCCCGGTGACGACGATGCGCGTCAACGTGATCGGCACCTACAACGCGCTCGAGGCGGCGCTCGTCTCGCGCGACACGATCGAGCGCGTGGTCGAGTTCTCGACCAGCGAGGTCTTCGGGCAGCACGCGTTCAACGTCAGCGAGGGGCACGTGACCACGATTGGCTCGGTCGGCGAGGCGCGTTGGACATACGCAGTCTCGAAGCTCGCGGGCGAGCACATGTCACACGCCTACCACTCCGAGCTCGGCCTCCCGACGGTGTCCGTGCGGCCGTTCAACATCTACGGCCCCGGTCAGATCGGAGGAGGTGCGATCCGCGCTTTCATCGAGGCGGGTCTCGCGGGAGGTGACCTGACGATCCACGGAGACGGCTCGCAGATCCGCGCCTGGACCTATGTCGACGACATGGTGCGCGGCGTCCTGCTTGCGTTGGAGCATCCAAGGGCGGTCGGTGAGAGCTTCAACATCGGCAACCCGCGCTCTGCGGTCACGATCTTCGATCTTGCGCAGCGGATCAAGCGACTCGCCGGCTGCAGCGGCGAGATCACGTTCCAGCCCCTTCACTACGTCGATGTCGAGCTGAGGATTCCGAACGCCGACAAGGCGCGCGAGCTGCTCGGCTTCGACGCCGAGGTGGAGTTGGACGACGGCCTCGCGCGCACGATTGCCTGGTATCGCGAGCGGCTCGGCGCAGCGAAGACGTGAGCACGACCCCGCGATCGATCCGGTTGGCACGTCCGGATGTCGGCGCCGCAGAGATCGAGGCGGTCGCCGAGGTGCTCGCCTCCGGAACGCTCACGATGGGGCCGAAGGTCGAAGAGTTCGAGCGGGCGGTGGCGGAGGCGGTTGGGACACGAGAAGCCGTTGCCGTCTCGTCGGGCACGGCCGCTCTCCATCTTGCGATTCTCTCGCTTGGCATCGGCCCGGACGACGAGGTCATCGTTCCTGCCTACACCTTCCCTGCGACCGCCAACGTCGTCGAGCTCAGCGGCGCGCGGGCGGTGCTCGTCGATGTCGACCCGGAGACGTTCCTCATCCGGCCGGAGCTCGTCGAGGCCGCCGTGACGAGCCGCACGAAGGCCGTGCTCGGCGTCCATCTCTTCGGGCGGCCGGTCGACTGGGACGCGCTCCGAGCCGCGGTCCCCGAGACCGTTGCGCTCGTCGAGGACGCAGCCGGCGCGCTCGGCGCCCGTCGGCGTGGTGAGGCCTGCGGTTCGCTCGGCGTCCTCGGCTGCCTGTCATTCCATCCGAGAAAGATCGTGACGACGGCTGAAGGAGGTGCGGTCACGACCGACGACCCGGCACTGGCCGAGGCGATCCGCCGCGGCCGCAACCACGGGCTCGTCATGGGCAGAGAGGTCGACCTCCCGCACCCCGGTCACCACTATCGGCTTCCGGACGTGCTGTGCGCGCTCGGGATCCCGCAACTCGCGCGGCTCGAGGAGCTGCTCGTCGCCCGCGAGCGCGTCGCAGGCTGGTACGCCGAGCGTCTGGGAGACGCCGTTGGGATCCCTGGTTGCGAGGACGGCGACCGGCACGGGTGGCAGGCCTACGTCGTCCGAGTCGATGCCCGCGATGACGTTCGGACCGCGCTTGCGAGCGACGGGATCGAGAGCCAGATCGGAACCTATGCGCTCAACCGGCTCACCGCCTACGGTGGGCGCGGCTCGTTCCCGGGAGCGGACCGCGCGTACGAGCGGGCGCTTGCACTGCCCTTCGCCACCTCCACCACCGAGGACGAGGTCGACCGGGTGTGCACCGCGCTTCTCCAGATCGCGGGATAGCGACTTGACAAGACTCCTTCTTGTGAGTGAATACTTACTACTATGAACACCGGGCTGATGCGACAGACCGCTGACGAGCGGCGGGCGGCGGTGCTCGAGGCGGCGTTGCACGAGTTTGCGGCGAAAGGCCTGCACGGCGCGTCCACGGACGACATCGCGAAAGCCGCCGGAATCTCGCAGCCGTACCTCTTCCGCCTCTTCGGGACGAAGAAGGAGCTGTACCTCGAGACCGCGCGCGAGGCGACCGATGCGCTCTTCAGCGTGTTCGAGCGCGCATCGCGTGGGAAGCACGGCGACGAGGCCCTTGCCGCGATGGGTGACGCCTACAGGCTCATCCTCGATGATCGCGATCGGCTGATGCTGCAGCTGAAGTGCTGGTCGACCTGCGACGACCCCGATCTACGCGAGCAGGCCCGTTCGACCTGGCGCGACCTGGTCGAGCTGGTCGAGCAGCGCTCCGGCCTCGGCTCCGACGTCGTCGCCGGATTCTTCGCAAAGGGCGTCCTGTTGACGATCCTCACGGGTCTCGATGCATTCACCGAGCCCGCACCCTGGGCCGACAGGCTCATCGAAGGCTGTCGTCGAGAACCTCGGCTGGAGCCGCACCGCCGGTTGAGGCTGAGTTTTTTTGACCTCTGAACAAAGTAACTAGTTACATACATTCGGAAAGGGAGGGAAGGTCATGGCCCGTAACGCCTCGATGATCTGGACGCTGGCGGTCACCTCGGTCGCGCTCTTCATGGTCTCGCTCGACAACCTCGTGGTCACCACCGCGATCCCCGTTCTGCGTGCCGATCTCGATGCGTCGATCGAGCAGCTCGAGTGGACGGTCAACGCGTACACGCTCACCTTCGCCGTCCTGCTCCTCACGGGCGCTGCGCTCGGCGACCGGTTCGGCCGGCGGCGCATGTTCGTCATCGGCCTCGGGATCTTCACGCTCGGCTCTGCGCTGGCCGCACTCGCGCCGTCGATCGAGGCGCTCAACCTCGCCCGCGCGTTGCAGGGGTTCGGTGCGGCGATCGTCACGCCGCTCACGCTGACGTTGCTGAGCGCGGCAGTCCCAGCCAACCGTCGCGGCCTCGCGCTCGGAATCTGGGGTGGCGTGGGTGGGCTCGCGATCGCCTTCGGCCCGGTGGTCGGAGGTGCCGTCGTCGAGGGCATCTCGTGGCAGTGGGTCTTCTGGCTCAACGTCCCGATCGGGCTCATTCTGATCCCGCTCGCGCTGAGGCGGCTCGAGGAGTCGCACGGGCCGGGTGGGCGTCTTGACCTCCCGGGTCTCACCCTCGTCAGCGCGGGTCTCTTCGGGATCGTCTGGGGCCTGATTCACGGGAACTCGGAGGGCTGGACGAGCCCGGCGATTCTGGTGCCGATGGCGGTCGGCTTCGCCCTCGTCGGGGCCTTCGTCGCCTGGGAGCTGCGCGCGAGCTCACCGATGCTCCGGCTGAACCTCTTCCGGTCGCGCACGTTCACACTCGCGAACGTCGCGTCGTTCTTCATGTTCTTCGGGATGTTCGGATCGATCTTCCTGCTCGCGCAGTTCTTCCAGACGATTCAAGGGTATGGCCCTCTCGGCTCCGGCCTGCGGATTCTGCCCTGGACGTTGGCGCCGATCTTCATCGCACCGGTCGCGGGTGCCATGTCCGACCGGATCGATCCGAAGCGGATCATCGCGACCGGTCTCACCTTGCAGGCGGTCGCTCTCGCCTGGATCGCTGCGGTCTCGACACCCACCACCCCGTACGCGCAGCTGGTGATCCCGTTCATCATGGCCGGGGTCGGAATGGCGCTGTTCTTCGCCCCGATCGCCAACGTCGTGCTGAGCGCAGTCCGGCCCGAAGAAGAGGGGCAGGCGTCGGGAGCGAACAACGCAATCCGTGAGCTGGGCGGCGTGTTCGGTGTCGCGGTGCTCGCCTCGGTGTTCGCGAACGCCGGCGGCTACGAAACCCCGGAGACGTTCGTCAACGGGTTGACGAACGCGGTGTACATCGGCGCCGGGGTCGTTGCGCTCGGTGCGGTCGCGGCGTTCCTGATCCCGCGGAAGCGCCGTTCGACGCGGGTGCGGCGTGAGGTCTGTCGAACCGGCCTTCGAAACGGAGGCTGGGTAGGCACACCGAGGAACGCAGCGCCTCTCAGCTGCTTCGCCCGGGAACGCAGCCTCCGCTCTCAGGCAGGGAGTGCCACGAGCGCGTCGAGGCCCGGTGGCGACGGGACCTCGGCGTCCTTCCAGCCTTCCGGGAACGACGGGATCCCCCAGGTCGGCTCCGGTGTGAACGCCGCCCAGGCGTCATCCCACCACCGCTCGCCCCGATCGAGCATCGCCCCGATCTCGCCGCCGAGGGCTCGGATCCGCGCGGACTGCTCGGGCGTGTGACGACCGTCGTTGACCCGGAGCTCGAGCAGCTCCTCGTCCTTGAACTGCCAGTCGCCGTCGACCGTGACCCAGATGTCGAGCTCGAGATCCTGCGTGTCGTAGCCGATCGCGCTCCGGCGGAACGGCTCCTGGAGGTTCAGGTACCAGCCGTTGAACGCCCGTCCGACCCCCTCCCAGAAGTGCCAGACGGCATACGCCTCTCCCGGCCGCTGGAGCATCAGCACACCGTTGCCCTCCCAATGCGTGCGGCCGAGCCAGGGGTGCGGTCTCCCGTCGTCGCTTGGCGGAAAGGCGAACGGCGAGCCCGAGGGGATGTAGCTGGCCAGGAGCTCGTCGGTGTCCTCGACGACGACTGCGACGACGGCGAGCCAGGGACGCCCTCGCCAGATCTCACGACGGACGATCTGTCGGCCAGGGACCCACGCCACCTTGCGAGGCTAGCCGATCAAGCGCGGCGAGCGATCGCGCCCGGCCCGGGCCATCTCCGGGCGTTACGCTCCACCTGATGAGCGAAACCGAGACCGCCGTCACTCGCGCAGCCGGGGGCGGAACGCGTGCCGGACGTCTCGGTCGTCGTCACGCTGTTCAACGAGGTAGGCACCCTCGAGGAGCTACACGCGCGGCTCTCCGCCGCTCTCGATTCGACCGGACGCAGGTGGGAGGCGATCTACGTCGACGACGGCTCGACCGACGGCAGCTTCGCCGCTCTCGAACGACTGCATGCCGACGACGCACGGATCCGCGCGGTACGGCTCAAGCGGAACGCCGGACAGCACCCCGCGATGCACGCCGGGCTCTCACGCGCGCTCGGCGACATCGTCGTGACCATGGACGGCGATCTTCAGAACCTCCCCGAGGACGTCCCCCGCCTCGTCGAGGCGATCGACGCCGGGAACGATGTCGCAAGCGGCAGGCGCGCCGTCCGGCACGACTCGTGGGGACGAACGCTTCCGTCGAAGCTGATCAACGGGATGCTCCGCCGCTTCACGGGGGTTGCGATCACCGATTTCGGCTGTGCGTTCAACGCCTATCGGCGCGACGCCGTGGTTCCGATGCTCGGGGCGATCGGGCGACAGAAGTTCACGAAGGCGCTCGTTCTCTCGGGCGGTGCAACGGTGGTCGAGGTCGACGTGGGCCACGCGGCCAGGCAGGGCGTCTCGCGCTACTCGCCGCTTCGGCTCACGCGCCTCGCGCTCCACGTGCTCGCCGGATTCTGGCCGCAGCCGATCCAGTGGGCGGGCGTGATTCTCGGCGTGCTCTGCTCGCTGGCCGCGCTCGTGCTCTGTTCGTGGGCAGGCGTCTACTGGATCAGCAACGGCGACTTCCCGGGCCCGCTGCTGCTCGGCGCGCTCGTCGTCTCGGTCCTCGGCGTGCAGGGCTTCATCCTCGCGCTGGTCGGTGAGTATCTCGGGCGGATCCAGCGAGTGGTAGAACATCGCCCTCTGTACCTCGTGGACAAGGAGCTCTAGAGCGATGGTGCGCAAGCGCGTCCTGGTAACCGGTGGCGCCGGGTTCATCCCGTCGAACCTCATCCGTCACCTGCTCGACCACACCGACCACGAGGTCGTCTCCCTCGACGCTCTCACGTACGCGGGAAACATCGAGAACCTCGCCGAGGTGATGAGCCATCCACAGCTCTCGTTCGTCCACGGGGACATTCGCGATGCCGGAGCTCGTTCGGGAGCTCGTGAGCGGGGTGGACGTCATCGTCAACGCCGCCGCCGAGAGTCACGTCGAGAAGTCGATCCGCGAGGGTGCCTCGGACTTCGTCACCACGAATGTCGAAGGAACCCAGATCCTTCTCGATGCGATCCGGGAGACCCCCGTCGAGCGGTTCCTGCTCGTCTCTTCGAGCGAGGTGTACGGCACCGCAGAGGCGGCGCCGATGGACGAGAGCCACTCGCTGCTTCCCCGCAGCCCGTACGCGGCGACCAAGGCGGGCGGCGACCGGCTCGCCTACAGCTACTGGATCACCTACGGCCTTCCGATCGTGATCGTGCGGCCGTTCAACAACTACGGGCCGCGCCAGCACCCGGAGAAGGTCGTGCCGAAGTTCATCACCCAGGCGCTCCAGGGCGAGGCGCTCACGATCCACGGCGACGGTCACGCAAGCCGTGACTGGCTCCATGTCGATGACACCGCCGCCGCGATCGAAGGGCTGATCGACGCGCCCCTCGACGTGGTCGCCGGCGAGGTGATCAACATCGCGACGGGGGTCGACATCTCCGTCGCCGACATTGCAGAGCTGGTGCTCGAAGCCGTGGGGAACCCGCTCGCCACGACGGTGTACGTCGACGAGCGCCCCGGCCAGGTCGACCGCCACATCGGCTCGACCGAGAAGCTCGCGGGCCTCACGGGTTGGCGCTCCTCGATCGACTTTGCCGACGGGCTCGAGCGGACGGTCGCGTGGTATCGCGGGAACGAATCCTGGTGGCGCGGCGTCCTCGCCGAGGCGCCTGTCTCGGTGAGTGACGCCCTCTCGTAGCCTCCTCGTGCTCGGCGCGGGGCCTGCGCAACTCGGTCTTCTCGAGGCGGCGCGCAGGCGCGACGGGCTCAACGTCATCGCCGTCGATCGCGACCCTCTTGCCCCGGGTCTGGCGCTGGCTGACGAGCGGGCGATCCTCTCCTCCGAGGACGAGCAGGGCATCGACAGGCTCGCTCGCGCCAGGGCGGTCGCCGGGATCGTCTCGCCGGGTGCCGATTGGCCGGTCGGGATTGCGGCGCGGGTTGCCGAGCGGCTCGGGATCCCACATCCGCTCGATGCCGCAACCGCTGTCGTCGCGACATCGAAGCTTCGTCAGCGTGAGCGATTCGCCGAGCTCGGGGTACCGCACCCGGCGGCACTCGAGACCACGGGGATCACGCTGCCCTGTGTCGTCAAGGCTGTCGACCGGCAGGGGCAGCGCGGGCTGACCCTCGTCCGAGCCGAGGCCGAGCTCGGCCCGGCCCTCGAACGCGCGCGGCAGGAGTCACGCGGTGGCGGAGTCCTGGTCGAGGAGCTGATCGACGGCCCCGAGGTGACGGTGAACGCCGTCTCGGTCGACGGCCGTTTCGTTCCGCTCCTGGTCACAGACCGCCTCACCGGAGAGTCACCGGCCTTCGGCGTGGCGCTTGCCCATGTCTGGCCGTCAGTCGCCGCGACGGAGGCTGTCCTGGCTGTCGCGAAGGCCGCAGTCGAGGCGGTCGGCATCCGCAACGGCCCGTCGTACACGCAACTTCGGATTGGCCGGTCCGGACCGGTCGCGATCGAGGTGGCAGCGCGCCTCGGTGGCGGGCACGATGCGGAGCTGGTGCACGCCGTTCGCGGAGTCGATCTCGCGGCGCTGGCGATCCAGTTCGCGCTCGGGGAGCCGGTCGCCGAGCCCGAAGCACGAGGTGAGGTTCACGCTGCGCGGCTGCGTCGTCTTTCTCGTCCCACCCGAGGGGGTCCTCGAAGCGGTTGAGGGCGAGGACGAGGCGGCCGGGGTCGAAGGGGTGCTGTGGACGCGGCGTGTACCGGCGTCCGGGACACGTCTTCGGCCCTCTGGTTCGCGGATCGGATCGAGCCGGCGCGGTGCTGGCCGTCGGGCCCGATCGCGCCGAGGCTCTCGAGCGGGCACACCGTGCCGCAGCCTTGATCCGCTTCCGTGTCGCCGACTGAGCTCTCGCCTACCCTTCTGTGATGGTTGATCGGCGATTGGCGCGCACCCGAAGGACAACGCGACTCGGCTTTCAGCCACCGGCGATCGGCGAGGAGGAGATAGCGGCGGTCAGCGAAACGCTCCGTTCCGGCTGGCTCACAACCGGGCCGAAGGCAGCCGAGCTCGAACGGCGGATGGCCGAGTACCTCGAGGTCGAGCACGTGCTTGCCGTCGCCTCCGGCACCGCGGCCATGCACCTTGCCTTGCTCGCGCTCGGAGTCGGCCCGGGCGACGAGGTGATCACGAGCCCGATCACGTGGCCCGCGACCGCGAACGTCATCGAGCACTGCGGTGCCACGCCGGTCTTTTGCGACGTTCGTGACTCCGATCTGAACCTCGACGCCGGGCTTGCCGCCGGCCTTCGGACCGAGCGAACGAAGGCAATTCTTCCCGTGCACCTCGCCGGGCAACCGTGCGACCTCGACCCGCTGCACGCGCTCGGGATTCCCGTGGTCGAGGACGCAGCTCACGCGACCGAGAGCCGATACCGCGGGAGGAAGCTCGGCGGGTTGTCGGACGCATCCTGCTTCTCGCTCTATGCGACGAAGAACCTCGCCGCCGGAGAAGGCGGCCTGGTCGCAACCAACCGAACCGAGGTCGCGGAGGCCGTTCGCTCGATGCGGCTCACACGCCGCGGTGACGGATCGCTCTACGACCAGGTCTCGCCCGGATTCAAGGCGAATCTCTCCGACGTGCTCGCAGCCATCGCGCTCGTGCAGCTCGACCGCCTCGAGCACCACGCCGAGATCCGGGCCCGGCAGTTCGCGCTCTACGACGACGGGCTGGAAGGATTGACAGGCATCACGCCGCTCAGCCGCGACGCGCGTGACCTTCACGCCCTTCACCTCTACATCGTTCGAATCGACGCCGACGGCGCCGGTGCAACCCGCGACGCGTATCAGCGGGCGCTCTCCGACGAGCTGATCTCGACGAGCATCCACTTTCTGCCGGTCCACCGCCTCACCTGGTTCCGCGAGCGGTATCCCGCTCAGGTTGAGCTTCCGGTCGCCGAGCGCGCCGGCCGCGAGGTTCTCTCGCTCCCGCTCTCTCCGGCGCACAGCGACGACGACATTCTGGACGCGGTCGACGCCGTCCGCCGTGTCCACGAACGGTTCACGGCATGAAGCGCTCGCTGAAGATCAGCGGGACGCTCGTCCTGACGGGGCTCGCGGTCGCGTACCTCATCTGGAAGATCGACCTCGAAAAGACGGTCGACGTGCTCCTGGATGCCAACGGTTGGTGGTTCGCCCTCGCGGTGGCGATCATGACGCTCACCGCGCTCCCGATGGCGCTGCGCTGGAAGTGGATGCTCGCGGCGCAGGGGATCGAGGACACCTTCCGCTGGCTGACCCGCGCCTACTTCGTCGTCCTACACCGCGAGCCAGGTGCTCCCGACGTCGATCGGTGGCGATGCGATGCGCATCTTCGAGACCTCGCGCCGCCACCCGGGACGCGTCGGCGACATCAGCGGGATCGTGCTCCTCGAGCGCGGCCTGGGTGGCGCTGGAACGGTGCTTCTCGGCGCGATCGGGTTCGTGCTGGCGATCGGCCACTACGACGTAGGCGCCTATCTGTGGCTCGAGGGCCTCTTCGTCCTCGGGACACTCATCCTCGCCTTCCTGTTCTTCGCCCGTAGCGCCAGGCCGCTCCTGCGGCGAGCGCGGCCGTTGCTCGAATGGTTGAAGGTCGAGAAGCCGATGCGCGCGTTCTACGTCGGCGTCCACCACTTTCGCGGCCACGGGAGACTCCTGCTCGGAGTGTTCCTGTTCACCACGGCCATCCAGGCGGTGCGGATCCTCTCGATCTGGGCCACGGCGCGGGCGGTCGGCATCGACCTCGGCCCGAGGATCTACTACGTCATGGGCCCGTTGTTCTTCCTGGTACTCCTGGTTCCGTTCACGCTCAACGGGTTCGCCGTCCGCGAGGCCTTCTTCGTGAGCTTCCTCGGGAGCGTCGGGGTCGACGCCGACGCGGCGTTCGCGGCCGGCTTTCTCTTCTTCCTCGTGACCGTGGCGCTTGCCGTCCCCGGCGGGGCGATCCTGCTGTGGGAGGGGGTGCGCGGCAGCGGCAAGCCCGTTCCGGCTCACGATGAGCCATAACGGTCGCGCGAGCCGTGTCGGCTGCGTCGTTGTCACCTATGACGCGCTGCCCTGGCTCGAGCAATGCCTGGAGAGTCTCGCCGGGATCCCCACGGTCGTCGTGGACAACGGTTCGACCGACGGAACGGTCGAGCTCGTTCTCGAGCGGTATCCGGAGGTCACGCTCGTCCGCTCCGAGAACCGCGGTCTCGCGGCCGGGTGGAATCGCGGCCTCGCGGAAGTCGACGCCGAGTTCGTTCTCGCCCTGAATGCGGACGCGTGGCTTGTCGGCGACGCTCTCGACGAGCTTCTCGCCGCTGCGCAGCGACACCCACGGGCAGCCGTGATCGCGCCGAAGCTGCTCAACCCCGATGGGTCTCTCCAGCGGTCGGTGCGCGGCTTTCCGACCGTCTGGCGACTGGCGACCGAGTATCTCTACCTCCGTAAGCTGGCGCCTCGGTCGCAGGTCGTCAACGCGTTCTACGGCGGCGGCTTCTCCTACGACGACGAGCGAGCCGTGGAATGGGTGATGGGCGCCTGCCTGCTCCTGCGACACGAGGCGCTTGCCGAGGTCGGTGGCTTCGACGAACGATTCTTCCTCTTCAGTGAAGAGGTCGACTGGTGTCGTCGTGCCGCAGATCGCGGTTGGTCGGTCGTGTTCACGCCGAAGGCGACCTGCATGCACGTCGGCGGGGCCTCGCACGGTGGCCGGCTGTTTCGCGAGAACGTCAAAGGCCACCTCCGCTACCTCTCTCTTCACGAGGGAAGCCGCTCGGCCGAGCGTGCCCGGCGGATGCTGCGCGCTGCGCTCACGCTTCGAGCGCTTCTTCCACACCGGCGAGCGTCGCAGGCGGTACAGCGAAGCTGCTCGCTGGCTCGGCTCGGGCCGGGTCGACGAGCTGCTCGCCTCATGAGCGGAATCTGGCTCTACGTCAGGCTTGTCCTCGCGACTGCCGTCGTGCTTTCGCCCGGCTGGCTGATCGCGAGGGCGCTCGGCGCACGTGGCGTCGCCGCCACCGTTGCGTGGGGCCTCACCGCGATCAGCGGTGCGCTTGCGCTGACGTTCCTCGTCTCGAGCGGGCTCTGGCTCACGCTCGTTCTGCTGCTCATCGTGGGAATCGTCGCCGCGCCGCGCGCGGTCGCTGCGTGGCTGGCAGCGACCCCTCCACGGCGCCGGACTGGTGGCGGTACCCGGCTTCCTGCTCGGCCTGCTCCTGTGGCATGTCGCAGGCGAAGTCGGCGGCGACGGCTTCTTCCATCTCGCCCGCACGAGAAAGCTGCTGTCGCTCGGCGATCTCTCGCTCGAGCGTGTCGTGGAGTTCCCCGACGGCGGTCTACACCCTGGCTATGCCTTTCCGCTCTGGCACGGCTTCCTGGCGCTCGTGGCGAAGGTCTCCGGCGCCGACCCTGCGGACGTCGTGGTTCATCTCCCGAGCGTGCTCATGCCGCTGCTTGCGCTCGTCGCGTTCGAAGCAGCGCGAGCCGTCTTCGGCCGAACAGCGCCCGCGATCGCAGCGACCGCCGCGACCATCGCGATCGTCGGGATGGCGCCGGGGCACGGCGGCGCGCTCACTGCCCTCGCTCTTCCCGCGACTGCGGCTCGGCAGCTGCTCGTCCCAGCGGTGATTGCGCTCGCCTTCGAGGCGATCAGGCGGCCCTCACGTCCGACGCTCGCCTCGGCGGCGGCCGGCTCGCTGGTGCTTGCACTCGTGCATCCGACGTATGCGATCTTCGTCTGGCTTCCGTTTGCAGGCTTCATCGCAGTGAGATACGCCTGGACGAGGCTCGACGGAAGAGCCGGCGCGGTGACGCTGGCGGCGCTCGTGGTCCCGCGTGCTGGGGTTCTTCGTATTGCTCATCCCCGTGATCCACGACACCGCCTCGGTCTCACCCGGAGCCGCCGAGCGGCTTCGCGCGATCAAGCACTACGCCGGCCAGCTCGACATTCGGTCTCCCGACAGCTTTTCGGTCTCCACCGACGTCTTCGGGCGAACGGGAGCGGTCGCGATCGCAGCGCTGCTGCTCCTGCCGCTCGCCGGATTTGCGGCACGACGACGATGGGCGGCCTACGTGATCGGGAGCTCACTCGCCGTCTTTGCGGTCACTCTCGTACCCCTCCTCTTTGTCCCGTTCTCGGACGTGGTCTCGCTCTCGCAGTCGCGTCGCTTCGCCGGTTTCGTGCCGTTCGGGATTGCGCTTGCCGGCGGGCTCGGTGTCGCGGCGGCGAGGCTGGGTCGCGCCACTGTCCCGCTGGCGCTTGCGACGGGTGTCGTGTTGCAGCTCGTCTACCCGGGTGACTTCGAGTACGAGCTCCACGACGGTGGCCCGGCGTTCGTCACGTGGCTCGCTGTCGCGGGCGTGCTCGGCGCCCTGGCGTACGGGTTCCTTCGGAGGCCTCCGATCGGCGCGAGCTGTGGGCTCGCAACCGCCGCGCTCCTGCTCCCGACGTACGTAGCCGGCTTCGTTCATTGGACACCGTCGCCGGCCCGTCCGGCAAGCGCGCTCTCCACGGGTCTGATCGACGCGCTCCGCCACGATGTCCCGGCCGGTGGAATCGTCTACGGCACACCGGAGGCGAGCTACCGGGCGGCCGGCTCAGCCCCCGTCTACATCTGCGTGGCGCCGTGGGGTCACGTCGCGGACACCGTTCAGAACCGGCCCAGAGAGCGGATCGCCGCGTTCAAGCAGTTCGCGCGCACCGGTGATCTCGCCGCGCCGCAGGCGTGCGGCGCCCGCTGGCTCATCGTCGACCGGAAGCGGTTTCCGAAGCTGCCCGCGTTGCTCTCCGATCTGGCCGTCTCGTACGAGGATGCGCGCTGGCTGCTGTACCGCCTGTAACGACGCTGCCCTAGCGGACCGCCGCGCGATCCGCGCTCACTGACCGAGCGACCTCCGGTGGGCCGCGTCGTTCTGCTTGTGGCGAGAAGCGGTAGTGCCCGACAAGCTCGGCGAGCGGGCGTGGCGGCGAGAAGACGAACCCCTGTCCGAGCTGGCATCCGAGCCGTTCGAGCTTCTCGGCCTGATCGAGCCGCTCGACGCCTTCGGCCACCGTCGTCAACCCGAGATCGGTTCCGATCGAGACGAGCGACGCGAGCAGGCGCTCCTCGCGTGAGCCCGAGCCGACGGCATCCACGAACGGCTTCGCGAGCTTGAGGATGTCCACTGGCATACGGCCGAGGTAGCTCAGAGACGAGTAGCCGGTTCCGAAATCGTCGAGCGCGATCCGCAGCCCGGCGTTGCGGAGCGCCGCAAGACGTTCGATCGCCGTCTCGGGATCGCTGAGCAGCACCGACTCGGTCATCTCCACGACCAGCCCGGCCGGGGCGAGGCCGCGGGACCGTAGCGTGCGATCGATGAACCCCGGGAGGTCGTCCTCGACCAGCTCGCGGGCGGAGAGGTTCACCGCGACGAAGAGCTCGGGATCGTCGAGCGCGCGCCGGAGGGCGACCGCGGCATCGATCGCCGCCGTGATCGCCGTCCGTCCGAGCTCGACGACGAGCCCAGCCTCCTCGGCAATCGGAATGAAGTCGATCGGCTCGACCAGCCCTCGCGTGGGATGCCTCCACCGCATCAGCGCCTCTGCCCCGACCGTCCGCCGGCCGGCGAGCTCGACGATCGGCTGGAAGTACATCTCGAGCTCGCCGTCCGCCAGCGCGCGACGCAGGTCAGTGCGGACGGCGAGGTGATCGCGCGCACGATCGCCGAGCGCGTCCGTGTAGACCTCGAGGCGACCCTTCCCATGTGACTTCGCCGAGTACATCGCGAGATCCGCGCGGCGGATGAGCGCGTCGGCATCGGTCGAGCCGTCGCTCACGACCAGCCCGACGCTGGCGGTCAGCCCGAACTCGCGACCACCCGCGACGATCGGTCGCGCGAATGCGTCGAGTATCGCTCGGGCCACCGCCTCGCAACCTGCTGGCTCCTCCTCCAGGAGGATGGCGAACTCGTCCCCTCCAAGCCGCGCGACGGTATCGCCTCGACGCACCGACGCGCTGCAGGCGCTGCGCGGCGGTGCGGAGCACGTCGTCGCCGATCGCGTGGCCAAGGCTGTCGTTCACCGCCTTGAAGTCGTCGAGATCCAGATAGATGACCGCAACCGGCGCGTGATCGCGGCGGGTCAGAGCATGGTCGATCCGGTCGCGGAACAACGCACGGTTGGCAAGCCCCGTGAGCGAGTCGTGGAAGGCCTGGTGTGCGAGCTGCTGCTCGAGCTCCTTCTGGTCGGTGATATCGACCATGAAGCCCCGGCTGTAGATCGGGGTGCCCGCAGCATCCCGCATGATGACCGCCTCGTCGAGGAACCACTTCCAGCGGCCGTCCTTCGTGCGAAGGCGGTACTCCATGCGCGATGGTCGACCCGTCTCGACGTGGATCCGATTCTCGGATCGCGCACGGGCGCGATCATCCGGGTGCACGAGCTTGAGCCAGAGATCCTCGTCGGCCTGCCACTCCTCGGCGCTGTAGCCGATGAGCTCCTCGAGCTGGGGGCTGACGTAGATCGAAGGGGCGTTCTCCTCGAGCCCGTCGACATACGTGACCAGGGGCATCGTCTCGACCAGCTGCTGATATTCCTCGCGAATCGCGTCGGCTCTCGTCCCTGCCTCGACGCTGTCGCGCGGCATGAAGAGAA
Source organism: uncultured Actinomycetes bacterium (assembly GCA_963724655.1). GTDB lineage: Bacteria > Actinomycetota > Thermoleophilia > Gaiellales > Gaiellaceae > Gaiella. The sequence goes on along the minus strand of CAVRVG010000001.1, from coordinate 360,729 downwards.
TCCCCTCGAACGCGGGCCGGGCGGTCGCCGTCGCAGGGTTGTCGGCCCGTTTCGCCGCCGGCCGCGATCGTGCAACCGCGCTGCGCACGAGGTGGCTGAGCACGGCTACGCCGACGAGCGATCGACGGCAGCACGAGGTGCGGAATCCCGCTCATCAGGGAGGGATCGGGATCGCCGGGTCAGTCGAGTGTCCCTCGATCGAGTAGTCCCCCTTTCGAGGGACTAGCTGTGAGGCACTCCCGAGACGTCGAGTCCGGGATCGTCACGTGGACGCAGTCGAACTGGTGCTTCCACTTCCGGTCGAGGCGCCTGCCGGTACTTCGCCGATACGTCCCCCAGTTCGACCCGAGGCTCTGCAACGTGCCCCGCACGTGCGAGCGAACTCCGCCGGGAGGACGTAGACACCGAGGTTGCGGCTGTGGCATTGAAGGCAGTAGTCCTCGACGTAGCAATGGAGACTCGTCGAACGTCGTGTCGTCGAACGTCAGCCCCTGGGAGCCGTCGACGACGAGGCAGACACGAGTCGAGGCTGCACACCGGAGCGGGCTCCTCGACCTCGTGGCACCAGCGTGTACGCACCGTCCCACGCCGCCCGACCACTCCCAGCGCCCCCCGGTCGGCCTCGTCCGTCGAGCGTCTGGATCGCGCGTCGACGACGGTCGGCGAAGTCGGTTGGGAAGGTCACATCGGCGTGGCAGAACACCCGGACGAGGCCCGTCGAGTCGTAGCAAGCAGGTTGTAGAGTCGCGCGGTCTGGCGGCCGAGAACGTTGGACTCGTTGTCGAGGAGGAAGCTGGTGACGGGCATGGAGGCCACAAGACCGTCGAGCGAGCGCATCACATTGGCTTCGGCGATCGTACGGTCGTTGACGACGCACGCGAACGACACCTCGGACACGGAAAGCGACAGTACCATCGCTTGATGGATCGGACGCCGTGGATTCGAGCACGACGCGTGGCCGGCCGCGGATTGCGGCCGTCTTGGGCTCGGGCCAGCGCAGCTGGCGAGCAGGAGATTCGTGGGACCTGCCTCGTTCTGGGCCCCCGAGCATCTCGTGGAGTCCTCCTGGCTCCAGCATGCACCGTTCGCGTTCTGGTTGATCGGAGCCGCACGCCCGGCGGCCGTCGTCGAGCTCGGGACGCACAGGGGATTCTCATACCTGGTGTTCTGTCAAGCGATCCGGGATCACCGTTTGAGCGCGACAGCTCACGCGGTTGACACCTGGGAGGGTGACGAGCACGCAGGCTATTACGGGGATGAGGTTCTCACCCAGCTTCGCCGCCTTCACGACGCCGAATACAGCTCGTTCTCGACGCTCATCCGATCGTCATTTTCAGACGCGGCATCACGTTTCGGCGACGGGTCGATCGATCTTCTCCACATCGACGGCCTTCACACGTACGACGCCGTCAAGACGGACTTCGAGACGTGGAAGCCGAAGCTCTCCGATCGGGGGATCGTCCTCTTCCACGACACGAATGAGTTCACTCCGGGATTCGGCGTTCACCGGTTCTGGGCCGAGATCATGCGACGAGTATCAGTCGTTCGCATTCCTCCACTGCGCAGGGCTCGGAGTGCTCATGGTCGGGAAGAACGTCCCACGACGTGTTCACGAGCTCGGGGCGCTGACACCGGCGGCCGCGCGTGGTCGACGCAGTACGACACCGGTACGAGGTGCTGGGAAGCAAGGTCGTGTGGCCTGGCGCGTGAGCGCTCGCAACTGGTGCCCGTCCCTCGCGTCTACGATCGACCACCGTGAAGGTGCTGATCGTCAGCTTCTACTTCCCACCCGCCGGCGGCGGCGGGGTGCAGCGCCCCCTGAAGCTCGCGCAGTATCTTCCGGCGCTCGGGATCGAGACTCACGTGCTGGCGCCGGATGACCCGCGCTGGGTGCACCGTGACGCCGGGCTCCGGATCCCGACGCAGGCGTGGGTGCATCGCGCCCGTTATGTGGGCCCGAGCGGGGGAAAGCCTGCGGAGATCATGCGCGGCACCGAGGGGCTGGAGCGCGTGCTCATGCGGGCTCGCCTTCAGGCCCGCCGTCTCGTCGTCCCGGACGAGAATGCGACCTGGGCGCTCACCGCCGTGCCGGCCGCGATCAGGATCGTCCGTGAGCACGGCATCGACGTGGTGCTCACGACCTCACCCCCGGGCTCGACGCACCTCATCGGAGCTGCGGTGAAGCGCGCCACCGGCGTCCGTTGGGTCGCCGACCTTCGTGATTCGCTTCTCCAGCACGCCCATCGCAGAGCGGACACGAACGCGACGCGTGCGAAGGCAGGCATGCAGCGCCGGGTCGCGCGGCTCGTCGCGTCCTACGCCGACGCCATCACCTGCGTCTCCGAAGCGATCTCGGAGGAGACCCGCGGGCTCGCGCCGCGCGGGCCTGTGGTGACGATTCCGAACGGATGCGACTTCGACGATGTCGTAGGTCTCGAGCGGCATCCATCGGAGCGCTTCCGGATCACGCACACGGGAAGCTTCTTTGGACGCCGCGATCCAAGGCCGTTCCTGCAGGCGCTCGCCGATTCGGGCCTCGACCTCAGCGCCCGCTTTCTCGGTGACTTCCGCGAGACCGATCGCGCGTGGGCAGACCAGCTCTCACTCGGTGACAGGCTGCGGCTGATCCCGTACGCACCTCGCTCCGAGTCGCTCGCGCTCCAGCGCGACTCCGAGGCGCTGCTGCTGCTGATTCCCGAGGCGGACGGACGTGGCAAAGGCGTGCTGTCCGGGAAGGTGTTCGAGTACATCGCCGTTGGCCGGCCGATCCTCGCCGTCGTTCCCCCCGACGGAGCGGCGGCAGAGCTCATCCGCGAGACCGGCGCCGGCGTGGTGGCCCCCCCGGACGACCCGATTGCCATCCGCACTGCGCTCGAGGAGCTCCACGGGAAGTGGGTCGACGGTGCCCTCCCCGATGTCCAGCTCTCCGAAGATTGGCGCGACCGGCTCTCACGTCGCACGCGCGTCGAGGAGACGGCGGCCGTGTTGCGCGGCTCCGACGCCTGACCCTCCTGCGGTTAGGCTGGCGGGCAACTCATGCGAACCGTGCCTACCAGTGGTCATGGGAGCTGGCTCGCGAGGCCGGACAGTCTTCCGAAGCTCTCGGTTGTGCTGTGCGTCGTTGCATTGCTCGTCGCACTTGTCGTGCGCTACCCGCTTGCACTCCGCGACGCCGGTCGGTCGGCGCGCGACAACTCAGCCCTCAGCTATCTCGATCGCGACATCGCCGGCGGGAACAGCGTCGTCGTTGATCAACTCGCGATGGTCGAAGCCCGGGGCTCGATTCCCGAGGACGGGACCTACGAGGTCATCGTCGGCGAGCCGACAGCGGCATGGTCGGAGTTGACCGCGACCTTTGCCAGCGGGTTTGCGCTCTCCTATCTCCTTCCTCGACGGCAGGAGCCCGGTGCGCCTTGGGTCCTGTGTTACGGCTGCGATCGGTCGCAGCTTCCCGGCGCCCAGGTCGTCTGGGAGGACGTCGAGCAGGGTGTCGCGCTGCTCAAGCGCCCGGAATGACGATCCGCGCGATCCTGGGCCTGTTCGTCCTCAACGCCGGGTTCTTCCTGGTGGGGATGAGCGTCATCTGGGCGATCCGAGGCATCGACCGGCGCATCGAGCTTGTCCAGTTGGCAGGCCTTGCCTATCTCACGGGCCTCTCTGCGGTGGCTTCTTGCTGGGTTCTGGAGCTGGTGATCGGCATCCCGTTCGGCCTTCCTGCGATCTGCGGGACGGCGGTGGTTCTCGGCGCCACTGCGATCGTGATCGGAAGACGTCTCGGGCGAACGATCCCGGCCAGAGCTGAAGGCCCAATCCACCTCGCAGTTGTCACAGCCGTCGGGATCGCAATGCTCGGGCTCTTTCTGGAGGCGCTCTTTCGGTCGGCGCGCCTGCGTGGGCTCTACGCCTTCGACGGCTGGGCCTTCTGGATCCCGAAGGCCAAGGCGCTCTACTACTTTCACGGGCTCGACGAGCAGCTCTTCACATCGCTCCCGGGCCCGACGTACCCGCCGCTCGTCCCCGCGCTCGATGCGTCCGCGTTCTACGCGATGGGAGGGGTCGACACGGTCACGCTTCACCTCCAGTACTGGTTTGTCGCGGTCGGGTTCGCCGCCGCGATTGCGGGGCTCCTCGCAGGGAGGGTGAGACCGTGGGTGCTGTGGCCTCCGCTCGTGCTGGTCGTCGTCCTGCCCCGTCTTTCGGAGCATCTCGTGCAACCCCAGGCCGACTTCGCGCTGCAAGCGCTGGTGACGACGGCCGTCGTGTTGGTAGCGATCTGGCTGCATCGAGCAAGAGCAGTGGCAACTCATCCTCGTGACGGTGTTGCTCGTCGGGGCAGTGCTGGTCAAGCGCGAGGGAGCCCTGCTTGCGGTCTGCCTCTACGCAGCGGCGGCCGTTGCCTCGTGGTCACGCTGGCGCGCGCTTATTCCTCGACTGGCGCTCTCGGCACTCGTCGTCGCAGTGCTCGGCATTCCCTGGCGTGTCTGGTACGCGACCCATGGGATCGGAGGAGAGACGCCGCTGGCTTCGGGCGTCGGCGGGGTGACCGATCGGGGTATCGACTCGTTCCGCCTGTCCTTGGATGTCCTGTTCGATACAGGCTTGTGGTCGATCGTTCCGACCATCGGCATTGCCGCACTTGTCCTTGCGGGTGTGTGGGGTGTTCGAACGCACGCCGTTTTTGGCGGAGTGCTGCTCGTCGGGCTCGTTCTCGGCGGAGTCTGGGCGACCGCATCGACGGGCGTCCCGGTCACCGCGAACGAGGCTCTCAATCCGATCGTCCGCTATACGGCGGCGGCGGTGCTCGCGCTCGGGTGTCTCACTCCGCTCTTGCTGGAGGGCGTCTGGCGAGGCCGGCGACACCTGGAGGCCCAAGAATGAGCCCCGTAGCGCGTCGGAGGCTCGCATTGGGTCTCATTGCGGTGACGTTGCTGGCGTATCCGGCGATCGTCGTTCTTGGTGGAAGGCCTCGATTTCCCTCTGCCGCAGAATGCGCGATTCGCGCGCAGCCGGGCGAGACGCGAGACGTCGAGATCGTGTACGGCCGTTTCGACTACGCGTGCCGAGGCCGACGAGCTCCTCGCCAAGGTCGTCGGGATCGGGCTTCGTCGGCACCGAGGTCGAGACCGACGGGTGCGGGCGGTTGGAAGGTCGTCTATCGACGGCATCGACTCGTACGAGCAGGGCGAGGCGACGGTCGACGAGGCGCAAGCAGCGCGGGTTTCGCACCGCAGATCGAGACTCGACGCGTCGTAGAGCGTCGCCCTACGATGCCGGACTGATGACGAGCGTCTCGCCTTCCCGTGCCGGCCGTCCGCGTGCGCGACTATCGCACGCCGATCGTCGACGGGCTCTTCATCGCGACCGTCGCGACCGTCACGCTCGCGAAGCTCCAGTGGGAGGTGGCAGGGACGCTGTCCTTGTCGGACATCGTCACCGCCCTCTTCCTCGTCGCCTTCGCGTGGACGCGATTCGAGCGCAGCGACGGCCAGCTTCCGCGCTGCGCGATGGTCGCGCTCGCGTTCTTCGTCGCGTTCCTCGTCGTGTACCTCATCGGCTTCTTCAACCTCGAGACCTCGCAGGCTCTCGGTCAGTGGGCGAAGGGCATGTTCAAGTTCGTCCTGCACTTCCTGTTCCTCGTTGCCGGCGTCGCGCTGGTGACGCGAGACGGGCCAGCGGTTCTACTGGCAGACGCTCGGGCGTGTTCTCGCTGCGGTCTGGCGCTGAACGGGCTCTACGGCCTGATGCAGCTCGCGTACGCGGAGCTACGGGCGTGGCAATCTCGACGAGCTCTTCGTCCAGCCGTCACCGGGGGCGACAGCCAGATCAACATCTACGGCGCGATCGAGGGGCAGAACGTCTTCAGGGTCAACGCGCTCACGGGCGATCCGAACCACCTCGGGATCGAGCTCTCCGTCCCGATCCTGATCCTGCTCCCGATCTACCTGCGGATGGAGCGCGGGAACCCCTGGCGGCTGCGGATCCTGTCGCTGGTCTCGTTCCTCGCGATCGTGCAGCTCGCCACCCTCTCGCGGAGCGGGATCCTCGGGCTGCTCGCGGGGCTCATCGTGCTTGCGATGCCCTATCACCGGCTGCTGTTCACGCCCCGGTTCCTGGTGCCGCTCGGCGTGCTCGCGGTCGGGGATCCTCGCCTTCACCGCGCGACGGTCGGAGTTCTGGCTCCAGATCCTCCGCAGTCGGTTCGCGACCGAGGGCAAGGGGACCTCGACGCACCTCGTGGTCTACGACTTCATTCCCGACGTGCTCGCGACGAACCCGTTCTTCGGGCTCGGGCTCAACAACTTCTCCGTGTACTACGAGTTCATCACCGGTCGCACGAACTTCGGCCCTCATTCGTTCTACGTGGCGTTGTTCGTCGAGACCGGGATCGTCGGCGCGGCGCTGTTCGCGGTCGTTCCTCGTGTATCTCTTCCGTCGCGCAGGCGAGACACGCCGCGTCGGCAAGCGGCTCGCGGCGCTCGGTGACCCGCTCGCCGCGCGTGTGCGGCCGCTCGGCTGGGGGCTCACGGCCGCGCTCGTCGCGACGCTCGTCTCCAACTTCTTCTACCTGACGATGACCTTCTACTACTTCTTCGTCGTCGCTCTCCTCGCGATCGTGCCGCCGGCGGTGTTCGGCGAGCGCCTCCGCGCCGCGAGTGAAGGTCGTCGTGCTCACGACCTCGTATCCCCGTCATCCCGGGGACGTCGCGGGGAGCTTCATGGCCGCCGGCGTCGAGCAGCTGCGCGGGCAGCGGCGTCGAGGTGGAGGTCGTCTCGCCCGCCACCTTCCGTCACTTCGGGATCGCCTACGGCGACGGGATCGTGAACAACCTGCGGCAGGGCGCCCTGGAAGCTCCTGCTGCTGCCGGCCTTCCTCGTCTCGTTCGCGGCGGCGGCGCGTCGGGCCGCGCGCGACCGCCGACTCGTCCACGCCCACTGGCTGCCCTCGGCGCTCCCGGCGCTCGCCACCCGCCGGCCGGTCGTGCTTCAGCTCTGGGGCTCGGACGTCGCGCTGGGCGGACGGATGCGCTGGGCGGCTCGCCGCCTCCTCGGTCGAGCGCGCGTCGTCGTGTGCGCATCGGAGGCGCTCGCGACCGAGGTTCGCGCGGCTCGGTGCGCGCGACGTCCGCATCGTCCCTTCGGGTGTCGAGATTCCCGCCGCGACGGTGCCGCCTGCGACTCCCACCGCACGTGCTGTACGTCGGGCGCCTCTCCGAGGAGAAGGGTGTGCGGGAGCTGGCGCGAGGCGACGGAGGGGCTGCCGCTCGTCGTGGTCGGCGACGGCCCGCTCCGGGAGCTGCTTCCCTCCGACTGTCAGGCTTCGTCCCTCCCGAGTGAGGTCGGTGAGTGGCTCGACCGCGCTGCTGTGGTCGTCGTCCCCTCGCGACGTGAGGGCTACGGGGTGGCCGCCCGCGAGGCGATGGCCCACGGGCGGGCAGTGGTCGCGACGAGGGTCGGGGGGTTGGTCGACGCAATCGAGGACGGGGTGACCGGCCTCCTCGTGCCTCCCGCGCGATCCTGCGGCGCTCCGGGCCGCACTCCAGCGGGCGCTCGGCTGACCCGGAGCTGCGCGACCGGCTCGGTGCGGCGGCGAGGGCAGTTGCTCTTTCCCGTTTCTCCCAGCGGGCCACTGCTCGGCTACTGGTCGAGCTGTACACGGAAGTTGTGACGGCTCAGAGTTGAGTCTGGGTTGAAGCACACCGTGAGTCGCGACAACCCCGCGCGAGCGTCAGCCCGCGAGCTTCGCACCTGGGTCCCGGCAGTGCGATCCGTCAGGGCGCCACGTCCGTGCTCCGTTTGGGCCGCGTCGAGAGGGCGAGCTGCCACCACATGACGGTCGCGGCGCCAAGGATCAGCACGACGAGCAGCGCCGACCAGCGTGGCCGCGCGCTCAGCTGCGGGGCCGCGAGCACGATCACAGGCGCGATCGGCAGCAGGTACACAGGCCCGTGACGCCACGCGAGCGCGAACGCGGCCGCAAGTGCCACGGCCAGCACGAGCACGGCGAACGCTCCCGCGCGCACGCCATTTTCGACGTCCGCGGGCAGAAGTTCTGGAGTGACAACCACGACTACGAGCCACGCGAGCAGCGCGCCGATCAAGAGACGAGGCTCCTCGCGCGACCGGATCTGCTGCGGCAGCGATGCGATGGCCAAGGTGAGGGCGGTCGCGACGAGGAGAGCGAAGAGCAGCACGCCGCCGTGCTGAGCCCACCGGAGTGTGGGCGAAGTCGCCGTCGCGCAGCCGCTCCAGCCAGAGCTCGACTCCGTGCTCGACCCCGGTGACCGGACCTGTGACTGTCGCCAGGCCCATGACGACGGCGGACGCGATGCCGACCCCCGCGACGACGAGGGGCCATGCCCGCAGGGCGGCGGCCAACGGCAGAACGAGGAATGGGATCGCCGGGACGAGGAAGCGCGGCCCGGGACCCTGCCCGCCGAACGGCAGGTAGTAGGCGGCGTTGTATGCGAGGAAGAGCGTCGGGACGGTCGCGCAACAGAGTGTCTCGGCACGACGTTCTCCCCGCCAGAGCAGCGGCAACCCCGCGAGCGCAACCACGCAGAGCGGGCTGACCACGACAAGCCCTTTCTCCGAGAACAGCAGCGACAGGGCCTCGCGGAGGTCAGGGAGCGTCACCCCGTACAAGCCCGCCTCGTTTGCACCTACCTCGGGCGCGCCGCTCCCGGCGGGCGCGGTGAGCGCGTTCGTGTAGCTGAGCGTCGTCGGCGATCCGAAGGCCCAGGTGTTGTAGGCGAGGAGTGGCGTCACCCCAGCGAGCGTGCCGGCTGCGTAGGCGGCGAACCGCCGCCCCCTGCCCTCCCCCGCGAGGACGAGGCAGCCGAGCACGACGACGACGATCGCGAGGCCGAACTCGACGACCATGGCGAAGCCGGCGACGGCGCCCGCGATCCCTGCGTGCCACCATGGCGAGCCACGACCGCGGCCGCGCAGCAGGAGCCAGAACGCGCCGAAGCCGAGCGTGGCTGACAGCATGTGCGCGAAGAAGAGGGTCGAGAAGGGGAGAAGGAGCGTCCCTGCACCGAGGAGCACGGCCGCCGACGTGCCGTACCCGGGCGTCACCCGCTCCACCGCCGAGCGCATGAGTGTGAGCAGGGCGAACCACGGGATCACCGCGCCGAACAGAGTCAGCGCCCAGAGGCGGTCGCGGTACGTTTCGGCCGACTCGAGCGGGTTCTCCTGCAGCCCACCCGCTCGCAGGACGGCGTACCAGGGGACGGAGAGCATCGCGAGCCCGGGCGCCTTGGCGGCGTAGTAGTGGCCGTTGACAAAGGCGGCGTCGATCGTCTCGCGCGCGTCGATCTCGGCGGTGCCGGAGGCCAGCGCGCGGACGAGCGCAAAATGGGCGGCTTGGTTTGGTCCGCTCTCCTGGCGCAGGATCGCTGCGGCAAGCGTCAGCGCGAGAATCGCGGCGACGGCGACCCACCGTCGCGAGCTCCAACGCCTCCCCGCCCGCGACGTCTCCTCGTCGTGCGCCATCGCGCGATCGTACTCGGCCGGCTCACGGAGCCGCCCGCGTCGCAGGACAGATCGGGCGTGCGCGGACGGACGATCGTCTAGCGGTTACTTGCAGACACTCCGTGCCGCGAGGGAACGGAGTGTCCGAGCGTTCGAAACACGTGCCGGCGGGTTCACGCGCCACAGCGATAGCGCCCCCGGCTCTGCCGTGAACTCCCCCTCCAGGGCCGAGGCGCGCAGCGTCGCGAGTCTCTCCCCGATGAGGTGCACACGTTCGTCGACGACAATGACCTCCGCCTCGATCGGACTACCGGATCGTTCCAACGTTCCGTTCCCGCCGATCGTGAGACGGTCGGACGCTAGATTTGCCTCCGTGTTGTCCTGGAAGATGTGCGCTGCCTGGACGGCAGAGACATTGAAGAACTCGGTCCACATCGCGAGCAGGTCGAGAACCCTTACAACACAGTGATCATCGGGGATTCCGGCCGTCACGACGAGTACGTCCGTACCCCTTCCCGCCTCGTCGTCGACCCACGACAGCATCTTCGTGGTCTCACGCCCTAGGATCGGGGTGGGGACATACGCCGCGACCGCAATTGTCACGACCAGCGTGAGCGGTACGACCGACGCCCAGCGGGTGAAGACTGCTGCAGCCCCGATCATCGCTGCCGTGAGCACGATCCACTCAATTTGGACGGGCCCGCCGTCGAGCGCTCTCCAGGGAACAATCGAGAGCGAATCGATGTCGGTGTAACGCATGAGATCCTCGTGACGAAGTGTCGCGACGCAGGCCACGGTGGCGACGGCGCTGAGGGCCGTGAGTGCGAGTGGGCGAGGCAGGCCGCTGGTCGCCCACGCCATCACCGCCACGACCACGAGCGGCATCACCGCGACGAGGTTCCGCTCGTGCACCCGGTCGAGCCCCCACGGCGTGGCGCTGAAGTAGCCGACCTCGACGACGAACCACAGAACCATCGAGACGACGATTGCGCCGAGCGACGCCTCCTCGGCCGAACCGCGGAGGAGCCCGACGACGGCCGGTGCGAAGGCGACCATCGCAACGAAACCGAGAGCGAGCGACAGCGCGCCGAGGCTCCTTGCAGACCAGAGAATCGCCATGTCGAGCCCCGGCGTATCCGTCAGGATGGAGTACGCTCCGAGCGTCGGCAGGTCGGTCGTTAGCGCAAGCGTCATCCAAGCGAGCCCAACGACCGAGAGGATCGCCAGCGTCGGCGCCCACTGTCGTAGCTCTCTGCGACCCCCACGGGTCGCAGCGCGAATCATCACGGCAGTTGCGAGTGCCGCAACCGCCGCAACGGCCTGCAGCCGTATAGACCCGGCCACAACGAGGAACGCCATTGCCGCGGCCTGACGACCCAGGGTCGGCCGATCGAGTGCACGGGCAGCCGCGACGCAAAACCACAGCAGCGCGGGGTAGAAGAGCGCCTCTGTCATGACCAGCGACGAATAGACCATCGCCGGTAGGGCAACGGCAAGCCCGGCGCACAGCAGCGACCACTCTCGGCTCATGGCACGTCGCGCGAGCAGGTAGGTGGGGATTGCGGCGCTCGCCATGACGAGCGCCTGGCCCGCCTGGAGCGCTTCGTATGCAGCAACTCCGTCTCCCGAAAGCGCGTAGAAAGGTGCGGCGAAAAGTGGGTACCCGGGGCCGTAGCCGAGGTTCTCCGCGCCCCGGAGGAGGAATCCGTCGCCCCGCGCGACGCTCTTCGCAAGATCGGCATAGACGAGCTCGTCACCCAGAACCCCCGGGAGTGTGCCGACCGACCCGACCGCACGCCATGTCGCAGCTGCGCAGCCGACCATCAGCCCGAGGACGAGAGAGGCCTGATCAGCGGAGAGGTGATACGGGAGAGAGAGCCTCCATCGCAATTTACGTAGCGAGACGAAAAACGCGGTGAAGGCCACCACGCCGAAGAAGACAAAAGCCCGGGGAAGCGTCACGCGCAACAGCACGAACTCGGCCGTCACTCGGATCGCGCTCGACACCGTGCCAAGGAGAAAGAAGGTGGCAAGTGCAATAGCCGCTGTGCCAAGGACACGGACCCACAGGCGCATCACTACTGGAGTCTGCCGTCGCCCCACGACATCACCAAGCGCGGCGGCGGCGACGCGTTCAACTGAATGAAGGAATCCGGCACCTAGTTGGTCGGGGGTACCATCGCTGCGGCCCGGGCGTCGGGTAGGACGCAGAGGAGAAGAGTTGCGCGAGCTGACGATAGATGGCCGGCAGATCGGCGACGGGACGCCGACCTTCGTGATCGCGGAGATCGGCCACAACCATCAAGGCGACCTCGAGAAGGCGAAGGCGCTGCATGCGGGCGGCGGCCGGGTGCGGCGCGGACGCAGTCAAGGTGCAGAAGCGCGACAATCGGTCGCTCTTCACCCGCAAGCTCTACGACGCGCCATACGACAACGAGAACAGCTTCGGCGCGACCTACGGTGAGCACCGCGAGGCGCTCGAGCTCGACCGCGACGGCTTCCTGGCCCTGCGCGAGCTCGCTGATGAGCTCGGATTGGTGTTCTTCTCGACGGCCTTCGACACCGCGAGCGCCGACTTCCTCGCCGAGCTCGAGATGCCCGCGTACAAGCTCGCCTCGGGCGACCTGCGCAACCTGCCGTTGTTGCGGCACGTCGCCTCCTTCGGCAAGCCGATGGTCGTCTCGACGGGTGGCGCCACGATCGAGGCCGTCGATCGCGCGGTCGAGACGATCCTCCCCCTCAACGAGCAGCTCTGCGTGCTCCAGTGCACCGCCGCATACCCGGTGGACATCTCAGAGCTCCAGCTCGGAGTGATCACGACCTATCGCGAGCGCTACCCGGACGTCGTCATCGGCCTTTCCGATCACCAGGACGGCATCTCGATGGCGCTCGTTGCGCACATGCTCGGGGCCCGGGTGATCGAGAAGCACTTCACGTTGAGCCACACGTGGAAAGGCACCGACCATGCATTTTCGCTCATGCCGGAGGGCATGCGCAAGCTGACCAGGGATCTCGCCCGCATCCCGGTCGCGATCGGTGACGGCGTGAAGCGGCCACTCGCAAGCGAGGAGCAGCCCCTTCAGAAGATGGGGAAGAAGCTCGTGGCCGCACGGCCACTCGACGCGGGGCATATCCTGGCCGCAGGCGATCTCGTCGCGAAGTCGCCAGCCGACGAAGGACTACCGCCTTCGGAGCTCGACTGGCTGCTTGGGGCACGGCTCCTTCGTGAGCTCGCCGACGACGAGGCCGTCTCCGCGGGTGATGTCGAGCGCGTCGTGGACTGATCGCGCCGAGGCTCGGGCTACCATCGGCTCGGGTTGCCTGATCCACTCTTCAACCTCAACGGTCGGGTCGCTGTCGTCACGGGCGGCGCAGGTCAACTCGGCTCGGCACTCGTTCGTGCGCTCGTCGAGCGAGGGATGCGGGTTGCGATTCTCGACGCCGCGCAACCCGTAGCCTCGGACGACGAGCGTGTGAGGTCGTTCCGGGTCGACGTTGCCGAGCGGCCGTCCGTCGAGTCGGCGCACGCCTCGATCGAGGCCGAGTGGGGTGTCCCTCACCTGCTCGTGAACGCTGCTGCGATCGACGCGCCACCGGATGCCCCTGCGGACGAGGTCGGGCCGTTCGAGGACGTCCCGGTCGAGGCTCTCGAACGCGTCGTGCACGTGAACGTCACGGGTGTCGTCGTCTGCTGCCAGGTGATCGGCGGGGCCATGGCCCGCGCGGGCCGTGGCTCGATCGTGAACGTCGGCTCCGTGTACGGGCTCCTGTCGCCCGACCAGTCGCTCTACGACTTCCGTCGTGAGGCGGGCGAGACGTTCGTCAAGCCGGTGGCGTACTCCGTCTCGAAGTCCGCGCTCACGAACCTCACGCGCTACCTCGCCACCTACTGGGCGGCAAGTGGGGTGCGGGTCAACACCCTGACGCCCCACGGAATCGAGAATGGGCAACCGCCGGGATTCGTGCAGGCATTCGCGCAACGCTCCCCGATGGGGCGCCTGATGGATGTCGGCGAGGCGATCGGGGCGGTCGTGTTCCTCGCCTCCGATGCGTCGTCGTACGTGACCGGCTCGAACCTCGTCGTCGACGGCGGCTGGTCGGCCTGGTAGCTAGCCGGCGCAGTCCGCCGTTGCCAGCGCTCGCAGTGCCTGCGGGTCGACCACGCGGACGACACCGTCGGTCCGCCAGAGGCGGAGATCGGCATCCAGCGACCCGCTGCGTCCTGGAATCACCGAGCGACTGAGCTCCGCAAGAGGCGTTCCGGCGAGCGCGATCCGTGCATCGATGGCAACGGCGTCGGCCCGCACGGGGTCGCCGCCCTCCCGCAGAACGCCGTCCTCGCCGAGCGTGAGCCGTGGGGATGCCACCCCGGTGTACGGGTTCTCCGCGATGAGATGCGCCGCACGCCCGGCGGCAATGTTGAAGAACTCTGTCCACAGCTCGAGCTGGCCGAGCTGCGGCGCACCGCAGCGCCGCGACGGGATGCCTGCTGACACGACGAGCACGTCCGGGCCGCGGCCGACGGTGTCGTCGACCCATGAAAGCTGTTCCCTGCCCGTGCGATCCGGGCCGGGCTCCACGCCCACCGTCACGATGAAGGCCGCGGCGATCGTCAACGGAACGATCCAGCCCTTCCGGGTGCAGAGCGTGACTGCGATCGCGACGAGCATGGCGAGGATGGCGAGGCGACCTGCCGGGAGCGACGCGCCGTCGATATCGCGCCATGGGCCGTTCGAGTACGAGTCGCCGTTCGACTGGAGAAGAAGCCCTGACCGAGCAAGTGCGACGACGACGGCGAGGCTCGCTGCGGCTGCCGTGACCGCGGCCCAGCGGGTCTTCGCGAGCCCCGAGGTCGCCCACCACATCGCGACGATCACGATGAGCGGAACGAGGGCCATGAGGTTGCGCTCGTGGATCCGGTCAAGGCCGTAGTCGCTTGCGCTGAACTGCCCAACGACCGCGAGCAGCGACGTGGTCGTGCCGAGTGCGAGTGCCGCGAACGCGCGCTCGCCCTGTGATCCCCGCATGAGGCCGAAGAGACCGAGGCCGAAGGCGACCGCGGTCACGAAACCGAGCCCGACGACGATGACGCCGGCACTTCGCAGCCCCCAGGCGAGCGCTCCGGCGAGGTCGGGCGCCTCGACGAGGACGCTGTAGGCGCCGAGCGGAGTGATCCCTGCGACGAGAGCAAGCCCGAGCGCAAGCGCGCTGCCGAGCGCAAGCCCGAGCAACGTCGGAGCCCAGCGACGGAGATACGCCTTTCGGCCACCCGATCGGGGAGTGATGACAACGGCGAGAAGGAGCGCGCCGACGAGAGCCACAGCCTGCAGCCGGACCGACCAGGCGACGCCGAGGGTGAGCCAGGCCACGAGCTGTCGACCGAGGGTCGGCTCGTCGAGCGCGGCAACCGCCGCGAGCGAGAACCACGCTGCTGCCGGAAAGAACAGCGCCTCGGTCATGATCGGGCCGCTGTACCACAGGCCCGGGTAGAGCACGATCAACGCAGAACAGAGGAACGAGGCCCTCCGGGAGATCAGGCGCCGGGCGAGGAGGTACGTCGGTATCGCAGCGCTTGCCATGACGAGCGCCTGGGTAGCCTGAATCCAGGCGAAGGCGTCGAGGCCGTTGGGTGCAAGGCGGTAGAAGGGCGCGAGAAAGGCCGGGTAGCCGACGCCGTAGCCGAGCTCGCGCACGCCATGGAGAGCGACACCGTCACCTCGCGCGAGGCTCTTGCCGAGGTTCGCGTAGATGAGCTCGTCCCCGAGGACGAGTGGAAGCGAGTGGCCGTACGTGACCGCAAACCACGCGCCTGCCGAGACTCCGACGAGGAGGCCGAGGGCCAAGGGGACGGCTCTGTCGCTCGCCGGGCTTCTCGGTCGAGGCGCCACCTTCGGCAGGCGAAGGTACGGGATGAGTGAGGCACAGACGGCGACGAGCGCGAGGGCATAGAGCGTGCGGGGCAGGGTGACGAAGTCGTCCGCACGCACGAGGAGGTCGTGCAACTCGGGTCGCACCAGCGCAAGCGCGACGAATGCGACCGCGCCGACACCCATCGCCTCGAGCACGCGTCGGGGAGCGGCGGGCATGGACGGGAAGTGTGCCAGCCCGCCTGGCGGTCCCTCGGCCATCGGCCTCGCTCCTCGAGGGATTTGGGTCCCGACCATCTAGGATCGATGCCATGTATGACCTTCGAGAGCCGCGGCTCGGAGACGGCTCGATCGGGTGCGACCCGCCGTGACCACCGGCGACGTCCTCAACCTTGTCTCCGGCGAGCTCCGGCCCGCGCTGTCGGGCGCCTGGCTCGACAAGTGCCGACCCGCGGACGGCGAGCCGCTCTTCGAGGTCGCCCGTTCGGGCTCGGCCGACGCTGCGGCTCGCCGATCGCCGCCGCGCGTGCTGCCCAGCCTGCGTGGGCCGCGCGCACGCCGGTCGAGCGTGGCGATGTCGTCCGCGCGATCGCCGAGCTGCTGCGCGAGCGTCGCGAGGAGGCCTCCGCGATCGTCGCCGAGGAGGGGGGAAAGTCGCTCGCGCTCGCGCGCGGCGAGACCGACGCCGCGATCGAGATGGGATTCTTCGTCGCCGGTGAGGGTCGCCGGTCGTACGGGCGCACCACGACCGCTTCGATGCCGCACCGCACCGTGCTGACGCTCCGGCGGCCGGTCGGAGTGGCAGCGCTCATCATCTCGTTCAACACGCCACTCCCGAACGTCGCCTGGAAGGCGTTTCCCTCGATCCTCTGCGGCAACGCCTCCGTGCTGAAGCCGTCGGAGGAGACGCCGGCCTCGGCGCTCTTCTTCGCCACCCTCGCCCTCGAAGCCGGCCTGCCGCCGGGCGTCCTCAACGTGATCCAGGGGCTCGGCCCCGAGGCCGGCCAGCCGCTCGTCGAGTCTCCGGATGTCGACCTCGTGAGCTTCACCGGCTCGGCCGCGACGGGTCGCCTGGTGGCCGAGCGGGCGGGTGCGCGCCTCGCGAAGACGTGCCTCGAGCTCGGCGGCAAGAACGCGCTCGTCGTCTGTGACGATGCCGACCTCGAGACGGCGGTCCGGTGGACGCTCGCCTCGGCGTTCTCGAACGCGGGTCAGAGTTGTGCCGCGGCGAGCCGCATCGTCGTGCTCGAGGGGATCTACGACCGGTTCCGCGAGCGGGTCGAGGCCGAGACGCGGAAGCTGACCGTCGGGACCCGCGACGAGGACTTCCTCGGGCCGGTGATCTCCGAACGCAGCCGCGCGCGGATCCTGGCGGCCGTGACCGCCGCGCGTGACGCGGGCGCGACCGTCGTGTGCGGTGGCGAGCCGGTCGGCGACAGCGGCTTCG
Source organism: uncultured Actinomycetes bacterium (assembly GCA_963724655.1). Classification (GTDB taxonomy): domain Bacteria; phylum Actinomycetota; class Thermoleophilia; order Gaiellales; family Gaiellaceae; genus Gaiella. Next base: position 343,941 of record CAVRVG010000001.1, on the reverse strand, counting down.
GGGTGGCGCCGACCCTGCTCGAAGGCGTTGCGGCCGACGCGCCCCTCTCGCAGGAGGAGCTCTTCGGACCGGTTGCGATTCTCTACCGGGTGGCCGACCTCGACGAGGCGATCGAGCTCGTCGATGCCACGCCGTACGGGCTCACAGCCGCGATCCACACGGCAAGCGTTCATCGCGCGATGACCTTCGCCGAGCGCGTATCGGCGGGCGTCGTGGTCGTGAACGCCGGCACCCACGGCAGCGAGCCGCACATGGGCTTCGGCGGCGTCAAGGCGTCCGGGACGGGCTGGAAGGAGGCGGGCAGTCGAGGCGCTCGATGTCTATTCCGAGACCCGCTACGTGAACATCGTCGCCGATCCTGCGCTCGCGTGAGCTCCGCGCTCCGTCCGCTCGCCATTCTCGGGCTTGGCGGGGTTGGGGGCATGCTGGCCGCGCGGACGGGAGCGCTGTGCGTCGGCACTCCGCGGAGCGTGCGTGCGATCCGCGACCAGCGGCATCCGGCTCGATCACCTCGGGGTGACGACGGTCACGCAGGTCGAGGCGGTCGAGCGGCTCGAGGAGCCGGTCGGTCTGCTCGTCATCGCCGTCAAGGCGCCGGCACTCGAGGCCGCGCTCGACCGCATTGCCCGGCCGCGCTCGACGGTGCCGTCGTCCTTCCGCTCCTGAACGGGCTCGAGCACGTCGAGCGGATCCGCGCCCGCACCGGCGCGCGTCGTCGCCGCGGCCAGCATCGGCAGGCTCGAGGTCACGTCGCCCGAGCCGGGGCACGTCGTGCAGACGACGCCGGGCGCGGTCATCACCGCCGCCTCGGAGGCGCTCGGGGTCGCCAGCGCTCCGAGCGGCGCTCGAGCCGCTCGCCGTCCCCACGCATCGAGCTCGTCGTCGAGGCCGACGAGCGCGCGGTGCTGTGGGACAAGAGCGCGAGGATGGCCGTGCTCGCCGCCGCGACCGTCGCCTCCGGCGCGATCGATCGGGTGGCTCAGAGCCGACCCAGCGTGGCGCGATCCGGCTCGGCGAGGCGCTGGCCGAGGCGTGCAGCGTCGCTCGCGCCGACGGCGCCGCCGTCGATCCGGCCGAGCAGTGGGCGATCATCGAGGCGATGCCGGAGGAGCTGACGACCTCTGCCGCCCGTGACGCAGCTGCGGGGCGGCCCACCGAGCTCGACGCGATCACGGGATCCGTCATCCGCGCCGCCCGCCGGCTCGATGTTCGGACACCCGCCCTCGAGAGGCTGCTCGCCGATGCGCTCGGCTGACACCGCAGGCGTCGACGCACGACGGGCGCGTCTGGCGTGTCGTGCTCGCGGTCACCGTCGTGTACGCGCTCGTCGTCGGGGCGCTCGCCGTGCTCCGCTACGAGTCGATCGCGTCGGATTTCGACCACGGGATCTTCTCGCAGTACGTGTGGCTCTTCGGGCAACCTGCACGAGCCGTTCAACACCATCAACCTGCGGACGCTGCTCGGCGACCACGTCGAGCCGATCCTGATCCTGCTCGCGCCGCTCGGAACGCTCGGCGTCGGTGCGGTCGGGCTGCTCGTCGTGCAGACGCTCGCGCTCGCGGCGACGGCGCCGCTGCTCTACCTCCTCGCTCGCGAGCACGGAGCCCGCGGTTGGGTGGCTGCGATGCCGGCGCTGCTCTGGTGCGCCTCGCCGGTCGTCATCCACGTCGCCTTCCACGACTTTCATCCCGAGGCCTCTCGTGCCCGTGCGCTCTCGTCGCAGGTGGGCTGGCGCTTGCCCGGGGCCGGACCGGCTGGTTCGTCGTGACCGTGGTCCTCGCCTGCGCGACGAAGGAGGACGTCGGGCTGACGTATGCAGCGCTCGGGCTCGTCCTCGTCTGGACCGGTCGACGACGTCTCGGCGGCGTGCTCGCGGTCGGCTGCGACGGCTTGGTCGTTGCTCGCCATGTTCGTCGTGCTCCCGGCCTTCGGGCACGCCGCCGAAGGACGAGTTCGGCCCGCGGTTTGCGGGCGAGCGAGGTAACTCGTTCGCCGATGCGGTCGACTTCATGGTCGTCCATCCGCTGACGACCGTGTCGCATGCCATCACGCCGAGCACGATCGGGATCGCCACCCTCCTCGTGGCCACGACCGGCGGGCTGTGCCTGCTCGCCCCGCGCTGGCTCGTCGTCGCCGTGCCGTCGGTCGCTCTCAACCTCTTCTCGTGGTACGACCTTCAGCAGACGATCGACTACCACTACTGGATCGTCCCCGTCGGCGCTGTCGCGCTCGCGGGAGCGGTCGGCGCCGGCGCGGTGGATCACGCGGCGACGCGGCACCTGGGTGCGGATCGCGGCCTCGGCCGGCGTCGTTCTCGCTCTCCTCTCGTTGCAGTGGATGAATGCGATCACCGCGCAGATCCGGTACGAGTGGCCGAAGCGGGCCGACCGCCAGGCCGTGTTCGCGGCGATCCCGAGTGGGGCGCGGGTCTCGGCACCGATGCACGCGCTCTCGCACCTCTCCGAGCGCAAGTGGCTCTTCGTTCTCCCGGAGCCTTTCATCCCGGTGCGGGTGGGCACGGAATGGGGCGAGGAGGAGCGGGCGCGCGGCGATCGAGAAGCTCGACTACGTCGTCTGTCGATCCGGGTCTCAAAGCCTGGGGGTCGCACACCGACGAGGAGATCGAGCAGGCGATCGCGGACAACGGCTTCCGCGAGGTCATGCGACGCGGCGAGACCCGCCTCTACCATCGGGAGCCAGGCTGATGACCACGGCGATCGCCCTCATCGGTGCGCGGGGAGGCTCTGAGCGCGTTCCCGGCAAGAACATCAGGCGCCTCGCCGGACATCCTCTGCTCGCGTATGCGATCGCGACCGCGCAGTCGAGCGGGCTCTTCGAGCGGGTGCTCGTCTCCACCGACTCCGAGCAGATCGCCGAGGTCGCACGCTGGTACGGCGCCGACGTCCCGTTCCTGCGGCCACCCGCGTTTGCCACCTCGACCTCGCCGGACATCGAATGGATCGCCTGGACGCTGCCGCAGCTGGAAGACGAGCTACGACGTCTTTGCGATCGTGCGCGCGACGAACCCGTTCCGCGGTCCGGACGCCGCTGACGTCGCGGGCTCGAGCAGTTGCTCGCGACACCCGAGGCCGACTCGATCCGAGCGGTCGAGCTGGTCAAGCAGCACCCCGGGAAGATGTGGACGGTGGCGGACGACGGGCGCACTCATGACGCCGCATCCTCGATCAGTCGCACCTCGAGGTCGCCTGGCACGCCGGCCAGTATCAGGCGCTCCCCTCCGTCTACGTCCAGAACAGCGCTCTCGAGATCGCGTGGACGCGGGTCGTCGAGCCGAGACCGGGACGCGCGAGGGGCGAACGGTCTGCGCCGTTCCTGACCCGCGGCTACGAGGGTCTCAACATCGACGACGAGGACGACTTCGCGCGGGCCGAGGCGCTCGTCGCGAGCGGGCGCGCGAGCTTGCCTCCCGTCGATCGCGAGCCCTATCGGTGAGCGAGACGCGGAGCCCGCCCGCCGGCCCGGCTGGACGCCGACTTGTCGTGGCGCGGGGAATCGTCGTCGTGTGCGTCGCTCTCTCAGGAGTGCTCGGCCTTCTCAGAATGGACGAGATCATGGGTCTGTTCGACTGGCGCGCCGATCGAAATGCCGCTCAGGGGTATCTCGAGCGTGAGTACTCGGACGGTGGCGCGGTCATGAGCCCCGAGGTCGTCGAGGCTGCGAGACGGGCGATGCCCGATACCGCCAGGTACCGGGTCGTGCTGGGTGACCGGCTCGTCGGCGAGGGACGTTTCACCCGCCTCATCGTCGCCGACTTCCTCCGATACTTCCTGCTGCCACGGCGGCAGGCGCCCGGCGCGAGCTGGGTCTTCTGTTACGGCTGCGATCCGACCCGTCTCGGCGGCCGGTTCGAGGTGCTCGCCGATGGTGGGAACGGGGTCGTCTTCGGCCGGGTCCGGCCATGACGCTGAGAGCGATATTCGGGCTCGTAGGGATCAACGCCGTCGCGCTCCTCGCAGGTGCGGCGCTGCTCTGCGCGCTCGGCGGCGCTCGGACGATGTCCCGCATCATCAGGCTCGCCGGATTGGCGTACCTCCTCGGGATCGGGTCGCTGATCGTCACGCTCACCACCCTGCTCGTCGTCGGCGTCAACTTCCGCCTGGCGACGATCGTGTCCTTCGTCCTGCTCCTTGTCGGCGGGACGGCGGTCGTCGTGCATCGTCGCTTGGTGCGCCCGTCCGGCCCGCTGACGTGGCGGTTGCCGGCACTACCGCTCCTGGCCGTTCCATTCGTCGGCGCGATCGGGCTCTACTTCATGGGCGCAGCCCGCTCGGCGCGGCTGCAGGGCCTCTCGGAGTTCGACGCGTGGTGGTGCTGGGGGCTCCAGGCGAAGACGATCTCGCTCTCGGGCGGGCTCGACCCGGCCGTCTTCGGATCCGGCTCGCCCCGGTGTCCCGGCTACCCGCCCGGGCTTGCCGCCTGGGAGGCAGCCGCGTTCGGGGCGATGGGCTCGCGGGACGTCGTCACCTACCACCTGCAGGTCTGCCTCCTTCTCGCTGCTCTCGTCGCCGCTGTTGCCGGGCTTCTTCATGGGCGGGTCAGGAGCGAGGTGCTCTATCCGTGCCTGCTCGCCGCCATCGTGCTGCCGAGCCTCACCGACCGCCTCACCGACGGCAGGGCCGACATCCCACTGGGGGTCATGGTCGCGGCCGGGGCTCTGCTCCTGGTGCTCTGGCTCGAGCACCCGGAGCCGTGGCAACTGCCGATTGCCGCCGTGCTGTTCGCTGCGGCCTCGCTGAGCAAGCGTGAAGGAGCCCTTCTTGCCGGCTGCGCGATCATCGCGGCTCTCCTGGCCACGGCGCGTGCACGCCGGGCGTGCTGGCCTCCGCTCCTGGCGGTCGCGGTCTGCGTCGGTCTCGCGTCCCTCCCGTGGCAAATCTGGCTCCGTGCCCACGGGCGTCGAGCGGTGCCCCGGACTCCGGGGATGCGCTGTTGAGCGCGGAGCGGGGCTGGTCGGCTCTGCGGTTGACGGCTCGAACCTTCCTGGACACCGATCTCTGGTTGGTCGCGACGCCGGTCGCGGTCGCCGCCGGGCTCGCGGCGCTGCTCGTCGGAGCGCGACGGGTCGGGACATACCTCCTCGCCTTCGCTGTGGTGTCGCTGCTCGCCTGCTGGCTGGTCATCTGGACGATCCCGAGCCTCGAGCTCACCCAGGACTACGGTCTGAATCCCATCGTTCGCCTCGTCGGGACGCCCGTCCTCGTGCTTGCGGTGATCACCCCTGTCGCCCTCCAGCGCGCCTGGCATACCGGCGCGGCGCCCGCGCGGTCCAGGCCGCAAAGCAGGCGGACGAGGATCGTCGCCTGGTCGATCGTGGGTGCGATGGTCGCGCTCTACCCACTCTCGGCGATCACCGGCACGTCCGCGTTCCGATTGCCAGGTGGGTGGCCGGAGTTTCCGAAGGCGGAGGGTGGGACACGAGTGCCGTCCGGTCGGCAGCGCCGCTGGTGGGCCTACGAGGGGCGCCGGGAGAAACGCCGAATAGGCTCTTGCGATGAAGATCAAGACGCTCGATGTCTTCGCCTGCGACGCGGGCTGGCGAACCTGGGCCTTCGTCCAGCCGAGACCGACGATGCGCTGGTCGGCTGGTCCGAGGTGACCGATTCGCATGGGTCCCCACGCGGTCGCAGAGGCGTCGTCGAGGACCTCGCGCCGCTCGTGGTCGGCAAGGATCCACGTGCATTCGAGGCGATCCACTGGGATCTCTACCGCCGCACCCGCCAGAGCCCTGGTTCGATCGTGCAGAAGGCGATCGGTGGAATCGAGAACGCCCTGCTCGACCTCGCCGGGAAGGCTCACGGTGTCTCGGTCGCGGAGCTACTCGGCGGACCGACCCGTGCGACGCATCCCGCTGTACTGGTCGCACTGCGGCACCACGCGCGCGCGGGCCTGGGAGGTGACGGGCACCACCAAGCTCGAGCTCTACGAGGCGGTTGCCGCACTCGGCCGCGAGGTCGTGGAGCGGGGTTACCGCGCGTTCAAGACGAACATCGTCGTCCCGGGTGACGAGCCACAGGTGCTCATGCCCGGGTTCGGCCGTGACGGCGGCACCGATCGAAATCCCGACCCCCGAGCTGATCCGCCACCTGACCCGGCTGCTCGACGCCTTCTGCGAGGGCGCCGGCGGCGCAGCGAGCCCGATCGTCGACCTCAACTTCAATCTGACGGTCGAGGGAATCGTCGAGGTCGCGCGCGCGCTCGAGCCGTACGGGCTCGCCTGGCTCGAGGTGGACGCGTTCGATCCGCGGGCGCTTGCCTATGCGCGCGCCCGCTCGCCGATCCCGATCTGCTCGGGCGAGAACCTCTACACCGTTCGCGGCTTCCGGCCGTACCTCGAGGCCGGGGCGATGGACATTGCCTCGGTCGACGTGATCTGGAACGGCTTCGCGCAGTCCCGCAAGATCGCCGATCTCGCCGAGACGTACGAGGTCGCGTGCGCCCCGCACAACTACTACAGCCACCTCGCCACGTTCATCGCGGCACAGTGGTGTGCGGTCATCCCGAACGTGCGGATGCTCGAGATCGATGTCGACGACGTGCCCTGGCGGGAGGAGCTGACCACCGAGGTGCCCGAGATCGCCGACGGCTCGCTCGTCGTGCCAGCCGGGCCGGGATGGGGCTGCGACGTCCGCGAGACCGTTCTCGAGGCTCACCCGGCCTGACGGTTTCGGACGAGCTCGAGTAGAGGCCCTCGTACGCGTCGACGAACGCCGTGATGCCGAAGTGGCGCTCGGCGATGTCGCCCGTCCACGCGTCCCGAGCAGCGCTCGGCGCGCCGGGTCGCCGGCGAGTTCGTCGGAGCGTCTCTCGGCAAGCTGCTCGGGGTCGGGCGTCGACGAGCTCGACATCGTCCGGCCCGAGATAGCGCTCGTAGCCGGCCTGCGCCGTGATCACGCAGGGACTCCTGCGGCGAGGGCCTCCTGGAGCGAGAGCGGAAACCCTTCTGCATGCGATGGAAGAACGAAGACGTCGCAAGAGGCGAGGAGCGTCCGAACCGAGAGGGGTCGACGAATGGAACGAGCCGGTACGCCTTCGACCGGCGCAGAATCGCGTGCGGTCGGTGACGGCGACGAGAAGGTAGCAGACGGATCTGCCGCGCCGAGGAAGAGATCGAGCCGCTTCTTGGGCACGTCGCGGCCGGCGAACAGCGCAACGACATCGTCATCTCCGGCTCCGAGCTCGCGCCGGACCGCGCGACGGTCGTCGTTGGTCGCCCGATGGGGGGTTCGACGCCGACGGGAAACGTCCGTGGTCGTTCTAGGTCCCACGTGTCGGCCGCCCAGTCGGCGACCGCATCGCTCACCGTGGTGATCGCGGTCGCACGCCGGGAGACACGGCCGAGCGTGGCGATCGCGGCGTGTTGCGCCACATCGAACAGACGGTGCTTCTGCGGAACGAAGCCGACGTGCTGGGTGAGGACGGAGGGAACGCCCTGTCTCGTGGCGGCGCGGAGGGCCGCTCCAGTCGTGGCGTAGATCGCATCTTGCGCATGCACGATGTCGGCCCTCGCTACCGCCTCTCGCATGGCGCGACGGAGCGAAACGGGAGCTGGGATGGGCCAGGGGACGCCGAGCCTCCGCTGCAAGAGCGTCGACGAGGGAACCCGCCTGATCGTGACGTTGTTCAAGCCCTCTTGGAGCGGCGCCCACCCATGCCGGCAGCAGATGACCTCGACGCGGTGGCCGCGGGCGGCAAGCCCTTCCGCGAGCGTCTCGGTGAATCGCTCTATCCCGCCGACGCTCGGGCGATAGTTCGCGGAGACCAGAAGTACCGAAAGCTGCCCGTCGTGGCTCATCCTCCCGCCCGGACGCGGTCGGAGACACGCATCGTCAAGAGGCTCAGGAAGAACGAGCCGAGCAGCACCTGGACACCGAGCGCGATGAACGTGAAGCCGATCGCCGTCGCGTACTCGTGTGAGAGGAAGCCGAAACCGTGCGACGCCCAGAGCGCGAAGATCGTGCCGACGGTCGCTCCCCCGACGACGATCAGGCCCAGGCCGAGAAGAATCCCGTGCTCCACCTCGAACCGCCGAGAGCGGAGCCGATCGAGGAAGCGGGTCGTTCTCCCCGAGGTGCAGGTGCGCGAAGGTGCGCGAGAAGACGCCGAGCTGAAGGACCTGGGCCCCGAGGAGCACCGCAGCGATCGACGCGAACAGCGTGTGGATCTGCCACGTGCGGCCGAGCACCGTCACCGGTCCCGACGCAAGCGCGATCGTTCCCGCGAACCCGAGGAGGAGCAGGAACGCGCCCTGGCACGAAGTACAGCCAGCTCGGGCTGTAGAGGAGCATGAACTTCACGATGCCGCCACGCGTCACCGAAGCGATTGAGCTTCGACTCGCCGACACGCGGGTAGTAGTCGATCGGTATCTCGCTCACCGTGAGTCCGCGTCGATATGCCTTGAAGACCATCTCCGACGCAAACTCCATCCCGGTCGAATGGAGGTCGAGCACGGGCAGCGCATCGCGCCTGACTGCGCGCATCCCGCAGTGTGCATCCGAGACCTTCACTCCGAAGAAGAGGTTGAGCATGCCGGTGAGGATGGGATTGCCGACGTGGCGGTTGAGCCAGGGCATCGCATCGCCGTGGATCGTTCCCTCGAAGCGCGAGCCCATGACCAGGTCGTCACCCGCTGCGAGGCGTTCGACGAACGGCGTCAGCTCGGCGATCGGGTAGGTCTCGTCCGCATCGGCCATCACGACGTACGCTCCGTGGGCAACGTCGAGGCCTGCGAGGTAGGCGCTCCCGTAGCCGGGCCGAAGCTCTCCCACGACCCGGGCGCCGTGCTCGGCCGCGACCTCCGCCGATCGGTCGGTGGAGTTGTTGTCGACCACGATCACCTCGCCTGCCCTCCCCGAGGTGCGGATGCCCTCGAAGGCCTGATCGACGACCGCGCCAACCGCGTCCTCCTCGTTCAGGCACGGTATGACGACCGAGATCTCCGGGATCGGCGAGGACATGTCGCGACGGTAGCACCGGCTTTGCCGACCGTCGGCAGCGGGCTCGCAGGGGAAACTCCGGCCGCCGCGATACGGTACCCCCGTCAGCGAGTCAGTTGGAGGCGACCACGTGAAAGTCATACCGGCACCCCTGCGCGCGCTCGGCTGGCGCACCGGGCGACGAGCCGTGGAGGCCGCTTCGGCCAAGCTCTCACTCGCGAGCTACGTCCCGTACTTCGACTACCGGGAGCAGCTCGATTCGAAAACGACACTCGCGCGCGATCCGCGGACGATCCGCGACAAGCGTGGCTCGACCGTGAGCGCCGAGGACATCGATCTCACCCTGACCCTCGACGGGCTCGCCGATGTCGCCGCCGGTCGTGACTGGCGGGGCCTGTCGATGCTCGAGGTCGGGCCGAAGTACGGCATCCACACGCTCTGGCTCGACGAGCAGCTCGGCCCGAGACAAGCTCGTCTTCTCCGACTTCGAGGCAGATACGCATTTCCACGAGGATTGGATCGCGAAGCTCAAGGCGCCGCACGCCTGGGTATACGGCGACCTGCGCAAGGCTGAAGGGCTGCCGAGAGCATGCGCCGTTCGACCTTGTCTTCTTCCTCGGTGTGCTCTACCACAGCGCCTTTCATCTCGAGCTGCTCGCGATGCTGAACCGCGTGACCTCGACTCGGCGGCGAGATGCTGCTCGAGACGACGATCGACCCGCGTCCCGACTCCGCGGTTCGCGTGCGCTGGCAGCCCGGCACCGGCAAGGCGAAGATGGTCCCGACCTTCGACGCGCTTCGGATCGAGCTGGCCTGGACCGGATGGCGCGACGTCACCGTCTTCACCGACTACCGCCCCGAATCGTCCGAGGTGCTGCTGCTCTGCCGCAAGACCGATGAACTCGCCGACGACGAAGACGTGGCCGACGTCGTTCGACCGCAGCGCGTCGCCTCGCCGACGTGAACGGTCGCTGGGCGCAGGCCGCCGCGCTCGCGGGGGTCGTCGCCGTGGCGGCGCTCGTATGGGGAACGCTCGGTCAGCGGCTCGAGGTTCCGACCGTCTTCGGCGACGAGCTCGATCTACTGGGATGCATCCCGCTCGCTTGCCGACCGGTGACGGTCTCGCGGTGCAGAGAGGGCGACTACGCGTTCGGGCCCGTCCTTCCGGTCATCTACGCGCCGGTCCACGCCATCGCGGACGACGACGTGCAGGCCTATGCGTGGGTGAGGGCGCTCAACGCTCTTCTGTTCGCACTTGCCGTCGGTCCCGATCTTCCTGCTCGCCCGTCGTTCGCTCCCGCCCGCCTGGTCGCTCGCTTGCGCGGCGCTCGCGGTATGCGTCGCCGTCGGCGCTCTACACCGGGTTCGTGATGACGGAGGGCATGGCCTATACGGTCGCCGCTTGCGCGTTCCTTGCGATCGCCAGCGTCCTTGAGCGGCCCTCGCTCGGCAATCAGCTCATCGCGATCGCCGTCGATCGGACTCGCCGCCGGGGTGCGATTTCAGCTCGCAGCGCTCGGCATCGCGCTTGTGGCCGCGCTGGCCGTTTACTGGGCTCTCGGCCCGACGCCCGCGCGTACCGCGGTTTGCCAGACCTGCGGCGCTTCTGGCCGCTCGCGCTCGCCTGTCTCCTTGCGGTGGTGATCGGGGTCGTGCGGATCGCCCAGGGCAACCCGCTCGCGGGGTACGACGGTCTCTGGCAGTCGTACGACCTGCTCGAGGTGCTTCGCTGGTCATGGTGGGCGCTCGGCGGCCTGGCTCTCTATCTCGCGTTCGTGCCGCTCGTGGTGGCGCCTGCGGCCGCGGTCGTGCTTGCGCGCGAGGGACGCGAGGGGCGGTCGGCGTCGCGCGCCCTGCTCTCCTTGACACTGGCCGCGACCGTCGTCCTCCTGCTGGTGGTGGGAGCGTTTTCGAGCACGACGTACGGAGTCGGCTTCCTCCACGACCGCTACCTCTTCTACGTGGTGCCGCTCTGGTTGATCGGGCTCGCGACCTGGGTCGAGCGGCGCGTCGCGATCACGCGCCTTCAGCTGGCGGTGGGCGCAGTGCTCGTCCTGGCGCTCACCGCGACGCTCCCGACGTACCTCTTGCAGAAGGACGGCGGCCGGCTCTTCGACGCGGTCGCCACCGCGCTTCCGGGGGAGCTCGCGGAGCGGATCGGCCGGCCCGAGCCGCCGCGCTGGACGGTCGTGATCGCGGGGATTTTGGCGGCCGTGCTCGTCGGTGCGCTGCCGCGGAGGAAGAGCTGGCTGCTACCGGCGCTCGTGGGCGCGGTGTTCCTCGTCAACGGGGTGCTCGCCTGGGATGTCCGTATCGACTCAGCGCGCAACACGACCTTTGCCGCGATGGATGCCCGCACCGTGTCCTGGGTCGACAATGCAGTACCGCCTGGGACCACGGTGACGATGCTGCTCGGCGGGGTGTCGGTCGATGAGCGCGACGCGCTCCGGCTCACGGAGTTCTTCAATGCCGCTGTCGGCAGGGTGCTCGAGCTCGGCAGTGGGCTCGCGCCCACCCTGTCAGCGGACGCCGTTCGGCTCACCAAGGCTGGCCGGGTCGTCGGCACGGATGCGGTACCCGCGGACGGTGCCTACGTGGTGACTCCCTCGGGTCTCGTCGTCGCTCGTGGTCGCCTCGTCGCTCGCGGAACCGTCGAACGGCTGCAGCTGTGGCAGCTCAACGGCCCGCTCCAGGTCGTGGCTCGATGAGGAAGCAAGCCGCGCGGTTGTGGGCCGCGGCGCTCGAGCTCGTGGACACACGCCGTGGCGTCGTGATGCTCGGTCTGCTCGCGCTCGTCGTGTACGGGATCGAGTCGATCGGCTGGCCCCTCGCTCCGGGCCGAGACCTCAGCGCGTATCTCCTCTACTACGCGGAGATGTTCGCACTGGCACGCCGTCTTCCCGTGGACGATGGTCAGCCGGACGCCGGTTGGACCCCTGGTCGTAGGTGGACTGCTCGATCTCGGCTCCGGTCTGCTGGTCGAGATCGTCGCCGCCGTGCTCTTCGTCGGCTCGATTCTCGCCTGGACGATGACCGCACGGACCTTCGGTCGGGCGCCCGCCCTCGTCGTGGGTCTTGGCCTTGTGTTCTACCCGGGCTACGGGATCATCTTCCACGACTGGACGATCGATGCTCCGATGGCTGCGCTCTTCGCCGTCTGGATCCTCCTCCTCGTGCGCGCGACGATCACGCCAAGCTGGCCGAAGCTGGTTGGGCTCGGGGTTGGGCTTGCGCTCCTCGTGCTTGCGCGTCCGGTCAACCAGGTCATGCTCGTTGCTGTGTTCGCCCCCTTGCTTGCTGCCTCGTCGTGGCGGCTCCGGGCGGCACGGATCGTCGTCGTCGGCGCCGCTGCAACCGTTCTCCTCGGGGGTTGGATCGCGCTGAACGCGGAGCGCTACGACGATGCGACCCTCGCCCGAGGCAGCGGCGCGACGGTTCCGCTCTTCCGCGCGTTCGTCACCGACCGGATCGTCTCGCCCGAAAACGGCCCGGCTTCGCGCAGGCTCGCCGCCGCGGTCGAGAGCGGGTTGCTGACGCGCGAGCCCTACCGGTCGTACGAGATCGATCTCGATGACTTCTTCTCCTCCGGAAGTGCACGCATGCAGGAGGATCTCATTGGGCTCTCCGATCGCACCTGGGGTTGGGACAGCGACTATTCGGTGCTCGGTGAGGTTGGGCGTGAAGCGGTGCGCGCGCACCTGGGCGCGTTCGCCAGAGGGGTTCTCGCCTCGTACTGGGAGGTTCTCTCACAGCCTCTCTTTGCCGGCCGAAACGTCTCGGTCGCCGCCGGGAGCCAGGGCGGCGATCGCCGCGCCGATCCCGCTGCCGGAGAAGGCGCCCGACGGAACCCCGCTTCCCGTTCCGAGCGAAGGCGAGCCGATCCCCTCCGAGTACCAGAGCTCGCACGTCTCGACGCCGGAGGGGCGTATCCGTGAGGTCTGGACCTCCGCCACCGAGCACCACATCGTCTTCGACCGCCCGGGCGATGCCGAGCGCGCGTCCGCTGTCGACGCCAAGCTCAACGAGCTGTACGCGGTCTTCCCCGACCGGCCCTCGAGCGCCTGGGTCGGGCTCCAGCTCGATCACTCGTCGAAGCTCTACCCACCACCGTGGCTGCTGCTTCTTGTCGGCGCGGTCGCCATTCGCCGTACCGGCGCCCCGGCAAGTGGCCCATGCTCGTGCTTCCCGCCGTGCTGTCGCTCGGGGTCCTGTTCGTGACCGTGCTCGCCGTCTACGGCGTGCCGTATTACACGGTGCCGCTTGCGCCGTCATTCCTATTGCTGGCCGCGGGTGGGCTCTTCGGTGACCGAAAGCGCTCGACGTAGACGCTTGGGACTACGAGCACGGCCAGGAGCGCGACGAGCAGGAGGTTGCGCCCGAGGAGGAAGGCGGTCGCCTCCGCGGTGCGATCGTTGACGTAGTCGCGGTAGAGCCCGGGAAACCAGACCTGAGTCGCCGCGAGCGATGCGACGAGGAGCCCGAGCGCGACGCGGCCGCGGCGACCCGGCACGAGAGGGACGAACGGTACGAGCCACAGCACGAACTGCGGCGAAAGAACACGACCGAGCGCGAGCTGAGCGGCCACGACTGCCGCGCACCCGCGGACGAGCTCGGCGCCGCTGAGCTCGTTCCGCAGGGCCGCGCGCCAGACCCAGATCACGACCCCGAGCGAGAGGAGCCCGCACAGCAGGCCGAGCACGGCCCCGGTCGCACCGACCACGTCGGCGCTCCGCACCGACCCTGTCCCACCCTCGTCGACCGAGGCAAGGCCGGTGCCCAGCCCAAGTTTCTCGAGCGCGCCGTCCGCGGCGAGCACGACGCTGCCCGCGAGGCTCTCCACCTGAAGCCCGCGCGAGAGCTGCGCCCTCACGGAGAACCACGTCTCGGAAGGCGCGGCCAGGAAGAACGGAAGGAACACGACCGCAACCGTCCCGACGACCCATGCCGTGAACCTCGTCGCGACCGCTCTGCCGTGACGGTGCAGCACGAACGCGAAGGCAAGTGGGAGAAGGAGGAGCGGGTAGAGCTTGGTCGCGATTGCGGCGCCGAGCACGATCGCCGGCCGAGCGTCCGGCGATCACGCAGCAACAGGGCCGTCGCGACGGCCGTCAACGCGACCGGGAGTGCGTCGAAGCGCGTGAGCGCCAGCTCACCGAGGACGAGCGGCACGGTCGCGACGACACCCAGCGCCGCTGCGGCCTTCCGTCGCGACGCGCCGAGCGTCGCGAGCGAAGCCGTGAGTGCGACGATCGTCACCGCCAGGGAGGCCGCCATGAGCATCGCGAACCAGAACGCGAAGCTGGCGCCGCGTCGTTCATCTCGGGCTCGTACACCGATGGACGCTCGTCGTCGCCGAAGGCGCCGGTCGCGAGCGCGGGAAGGACGAACGCGGGCAGCGCTCCGGGCGGATACTCGATCGCGAGGTCGCGATAGGGCACGTCGCCGTCGACGATCCGATCGCCGAACGACTCGTACAGCGGCACGTCCCACGACGATGCGTCGTCGGCCCGCGACCACGTGAATGCCGTCGCGGCGGTCAAGACCGCGAGCGCGAGCGCGGTGAGCACCGCCAGGTCACGGCGTGTCGCGGCGAGCGCCATCCCGGCGAACGCTAGATGATGGGGTCCCCGCTCCTCCGTAGCCGCGCCGGGCAACGGCTCCGCACGTGTCGTGACGTCGGCATCTGGACGCGGCGTCTGGCGCGTACGCTGCCCAGGCCCCGTCTGACGGTCCTCGGGCCGACGCGAGATACTGCGCGGTGCCGATGACCGCGGATCGACAGCCAGACACCTGGGGGGCGCGCCTGCGCCGGTTGCCGTCGGCCGACTCCTCGCATCTCGTCGCGGTGCGGTCCTGCTCGGCGCGGTCGCGCTCGCGTCGTACGCGGTGCAGGCGCTTGCCTGGCCGCTCGAGCGTGGGCGCGACTCGTGGGACTACTGGCTCTGGTTTCTCGAGTTGTTCGACCGCGACCCGCCCTTCTCGGCGCTGATGTCGTTCCGTACGCCGATCACTCCGGTGGTTGTCGGGCTGCCCATGCAGATCGGGGGAGCAGCGCTCCTCGAGGTCGTCATGGCGCTCATCTACGCGCTGACGATCGTGGGCTGGGCCTGGGCGGTGCGCCCTCTCGGTCACCGGCTCGCTGTTGCGACCGGGCTCGTGATGCTCATCAACGTCCCCTTCGCCGGGCTCTTTCACGAGGTCTCGAGCGACTTCGTCTTCGCGGCGCTCTTCGCCCTGTTCGCAGGGCTCGTGATCCGCGCGTCTCCGAGCGAGCCAACCGCCCGCCGGCTCGCATCTGTCGGAGTCTCGGTGGCGCTGCTCACGCTGTGCCGACCCACCGGTCAGGTGGCTCTCCTGGCGTGCCTGCTGATTCCGCTGCTCGCGCGCAAGGGTGTACGTCCGCGCGTCACCGGCGTCGCCGTTGCGGTGCTCGCGGCCGCGATCCCGCTCGGGTTGTGGGCGACGCACAACGCGCTCCGATTCGACGACTTCACCGTCGCCCGCGGCGGGAAGGCATGGGTTCCGTTCTTCAAGGTCGCTGGTCGCGTCGATCCGGCCAACGGCGACGCATCGCAGAGGCTCGCCGAGGCGGTCGAGCAGGAGGTGCTGACACAGCCGCCGTACGCCGACCGGAGCGTCGACATCGCCACCTACTTTCGCCGGCGCCGGCAATCTCGAGGTGATCAGGATGATCGCGCTCTCCGACCGGGTCTTTGGCTGGGACTCGGACTACTCGGTGCTCTACGACGCTTCGGTCGAGGCGATCCGCGCCGATCCGGGCTGGTACGCCCGCGATGTCGCCGGGACCGTTCTGGGACTTTCTCTCGCAGCGATACGCCCCCGAGCCGAGGGTGCGACCCGTCGTGATTCCCGTGCAGGCGCCCGAGCTGACGATCGACGGCAAGCCGTTCCCGGCTCCGATCACCGTGTCACCACTTGTCGAGGCCGTCCGGTACGGATTCGTGTGGTGCCCGACCGACGACCTCGATCGGTGCGTCGTGCCCGATCCGGCGACTGCTCTTGGCTCGACAGCAGCCGGAGCCCGCTACACCGAGCTCGTCGACACGATCCGCGACTGGAACGCACAGCTACCGGCGCGAGACTCGAACGTCTGGCTCGCCTCGAAAGGGGGGACGGCGAGCTTCAGGTGGCCCCGATCGTTCCTATGGATCGGGCTCGCGATCGTCGCGCTCGCCATTCGCCGACCCCGTGGCACGGCGGTCGGCGCTCGTGCTCGCGACCGATCGCAGGGCTCGTCCTCTTCGTGCATGCGCTGTCGCAGGCGCCGCAGAACGAGTTTGCGCTCCCCGTCGCTCCCGTCTGGATCGTCGCCGCGCTCATCGGTTTGCTCGCGCCACGGCAAACGTCCGGGCAGCAACCGAGCTCGCAGGAATCGTCTAGCGTCCCCGCTCGTGGAGACGCGTAACAGGCAAGGACGGTCAACCCGCATCACCGTGATCGTCGGGACCTCGAACCGGCCGACGCTTCGTCGTACGCTGCGGTCGTGTCGGTGGGCCGACGAGATCGTCGTCGTCTTCGACGCTGTAGAGCCACCATGGCATCCACGCGGCTGTGTCGTGCTCGCAGAGGGACCGACACATAATTGGGCGAATGCCCAGCGCAACCGCGGTATCGCTGCGGCAACGGGGACACATCTCGCATTCATGGACGACGACGACGTGTACACCTGGCGTGCCGGAGCGCGTGTCCGTGCCGCCGTCAAGGCGGCGCCGAATCGCGTTCACGTCTTCGGAATGCGTCATCGTCGTGACGTGATGCCCGCGACGACGGTGGAGATTGAGAAGATCGGGACGCCGATGTTCATCGTGCCCGCGCACCCGGTGGGCGCCTGGACTGAGGAATACGCCGGTGACTTCGCGTTCATCGACGAGACGATGCGGCTGCGGGAAGACGAACCGGTGTTTCATAAGGACGTGATCGCCTCCCTTCGCCCGAGGACGCTCCGGTACGTCCTCGGCGTGACTCGTCGTAGGATTCCACTCCTGCGACGTCTTCCCGGCAGGTCGGCTGACGGTCGTGATCTGCGTTGGCGTCCGCGTCGAGCCGTGCACCTAGAATCGAACGGTGGCGAGCCTGGTGCTAATCCCTTCACGCGACTTCGAACTCGTCGCAGCCGCAGGTGCGGATCGCAACCACACGCTCGAGCTACTCGCGGACATGTGCCGGGCGAACGCGCTCGTCGCGGTCAAGCGGGCCGGCTCGGGCCACCTTGGCTCGAGCTTCAGTGCGCTCGACGTCGTGGTCCACCTCCTCTACGAGGAGCTGAACACCGTGCAGCTCGGGTTCGACCACCCCGACCGTGACGTCTTCTTCTCGTCGAAGGGACACGACGTCCCCGGCCTCTATGCGGCGCTGAACGCGCTCGGTGTCGTTTCCACCGAACGGCTGCTCCGGCTGCGGCGACTTGGGTGGCCTGGATGGGCATCCTGACGTCGGCATCCCGGGGATCGAGGCGAACTCCGGATCGCTCGGTATGGGCATCTCGAAGGCTCGTGGCATCGTCTGGGCGAAGCGTCGACTCGGTCTGGGAGGGCGAGCGGTCGTGATGACCGGCGACGGCGAGCTTCAGGAGGGCCAGAACTGGGAGGCGCTTCAGGCGGCAGCGCATCAGCGGATCCCAGGGCTCGTCGTGGTGGTCGATCGCAACGCGCTCCAGTCCGACGGACGACCGAGGAGATCCTCGCGCTCGAGTGCGCTCGAGCAGAAGCTCGTGTCCTTCGGGGCCCGGACCGTCGTGTGCGACGGGCACGACCACGAAGCGCTCCGCGAGTGCCTTCACCGGGATCCGCGAGACCGACGACGGTCGGCCCGGGGTGATCATCGCCGAGACGATCAAGGGCAAGGGCGTGTCGTTCATGGAGCACCCGATCGCGCTGGTCGAGGGCGGAGGCACGTATCGCTGGCACGCCGGGCGCCCCGGACGACCAGACCTTCGAGCGGGCTCACGGCGAACTGCTCGAGCGGATCGACGGACTGCTCGGCGCGCTCGGGCTCGAGCCCGTCGAGAGCGAGGCGATGCCCCCGCTCGAGCCTGAGCCGTGCGAGCCTCCAAGGTGAGCCGGAGAGCGGCGCCGGCGCGTCGCGCTCCACCGCCCGGGTGACCGGCGAGTTCGTCGCGGCCGCGCTACGGCGAGGCGCTGCTCGAGCTAGCGCCGCTGCATCCCGAGCTGGTCGTGCTCGACGCCGATCTCGCGTCCGACTGCCGGATTCGCGCCTTCGAGGATGCTCACCCCGACCGCTTTGTCGAGAACGGGATCGCGGAGCAGGACATGGTCTCGATGGCAGCGGGAATGGCCCGGCACGGACTGCTTCCGGTCGTCAATTCGTTTGCGAGCTTCCTCGCGTCGCGTGCGAACGAGCAGATCTACAACCAGGCGAGCGAGCGCACGAAGGTCATCTACGCCCTGCACTACGCCGGGCTCATACCGGCCGGCCCGGGCAAGTCTCACCAGAGCCTGCGCGACGCCTCGTTGCTCGGGGCGATTCCCGGCATCGTGGTCGTGCAGCCCTCGAACGCCGCTGAAACGCGCGAGCTCGTTCGCTGGGCGGTGGAGGACACGACCGACAGCGTCGCACTCAGGCTTGCGATCGGGCCGTCCCCGCGGCTGACGGAGCCGCCTCCCGGCTACCGCGCACAGCCCGGGAAGGGTTGGGTCGCTCGCGACGGCGGTGACGCAGTCGTCTTCGCCTATGGGCCTGTCATGCTCAACGAAGGGCTGGTCGCGGCAGAGCTGCTTGCCGAGCGGGGTGTCGGGCTGCGGGTCGTTGCGATGCCATGGCTCAACCGGGTCGACCCAGCATGGCTCGCAGAAGAGGTCGCGGGCGTCGAGGAGATCATCGTCGTCGAGGATCACTCGGTGGTTGGCGGGCTCGGCGACACGCTGCGCCGTGCGCTTGCGGAGGCCTCGCTCGCGGACGGCCGGCGGGTGAGTGTGCTCGGCGTCGACGGGTGGCCCGCGTGCGGGACGCCGCCGGAGGCCCTGCGACACCATCGTCTCGATGGGGCGTCGCTGGCGGAGAGCGTCAGCCGCCTGCTCGTCGTCGCGCCCGCGTGAGCTCGAGACCGGTCTGGCTCGTTCTCGCCGACCCGCTCTCGACGCGCGTCCTCGTCGAGTCGGGTGTGGTCGACCGCCTCGCGGACGAGCTCGGTGAGCGCCTCCAACCGGTGCTGCTCATGCCACGAGCGGCCGCTGCCGAGTGGGCGGCAAGGCTTCCGGAAGGAACCCGCGCTCCCTTTCACCACGACGATCTCTTTCCGCAGGAGGTGCCGCCCCCAGAGCGCGCACGCCGACGCGCCGACATCTGGCTCGACCGGCGGTTCGGGTACTACCCGCTTGCGATCCGGCTCAACTACCGGCACGGGTTCCACGGCGAGCGGATGCTCCGAGGCCACCGCAACGAGCTGCTCGACTCGTCGCGCGTCGGCCCGCTCCCGCGGCACCCGAGGATCGACGCGATCCTCGATCGCTGGCACTTCTCGTCCAGGCGCTACGTCCCGAGCGTGCTCCTTCGACATCTCCGAGCAGATCGACCTACCCTCGTTCTCAGCAACCTCCAGATGCAGTCGGCTGTGCCGTTCCTCGCTGCCGGGCGACGGATCGGCCTTCCTCTCGTCGGGAGTGTCGCGAGCTGGGATCACACCGTCGGCAAGGGCGTGATCTCCACCAGGCTCGACCGGTACCTCGTCCAGAACGAGCGGATGCGCGAGGATCTCGTTCGGTATCACGGTGTCGAGCACAGCCGGATCGTCGTGACGGGCTGGCCGCAGAGCGACGTCTTCCACCGACAACGGCCCCGGTCGGACTACGACGCCGTTCTCGCCGGCTACGGGCTCGACTCGACGAGGCCGCTCGTGCTCGTCACGGGCAACACCCCGACCAACACCCCCGACGAGGACAGGTTCTTCGCCCGCCTTGCCGCGTGGGCGCTCGAGACGGAGGCGACCTCGCGTCTCGCGTTCCTCTTTCGCCCGCATCCGCGTGATGCGGAATGGCGCGAGAGGTTCGCTGCGGCTCGAGGTGTCGAGGGGATGGCCGTGCAGGAGCCGAGCTTCACCGACCTCGACACCCTCGCCACCCTGCTGCAGCATTGCGCCTGCGTTGTCGCGAACGCCGGGACGATCCTGCTCGACGCGCTCGTCAACGATCGACCGGCGGTCTGCGTCGTCTACGACGAAGGCGGTGATGATCCGGCCAGCTCGTGGGCTGCCAAGAGCGTCGTCGGGGAGCACTACGTCGATGTCGAACGGTCCGGCGCCTTCTATCGGGCGGAGTCGTTCGCCGAGGTCATCGCCGGGATAGAGCGTGCGCTCGTCGAACCGGAGGAGCTGGCCGCGCAGCGACGCCGTGTCGTCGAGCTCGTCGTCGGCCCCGTCGACGGCCACGCGGCCGATCGCGTGACCGACGCGATCGTGGGCGGTGTCCGTCCGTGATGTCCTCGCCGAGAATCGTGGGCGTGTATCGCGCGCGCAACGCGGAGACGGTCGAGAACCTTCTCCGACCTGCGCTCGACGCCGGATGGCGCGCTGCGTGGTGGGCGCTCGATGAGGTCGCGCCGAATCTGGCGCCGATCACGGTCGGGGCGGGGCCTGGTGAGAAGCTGCCGCTGCTCAACGCCGCGCTCACGACCCTCGAGCCGACCGGCGGGCCTCTCCTGCTCTCCGACGATGACTACTCCTTCACGACCGGGTCGCTCGTCCGGTTCCTCGAGCTCGCCGCACAGGCTCGGCTCGACATCTCGCAGCCCGCGCATGCGCCCGGCTCGCACGTCAGCCACGGGATCACCCGCGCCGTGCGGAGATCAAGTGCCCGGCTGACGACCTTCGTGGAGAGCGGACCGCTTGTCGCGATCGCGGCTGCATGGCAGCACGGCGTCCTGCCCCTCCCCGACGAGCGCGGAATGGGCTGGGGCATCGAGCTCGATTGGATGGATCTCCAGGAACGAGGCTGTCGGCTCGGGATTGTCGACAGGACCACGATCACGCATCTCGGGAAGGTCGGCGAGGACTACGACGACGCCCCCCTGCGTGCCCGGTTGCGCGAGGAGTTCGCTGCACGAGGCGTCGAGGACTGGCGACCGCTCCAGCAGGAGCGTGGGATTTGGCGCCCCTGGCGGCGACGACCCCCCTGGGGGTCCGCATGATCCGTCGGCTCCGTCAGACCCCCGTGGACGGTGGCGCGAGCGTGCTGGTCGACCACTGGTACTCGCACGCCGTCGGGCACCTGATCGAGGCGCTCCGTGTCTGTCAGGGCTACCACGCCTGCGACCCGAGCCTGCGTCTGAGCCTCGTGCTCAACGGTGCGTCGCCGACCGAGCTCGCACGATGCGTCCCGTTTCTCGAGCACGTCTACCCGGTGCCGTACACCAGCTTCGGGACGCCGGACGGGGATCCCCAGGGCGGCTCTCCGTCGCGTCCCGCGCGACTGGGACTACGTTCTCCACCATGCGTCGTCGGTCGATCCCGACCAGCAGCGGTTCGAGGGGCTGCGGCGCTACTACGGGGTCGCGACGCGTCACTTCCGTGGTCGGGGTGTCCGTCGGGCTCGCCGGTGCCGAGCCGCCGCGATACGCACCGCACCAGGTGCTTAGCCTCTCGCTCCCCGAGCCCGACCGCGAGGCGGCCGCGCGCGAGCTGCACGAGCGGCGCGCGATCGCGGTGATGCCCGCGGGAAGCGGTGCCCGTCATCTCTACCCGTCCGTTGCGTCCTGGTCGCTCGTGCTCGACGAGCTGAGGCGCCGGTCTCCCGATGCGGTGATCGTCTTCGTCGGTCGAACGGCAACCGAGGGAGGGCGGACGACCAGCGGGATCGCTCGCGCGGAGGTGGACAGCTTGGTCGCGGCGAGCCCCGCCGCGATCGATGTCTTCGACCGGCCGATCCTCGAGCAGCTCGCGTTCGTCGAGGCGGCAGGGCTCTTCGTCTCACCCCACACCGGATTCGGCTTCGCCGCCGTCGCCGTCGGGACGCCGTGGCTGACGCTCTCCGGCGGTGACTGGCACGAGTACTTCTTCAACGGCGTGCCCTTCCACTCCGTCCTCCCGAAGGGCATCGAGTCCCGTCTTCGTACGCGGCCGCACGCTGCCGACGATCGACAGCGGACACGGACGGGGAGGGGCGTCGAGCTGCCGTGATGGGCATTGAGCGCATCCGAGCCGACCTCGAGGAGATCGGCGAGGCGGCTACGCTCCTGATCGAGGGGCGACGCTCCTACGAGGACGCGCTCGCCGACTATTTCCCCCGTCTCCTCGCCGCATATGGCGGCGACCGGTCGCTCGTCGGTGCGTTCGAAGACCTCGACCGCCTCTACCTGTGACGAGGGTAGCCGAGTGCCGCCGACCCGGTGCTCTACGGTACAACGCATGAAGGTCGTCATGACCCTGATCGTGCGCGACGAGGCGGACATCGTTCGTTCGCATCTCGCCTTCCACCTCAACGCCGGGCGTCGACTTCGTCGTCGTCACCGACAACGGCTCCGTCGACGGCACGGCGACATGCTCGCACGAGTTCGAGCGCGCAGGCGTCGTGCGTGTGCTCCGCGAGCCGGCAGGCGAGTTCCGGCAGCGTGAGTGGCAGTCGCGGATGGCGCGCCTCGCGGCGACCGAGCACGCCGCCGACTGGGTCGTCAACTCGCGATGTCGACGAGTTCTGGTGGCCACGAGGCGGCTCGCT
Organism: uncultured Actinomycetes bacterium; assembly: GCA_963724655.1. GTDB lineage: Bacteria > Actinomycetota > Thermoleophilia > Gaiellales > Gaiellaceae > Gaiella. Next base: position 321,298 of record CAVRVG010000001.1, on the reverse strand, counting down.
ACGCGACGTTCTCGGCGAGATCCCGCGACCGCTATGGCATCGTGCAGTCCCTCGTCCGGCACTTCCCGCCGACGCCGACGACGACCGGCTCCTTTCACGAGCGGCTGCGTCCAGCGGCTCTCCGCGCAGGCGCCCGTGAACGATCCGCTCAGCCCGTGGCGGCCGTTCCGCAAGGTCGTGCACCGTGCCCACCCCGAGGCAGATCGTGATCGAGGGCGGGCACGAGGTCAGGGGGGTCGACCTACAACCGCTCCGCGGGCTGGTATCCGATCGAGTGCCTCCATTTCCCGATGCGGTCACGTGCTCAGGTCCAGAGCGAAGGGTCGCGTGTGGACGGCCGCAGAGAGCAAGTTCTACGGAGGGCCGACGGTCGCTCGCGCCGCCGGCGCCGCGTACCACGAGCTCCTCGGCCGGGCAGCCGAGACCGGCACGAGCGACGACTACTACGCCTCATTCGCCCTCTCCCCCGCCGACGTCGCAGCCGGTCTCGCGCGAGGTGTGCTGGAACGGACGTCCGGGTCCGCGACGCTCTCGAGACGTTGAGTGCGGTCGGCGGCCGACCGAGCGGGCTGACTCACCGCTCGTCTTCCCACGCCCGACGACGATCGAGACCGCCTCGTTCGCTGTCGACGCGGCCGTGCTCGGCGAGGCGGACGTGATCCGGACCCAGCGCTGGCTCGACGACCTCGAGGCGCGCGTGCGGCCGACTCGAGCGCTTCGCACCGGTGCGGCTCGAGCGACGTCTCCGGGCGGGCGTACGACGGCTGCGGAGACGGTCACCGTGAGGGTCGTCATGACGCTCGCTCGTCCGCGACGAAGTCGAGCTCGTCGAGCAGTGGCTGCGCTACCACTACGCCCGCGGCGTCGACTTCGTGGTTGCCACCGACCATCGTTCGCGTCGACGGGACGACTGACCTACTGCGTGCCGAGGAACGGCGCGGCCGGCTCGCGCTGATCCGCGAGGACGCCGAGGACTATCGGCAGCAGGAGTGGGTTACGCAGATGGCGCGGCTCGCCGCGACGGAGCACGGGGCGGACTGGGTGATCCACGGTGATGCCGACGAGTTCTGGTGGCCCCGGGGGGCGTCGTTTCACGAGCTGCTCGAGGCGGTGCCGTCGCGCTTCGGGGTCGTTCGCGGGCTCTGGCGCCACTTCGTCCTGCGCCCCGACGACGACGATCCGTTCTGGCGGCGAATGACGGTGCGCACGCGTCCGTCGCTCGACCTCTCCGATCCCTACCACGGTCAGGTCAAGGTCGTCCATCGCGCGGCAAGGAATGTCGTGGTCTCCCAGGGAGCACACGACGCCGAAGGCCAGGGCTTGCGCCTGCTGCGCGAGTGGTTCCCGTTCGAGATCCTCCACTTCCCGGTACGGAGCGCGCACCAGCTGGCCGAGAAGTACACGCGCCGCGCGCGAGTGCTCGACGGTCAGCACACCGCCCGGGCGGTCGAACGCCTTCGCGCTGAGGGGGGTGAGGCGCTGCATCGCTCGCTCTTGGTCGACAACACCGCGCTCGCGGAAGGCCTGTCGCGCGGCACGCTCGTGCGTGACACCCGGCTCGAGGGTGCGCTTGGTGCGCTGGCCGCGCGATCCGACGACGACCTCCTGGTTCCCGATTGGACGCCGACGCTCACTGACGAAGTCGACCTTGCGGTCGACGTCGCGGTCACCCTCGAGCACGACTCATGGGTGCGTCTGCCCGCGCGCGCCGAGCAGGTCGAGCGTTCGCTCTCGCGGTTGGAGGGCACCCTGGCCGGGCGTCGCGTCGCCGGCGCGGTTCGCGCACGCTGAGGATCCGACGGACGTTCCCGGTACCATCGTGAATTCGTCCCGGCGCGGGCCGCCACCGCTCTCGCGCTCGCACGGCCGCTGCTCGGAGCACTGATGACCACGATCCAGAGCGACACACCCCTCACGATCATCCGTCCCGCACGGCGCGGCGGCCTCCCGGACTTCCGGGCGCTCTGGCGGGCCCGCGACCTTGCGTTCATCCTCGCCTGGCGCGACGTCAAGGTGCGCTACAAGCAGTCGCTGATCGGCATCGCCTGGGCCGTGCTCCAGCCGCTTCTCACGATGGTGGTGTTCACGATCATCTTCGGGAAGTTCGCGCAGCTTCCATCCCAGGGGCTTGCCGTACCCGGTGTTCTCGATGCTCAACCTCGTGCCGTGGGCCTTCTGCTCGGCTGTCTTTACGCTCACCGCGGGCTGCGTCCTCACGAATCGCGCGCTCGTGCAGAAGGTCCACTTTCCGCTGCTGATCCTCCCGCTCGCGTGCGTTCTCGTTCCGCTCATCGACTTCACTCTTCTCGTTCGCCGTCGGGCTCGGCATCACGGCGTGGTTCGACGTCGCGATCAAGCCGACGATCGTCCTCGTGCCGCTGTTCCTCGGCATGCTCGCGATGACGTCGATCGGGCTCGGCTCGTTTCTCGCAGTACTCGAACGTCCGCTACCGGGACGTGCCCTATGTCGTCCCGTTTCTCGTCCAGCTATGGCTGTTCGCGTCCGGCGTGCATCTACGCCGCAGCGGCGATCCCGGAGAAGTATCTGGCGGTCGCGTCGCTGAACCCGGCGGTTGGGGCGATCACCGGGTTCCGCTGGGCCGTGGTCGGCACGCCACCGCCGTCGGCGACGATGCTCGAGATCGGGACAGCGTCCGCCGTCGTGCTCTTCCTGACCGGCTTGTGGTTCTTCCGGCGAGGCGAGCCGCGGTTCGCCGACACGCTATGAGTGTCGCGATCCACGCCGAAGGCCTGTCGAAGCTCTACCGGCCTCGGCGAGTACCGCATCGGGCTACCAGACCCTGCGTGACACGCTCGCGCACGCGGCACGGCGGGCTCTCCGTCTCGAGCGGGTCAACCACTCGCTCGAGGAGCTCTGGGCGCTGAAGGACGTCTCGTTCGAGATCGAGCCGGGCGAGGTCGTCGGGTTCATCGGGCGCAACGGCGCCGGGCAAGTCGACGCTGCTGAAGCTCCTGACCCGGATCACGCCGCCGACCGAGGGCACGGCCTGACGATCCGCGGCCGCGTCGGCAGCATCCTCGAGGTCGGGACGGGCTTCCACCCCGAGCTCACCGGGCGCGAGAACATCTTCCTCAACGGCGCGATCCTCGGGATGAAGCGGCGCGAGATCAACGCGAAGTTCGACGACATCGTCGAGTTCAGCGGGGTCGAGCAAGCTCATCGACACCCCGGTCAAGCGCTACTCGAGCGGCATGTACGTGCGGCTCGCCTTCGCGGTCGCCGCGCATCTCGATCCCGAGGTGCTCATCATCGACGAGGTGCTCGCGGTCGGTGACCACGAGTTCCAGCAACGGTGCATGGGGCGGATCGAGGACATCAGCAGTCCGGCAGCACCGTCGTGTTCGTCTCGCACGACATGCAGGCGGTCTCCCGTCTCTGCGATCGCGCCTACTGGCTCGACGGGGGCGGGTCGTCTCGGAGGGGGCGAGCGAGGACGTCGTCGCCGAGTACCTCCGCGCATCCGCTCGGGCACGGGCGCCGCATCGGTAGCACCCCGAGCTGGCGAGCCCGGCTCCGCGCGGTCGAGGTCGGATTCGGCTCGGTCCGTGCGCATCGTCGAATCAGCGCAGGCGAGACGATCGGGTCGATCGACGTCCACGAGCCGTCGGCATCGAGATCGACTGGCTGGTCAGCGATCCACCGAGTCGGCGCCGCTGTTCCCGAAGATCAAGCTCACGACCAGCGTGGCGACCGTCGTCTTCAACGCGCTCGACACCGATCCGCGTGGCATCGAGCCGGTGGAGCCGGGCACTACGTCACCACCGCCTGGATCCCGGCCGAACCTTCTCAACGAGGGCTTCCGTTCAGCGTCGACGCCGGCGATCGTCTCGCTCGCGGCGGGCCGAAGTTCGCGAACCGTCGTCAATCTTCCCGGCGCGTCTCCTTCCACGTGCAGGACCACGGCGTCGGGCGACGTCGAGACGCGGCTGCTACACGGGCTCGCTCCGGGCGCGTGCGCCCGCTCCTCGAGTGGAGCTGCGACGCGGGTCGACGGTCCGACCGACGAGCGCTGGCGTAGGCGCCTACGACAGGGCGTAGCGCGCCACGTCGTCGAGCGACGCGAGGTCGAGCGCGGCGGTGAAGTTGCGACGCGAGAGCGACGCGAGCGACGCGGGCGAGCAGTACGTTGCGGTGGCAAGGACGCGTGGTCGCGCTGTCGCGAAGCCGCCGCGGTGAAGTCCGCTGGTGTTGCAGAAGATGAGCGTGCCGCGAGGTGCGGTGAACGTGGCGATGTCGTCGCGTGGGACGCTCTTCGCAACGTCTTCGTCGGAGACGCGGCCGTATCCCATCGGTGTCCACGGACGGACGTCGTGGTAGCGGCCACCGGGTTGGCTCCCTGGGACGTACTCGAAGGGCCCGGTCTCGGCGTCCACGTCGGTGAGGTAGAGAAACGCCTTGAGAAGGTGCTTGTCGTCGAAGTCGTAGTGCCAGTTCTGTGAGGCGACCCGCTCTTCGTCGACCTCCTGCGGTGCGGTGTACCAGAGGTCGACGTACGAGAGCTTGGACCAGAGACGGAGATACGCGTTCGCGATGTCGAGCATCCGTCGCGAGGCGACCGCGCGGAACCAGGGGTCGTCGTCTGTGATCGTCGCGCCCTCAAAGCTGTAGCGACGCGCAACGAACTCCTTGCCCGGTCTCACCTTCAGTCCCTCGCCACTCTGCAAGGCGGCTTCCGTCTCCGCGACGAACGCGTCTCCCATCCGATCGATCTCCTGGCGAAGCGAGGCATCCGAGATGAGATCCGCAAACGGGAGCACGACGTAGCCCTGGTGGTCGAGCGAGTCGACGATGTGGCGCTGGAGGTCATCGAGGACGAGCGGCGCCGATCCGTGGCGCTGACGTGCCTTGCGGTTGGAGAGCAGCCGATCGTGGAGGGTGTACGTCGCGACGATCCCGCGACGCTCGACCGCTGCCGCCACGCGATTCACACGTGAGGCGAGTCGGGTGGACTGGCGGTGCATCGACGGGATTGTACCGAGCGATCCCGCGTACCCTCCCAGCGTGCGGATCGCGTTCGTCCACTATCCCGGCAGGATCGCCCGTCTCGAGGCCGCCCGTGAAGGGCACGCGCCGACCGAGTTCCTCTTTGGTGCGATCGAGCTCGAGCGCGCGGGCCACGCCGTCACGCACCACGAAATCGACCCGCGGGCACCGAGTGGCCGGGTCGCCCGTCGTCTCGTCGACCTCCAGGCGGGGAAGGGGCACCTGCCGCCGCACGCTGCGGCCGCGACGCTCTCCGGAGCCCGTGCCCTGCTGCCCGCCCTGGCCGACGCAGACGTGGTCGTCGCAACCACGACGGGAACGACCGTGGCACTCGCCACCTGGCGGTGCCTTGGACGCCTGCGACGGCCGCTGGTCGGGATCGTCGCCGGCCTCGTGACCGATCCCTGGAGGCCTCTGCGGCGGACCACGACGCGCCGCTTGCTGCGCTCGTGTCATTCGGTGCTCTACGGCCCGGGCGAGCTGGAGGACCTCCTCGGCCGCGCGCCCGAGCTCGAGTCGCGTGTTCACGTCAACCGTTTCGGAGTCGACACTGCCTTCTGGGCACCCGGGCCTGGGCCGCCGTTGCAGGAGCCCGAGATCGTTGCGATCGGAAACGACGGGAACCGGGACTGGAGCACGCTCGTCTCGGCCGCCGCCTCGATCCCCGCGAGGGTACGGATCCTCACCTCTCACCCGAGGCCCTCGGAGCTCCCCGAGAACGTGAGCTGGGAGGAGGCCGACTGGCATCGCCAGGTTCTCGGTGACGACGAAGTGCGGGAGGTGTACCGGGGGGCGGCCGCGGTTGTGGTGCCGGTGAGAGACGTCGCCCAGCCGTCGGGCCAAAGCGTCACCCTCCAGGCCTCGGCGTGTGGACGACCCGTCGTGCTCTCCCGCACCCGCGGTCTCTGGGCGGAAAGCCTCCGAGACGGACAGACAGTCCACCTCGTCCCTCCCGGCGATCCTTCCGCGCTCGCGCGAGCGGTGCGCGCGATCCTCGATCACCCGGAAGCGGCCGAGACGCTCGGGCGCTCCGCACGGGCGCTGACCGTTGCCGAGGGGTCGATCCAGGGCTTCGCGACCAGGCTCGAGTCGATCTGCGAGACGGCAAGGTCCGCGCCCTGACGTTGTCTACGGTGATGGCGTGACGATTCGCGAGACTGCCCGCGCGGGACGCATCAACGTGCGCCGCTTCCGTCGAGGCCTTGTCGTGCGCGGACAGGCCGAGCTGGACTTCCGTCGTACGCGTGACGGGCGGGCCGACCTTGCCGTGTTCCACGAGTTCGCTCCACCTCCGGCCGGTGGCGGCCACCAGTTCCTGCGGGCTCTGCTCGGTGAGCTCGCACGTCGAGGGCTCGTCCTCGAGGAGAATCGGATCTCAGCGCGCACGACGACCTGCCTCTACAACTCGTTCAACTTCGAGGCGGCAAGGCTGCGGCGGTTCGCCCGAGCGGACGTCCGGATGATCCACCGAATCGACGGGCCGGTCGGGGCGTACCGCGGCTTCGACGACGGCACGGATGCATTGGTGATGCGCCTCAACGCGCTGGCCGACGCGACGATCCTGCAGTCGGTCTTCAGTCTCGACAAGCACCGGGAGCTCGGACTCGAGCCGCGTAATCCGATCGTCATCCCGAACGCTCCGGATCCAGGGATCTTCTTTCCCCCGAGCTCCCGGCCGTCCCTCGGTGACCGCAAGGTTCGGGTCATCGCTGCGAGCTGGTCGTCCAACGCCCGCAAGGGAGCCGACACCCTCGTCACGCTCGACCGGACGCTCGACACCGACCGCTACGAGCTCACGTTCGTCGGCAACCTGCCCGTGTCGCTCACGCCGGTCGCGCGTGCTTCAGCCGCTTCCGTCGGCCGCGTTCGCGGACGAGCTTCGTGCGCACGACGTGTACCTCGCCGCGAGCCGCGACGATCCCTGCTCGAACGCGCTCCTCGAGGCGCTCGCGTGCGGTCTACCGGCGGTCTTTCTCCGTAGCGGCGGCCACCCCGAGCTCGTCGGCGAGGGTGGGCTCGGCTTCGACGCGGACGAGGAGCTGCCGACGGTGCTCGACCGGCTGGTCGCGGAGCTCGACGAGCGTCGCGCTGCGATCCGGCTCTCGCCGCTCGCCGAGGTCGCCGACCGCTACCTCGAGGCGATCCACGGATGAGGCGACTGGCGGCCGTCCGTCGGCTAAGGCGTGTCCCCGCGCGGCTTCGGCGCGCGCCGGACGAGCTCGTCACCCGCGCCCGCACCGCTCGCTGGGAGCCGTGGAGCCACGTCTTCGTGCTCGGCGACGAGCTCGGCTGGGCGCTCGACGACGAGGCCACGTACGTCGCCGGGGTCGCGCAGAGTGCGGGCCATGCCGTTGGCCCGAGCGGCTGGGCGCGCCACACGAGGCGACAGGCCGTGTTCCACACGAGTCACTTCGCCGGGCTGGATCCCCTCTGGCTCGGGTCGACCCACCGGCTCGGCCTCGCCTACTTCCACGGCCGCCCCGGAACGCCCGGCTACGACGAGTTCGACTGGGCGTTCCAGACTGCTCCGCAGCCACCACGACCGGATCGCCCGCGTCCAGGTGACGCACACCGAGATGGAGGAGCTCGTCCTGACGGCGGGCGTCGCCCCCGACCGGGTCCATCGGATCCCGATCGGGATCGAGCTCGATGCGTTCCCCCTCGTCACGCCGGAACGCCGTCACGCCGCACGGGCGTCGCTCGGGCTCCCGCAGGACGCGTTCGTCGTCGGTTCGTTCCAGAAGGACGGGCTGGGCTGGGGGGATGGGCTCGAACCGAAGTGGATCAAGGGCCCGGACGTCCTCGTCGAGGCGCTCGTCGAGCTGGATCGCCGCGTCGACGATCTCGTTGTCCTGCTCACGGGGCCATCGCGCGGCTTCGTCCGGACGGCGCTCGACGCGGCGGGCGTCCGCCACGTCCATCGACTCCTCCCAGACCGCTCGGGGCTGCTCGACGCCTACCACGCACTCGACGCCTACGCGGTCGCCTCGAGGCAGGAAGGCGGCCCGAAGTCCATCCTCGAGTCGATGGCGACGGGCACCACGATCGTCTCTACCCGGGCCGGTCAGGCGAACGACCTCGTCACGGACGGTGTCAATGGGCTCCTCGTGGACATCGAGGACGCGGCAGCGCTCGCGGCAGCGCTCGAGCGGATCCACGACGACCCCGGACAGGTCGCCGGCTTCCGCGCCGCGGGGCGCGTCACCGCCGCGGCCAATGCCCACGCGGCGCTGGCGCCGAGGTGGGAGGCGCTCCTCGAGGGGTTCGTGGCGTGAGCGGCCGGGACACGAAGGCGCATCGCTGGGGTCGCGCGGGGCTTCGCTGGGTACGCCTCCTCGCGCGGCCGGCTCACAAGCCTGGGCTTCGCGTCTTCTACGGGTGGGACCGCATTCCCGGTCCGGGCGAGCAGGCGGCGGGTGGCACCGCCAAGCTTCAGAAGCTCGCGTCGCGGTTTCCGAATCACCCCTCGGACTTTTCCCTGCTCTACCTCGGAACCACGTACCTCCCGCGTGACCTCGACCAATTGCTGCGGTTCAGCCGAAAGCGGGGGATTCCGGTCGTCGTCAACCAGGACGGTGTTGCCTATCCGGGTTGGGCTGGAGCGCGGGTCGAGGAGCTCAATGCACCGCTTCGACGAGCGGTCCTCGCCGCTGACCACGTCGTGTTCCAGAGCGAGTTCAGCCGGCGTTGCTCGGATCTCTTCCTCGGGGAGACGAGAGGGACGTGGGAGGTGCTTCCAAACGCCGTCGACACCGACTTCTTCAGTCCCTCCGCGACCGCTCCGGACGGTGGGCCGCGCATTCTCCTCGGTGGCGATCAGACGCAGGCGTATCGGCTGGAGCTCGGGCTCGAGACGCTGCGCCGCGTCCTCGATGTGCATCCCGACGCTCGGCTACTGATCAGTGGGCGCCTGGTCTCGGACCCGGAGCCGACGCTCGGTCGCCTCGGCCTGCACGACCACGTGGACTGGCTCGGTTCGTACACCCAACGGGAGGCGCCCGCTCTGTTTCGCGGCGCGCACCTGCTCCTCCACACGAAGGTGAACGACCCGTGCCCGACGACGGTCATCGAGGCAATGGCGTGTGGGCTGCCCGTCGTGTACGCGGCGAGCGGCGGGACGACCGAGCTCGTCGCCGACGAGGCCGGGATCGGGGTTCCTCATGACGACGGGTTCGAACGCGACTCGCCCCCTACGGCCGAGGCACTTGCGGACGCAGTCGTCACCGCGTTCGCGGCGCGCGAGGCGCTTGCGGCCGGAGCCCGCCGGCGCGCGGTCGAGCGCTTCGGGCTCGCGGCGTGGCTCGATCGCCACTCCGTGATCTTCGACGAGCTCATCGCCCGCCGTCCGAGCTGACGCATCGTCTCTTCGGTCGGCGCGCTTGACGCGTCCGGTCTGCGGGCTATCCGACCGATCGAACGCCGCGCCGGCGGCCGGCGACATAGCCGTGGGCTCGCCCGACGAACGTCGCCGCATGAAACCGAGCTCGTGTCCGGTCGAGCAGGAGCAGCGACAGTAGCGCTCCAACGCTGGGCCGAATCAGCATGCGGCCGACCCTGCGCGCGGAGGCCGCATTGCGCGCGAGGAGATAGCCGACGCTTTCTCCGTCCCTCCTTCCGAGTGCGACGAGCTCGGCAGGCGCTGCGGGCTTGACCGGATGAGTCACGACGAGCGATGGATCGAACTCGATGCGCGAGCCGAGGCGGAGACCGCGCACGAGATAGTCGATCTCCTCGCCCGACGACCAGGCCGAACCGGAGCCGAGGCCCATGCTCTCGTCGAATGGGCCGATCCGCTCCACGAGCGCGCGCCGCAGGAACATCGTGTGGGAGGTCGCCGTGTGCCACACGTTGCCCCAGTCGACCTGCGTCGGGGCGCTGGGCCACCGCCCGACGATCCGACCGTCTCGATCCTCCGCCCGACCGCTGAATCCCTGCACCTGCGGAGCGGTCGACGAACCTGTCCTTCACGCGGGCGAGAAAGTCCGGGGGATAGAGGCAATCGTCGTCCGGAAACCCGATCAGGTCGCCTGTGAGCTCTCGCAGCGCGACGTTGCGCGCCCGTGACAGGCCGCGCGGCGAGCGGAGCCGGACGATCTCGATGCCGTTTGCAGCCTCGAGAAGAGGGCCGATCCGGTCGTCGGGGTTCTGGTCGACCACGAGGACGCGGAAGCGAGGGTAGGTCTGGGAAGCCAGGCAGCGAAGCAGCGCCGCAAGATCATCGGTGCGGTCGACGGTGGCGACCACGAGGTCGAAGCTGGGCTCAGGATCGGGCACCGGCGCAGGCTACCCTCCGCGCCGAGATGATCGACTCGTGTCGCACCAACCGGTCAATGCCGGCGTGAGCCCCACCGGGCCACTTGTCTCGGTCCTCGTCGCCGCTCGCGACGCCGAGTCGACCATCGGCGAGGCGCTGGAAGCGGTGTACGCCCAGACGCTCGCCGACTTCGAGGTCGTCCTGGTCGACGACGGCTCGGTCGATCGCACGGCCGAGATCGCAACCGCGCTCGACGACCCGCGGCTCGTGATCGTTGCCAATCCGGAGCCGCTCGGCCTCGCGGGTGCGCTCAACCGCGGGCTCGATGCCGTGCGCGGACGCTACGTCGCCCGGATGGATGCAGATGACGTTGCCTTGCCGATCTGGCTCGAGCGTCTCGTCGCCAGGATCACCACCGACCCACCCGTAGCCGTCGTCGGGACCGGGATGATCGACCTCGCGGCCGACGGCGCTCTTGGGGCGACCCACCCGATGCCGGTCGGCCCGACCGCCGTTCGCTTCGCGTCGCTCTTCTCGTCACCGTTCTTCCACTCGACGGTGCTGCTCGACAAGGAGATCTTCGACCGGCACGACCTTCGCTACGACACGAGCTTCGGCGAGAGCGAGGACTACGACCTCTGGGCCCGTCTCCTCGCGGTCGCCGACGGAGACAACGTGCTGGAGAGCCTGGTGCTCTATCGCAAGCATCCAACGCAGGCGTCGGCCCGGCGGGCCGAGCTGCAGCGTGAATGTCAGCGGCGGGTGGCGTTGAGGCAGATCGGCGAGCTCGCGCCGACGCTCGAGCCGAACCGCGCCGAGTTGGCGTGGCTTCTGGGCGCCGGTCACGGCGTCCCGGCAGGCAAGCTTCTCTCCGCGGCGAGGGCGTACGTCGAGCTCGTCGACGCGTTCGAGCTGCGCTACCCCACCGGCGTCGCCAGCCGTATCGCCGCCCGAACGCTCGCCCGCGCAGCGTCGCGTGGGGAGCACCGGACGGCGCTACTGCGCGAGGCGCTCGAGCTCGACCCTGCGCTGCCGGCAAGGCTTCCCACCCACCTTGGCGAGCGGCGCCGCCGTCGCAGAGAAAGCTCCGTCGCCGAGCAAAGGCGAGCCCGGTCGACGACCGGCGGCCAGGCCCGTTCGCCTGACGATGGTCTTCCCGGAGCCGACGCCGTTTCGAACCGTCATGCTCGACCGCGTCGCCAGGCGGCCCGAGCTCGAATTGACCGTGCTCTATGCAGGGTCTTCGGTGCAGCGCCGGACCTGGACGATCGAGCCCGAGCATCGCGCGGTGTTCCTCGAGGGACGTCGCGTCCCGGGTGTGTACCGCGCCCTGCGCCACGAGTATCCCATCTCGACGGAGATCTTCGGCGCTCTTCGCGAATCGCGACCCGACGGAGTCGTCGTGTCCGGTTGGAGCACCTTCGCGTCGCAGGCGGCGGCCGCCTGGTGTCGACGGAACGGTGTTTCGTACGCGCTGCTGGTGGAGAGCAACGACCGCGACGCCCGGCCGGGATGGCGGCGCCTCGTGAAGGGATCGGTTGTCGGGCCGATGCTCCGCGGTGCCGCGCAGGTTCTCGTCGTCGGGCGCCTTGCCCGGGAGTCGATGATCGCCCGCGGCGCGGATCCCGAGAGGATCTCACTGTTCGCCGACACGATCGATGTGGCGACGTTCGGGAGCGAGACCGATCGCCTGATGCCGGACAGAGAGGCGATGCGGCTCGAAGTGGGGCTCGCCCCGGAGGACATCGCAGTCCTCTCGGTCGCCAGGCTCGCGCCGGAAAAGGGCCTCGACACGCTCGTGGACGCGATCGCGGCGGCCGCCGACCGGCGACTCGTGCTGGTTCTCGCAGGGTCGGGCGCCGAGCTCGAGAGCCTTCAGGACCAGGCCGCCCGGCTCGGGGTTCGCCTGATCGTTCTTCCCGATATCCCCTGGGAGCGGATCGTCGAGCGCTTCGTCATCGCGGACATCTTCGCGCTGCTCTCGCGGCACGAGCCCTGGGGCGTCGTCGTCAACGAGGCGGCGGCGTGCGGCCTTCCGCTCGTGCTCTCGGATCGCGTGGGTGCGGCCTTCGACCTTCTCGACGATGGAGTCAACGGTCGCCTCGTTCCCGTGGACGATGCCCGCGCGACGGCAGAGGCGATTCGCTGGCTCGCAGCCGACCCGTCGGTCCGGCGCGCAGCCGGGGCGGCCTCGCGCGAGCTCGATGAAGGCATGGGGCTACGAGCCGAGCATCGAGAACCTGATTCAGGCGCGGCCGCCTGCTGGCGCGCTCGCCCGGCTCTGCGAGCGCTTCGCGGTAGATCTCCTCCTGTGCCTCGGCGACCCGCGCCCACGACGAGCGCGCTGCGGCGGTGAGCGCCCCGCGCGCGAGTTGCGCGCGGAGCCCGGGCTCGCTCAGCACGCGGGCGACAGCCTTCACCGTGGCCTCCGTGTCGTATGGGACAACGAGGGCCTCTCCCTCGGCAAAGGCGGTTGCGATCCCGGAGCGGTCGGAGACGACCACGGGAGTACCCACCGCCGCGGCCTCGGCCGCCACGAGGCCGAAGTTCTCGCCACCCGAGGCGAGGACGAAGACGTCGGCTCGCCGATACAGGTCGTACGGCGGCCCGGGCGTCGGAGGCAGCAGGTGGACGCGCCCCACGGTCGACGGATCGCGCATTGCCGCCTGAACCAGGCCGACCGTCCCGTGCCGGTCGTCGGGGCCGGCGAGGACGACGTGGACCTGGGGGAGCGCCTTGGCGAGCGCCAGCAGGTGCTCGACGCCCTTCTCCGCCGCCATTCGCCCGACGTAGAGGGCCACAGGCGCTCCGGGAGGGACGATGCCGGCCAGCGGATCGCCGGCTTCGGCGGGAGGCGGGTCGGGGAACGCGTTGCCACGCAGGCGGATGCGCTCCGCCTCGACGCCGCACGCCAGTGCATCCTCGCGCTCACGCTCGGAGGAGACGATCACGAGTCGCGCGGCTCCGGCGACTCCGCGCGCGACCGTCGCATCGAAGATGCGCTTCCCGCGCACCTTGCGCAACCGTGGCCTGAGCATGCCCACGGGCTCGAAGACGTACGGCACCGAGCGTGCCCGACACCAGGCTACGACACCTGTCGTGACGGGATCACGGAACCCCATCGCATGCACCACGTCGGGCCGCGTGACCCGGTGGAGGTAGAGGGGCAGAGTCGGCGTGATGCCCATCCACCGATAGCGCACCGGCGTGCCGAGGTACGTGACCTCGGCTCCCTCGACGGCCTCCACGCGCGTTCGCGAAGGCGCCCTGCGCCCCACCTCGACGAGCGAGGTCGTCACCACCTGAACGGTGTGCCCGCGGCTCACGAGACGACCGACGAGCTCGCGCGCCACCACCACAGGGCCGCCGAATGCATGGGCCGGCCAGAACGCCGGCGTCGCCCACAGGATGCGCAAGGATCCACCCTCCATCGGTCAGCACCCTACTTCGTCGGCTGGGAGCTTCCCGAATCGCGGTTACCGTTCCGTTCATGAGCCCCGACGTGCCGCGCAAGCGGATCCTCGTTCTCAACCAGTACTACTGGCCCGGCGTCGAGGCCACCGCCCAGCTGCTCGCTCAGCTCTGTGAGGCCCTCGCCGTCGACTACGAGGTGACGGTTGTGACGGGACACCTTCACGGGCACGACGACCTGCCCACGATCGAGGTTCGCAACGGGGTCACGATCCAGCGCGTCCGCTCGACCTCGTACGAGCGCTCGCAGCTGCATCTCCGCGCGGCGAACTACGCGACCTACCTCGGCGACACGGCGCTCACTGCCCTTCGTGGCGAGCGGCCCGACCTCGTTCTCTGCATGACCGACCCACCCGTGGTCGGGGACGTCGGGCTCGTCGTCGCACGCCGGTTCGGTGCGCCGCTGATGGTGATCAGCCAGGACGTGTTTCCCGAGATCGCGCAGCGGCTCGGACGACTCGAGAACCCGCTGGTCATCGGCGCGCTCCGGAAGCTGGTGGGGCTGTATCTCCGCAGGGCCGATCGCGTGGTCGCGATCGGGGACACGATGAAGCTACGACTGGTGGCCAAGGGGGCCGGTCGCGTCGACGTGATCCCCAACTGGGTGGACACGAAGACGCTCGTCCCGCAACCTCGGGACAACCCCTGGTCGGACGGCCACGGGGTCGCCGATTCGTTCGTCGTGATGCACTCGGGCAACGTCGGCCACGCTCAGGACCTCGACACGCTCGTTCGCGCGGCGACGTTCCTGAGGGACCTCGAGAGCCTCCAGATCCTGGTGATCGGATTCGGAGCGAGGCATGGAGAGCTGACCCGACTCGCTCAGAGGCTCGAGGTCACGAGGACCGTACGGTTTCTCGGCTATCAACCGCGCGAGGCGCTTCCGCTGTCGCTCGCATCCGGTGATCTCCACTACGTCGGGCTCGCGCGAGGGCTTTCAGGGTTTGTCGTCCCGAGCCGGCTGTACGGCATTCTCGCGGCCGGCAAGCCCGTGCTCGTCTCGGCGGACGCCGACAGCGAAACCGTGAGACTCGTGCAGGAGGTCGAGTGCGGGATCGTCGTTGCCCCCGGTCGGCCACAGCTCGTGGCGAGCGTCATTCGCGATGTAGTCGAGCAGCCCGAGCTGCTCGTCGGCCTCGGCGAGCGTGGTCGCGTCTGGGTCGAGCGCGAGGCCGACCGCGAGGTTGCCTTCGAGCGCTACCGCAAGGTCGTTGCAGAGGTGGTTGGTCGGTGATTGGGGTGCGTTCGGGGGTGGTGACGACCAAGCAGCGTGTCGTGATCGTCTGCGGTTAGTACTGGTTGAAGTACGGGCCGTAGGCGAGCGCGGCGCGATGCGCCGTGTCGTGGCCATCATCCGGACGTGCCTCGATCGCCGGTCAACCGCCACGGTGGTTGGTAGCGGCTAGCTCTTGCCGAGGAGCCGGCGGTAGAGCTCGTCGACGTCGTCCACGAGGCGCGAGACCGAGTATCGCTCGAGCACCCGTGTGCGGCCGGTCTCGCCCATCGTCCTCGCCCGTTCCGGGTTGCGTGCGAGGAGCTCGAGGCGCTCGGCCATCGCATGCGTATCTCCCCTGCGGACGAGGAATCCGGTCTCTCCCTCGTCGACGACATCGGGCACGCCACCGACCCGGGTCGAGACGACGGGACGGCCTGCCGCCAGCGCCTCGATGATCGTCACCGGCGTCCCCTCGTTCGCCGACGTCAACACGACCGCGTCGCAGATCGCATACCAGGGCGCCACCTCCTCCTGGTACCCGAGGAACAGGCACGAGCGAGCAATGCCGAGATCGTGCGCCCGCTGCTCGAGCGCCGCGCGGTCGGTGCCGTCACCGACGAGAAGGAGCAGGGCGTCGATCCCTCGCTCTCGAAGTCCCGGTCAGCATCGTCAGGAGATCGTCCGTCCGCTTGACGGCTGTCATCCGCCCGAACCAGCCGACCACGTACTTCTCGGGGGGTATGCCGAGGCGCCGGCGCACCTCAGCCGCATCACCGTCGAAGCTCACCCGGGGCTCGAGCTCGATGCCGAGACGGATCACCTCGAACTTCTCCCGGGGGGCGACGTGCAGCCCGACCAGCTCGTCTCGCACCTCGGGGCTCACTGCGACGAGCCGGTCGGTGCACCGCGCGAGCACCGTCTCGATGACGCGGAACACCAGCGAGCCGGCGGTGCCGAAGTACCCGCGAAGCACGTGCCCGTGGAAGGTGTGGACGACGACGGGTCGAGGCCTGCCTGCGATGAAGGCTGCCGCGCGGCCTACCGCGCCTGCCTTTGCGGTGTGGGTGTGAATGACATCGGGCTTGACCCGTCGGATGATCGCGGCGAGCCGCCAGGTGGCGATCAGGTCGCGTACCGGCGACAACTCGCGCGATAGGCCGGGCAGGCGGACGACGTCGACACCACGCTGTGCGGCGACGCCTGCCATCGACTCCTCGCCACCGCCGACGTCACCCGCGACCAGCGTCGTCTCATAGCCTCGGTCCGCGAGGCCGGAGGAGAGATAGGCGACATGAAGCGCCGGTCCGCCGACGTTCAGGCGTGCGATGACTCGCAGAACGCGGATGGGCCGGTCGGTCACGGCCAGGGATGGTATCGGGGGCCTCCCGATGATCGCGCCCACGCGTCGGTCGCCCGCGCACGCCGCCTACACTCGACCCTGATGATCGTGGTGAAGATTCTCTTCTGGGCGTCGCTCGGCGCTCTCGTCTGGACGCACGCTGCGTATCCGCTGCTGGCGCTGGCGCTGGCGCGTGTTCGGACACGAGCAGTTCGTGCCGACCCTGCGTGGGAGCCCGAGGTGACGGTGATCGTCGCCGCCCATAACGAGGAGACGGTGATCGTGCGACGCCTTCAGAATCTGCTGGCGCTCGACTATCCCGACGAGAAGCTCGCCATCGTGGTCGCGTCGGACGCGTCGAGCGACGCGACCAACGAGCGCGTCCGGGCGATCGCAGCACGCGAGCCGCGGGTGAGCCTGCTCGACTGCCCACGCGGCGGCAAGGTCGCCGCCCAGGATCGGGCGGTGCGCGAGGCGACCAGCGAGGTGGTTGCGTTCTCCGACGCGAACGCAACCTGGGCGCCCGACGCGCTGCGGAAGCTCGTCGCCACCCTCGCCGATCCCGAGGTTGCCTACGTCTGCGGGCAGCTTCGGCTCGATCCGGCAGAGGGTGGGAATCGCGAGGGCCTCTACTGGCGCTACGAGATGGCGCTTCGTTCCGCCGAGTCGCGCCTCGGCTCGATCACGGGTGGCAACGGGTCGATCTACGCACTGCGTCGGGAGCGCTATGTCGAGGTCGACCCGCGGTGGGGTCACGACCTGTCGTTTCCGTACAGGATGGTGCAGGGTGGCGCCCGCGCGGTGTACGAGCCCGAGGCCCACGCCTTCGAGAAGCCGACACCGTCGAACGAGACCGAGTACCGGCGCAAGGTGAGGATGTTCGAGCATTGCTGGGAGATCTCGCTGCGCGGCTCGATGCTCCGCCGTCTCCCTCCGGGATATCTCGTCGCCATGATCTCGCATCGCACGCTGCGCTACGCGAGCGGCTTGCTCCATCTCGTCCTCGCCGGGACGAACGTTGCGCTGATGACGGCGGGCCCGGTCTACGCGCTCATCCTGGTGGGGCAGCTCACGCTGCTGGCGGCATTTGCCGCGGGCCTCTCGATCGCGCGGTACTACCTCTATGTCACCTGGGCGACCGTCCAGGCGCTGCTCAACTACCTCCGCCGCGGCGTACCCGCCACGTGGGAGGCGCCCGAGGGGACGCGCTGATGAACCGCGCTGCGGATGTCGCGGTCGCCGGCATCGCACTTGTCGTCGCGAGCCCGTTCCTCGCGCTTGTCGCGGTGGCGAAGAAGCTCGAGGACGGCGGGCCGGTCCTCTTCCGCCAGACCCGGGTTGGGCGCGGGGGAAAGGACTTCGAGCTGCTCAAGCTCCGCTCGATGGTCGTGGACGCCGAGCACAAGGGCGCCGGCTATGCGGTCGACAAGGGAGACGCTCGGATCACGCGGGTCGGCAAGCTCGTGCGTCGCACGTCGCTCGACGAGCTGCCACAGCTGTGGAATGTGCTGCGCGGCGACATGTCGATCATCGGCCCGAGACCGACCCTTCGCTACCAGGTCGAGCGCTACGACGAGCGTCAGCGCAAGCGGCTGGACGTGCGCCCGGGCCTGACCGGGTGGGCCCAGATCAAGGGCCGCGCGACGCTCCCGTGGGACGAGCGCATCGAGCTCGACGTCTGGTACGTCGAGCACCGCTCGCCGAAGGTCGACCTCCTGATTCTGCTGCGCACCCCGCTCGCGCTCCTCGGCGGGACGTACAAGGGCAAGACCGGCGGGTGGGACAGCGGTTCAGGCCCGGTACCCTGACAACTCAGATGACCGCGGTGCTGTTCACGTGCGCGGGGCAGCGCGTCGACATCGTGAGCGCCTTCTCGCACGCGGGAGGGCTCACAGTCGCGACCGATGCCGACCACCTCGCCCCTGCGCTCTACCATGCCGATCGCAAGGCGCTGGTTCCGCGCGTCGACGACCCGGCGTACGTCGCCGCGCTGGCCGCGTTGGTGCTCGAGCACGACGTTCGGCTCATCGTTCCACTCTCAGATCTCGACCAGGAGATCCTCTCGCTTGCGCGCGAGACGCTGGCTCCCGCGTTCGTGCTCGCCCCGTCACCCGAGGTCTGCCGCACCATGGGAGACAAGTGGCTCGCGCACGTCTTCTTCGAGGAGCACGGGATCGAAAGCCCGCGCTCGTGGCTTCCGGGTGACGTTCCCGACGACGCGCGCTATCCGCTTCTCGTCAAGGTGCGTGAGGGCTTCGGCTCACGGCACATCTATCGAGCCAACACGCCCGAGGAGCTCGCCCACCATCTCGAGCGCACGCCGGTCGACTCGTTCGTCCAGGAGATGTGCCTCGGTGAGGAGTTCTCGATCGACGTCTTCTGCGACCGCGACGCCCGCTGCCTCAATGCCGTCCCGCGGACGATGATCCAGTCGAAGGGCGGTGAGTCGATCAAGGGGCACACGGTCGCAGACGAGGCACTGATCGCACACGGCGCCCACGTCGCGGAAACGATCGGGATCGTCGGGCCCGCCTGCATCCAGTGCTTCCGGGAGCCCGACGGGAGTCTCCCGGTGACCGATGTGAACCCACGCTTCGGGGGTGCATTTCCGCTTCCGACGGCGGCGGGGAGCCGCTATCCGGAGCTGGCGCTGGCACTCGCGCGCGGCGAGCGGCCCGAGCCCCGGCTCGGCGACTTCCGCGCCGGCGTGGTGATGACGCGGTTCTTCTCGGACGTGTGTCTCGTCGAGGACGACGAGGGCGTTCTCGTTCCCTACGCCGGAGCACTCGCGCGACACGTCGCAGTCGAGTCGACGTGACCAAGCGGACGGCGGCACTCGTCGCTGCGGCCGTCCTCGTGGTCGGAGTCGGCGTCGGGACGCTGGTCACCAAGCTCGCCGGCGCGGACGACGTGCGCGGCTCGTCGACCGAGGAGTTCATCGAGACCGAGATCCCGGACCCCGTTCGGCCTCCACCCGTTGACCCGGAGGTCGAGTCGGATGTCGTCTCGTGGCCGACGTTCGGCTACGCGAACGACCGTGCCAGGATCTCGCCGTACGACCATCGTCCCCCGTTCAAGGAGGTGTGGCGGTTCCGCGGCGGAGCGCTGCTCGAGTTTCCGCCGTCGGTCGCGTACGGGCGCCTCTACGTCACCAACAACGACGGCGTCACCTTCGCCATCGACGCCAAGAGCGGAGAGACGGTCTGGCGCCGCGCCGAACGTCGGTGCGTTGCCTCGACCCCTGCGGTCGCCGACCATCTGGTCGTCCAGTCGTTCCTCAACCCGCCGCCGTGCAACACGGACAGTCTCGCCCGACTCGCTCGATGGTCAGGTGGTCGCGTTCGACGCGAAGACGGGGGCGGTGCGATGGCGCGTCCGACTCGGCCCCACCGAGTCGTCCCCTCTGATCGTCGGAGCCCGGGTCATCGTCGGTGACTGGCGGGGTGATGTCGTCGCCCTCGAGCTCGAGACCGGCCGAAAGCTGTGGACCTTCCGAACGGGCGGCCGCGTCAAGGCAGCCGTCTCGGCGTCGGGGAACCGTGTCTTCGTCGGCGCCTATGACGGAAGGCTCTACGCGCTCGACATCCGGACCGGAGCGCTCCAGTGGAGCGCATCGTCGCAGGATCGCTTCGGGGGCAAGGGGCGGTTCTACTCGACCCCCGCCCTGGCGTACGGGCGCGTGTATCTCGGCTCGACCGACGGCAAGGTCTACTCCTACGGGGCCGCGACCGGCGAGCTTCGCTGGTCGCGTTCGACCGGGGGCTACGTGTACTCGTCGCCCGCCGTCTGGCAGCGCACGGTGTACGTCGGGTCGTACTCGAAGGAGTTCCTTGCCCTCGACGCGGCGACCGGGGATGTGCGGTGGCGGTTTCGCGCCAACGGCCCGATCTCGGGCTCCCCGACGGTGATGGCGGGACTCGTCTGGTTCGCGACACTCGAGCGCCGCACGTACGCACTCGACGCCCGCACCGGAAAGCAGGTCTGGACGTTCCCTGACGGGGAGTACTCTCCGCTCGTCGCCGACGCCGAGCAGGCCTACCTCGTGGGGTATGCCCGCATCTACGCATTGAAGCCGGGTTGACGGGTCAACGCGGCCGCTACGGTTCTGCGATGCGTGTTGTCGTCACGGGCGCCGCCGGCTTCATCGGCTCCCACCTCACCGAGGCGCTTCTGGTCGAAGGTCACGACGTCGTGGCGATCGACTCGTTCACCGACTACTACGACCCGGCCAGGAAGCGCGCGAACGCGCAGGGCTTCGATGTGGTCGAGGCCGATCTCGAGACGGACGAGCTCGAGGTGCTCTTCGCCGGCGCCGACAGGATCTATCACCTTGCGGGCCAGCCGGGCGTCCGGGCGAGCTTCGGACACGACTTTCAGCTCTACGTGCGCCGGAACGTGCTCGCGAGCCAGCGGGTGTTCGAGGCCGCGGCAGAGCGCGGGATCCGGGTGATCTACGCCTCGTCGTCCTCGATCTACGGTGACGCGGAGGCCTACCCGACGCGCGAGGACGCGCTTCCCCGTCCGATCGCTCCGTACGGCGTCACGAAGCTTGCGTGCGAGCACCTTGCGTACGCGCTCGGCGCCACGACCGGGCTCGACGCGGTCGGCGTGCGCTTCTTCACCGTCTACGGGCCGCGACAGCGACCGGACATGGCGTTCACCCCGATGCTCGAGGCGCTGGCCGAAGGGCGGTCGTTCGCGCTGTTCGGCGACGGCTCCGCGTCGCGGAGCTTCACGTATGTCGCCGACGCCGTTGACGGAACGATTGCGGCGATGGAACGGGGCGAGCGCGGCGAGATCTACAACATCGGCGGCGGTGACGAGGCCACGATGAGCGAGGCCATTCGTCTCGCCGAAGGCCTCGCCGAGAGGTCGCTCCAGGTTGAGCGGCTCAGCGCGGCGAAGGGCGATGTCAGGCGCACGAAGGCCGACGTTGCCAAGGCCCTGCGCGAGCTCGGCTGGCAACCCACGACCGGGTTGGCCGATGGCCTTCGCGCCCAGTGGGAATGGGCCGCTGCTAGGGTCGGCGCGGCATGAACCAACCGCGCCTCGATCTCGATGCTGAGCGAGAGGTCGACCTCGGGTCGGCCTGGTCGCGGATTCTTGCGCACTGGTGGCTGCCGGTGGTCGGACTGGTTGTCGGCGCCGTTCTCGGCGTCGGCGCCGCGAGCAGCGGTGGCACCGTCTTCGAGGCGAACACGCTCCTCTACATGGGGCAGCCGTTCACGCCGAGCGGCGGCGGTCAGATCCAGAGCCTGCAGACGAACCCGAAGACCGTCCCGGAGATCATTCGCACGGACAGCGCGATCGACAAGGCGATCGCCGCGTCCGGTCTGACCCGGGCTCAGCTGCGCGGGAACGTCACGTCGCAGCCGATCACGATCGCCACCGGGCAGACGGGACGCAATCTCTCGCCGCTCGTCCAGATCACCGTGCAGGCGAAGCAGAAGGAGAAGGCCGAGAAGGCGTCGCTCTCGTTCTCCCAGTCGGTGATGGCGATCCTCTCACCGTACGTCGACACGAAGATCAAGCAGCTGAACGAGCAGATGTCCACCGATGAGGCTCAGCTCGAGCGAATCGACGCCCGCGTCGCGGCTCTCTTCGCACAGCAGAAGCAGATCCTCTCCGGCAGTGGTCTCTCCCTCGGCGACCGCCTCATCGTCTCGCAGGGGATCAACTCGAACCTCAGCGTCGCCGAAGCTCAGCGCCTGACGATCCAGCAGGATCTCACCGCCAACGCGGCAGCTTCTCTCGCTCGCCGATCAGGTCGAGCGCAGCCGCGTGATCTCCGATCCGATCGGCAAGCGCACCTCCGCGACCAGCCGCCGAAACGCCGCGATCATCGGCGGGCTGGCCGGCCTCGTCCTCGGCGCGGTGCTCGCGGTGATGCTCGACGGGCTTCTGCGCCGCCGGGTCAGGGCCGCCACCGCCTAGCCGGCATGTTCGAGGACAAGCGCGTCGCAGTCGTCGTTCCGGCTTTCGACGAGGAACAGCTGATTTCGGAGACCATCCGCGGGATCCCGGCATTCGTCGACCGGATCGTCGTCGTCGACGACTGCTCGCGTGACGGAACGGTCTCAACGGTCGAAGCGCTGTCCGATTCACGGGTCGAGCTGATCCAGCACCAGTCCAACGGCGGTGTCGGCGCGGCCATCCTGACCGGTTACGCGTTCTGTCGCGACGAAGGCTTCGACGTCACCTGCGTGATGGCGGCCGACAACCAGATGGATCCCGATGAGCTAGCGGGGCTGGTCGCCCCGGTCGCACGAGGCGAGGTCGACTACGCGAAGGCGAATCGGCTTGCGAGCGGCGAGGCCTGGTCGCTCATTCCGCGCTCGCGGTACCTCGGCAACGCCGTCCTCTCGCTGCTGACGAAGATCGCGTCGGGCTACTGGCACGTCGCGGACTCTCAGGCGGGATACACGGCACTCTCACTCGTGGCTCTCCGCAAGCTGTCGCTCGACCGTGTCTACCGCCGCTACGGGTTTCCGAACGACATCCTCGTGCACCTCAACGTCCAGGACGCAAGGGTGCGCGATATCGTCTCGCGCCCGATCTACGGCGTCGGCGAGCGGTCGGGAATCCGCATCCACGCGGTTGCCCCGAGGATCTCGTGGCTTCTCTTCAAGGGGTTCTGGTGGCGGATGAAGGAGAAGTACGTCATCCGCGACTTCCACCCACTCGTCTTCTTCTACGCGCTCGGCACCCTGATGACGGGCGTCGGTCTCCTGCTCGGTGTTGTGGTCGCCCTGTCTCGGATCGTCGGCGGAAATGAGATCACGACGCCGACCGTCGTTCTCGTCGCGCTGCTCTTGATCGCCGGGACGCAGTTCTCACTCTTCGCAATGCTCTTCGACAAGGAAGCAAACAAGGACCTTCGCTAGCAGTCTCGGGCCAGGACAATGGGTCTCCGTGGGTGTTGGATCGCGATCTGAACGCAAGTGAGGAGTCCGTAAGGAACGCCCACGCCTTCTGAGGCCACGGCTAGCATTCCGGGATGCCGACGTCCGTGGTCACCGGGGGAGCCGGATTTCTCGCCTCGCATCTCTGTGAGGCGCTGCTTGCCAGGGGTCATCGTGTCATCTGCGTCGACAACCTCGAGACCGGGTCGCTGGCGAACATCGAGCACCTTCGCGACGACGCCTTTCGGTTCTTCCCACACGACGTAACCACGCATATCGAGATTGCCGAGCCGGCAGACTTCGTCTACCACCTGGCCAGCCCCGCGAGCCCGATCGACTATCTGCGGTTGCCGCTGCAGACGCTGAAGGTCGGCTCGGCAGGCACCCACAATGCGCTCGGCCTGGCGAAGGTCAAGCGAGCGCGATTCCTGCTTGCCTCGACGAGCGAGGTCTACGGCGATCCGCAGGTGCACCCCCAGCCCGAGACGTACTGGGGCCACGTCAACCCCATCGGCCCGCGAGGGGTGTATGACGAGGCGAAGCGCTATGCCGAGGCCCTGACGATGGCCTACCACCGCCAGCAGGGCGTCGACACCTCGATCGTGCGGATCTTCAACACGTATGGGCCGAGGATGCGTCCCCACGACGGACGCGCAATACCCACGTTCCTCCGTCAGGCGCTCGAGGAGAAGCAGATCACGGTCTTCGGCGACGGGTCGCAAACCCGCAGCTTCTGTTATGTCGACGACCTCGTGCGTGGCCTGATCTCACTCGCCGAGTCGGGCGAGCACCTGCCCGTGAACATCGGCAACCCGGACGAGAAGACGCTGCTCGAGCTTGCCGAGACGATTGTCCGGATGACCGACTCGTCGAGCCCGATCGTGTTCGAGGCCCTGCCGGTCGACGATCCGCAGGTGCGTCAACCCGACATCACCCGCGCGAAGCAGTTGCTCGGGTGGGAGCCCGAGGTGACGCTCGAGGACGGGCTCCGTCGGACGATCGCGGCTCTTGGTCGGGAGTCCGCGCGTGCCTAGCTCCGGCTCGCCTTCCGGTGCGGCGTAGGACCGCGGCGGCGCTTCTTGCCGCCGTCTCTCTCGCCTCGGCCCTGGCGTCGAGTGCTGCGACGTCACCCGCGCGGTCGAGCTCCTCGTACCTCCGCGTCGGCATCTTCGACGACGGCGAGGTGCTCTACGGCGTCCCGGCCCAGGTGTTTCCGCTGCTCCGCGCGAGCCGGGCGAAGATCATCCGGGTCAACCTCTGGTGGTCGCGCGCCGGCATCCACGTCGCCAAGCAGCGACCGCAGGACCCTTCCGACCCTGCAGACCCGGCGTACGACTGGACCGCGTACGACGCCGTCGTCCGCGGTGCAGCGGCGCAACGCGCAGCAGGTGGTCTTCTCCGTCATCGGGACGCCGGCCTGGGCAAACCGCGCGCGGGGATGGAACGTCGCCCCGACCAATGCAAAGGATCTCAAGCTCTTCGCGATGGCGGCCGCGGAACGCTACAGCGGTACCTACGCCGACGACGCAGGGGTGAGGCTTCCACGCGTCGGAAGCTGGATCGCCTGGAACGAGCCGAACAACCCCGTCTTCCTGAAGCCTCAGTTCGTCAGGGACCCCGACTCGGTCACGGGGTGGTCGATTCAGAGCGCGCGTGACTATGCGCGGATCTGCAACGCGATCGTGCAGGGTGTGAAGAGCGTTCAGGCCACGGCGAAGGTCGCCTGTGGGGTCACGGCGCCTCGCGGCAACAACAACCCGAGCTCGGGCCGCCCCTCCGTCTCGCCGCTCGCCTTTGCCCGGGCCCTTCGGAAGGCCGGCGCGGCCGGATTCGACGCCTATGCCCATCATCCGTACTACGGCTCCCCGGTGGAGACTCCGTCCACGCCGCCTCCTCCTGCGGCGAACGGGCGGCCGTCTACCGCCGTCACGCTCGGTAACCTGGAGGTCCTCATCTCCGAGGTCACACGCCTGTGGGGCAAGAAGCGGATCTGGATCACCGAATACGGTTACCAGACCAATCCCACCGACACCATCGTCGGGGTTTCCTGGGTGAAGCAGGCGCAGTACCTGAAGGAGGCCGTTGCGATAGCCCGAAAGCACCCGAGGATCGACATGTTCATCTGGTTCCTGCTCGTCGACGAGACGCGACCCGACGGGTGGCAATCCGGACTGATCGGATCGGACCTGATCAAGAAGCCGGCGTTCAACGCCTTCAAACAGGTTGCGGGGTGAGCCCATGGAAGATCTAGGCCGAAAGTACGAGCTCCATCACCGGATCTCCCGTGACGGCGGCGATTTCATCTTCGTGCCCGAGCGGATCCCCTTCCTGGTTGCCGCGGTGGGCGGTCCAGGGCGCCGGGTGCTCGACCTCGGCTGCCGCACGGGCGCGGTGAGCCGGCATTTCCTTCCCGGGAACGCCGTTGTGGGCCTCGATGTGGACCGTACGGCGCTCAGGCGGGCGGCAGCGCTCGGGCTCGAGACCGTCGTCGGGAACGCCGAGGACGAGCTCCCGTTTCCGTCCGCGAGCTTCGATGTGGTCGTCGCGGGCGAGTTGCTCGAGCATCTGCGCGACCCAGAGGCGGTGGTTGCAGAGGCGACCCGCGTCCTGCGGCCGGGCGGGGTGTTCACCGGCTCGGTGCCGAACGCGTACCGGCTGAAGAGTCGACTTCTGTTCCTTGCCGGCCGAAGCCCGGAGGACGATCCCACGCACCTCCAGCTGTTCTCGCCTGCGAGAATCAAAGCTCTCCTGTCGGGGTTCGGCGACGTCCGCGTCGGCTTTGTCGGCGGCCGGCTGAGCAGGCTTCACGGTCATCTCTTCGCGCGGGACATGGTCTTCGCCTGTCGCCTCCTGCGCGATCCGGTCGTCGCGCCGAGCGCGCACCATGATCAGCGCGCCGCCTGAGCGATGACGATCGACTCGCGCGTTCGGGTCGGGCACGTCCATCTCAAGGTCTCCGACCTCGACCGCTCGCTCGAGTTCTGGTGTGGGGTGCTCGGCCTCGAGCTGATGGCGCGTCTTGGCGATCAGGCCGCATTCGTGTCGGCCGGCGGGTACCACCATCACATCGGTCTCAACACGTGGGAGTCGCGCGGGGGGACACCCACCGCCACGCGGGGCGACTGGCCTCTTCCACGTTGCGTTGCTGTATCCGGACCGAGTGACGCTCGCCGACGCTGTGCGAGGCGTGCTCGCAGCAGGGATTCCACTCGAGGGCGCTTCGGATCACGGAGTCAGCGAGGCGATCTATCTGCGGGATCCCGACGACAACGGCGTGGAGCTCTACTGCGACCGTCCGCGCGATGAATGGCCGCGTGACCCAGCCGGCGAGGTGCAGATGGGGACGTGGCCGCTCGACCTCGCAGGCCTTGCTCGCCGTATCCTAGGTCGATGGGAAAGGGCTACGCAGAAGGCCCGGCCGCCGAGGAGGCCGAGCGCCGGCGTGACGAGCTCGCGGCTGGGATCGAGGAGAGCGAGCCGGCGACGCGGCTTGCCGTTGTGGGTTGCACACCCGACGACCCGGCGCGTCACGTGATCGGCTGGCTTGGCGACGTCGATCCCGATGCGCTGTTCGCCGCCGGCGAGGCCTGGGGCCTTCGCGTCGAGCGCCGCCTGGTTTCGTAGGCGCCGCGTCAGCTGCGACGGGTACCCTCCGCAATGCGTGGCTGGGAAGAAGGTCGAGCAGCTCGAGCAGGTCATCATCCGGTTTGCCGGTGACTCAGGCGACGGCATGCAGCTGACGGGCGATCGGTTCTCGAGCGAGACCGCGACCCTCGGTAACGATCTCGCGACCTTCCCGGACTTCCCGGCCGAGATCAGAGCGCCGGCCGGTTCGCTCCCGGGCGTCTCGGGCTTCCAGGTTCATTTCGCCGACCACGACATCCTCACGCCTGGCGACCGGCCCGATGTGCTCGTCGCGATGAATCCCGCGGCGCTGAAGACGAACCTGCGCGACCTGCCAAAGGGCGGCACGATCATCCTCAACACGGACGCCTTCAACGAGCGCTCGCTGCAGAAGGCGGGATACGCCGAGAGCCCGTTGGCGGATGGGTCCCTCGCTGACTATCACCTGCACGAGGTCGCGCTGACGTCGATGACCGTCGAAGCGCTCAAGGGGATCGATGGGATCACCTCGCGCGAGGCCGAACGGTCGAAGAACTTCTTCGCGCTCGGACTGATGTCCTGGCTCTACCACCGGCCCATCGACGGCACGCTCGCCTTCATTGCGGACAAGTTCGGCAAGCGTCCCTCGATCGCCGAGGCCAACACCCGGGCGTTCAAGGCCGGCTGGAACTACGGGGAGACGTCCGAGGACTTCGCCGTGTCGTACGAGGTTGCGCCGGCGAGGCTCACTCCGGGCACCTACCGGCAGATCACGGGGAACACGGCGCTCTCGATCGGGTTGGTCGCGGCGGCGAAGCTGTCCGGTCTGGACCTCTTTCTCGGTGCCTACCCGATCACGCCTGCCTCCTCGATCCTGGAGGAGCTCGCGGCGCGAAAGGACTTCGGTGTCATCACCTTCCAGGCCGAGGACGAGATCGCCGCCGTCGGTGCCGCGCTCGGGGCTGCCTTCGGCGGCGCACTCGGCGTCACCGCCTCGTCGGGGCCGGGGATCGTCCTCAAGGCCGAGACGATCGGCCTCGCCGTCTCGCTCGAGCTTCCGTTGCTGATCCTCGACATCCAGCGTGCCGGACCGTCGACGGGGATGCCGACCAAGGCGGAGCAGGCGGACCTGCTGATGGCGCTCTACGGCCGGAACTCGGAGAGCCCCGTGCCGATCGTGGCGGCCTCGAGCCCGTCGCAATGCTTCCACGCCGCCATCGAGGCTGCCCGCATCGCGCTCAAGTACAGGACTCCGGTCTATCTCCTCTCCGATGCAGGTCTTGCAAACGGCTCCGAACCGTGGCTGATCCCCGATCTCGCCTCGCTCCCCGACATCTCGACGACCTTCACCACGCAGCCAAACGACGGCGACCGGTTCCTCCCGTATCTGCGAGACCCACAGACCCTTGCCCGCCCCTGGGCGCTGCCGGGGACGAAGGGCCTGGAGCACCGCATCGGTGGTCTCGAGAAGGAGGACGGGACGGGGTCGATCTCATACGACCCGGACAACCACGATGCGATGACGCGACTGCGGGCGAGGAAGATCGAGGGTATCGCTGCCGACATCCCCGAGCTCGAGGTCGACGATGCGACCGGAGATGCCGAGTTGCTCGTCATCGGCTGGGGCTCGACCTACGGCCCGATCGGTGCGGCCGTCCGTCGCGCCCGCGGGAGAGGGCTCAAGGTCGCCAGCGCCCACCTGCACCATCTCAACCCGTTCCCGCGAAACACCGAGGAGGTCGTCAAGCGGTATCCGAAGGTTCTCGTGCCCGAGATGAATCTCGGGCAGCTTGCGCTGCTGCTCCGTGGGAAGTTCCTGGTCGATGCCGTCTCGTACACACGCGTCCGCGGGCGCCCCTTGACCGCGTCCGAGCTCGAGGAGGCGATCGTCGCAATGGTGGGCGCATGAGCGACCTCGTTCAGCTGAAGGCAAAGGACTTCAAGTCCGACCAGGAGGTTCGCTGGTGCCCGGGCTGTGGTGACTACGCGATCCTCGCGGCGGTGCAGTCGTTCATGCCAGAGCTCGGGATCCCACGCGAGAATGTCGTCTTCATCAGTGGCATCGGCTGTGCTGCGCGCTTCCCGTACTACATGCAGACCTACGGGATGCATTCGATCCATGGCCGGGCGCCGGCGATCGCTACCGGCCTCGCGACGATGCGCGACGACCTGTCTGTCTGGGTCGTCTCGGGTGACGGCGACTCGCTCTCGATCGGCGGCAACCATCTCATTCACGCCCTGCGGAGGAACGTCAACCTCACCATCCTCCTCTTCAACAACAAGATCTACGGGCTGACGAAGGGCCAGTACTCACCGACCTCAGAGGTCGGAACGGTGACCAAGTCGACCCCGGTCGGCTCGATCGATCAGCCGTTCAACCCCCTGTCGGTGGCGCTCGGTGCGGAGGCAACCTTCGTCGCGCGGGCGATCGACACCGACAAGAACGGGGTCACCGAGGTCCTCCGCGCCGCCGCCCAGCACCGGGGAGCATCCTTCGTCGAGATCCTCCAGAACTGCAACATCTACAACGACGGTGCCTGGGATGTGGTGCGCGAGGACAAGGCAAATCGCCTCTATCTCCGCGCCGGCGAGCCCGTGACGTGGGGCGATCGCGGCGTCCGAATGCGGCCTGACGGCACGCTCGAGGTCGTTGCGGCGAGCGAAGGCGGCCTGCTGATTCACGATCCGGGCCGCGATGATCCAGGACTTGCCTTCGCGCTTGCGCGGCTGACCTGGGTGACGGCCGGCTGCGTGCCGCTCGGTGTGTTCAGGGCGGTCGACCGGCCAACCTACGACGCCGGCGTGCACCAGCAGGTCACGGACGCGCGGGAGGAGAAGGGCGACGGCGACCTTGCCGCACTCCTTCTCGGCAACGACACCTGGACGATCTCCTAGGCCGGATGTCCTTCGAGCGGTGCGCGCTCCGGGCTCACCCGTAGGTCGCGGGCAGCCCAGGCGGTCATTGCCAGCCCGACCACGCCGGCGATCGAGAACGCAAGCTCCGTGCCACCGATCTCGGTGAGGAAGCCGGCGATGAGACCTCCGGCCGGCGCGAATCCGGCGAACGCCAGCAGGTAGATGCTGATCACCCGGCCGCGAAGGTGGTCCGGGGCGGCGAGCTGGACGAGCGAGTTCGCGGTTGTGAGAAACAGCGAGAAGCAGACCCCGAGGAGGACGAGAAGCGGCAGAGCGGCCCAAAGCACCGAGACGGGAGCGAGCGCGAGCAGCGTGGCGCTGAACCCTGCCGCGCCCAGGAGGAACGTCTTCGTTTGCGCCTTCGCGCGGGCCGCGGCCCCAAGGGCGCCGATGACGGCTCCGGCCCCGAACGCGGCTGAGAGAAGGCCAAGGCCCTCGGGGCCGACGTGAAGCGTGTCCGCCGCGAGCAACGGCACGAGGACGTGGAAGTTGAACCCGACCACGCTCGAGACGGCAACCACGGTGACGACCGTCCGCGCGAGCGGCGTGTCGCGGACCCAACGGAGACCTTCTCGGGCACCGGCCAGAATCGATGACGCCTCGCCGCGCTCGACCGGCGTGAGCTCGTCCGCACGCATCGCGAGAAGTGCAGCCAGCACCGCGAGGAAGCTCACTGCATTGACGACGAAGCACGCGCCCGTCCCGACCGCTGCAATCACAACACCTGCGATCACGGGTCCCACGACGCGAGATGCGTTGAAGAGACCGGAGTTGAGAGCAACGGCGTTCGGAAGCTCCCGCGGCCCGACCAGCTGGAACGTCAGCGTTTGGCGCCCGGACGCGTCGAAGACGAGGGTGATCCCGCCGAGCGTCGCCAGGAGGTAGACGAGCGGGAGCGTGGCGAGGCCGAGGAGCGTGACGGCGGCCAGCACGATCGAGACCACCATCGCGGCTGCCTGGGTTGCGATCACGAGCCGGCGGGTGTCGATGCGGTCGGCCATGACCCCGGCGACGAGACCGAGCACCGTGAACGGGAGGAAGCGACAGAACGCGAGCGTCCCAACCGCGAGTGGAGAGCCGGAGAGCTCGATCACGAGCCACGCAAGCGCGACGTTCTGCATCCAGCTACCTGCGACCGAGATGACCTGACCCGCGAAGAAGAGGCGGTAGTTCCGGTGTCGCCGGAGGCTTCGGAACGTCCGCGCGCCGGCGAGCGCTGCGCTCGTCACGCGGTTTCCGTGGCGAGCAACTTCTCGAGTGCAGGCAGAGCGAGCGCGATCGCATCGAGCTCGTCGTCGTCGATCGCGTCGAGCCGAGCTGCGAGCCAGGTGGTCCGGCGGGATCTCACTCGCTGCAGGAGCTGGGAGCCGTTTGGGGTCAGCACGAGGCCAACGCGGCGACGATCGCCTTCCGAGCGGACCCGCTCGAGCAGCCCAGCTGTCTCGAGCCGGTCGATCTGATCCGACAGCGAGGGGGCGCTGATGCCTTCCTCGGCGGCGAGCTCGCGAAGCGAGAACCCGGGGTTGGAGCGCACGAGCCAGAGCAACGTCACCTGTCGTGACGTGACCCCGAGTGCTTCGGTCTCACGTCGGAGCTCTCGGGCGATGCGGATGAAAACGGGCCGCAGGGCGTTGGCGACCGTACGTGCGTCTTGCGTTTCGGTAGGCAAGCTAATCATTAGCTCACCTAACTATATCAGTCTCGGTATCTTCTATGCCGAAACCCGAAGCACGTCCACCGAGACGACCGCGGACGGATTGATGCGCCGGTCGCCGATCTGCGGCCACTCACCGACCGGTTGCTCGATCTCGCGGATCAGGTCGTGCGCGAGCGTCTTGGCGCCGTCGAGGTTCGCAGCCGTTCCCGCCTGGACGACGTCCCCGTCGGCTAGGCGAATGACCACGCGACGCACTTCCGAGGTCTTCCAGTCCGACCTCTCCGACGGTACCTCATGTTCAAGCGCAGACACGGCGGCCTCCGATGCAAGTGGAGAGGAGCCGCCGCAAAACGCTCCCGTCTCGTCTGCGGGGAGTATCGCCACCGTGAGCGGCGCAGCGCCTCCCTCGAACGAGTACGTGCGTCGCTTGTTCTAGGTCAGTTCGCGCCTTAGCGCGAACTACCCCCCGTCTGTGCGCTGCACGTCGACCGAGACGATTGCTCCGGGGCGGAGGAAGCGATCCCCGATCTCGGGCCACGTGTCTTCCCGTTGTGCGTCTTCGATCATGCGAATCGTGTCGCGTGCGACGCGTACCGCCGGCTCGCGACCCTCGGTGCGACCGACCTCGATCTCCTCGCCCCCGTTTACTCGAATCACGACCCGGCGCGTGTCGAGCGTGAATGGGAGAACCGTCGCGCTGGGGTGGTGACGAGGCGCGGACGACCAGCCCGAATCGGCGCGTGGACCGTCAGCGCTCTGTACCACCGGGGCAAAGTCGCGATTACCGAAGACTGTCATTGGGTTGGAGTTTCCATCACCGGTTCCAACCTCATCGGGCCATGGAGCGCAATGGCGCGTCCCTCGATCCAGGGACTGATCGACCAGGCGGTTTCGCTGTTGAGTGGCTCAGCGCCACCCATCAGCTGGCAGTGCGCGCTAGCTAGACCTTGGCTTCGGGCTCGAGCTTGTATCCGACCCCGTAGCGGGTCTGGAGAAACGTGTGGGCTGAAGAGCGATTGTCGATCTTCTCCCGCAGCTTGCGGACAAAGACGTCGACCGTCCGGTCACGGTGCGAGGCACGACGACCCCAAACACGCTGGAGCAGCTCGTCGCGGGTCAGCACCCGACCCATGTCGAGCGCCATCGCGTAGAGGAGCCTGAACTCGGTTGGCGTGAGGTCGGCACTCGCGCCGTCGACGTACGCCTGGACGTTGCGCGGGTCGAGCCGGAGCTCCGCGACCACGATCTCCTCGCCGCGTCGCGCGTCTTGCGCGCGCGTCCCACGCCGCGCTGCGGCGCCGACCCGTGCGACGAGCTCCTTCATCGAGAACGGCTTGACGAGGTAGTCGTCGGCGCCGATCTCGAGCGCGTGGATCCGGTCGTGCTCGGTGCCTCGCGCGGAGACCACCACGATCGGCGTTCCGATGCCCTCGTTGCGCGCCTGCTCGATCACCTTCCACCCGTCGAGCCCGGGGAGCATCAGATCGAGGACGCAGACATCCGGCCGTTCGAAGCGAAGGCGCGCGAGCCCGGTCTCGCCGTTGGCAACGCCCACCGCGTCGAATCCGGCGGCTTGGAGGTGACGCGCCATGCCCTGCGCAATGACGTCGTCGTCCTCGATGATCAGGATCTTCGCGCTCATCCGGTGGGAATCATGTGCCTACCCGGCCCCTCGTGGGGGCGGCGGGTGGTGAACAGATGGTAACCGAGTCGTGAACGCGGAAACGCCCCGGGAGGGGCGTTCCGTCGGGTCTGGTGCGGCTTTCCCACCAGACCCAGGTCGTGTGTGGTGACGCTATTCCGCTTCTGCGTCGGCGTCGCCCTCAGCGGCTGCCTCATCGCTGCTCGCGGCCGTCACGAGCACGACGAGCTCGCATCCCTCGAGCCGAGTGCTTGCGCGCTCGCTGGCGAGCACGCGGGCGACGTCTCTGCCAGGCCCGCAGAGGAGCGCGTCGGGCTCCCCGTCGGGCGCCAGCGCATGGAGCCTGTCGTCACCAGGGCCGCCCCGGACAATGTCCGCACCGGGACCGCCGAACAGGACGTCGTTGCCGACGTCGCCGTCGACGACGTCGTTGCCCGTCCCGCCGTGAAGCTCGTCGAAGCCCTGTCCTCCGTGAACGAGATCGTTCTCCGAGCCGCCCCACAGCGTGTCCGCCGCGTTTCCGCCACGGAGGACATCGCGTCCTACGCCGCCGTAGGCTCGATCGTCTCCGTTGTCTCCCTCGACGAGATCGTTGCCCTTGCCGGCACGGATCACATCGTTGCCGGCCCGCGCGTTGACGAAGTCGTCTCCGTCAAGCGCGCGGATCTCGTCCGCCGCGGGGGTGCCACGAAGTCGGTCGTTGCCAGGTGTCCCGACGATGACTGCCGCCATTCCGGAGGCTGCGACCACGAGCGTCGCCACCGCCGCGCCGGCCAGCACTGCTCTCCCCTTCACCTTCATGTCTCTCCTTCTTCTGCGTCGATTGCTGACCGTCGTATTCAGCGCCTGTCACGTGTGTGGCGCGTGTGCGGAGGGCAAGGAGTTGCTCAAGCTTCTGTTAGAACCTTGTGCGGATGGACATCGACGCGAGCCGAGGCCGGGCGCTGCTCGAGGAGAGCCGCGAGACAGTCGTGGTGCTCGACGAGAACGATGTCGTGATCGGCGCCAGCCGGCGGGCGCGACAGTCGCTCGAAGGGCTTCGCGAGGGCGACCGGCTCCCGGACGGGCTCCTTTCCGGTGATGCGGGGATCGTCCCGCTCGTCGTCCCGTATGACGCGGGCGGCAGGCGGGAGCGTCTCGTCTACCTCAGCCGGACAGGCGATCTCACCGCCTACGAGGAGCTGCGGGCCGGCTTCACCGCAGCGGTGTCACATGAGCTGCGCACGCCGCTCGCCCGCCTGTTGTCGCTCCTCGAGACCGCAACGCTTCCCGGCGAGGACGTCGTTCGCGCTCATCGAGCGGGCGCGCGGGGAGGTCGAGCAGATCAAGGAGCTGATCGACGAGGTGATGTTCCTGAGCGAGCTCGAGTCGGGTGCACGGGTCGTCTCGCTCGGTGCGGTGCCCGTGCGCGAGGAGCTCGATGCGATTGTCGAGGAGCTTGCCGAGCGGGCCGCCCGGGCCGGGGTCGCGCTGGCCGTCGAGGGGGACGCATCGCTCGAGCTCGAGATCAGGCCGCGGATGTTGCGGGTGGTCGCGCAGAACCTCGCCGAGAACGCGATCCGCTATGCAGGCCCGGGTGCGACCTTCACGCTCGCCATCGAGCGCGACGGCGACGAGCTGGTGCTGCGGGGGACCGACGACGGTGGCGGTGTCCCGGAGGAGGAGCTGCCGCGCCTGTTCGAGCGGTTCTTCCGCGCCGATCGGGCGCGCTCGTCGCGCGGTACCGGCCTCGGGCTCGCGATCGTCAAGCACATCGTCACGCAGGCCGGCGGGACGGTCGATGCCCGTGGTGGGTTGGGCGCAGGCCTCGAGATTCGTTGCGTGTTCCCGCAGTAGAGCCGCCGCTTCTCCAGTTCTTCACAAGACGTTCACCACCCGTCTGCCCACAGCGGATTGGGGTGTCGCGAGACTCGCGGCACGCGTCCTAGGGCGCCGACAAACCCGAACCCTTGAGCGAGGACATGCCAGAGATCGAAGTCACCCAGCCACGTCAGGACGCGGAGGCGGACGTGCAGGCCGACCTCCAGACAGGACGTGACGGAGCGCCGACGATCAACAGCGCGCGAATGGCCGAGGGAACCGGCGGGCTCGCGCGCAGTGACATCGACGGCCGCAAGACCGTGTTCGCCGTCAACGATCTCAGCGTCTCCTACAGCGGCAACGTCGCGTTGAAGGACGTCACCCTCGACATCCACGAGAACACGGTGATGGCGTTCATCGGGCCTTCGGGTTGCGGCAAGTCGACGTTCATCCGCTGCTTCAATCGCATGAACGACCTGGTTCCCGGCGCGAAGGTGGACGGCAGGATCGACTATCACGGCCGCGATCTGTACGCGTCGGCCGTCGATCCGGTCGAGGTGCGCCGCCGGGTGGGGATGGTCTTCCAGAAGCCGAACCCCTTCCCGAAGTCGATCTACGACAACATCGCCTTTGCGCCTCGCGTGCTCGGGATGAAGCAGAACCTCGACGAGCGGGTGGAGAAGGCGCTTCGGTCGGCTGCGCTCTGGGACGAGGTCAAGGATCGGCTCAAGGACAACGCACTCGGGCTCTCGGGGGGTCAGCAGCAGCGGCTCTGCATCGCGCGCACGATTGCCATCGAGCCAGACGTCATCCTCATGGACGAGCCCGCCTCGGCGCTGGATCCGATCTCCACGGCGCGGATCGAGGATCTGATCCACGAGCTGAAGCGCGAGTTCACGATCGTGATCGTGACGCACAACATGCAGCAGGCAGCGCGGGTTGCCGACATGACGGCGTTCTTCAGCGTCAACGTCCAGGAGGACGGCAAGCGCCGACACGGCGTCCTGGTCGAGGTCGATCAGACCATGAAGATCTTCACGAACCCATCCGATAGTCGCACCGAGGACTACGTCACGGGTCGGTTCGGCTGATGGCGCGGGTCGAGTTCCAGGCACAGCTTCATCAGCTCGAGGCGAACCTGCAGGAGCAAGGGGCGCTCGTCCTGCGGGCGGTGCGCGGTGCGATGAACGCGCTCGAGACGCAGGACGCCGAGCTCTGCGACGAGGTGATCGCGTTCGACGACGAGATCGACACCCGCTACCACCGGATCGAAAAGTCAATCGAGGAGGTGCTTGCGCAGCAGGCGCCGGTCGCGAGCGACCTCAGGCTGATCCTGGCCGTGCTCCACTCCTCGATCCACCTCGAGCGGATCGGCGACCAGAGCGTCACGGTGGCGAAGCTGACGAAGCTGTCGGCCGACCTCGACACGCACCACGATCTTGTCGAAGGGCTGAAGGAGATGGGCGATCGCGCCGAGGAGATGGTGCGACTCGCGCTCGACGCACTGCAGCGGCGTGACCTCGAGGCGGCGCGGACGCTTCCCGATCTGGACGAGCTCATCGACCGCACGAACCGTCGGGTCGTTCACAGCGTGCTCGCGATGGCCGGCTCACCCGGGATGCAGGAGTGGGGGATGCGCATGGTCGTCGTCGCGCGCTGCATCGAGCGGATCGGCGACAACGCCGTCGACATGGGCGAGCAGATCGGATTCCTCGTGACCGGCGAGTTCATCGAGTTTTCGGACGCGAGCCACTAGCCCTCCTTCACCAATGCGTTACCACCTTCTCACCAGTGCACAGCCCACCGAAGGTCGGGTGGGCGCGACCCTAGCCGCCGGGGCCGAGAGCCCCGACGGTCGGTGACGTAGCGACCCGGAACGAACCGAAGCTAGGGAGAGGAAACGAATCACATGAAGAGAGCCGTTCTCATGGTCTGCGCGCTGGCGGCGGTTGTCGCTGGAGCGCTCATCGCCGGACGCGCAGACGCCGCGCCGGTCCGCTCGACCGGAAGCCTGACGGGCACCGGGGCGACGTTCCCATTCCCGCTCATCTCGAAGTGGATCCCCGAGGTCGCCAAGGCCTACGGGATCGACGTGACGTACTCGCCCACCGGCTCGGGGGCCGGAATCGCGGGCATCACGGCCCGTACGGTGGACTTCGGCGCCTCCGACGCGCCGCTCAGTCCCTCGCAACTCGACGCCTGCAAGGGTTGCGTCGTGATCCCGTGGGCGCTCGCGGCCACGTCGATCCCGTACAACCTGCCCGGCATCGGCGGCCGCCTGCGCCTCGACGGGCAGACGATCGCCAACATCTACCTCGGGAAGATCACCCAGTGGAACGACGCGGCGATCAAGGCGCTCAATCCCAAGCTGACCCTCCCGGACACCAAGATCACGCCGGTCTATCGCACCGACGGGTCGGGAACGACGTACAACTTCACCGACTACCTGTCGGCGGTCAGCTCCGAGTGGAAGAGCAACGTCGGCGTCAACACGAGCGTCTCGTGGAAGGCCGGCGTCGGCGCTCGCGGAAGCTCCGGGGTCGCAGGTGTCGTCTCGAAGACGGTCGGCGCCCTGACCTACGTCGATGCCGCTTACTCGATCAAGAACAAGTTCACGTTCGCGACGATCAAGAACCGGGCCGGCAAGTTCACGACCCCGGGTCTTCGCGGAATCCAGCAGGCGGTATCTCAGCTACCGAAGAAGATCACGTCGTCCAACCAGCTGAAGATCGTCGACCCACCGGCGAAAGCGGGACCGCTCGCCTACCCGATCGTGACGTTCACCTACGTCATCCTGCCGACCGCGTCGCCGAAGGCCGCCGACCTGCGGAAGTTCGTCTACTGGGCGGTCACGCAGGGCCAGAAGTTCGGGCCGCCGCTCCTGTTCCAGCCGCTGCCGGTGCCGGTGCAGGCGTTCGCGTTCCGCGAGATCAAGAAAGTCCAGTAGGAAGCTCCGTGCCTGACACCGAGTCATGTCTGCACTAACGCACGATCCCGCGGCGCCCGAGGAAAACCTCGGGCGCCGCGGGATCAGGCTCGGTGACGTTCTCTTCCAGGGCATCGCCGTCGCCGCGAGCGTCACGGCGACATTCCTCCTCGGCCTGATCACCTACAAGGTCATCGCCCAGGCGTGGCCTTCCATCCAGGAGTTCGGCCTCTCGTTCATCTGGACGGAGGTGTGGAACCCCGTCACGGATGTCTACGGCGCGCTGACCTTCATCTACGGGACGGTCGTCACCGCCTTCATCGCACTCCTCCTCGCGACGCCGATCTCGATCGCGATTGCGCTGTTTCTCACCGAGATCGCACCACGACGGATTGCGTCGCCGATTGCGACGATGGTGGAGCTGCTGGCGGCAATCCCGAGCGTTGTCCTCGGTCTCTGGGGCATCCTCGTCTTCGGCCCCTGGGTCGCCCAGCACCTCGAGCCGTTCCTCAACGACACTCTCGGGTTCCTGCCCATCTTCTCGGGCGACCCCTCACAGGCCGGCATGCTCCCGGCCGCGCTCGTGCTCACGATCATGATCGTCCCGATCACGTCGGCGATCTGTCGCGAGCTCTTCGAGCGCACGCCGCGCGACCTCATGGACGGCGCGATGGCCCTCGGATCGACGCGCTGGGAGGCGATCCGCGGTGTGATGTTCGCCTACGCTGCGCCCGGGATCGCGGCAGCGGTGCTTCTCGGTCTCGGCCGCGCCTTCGGTGAGGCGATCGCGGTGACCCAGGTGATCGGTGGCGCAGACTTCATCTCCAGGTCACTCTTCGCCCCGGCGGACACCCTCGCGAGCCGGATCGCCTCGCAGTACGCCGGCTCGACCACCCCGCTGATGGCCGGTTCGATCCTCTACCTGGCGGCGATCCTGATGGTCATCTCGCTCATCACGAACGTGGCGGCCCAGTTCATCGTGCGGAAGTTCGAGAAGCAGCGGAGGGCCGCGTGAGCGTCAAACCCGGCGTCGACCCGTACGACATCACCGTTCGCTCTGCGGGCCTTGGGCGCAGGCGGATCACCGAGAAGGTGTTCGGAGCCCTCGGCGTCGCCTCAGCCATGCTCGCGGTGGGCGTTCTGGGACTCGTGCTCGGCACCGTCGTGAGCAAGGGCCTGGAAGGGATGGATCTCGACCTCCTGACGGAGCCCCGCCCGCTGTTCGGCGAGTCGGGAGGGATCGCCGACGCGCTGGTCGGCAGCATCCTCATCGTCGGGATGGCCATGATCATCGCGATCCCCATTGCCGTGCTCGTAGCGATCTTCATGTCCGAGTACGCAAGCCCGGGTGTCTCACGCGGCCTCCGCATCGTCCTCGACGTACTCAACGGGATCCCCGCGGTCGTCGTCGGAATCTTCATCTTCGGCCTGCTGGTCGTCGGGCATGGCCAGAGCGCGATCTTCGGCGCCATCTCGCTTGCGATCCTGATGCTCCCGATGGTCGCACGCGCGACGCAGGAGGTGCTCGAGATCGTTCCCCGCAGCCAGCGCGAGGCAAGCCTTGCGCTCGGCGTCAACAAGTGGCGAACGGTCTGGAGCATCATCCTCCCGAGCGCAATCGGCGGGATTCTCACGGGTGTCGTCATCGCCGTTGCGCGGGTCGCCGGAGAGACCGCGCCGCTTGCTCTTCACCTCGTCGATCGCAGCCAATGCGATTTCGGGCGATGTCTCCCACGCGCTGCCAACGCTCCCGGTCGCGATCTTCGCGTTCTCGGAGTCACCCGATCCGGCCGAGCAGGCCCTGGGCTGGGCCGCGGCGTTCGTGCTGATCGCCTTCGTG
Organism: uncultured Actinomycetes bacterium; assembly: GCA_963724655.1. GTDB lineage: Bacteria > Actinomycetota > Thermoleophilia > Gaiellales > Gaiellaceae > Gaiella. The sequence continues at coordinate 281,727 of CAVRVG010000001.1, read as the reverse complement.
CTGGTACTGAACATCCTCGCGAAGACGTTCGCGGGGCGCAGACGGCGGATCGGCTAGCCGATCGCGGCGGCGGCGTTGATGCGGCGCAGCTCCCAGCGTCGGGCGAGAAACGCCATCGCGGCGATCACGCCGACGAGGGCGAACACGACCACATCCCCTGCGGGCAGTCTGGTCACGAGCTCCATTCCTCCACCGACGAGTGCCGCCGCGGGGATGGTGAACAGCCAGGCCGCGAGGATGTTTCCGGCCACGCCCCAGCGGACGGCGTTCAGGCCACGGATCGACCCGGCTCCCATCACCGACCCCGAGATCGTGTGTGTCGTCGACACGGGAAAGCCGTAGTGCGCGGTCGTCCAGAGAATCGCTGCTGTGCTCGTCTGCGCAGCGAATCCCTGCGGAGGATCGATCTTCGCGATCCGCTGGCCGAGCGTCTTGATGATCCTCCAACCACCGACGTACGTCCCTGCGGCCATTGCGATCGCCGCTGAGGTGATGACCCAGAGTGGGGGTCGCGCGAAGTCCGCTTCCAAGTGGCCGGACGCGACCAGGGCGAGGGCGATGATCCCCATGGTCTTCTGGGCATCGTTCGTGCCGTGGGTGAAGGCGACGAATCCGCCGGAGATGAGTTGCAGTCGCCGGAAGACGTTGTTCACCTTGACCGGCGCCCTCCGTGCGATCATCCACGTGATCGCGAAGATCAGGATCAGCGCGACCGCGAACCCGGCGAAGGGCGCGATCAGCGACGGCTTGAGCACCTTGTCCACGATCCCGTCCCAGTTGACGACGTCGAAGCCGTTGGCCATGACCGCGGAGCCCAGGATGCCGCCGATGAGCGCGTGACTCGAGCTCGAGGGCAGCCCGAGATACCACGTCACGAGGTTCCAGGTGATCGCGCCGACCAGGCCGGCGAGGACGATGTCGAGCGTGATCGAATCGGGGTTGACGATCCCCTTCGCAATCGTCGCAGCGACCTTGACCGAGACGAAGGCGCCTGCGAAGTTGAGGACCGCGGCCATCAGGACGGCAAGCCGCGGTGACAGCGCGCGGGTGGAGACCGTGGTCGCGATCGAGTTCGCGGTGTCGTGGAATCCGTTGGTGAAGTCGAAGAACAGCGCGACCGCTACCACCGCGACAAGCGTGAAGTTCATCTGCCGGGACGCTCCTGGGGACTGGCTGACTAGGAGTTCTTGACGAGGATGTTCGCGACGACGTTGGCCGCGGTCTCGCAGGCATCAAGCGCTCGCTCGAGCGCTTCGTAGATGTCCTTCCACCGAATCACGATCAGCGGATCAATTCGGTCGTCCCGGAAGAGCGATGCGAGGGCGTCGCGAAGGACGCCGTCGCCTTCGTCCTCGAGTCGCTTCAGCTCGACGAGCGCAGCCTGCGTATTGCGCATGCCCTTCAGATCGCCGAGAGCAACGGCAAGCTGCTCGACGGCCTTGACGATGAGCTCGCATTGCTGGCGGGCGTGCCGCGTCGGGAGCTCCACGCCATAGAGGCCAAGCAGATCGGAAGACTCTTCGAGGTAGTCGACGACATCGTCGATCTCGGTCGCCAGCAGGTAGATGTCCTCTCGGTCGAACGGGGTCAGGTATTGCGTATTGAGGAGCTGGATCAGGTCGCGGGTGATCGAGTCTCCCGCGGTCTCGGCTGCCTTCACCTGCTCCTGCGTCACGCTCGAGTTCGGGTACTCCTTGAAGCGGCGATCGACCAGTCGAGCGACCTCGAGTGCGTTCGCGCCGGCCTTCGCGAAGAGGTCGTAGAACTCGCTCGTTCGCGGTGTGAGTGCAAGGCGCACGGTGGGCCAGGTTAACCGAACGGAGACACATGTGAACACATGACCCGCAGATCGTCGCGCCCGAACGACGCGCTGTACGCTCGCGGTTGTGAAGCACACCCTCGAGCGTGAGATCAAGCTGGCGCCGGCAGAGGGATTCATGCTGCCCGAGCTGGGCGGCGAGCAGCTACCCGAGCGAACCTTCGTCTCGACCTATCACGACACGCCCGACTTCGTGCTCGCGCGGAACGGAGTCACGTTTCGCCATCGAGTCGAGGACGGTGCCGGGCTCTGGCAGCTCAAGCTCCCAAGAGGAGCCGCTCGCGTCGAGCTCGAGGAAGCAGGGCCTCCGGCGCGCCCGCCGGCGTCGATGCTGGCGCTTCTTGTCGCCCATCTTCGCGAGCGGGAGGTCGGCCCGGTCGCTCGGCTGCGGACGCGGCGAGAGGGAGTCCGCGTCGGTGGCGCGGAGGTCGTGTCCGACTCGGTCGCCGTGCTCGAAGGGCAGCGCGTCGTGCGCCGGTTTCATGAGATCGAGATCGAGCTCGTCGAGGGTGGAGACGAGAGCTCGTTGCGTCGGCTCGAGAAGCTGGTCCGTGCTGCCGGCGCCGAAACGCCGAGCGGCAACCTGCTGCCAAAGCTCCATCAGGTGCTCGGCCTCGAGGCGCCCGGGGCGGAGCTTCGAGCTCGACGCGGAACCCCGCCGACCGTCGCCCTCGGGATTGCGCTCGCCGAGCAACGGCGTCGGCTGCTCCTCCACGACCCCGGAACCCGGCTCGGGGCTGATTCCGAAGATCTCCACCAGCTCCGCGTCGCGACGAGACGGTTGCGTGCCTTCCTGCGTTGCGGAAGGCCGCTGGTCGAGCGGTCGTGGGCGGAATCGCTTCGCTCCGAGCTTGCCTGGCTCGGTCAGAACCTTGGCGCGGCCCGTGACCTGGACGTGCTCGTCGAGCTCCTTGCCGCCGACGTCGATTCGCTGGATACCGATGCCGAGGCAGCGCAGGGCCTTCTCATCGGGCTCGAGGCCGAGCGCACGACGGCGCGCCGGGTCCTCGTCGAGGCGCTCTCGAGCGACCGGTACCTCGCACTCCTCGACCGGCTCGACCACGTTGCAGAGCCCGAGCTCTCAGGCTCGAGCGCGACGTTGCGTGAGGTTGCGGCCGCCGAGTGGCGCCGCGCCCGGCGCCACGTCGGATCGCTTCCCGGTGACCCTTCGGACGAGGCGCTGCACGCGACCCGGCTCAGGGTCAAGCGGGCTCGCTACGCGGCCGAGCTGGCCGAGCCCGAGCTGGGGGCAAAGGGCCGCCGGTTCGTCGCCTGTGCGAAGGATCTGCAGTCGATTCTCGGAGAGCACCAGGATGCAGCCGTCGCCGAAAAGAGGATCCGTGCCTGGGGAGGTGGCTCCGGCGCGGGGGGGCTCGCCGCCGGTCGCCTCATCGCGATCCAGCGCGAGCGCAAGGCACGGATGCGCAAGGCCTGGCCCGCTGCCTGGGACGAGCTTCGGATCGCTGGCCGGGTGCTCCGTTGAACGGAAGTGGCACGGGCAGATGAGCGAGCCGGTCCGCGCTGCTGGAGGAATCCCGGTCAGGGAAGAGCTCGATGAGCTACAGGTCCTCGTCGTCCATCGAGCTCACTACGACGACTGGACCTTTCCGAAGGGCAAGTGCGAGCCCGGTGAGACTGACGAGGACTGCGCGGTGCGTGAGGTCGAGGAGGAGACAGGCCTTCGCTGCGCTCTCGAGGCGGAGCTTCCTTCGACGTCCTACCACGATGGGCAGGGCCGCCCGAAGACCGTCCGCTACTGGTTGATGCGCGTCGTCGGTGGCGAGCTCGCCTTCGACCACGAGGTCGAAGCAGCGCGTTGGCTGAGCCCGGCTGCGGCCGCTGAGCTGCTCACCTACGAGCGCGACGTCCAGCTGCTCGACAGCGTCCCGGGCTGACCGGCGTGAGCCCGGGTCGGCGGGCTCGCTAGCCCGCCGACCATACGATGCAGTTCAGAAGCTGGCGACTGCAGTGCAGGTGCCGCCCGAGACGCTTTTCGCGATTGCGGTCACGCGGTCGCTGCCCGGCCCATCCGCGATCACGCGTCGGACGGAGAACGAGCCGCTCGGACCGCGCGTCGTGGCGTTGGTCGAAGCGACGAGAGCGCCGTTTCGGCGAAGCGTTACGCGCCACGGGACGCCGTTTCGATTCTGGTCGACTTCGAACTCGACCTCGATCGCGCCGTCCTCCTCACTGAGCTTGAGCTTGGAGGTGACCGCCTTGGTGCAGGTGCCACGGACACGGACATCGCCGTCCTTGGCAAGCGCAGCGGGGACAGCGACCAGCGTCGACAGAAACGCGGCGGCAACTGCAATGGATGTGGTGCGACGTGCGAGCATGAGAGCTCCTCAGTTCGGTGGTTGGCTTGACGGAGGCTCGCGGCCGGCCGGTCCGGGTCGCAATGGGACATTGGTCTGACTCTCTTCCGCCGGGCACGGGAACCGGTGATGATGGGCAGATGCGGGCAGGCGTTGCGTGCTGACCACGAGAGCCAAGGCACCATCAGCTCCTCCGAGCGCAAGGTCGGTGCTGCTGCGGTACGCCGTGGGAACCATCGCCGCGACGCTGGTGATCGTCGTCGGGGGCTACTTCGTCCTGCGGGGCGTCGCGATCGACGAGTCGAAGCGAGCCACGCGCACCAAGGTCATTGACGCCGGTCAGCTCGTCGAGTCGGCTATCTCCGACGGCGTTCTTGTCGGCGATCCTTCGTCACTCAACGCGATCGACGATCTCGTCGTCGCTCGCGTCCTTTCGGGCTCGGTGGTCCGGGCCAAGATCTGGTCAAAGGACGGTCGCGTCCTCTACTCCGACGATCCCGCCCAGATCGGTGCTCGGTACGCATTGAGTGCCGACCAGCGCCGCCTGCTGCGCGAGGGCGGTGCCGAGGTCGAGGTGAGCGAGCTCGATCGGCCGGAGAACGCCCGCGACCGCCTTCAAGGGGAGTTGATCGAGGCCTATACGGCAATCCGAACGCCGTCGGGGACGCCCGTTCTGTTCGAGATCTACGAGCGCTTCGATTCCGTCACTGCGAGCGCAGGTCGGCTGCTCGCAGCGCTCGCCCCCCCGATTCTCGGAGCGATCGCTCTCCTCGTACTCGTCCAGCTTCCGCTTGTCTGGTCGCTGGTCCGCGGTCTCCAGCGGGGGAACGAGGAGCGGGAGGCATTGCTCGCGAACGCGATCGGCGCATCGAATCGAGAACGCCGGCGCGTTGCCGCATATCTCCACGACGGCCCCGTGCAGGACATCGCGGGTGTCGCATTCTCGCTCGCACCGCTGGCTGACCGTGCAGTCGTACGAGGGGAGACCGACGATGCGGATGCGCTCGGAACTGCCATCGAGCATCTTCGGCACAGCGTGCGAGACCTTCGTGCGCTCCTCGTCGATCTCCATCCTCCGCATCTCGCCGCCGCCGGCCTCCGGGCAGCGGTCAACGATCTTCTCGCCACGTTCGAAGCTCGGGGGATAGCGGTGACGGAGTCCATCGAGGGCACCGAGCACGTCGATCCCGCCCAGGAGGCGTTGGTCTATCGCGCCCTGCAGGAGGCATTGCGAAACGTCGTCGACCATGCCGGCGCGAGCTCGGTGCGTGTCAAGGTGATCGGCCGTCCTGAGGCGGTCTCACTCGTCGTCGAGGACGATGGCCGCGGGTTCGACGCGGGGCAGAGAGCGCAGCGTGAGAGCGAAGGCCATCTCGGCCTTACGTTGCTCGAAGAGCTTGCGCGACAGTCTGGCGCCACCACAAGAATCCGCTCTGCCCCGGGTGAGGGCACGACGATTGAGCTGGAGGTGCCGCGCCGATGACGCGAGTAGTCATCGCCGACGACCACGGTGTCCTTCGCGACGGCCTGGAGCGTGTCATCGCTGCACAAGAGGGACTGGAGCTGGCGGGTTCGGTCGCAAACGGAGCGGAGGCAGTCGCGCTGTGCAACGAGACCAACGTGGACGTGGTGCTCATGGATCTCGAGATGCCGGTCATGGACGGCATCGAAGCGACCCGTGCGATCCATGAGGCCAGGCCGGAGACCGCGGTACTGATCCTTACCTCGTTCTCCGACCGCAAGCGCATCACGGGCGCTCTCGAGGCGGGAGCTGTCGGGTATCTGCTCAAGGATGCCTCTGCGGACGAGGTCGTCCGAGGGATCCGAGCCGCGGCGGAAGGGGGCTCGCCATTCGACCCGCGAGCCGCCCGGTTGCTCCTCGAAGCAAGGGCGGAACCGGACCCGCTCGACGGTGTGTCGCCACGCGAGCGAGAGGTGCTCGGCCTCCTGCTCGAGGGAATGCCGAACAAGCTCATCGCCCGGCGGCTCGGGATCAGCGAGAAGACGGTGAAGTCCCACCTGACGAAGGTCTTCCGCACCATCGGCGTCACCGACAGGGTTCAGGCTGTGCTCTGGGCCGAGCGCAGAGGGCTGCACGGGGATCTGGCAGAGCGCGACCGTCGCCCGTGACCGATGGGACCAAGGTCCCGTTGCGGCAACGCAGGACGCCGAGCACACTGACGCTGTGAAGCCGCTGTCGTATCCGTCCATCGCGCGCCGCTCACTCCACTCACGCCTGCTGGTGGCGGGGGTCTCGGTGCTGATCTGCGTGCTCCTCGCCGCCGGGACGGCGGAGGCGCGCGGTGGCAAGGACGGAGACGGCGAGGTCCGCGTCGCAGGGGTGTGCGGCGGTGCGGCCAAGGCAAAGCTCAAGCTCAAGACGCGTGACGGCGGGATCGAGCTCGAGTTCGAGATCGAGCACAGTCGCGGCTACGGGCTCTGGCGGGTGGCGATCGTTCACGAACGTCGTGTGGCCTGGAAAGGCTCGGCGCGGACGTCGCGGTCGAGCGATGCCTTTCGCGTGGAGCGAAGGCTTCCCGATCTCGTGGGAGCGGATACGGTGACCGCAAGGGCGTGGGGCCCCGGCGGCGTAACGTGTCGGGCGACGGCGACGCTTCCCTGAGTCGGCGTCCCACCTGGGCCGGCGCCTACTCAGGTGGTGCGGACCAGCGAGCGGCGGCGGTACGGTAATCCGGTGAGACGCATCATGGGGCTCGTTCTTGCGCTCGTCTCGGCGACGCTCGTCGTGGTGCTCGCCGTCGTCTTCCTTGGCGGGACGAGCTCCGGTGCCGGGACGTATCGCGGAAGCAGCCCTCCCGACGGCTACCAGCTCCCTCCGTTCGACCTTCGCGACGAGAACGGAGTGGCGGTGCGTTCGAAAGCGCTTCGCGGAAACGTCGTGCTGGTCACGTTCCTCGACACGCAGTGCACGGACGCGTGCCCGATCGTGGCGGGCCTGATCGCACGCGCGCTGGACGAGCTTCCGGATGACAAGCGCGCCGAGGTCGTCGCGCTCGGGATCTCGCTCGATCCGGTAGAGGATACGCACGCTTCCGTCGACGAGTTCCTGGCTCGACATGACGCGCGTGGGCGGCTCCACTACCTCACGTCGTCGTTGGCTGAGATGAAGCCGGTCTGGAACGCCTTTGCGGTGCTGCCGACCGTCCGAACGGGCGACGACAGCCTCCACTCGATTCCGGTCGAGATCTACGATCGGTCAGGCGTGTGGCGCTCGACGCTCAACGTCGGCGCCGACCTCACGCAGCGCAACCTGCTGCACGACCTCCGCGTCGCGCTGGCGAGCTAGCGCTTTGCCGCGTTGGGCGCAAAGTCCTTCATCTAGCCTGGCGGGTGGATGTCCACCAGCTTCGTCTACACGATGCACCGCGCCGACAAGTTCTACGGCTCCGACCGTCAGGTGCTGTCGAACATCTCGCTTTCGTTCCTCCACGGGGCGAAGATCGGCGTGCTCGGGCCGAACGGCGCCGGCAAGTCGACGCTCATGCGGATCATGGCGGGGCTCGAGGAGCCGTCGTCGGGGGTAGCCGAGCTTCAGCCCGGCGCAACGGTCGGGTTCCTCCAGCAGGAGCCAGAGCTCGATGCGACCAAGGACGTCCGCGGGAACGTGGAGGACGGCGTGCGGGAGTTGCGCGACCTGCTCGATCGCTTCAACGCCGTCTCGGCCGCGTTCGCCGAGCCTGACGCCGATTTCGAGGCGCTCCTCGCCGAGCAGTCAACCGTGCAGGAGCAGATCGACAGGCACGACGCCTGGAGCCTCGACGCGCACCTCGACCGCGCGATGGATGCTCTCCGTCTGCCTGAGGGCGACAGGGACGTGACGTCGCTCTCAGGTGGCGAGCGCCGTCGGGTGGCGCTCTGCCGGCTGCTTCTCTCGTCGCCCGATCTGCTGCTTCTCGACGAGCCGACGAACCATCTCGATGCCGAGTCGGTCGCCTGGCTCGAGCGCTTTCTCGAGGACTACAAGGGCACCGTGATGGCGGTCACCCACGACCGCTACTTCCTCGACAACGTCGCCGGGTGGATCCTCGAGCTCGACCGCGGCAAGGGGCTCCCCTTCGAGGGCAACTACAGCTCCTGGCTGGAGCAGAAGCAGGCTCGGCTGGCCCACGAGGAGAAGACCGAGTCGGCCCGCCGTCGCACGTTGGCGCGCGAGCTCGAGTGGGTGCGCTCGAGCCCGACCGCACGTCATGCGAAGTCGAAGGCGCGGGTCACCGCGTACGAGAAGCTGTTCGCCGAGGAGCAGTCGAAGCGATTCGACGCCATTGAGATCCACATCCCTTCCGGGCCGAGGCTCGGAGATGTCGTCGTCCAGGCCGAGCACGTGCAGAAGGGCTTCGGCGATCGGCTGCTCACGGAGGACCTCACGTTCGATCTGCCGCCGGGCGGGATCATCGGTGTGATCGGTCCGAACGGCGCCGGCAAGACGACGCTGTTCCGGATGATCGCCGGCGAGGAGACGCCTGATTCCGGTGAGCTTCGTGTCGGTGACACGGTCGAGCTCGCCTACGTCGATCAGTCGCGCGGCGGTCTCGACCCTCAGAACACGGTGTGGAAGGAGATCTCCGGCAACCAGGATCTCGTTCTGCTCGGCAAGCGCGAGGTCAACTCGCGCCAGTACGTGTCGTGGTTCAACTTCAGGGGCTCCGACCAGCAGAAGCTCGTCAAGGACCTCTCGGGCGGAGAGCGAAACCGTGTCCATCTCGCCAAGCTCTTGAAGGCGGGCGGCAACGTGCTGTTGCTCGACGAGCCGACCAACGACCTCGACGTCGACACGTTGCGTGCGCTCGAGGATGCGCTGATCGACTTTGCAGGCTGCGCGGTGGTGATCACCCACGATCGGTGGTTCCTCGACCGGATCGCCACGCACATCCTCGCGTTCGAAGGTGACTCGCAGACGACGTGGTTCGAGGGGAGTTATCAGGAGTACTGCGCCTGGGTGATCGAGACGCGCGGCGCCGAGGCGCTCGAGCCGCACCGAATCAAGTACAAGCCTCTCGTCCGGCCTTGATCGAGCTCCCGGTCGCCGATCCGGGGCGACCGGATACCCGCTCGCCTCTCCGGCTGCTCCTCTGGGTGGGGCGGCATCAGCTCGGGACGCTCACGATCGCCGTCAGCTTCGGGATCGTCTGGATGGTCGCGCAGGCGCTCATGCCGTATGCGATCGGCCAGGCGATCCAGCAGGGGATCGTCGACGGCGAGCACGATGCGCTTGTCCGGTTCTGCACGCTGCTCGCCGCGCTCGGCGTCATCCAGGCCGCTGCGGGCGTGATGCGTCACCGCTACGCCGTGCAGAACTGGCTGCAGGCATCGTTCCGGCTCGTTCAGGTCGTCGGTCACCATGCGGCCGATTCGGGAGACGCGGTACGGGGACGCCTCTCGACCGGAGAGGTCGTTGCGACCGTCTCGAATGATGCGTTGCGGGCGGGTGGGGCACTCGAGATCCTCGCGCGGCTTGTCGGCGGCATCGTCGCGTACTTCGTCGTCGCCGCCATCCTGCTCAGAACATCGGCTGCCCTCGGCATCCTCGTCCTGATCGGGGTGCCGCTCCTCACGATCTCGCTCAGCTTCGTGATCAAGCCGCTCCAGCTCCGGCAGCGGGAGCAGCGCGAGGAGGTGGGCCTCCTGACCGCGCTCGGTGCCGACACCGCTGCGGGCCTCCGCGTGCTGCGCGGAGTCGGGGGCGAGCAAGCCTTCTTCGACCGTTACCACCAGCGCTCCGAAAGCGTGCGTCTCGCCGGCGTCCGGGTCGCCACGCCGCAGTCGACCCTCGACGCTGCCCAGGTGCTCCTGCCCGGGCTGTTCGTCGTGCTCGTCACGTGGATCGGCGCGCACCTCGCAGCCTCCGGGGAGATCACCGCCGGCGAGCTCGTCGCGTTCTACGGCTACGCGGGGTTCCTCGTGATCCCCCTGCGGACCTCTGCGGAGGCGGTGGAGAAGTTCACGCGCGCGCACGTCGGGGCCCGCAGGATGCTGCAGGTGCTCGAGGTCGAGCGCACGGTGGAAGATCCGAGGGAGCCGCTGCCCGAGCCTCCGCCGGGCGTACCGCTCGTCGATCCGGACTCCGGCCTGGTCATCGTCCCCGGCACCTTGACCTGCCTTGTCTCGGCGTCACCCGACGAGACGAGCGCTCTGGCCGATCGGCTCGGCCGGCTCGTCGACGACTGCGGCGTGATGCTCGGCGACGTCCGGCTCGACAGGCTGCCGCTCGAGACCGTACGTCGGCGAATCCTTGTCAGCGAGCCGGATCCACTGATCTTTTCAGGCACCCTCCGGACGGAGCTCGACCCGTGGTCGCGGGCGACCGACGACGAGATCACGACCGCCATCGAGGTCGCCGCCGCGGAGGACATCCTCGTCGCGCTGCCGGGCGGCCTCGACGAGATCGTCGACGAGCGGGGCCGCTCGTTCTCCGGGGGGCAGAGGCAGCGCCTCGTTCTCGTCCGGGCGCTGCTCGCGAACGCGGAGATCCTCGTGCTCGTCGAGCCGACGAGCGCGGTCGACGCCCACACCGAGGCGCGCATCGCCCGCCAGCTCCATGACTTCCGCGCGGGGCGGACGACGGTCGTCGTCACCGTGAGCCCGCTGGTGCTCGACCGTGCGGACACCGTGGTGCTGGTCGAGGCCGGGTGTGTTCGAGCGACGGGGACGCATCGGGAGCTGCTCCGGACGAGTCCCGCCTACCGGGACGTCGTCACCCGCGGTGAGGCGGCATGAGCACGCTGCTCCCCATCGCCAGCCCGCCCGAGATGCGCCGGCAGGCGGCGGCGCTCGCCCGTCGTCACCGCCGCGCCATGATTGGCGTCCTGGGCCTGCACGCCCTCGCGGCCGCGACGGGCCTGGTCGGCGCGCCGCTCCTGGGATCGCTCGTGCAGGGACTTCAGACGGGCATCGACACCGCCCGGATCGACCGGGTCGTGCTGATCCTCGCCGTCTTCCTCGTCGCGCAGACGGTGCTCACCTTCTTCGCCCGCCGGGCCTCGTTCGTCCTCTCCGAGCGGATGTTCGCGGAGCTGCGCGAGGACTTCATGCGCCGCGTACTGGCGTTGCCTCTCTCGACGGTGGAGCGGGCCGGGATCGGCGACCTCGTCTCGCGGACCACGGCCGATGTGGACGCGCTCGCCCGGACGATCCGGTTTGCGATCCCGGAGACCTTGATCGCGTGTGTCACCGCGCTTCTCGTCGTCGGTGCTGCAGTCTGGGTGAGCCCGATCGCGGCGCTCCCGTGCGTGGTCGGCGCGCCGATCCTGATCGTCGGGACGCGCTGGTACCTCCGTTACGCTCCGGCCGGCTACCTGTGGGAGCGCGCCGCGTACGCCTCCCTCGCGGGCACGGTCGGCGAGACGGTCGACGGCGGCCGTACCGTCGAGGCGCTCGGCCTCTCGGGCGAGCGCGCCCGACGAATCGACGCCAACCTCGTCGACGCGTATCGCTCGGAGCGCTACACGCTCCGACTGCGGACGATTTGGTTCCCGACCGTGGACGTCGCCTACGTCCTGCCCGTCGTCGCCGCCCTCGCCTGGGGCGGGTACCTCGTCTCCTCGGGCCACGCCTCGGTCGGAGAGGTGACGACGGTCGTGCTCTACATCCAGCAGCTCGCCGACCCGGTCGACCGGCTGCTCTCCTGGCTCGACGAGGTCCAGGTCGGTGGGGCGTCGTTCGCGCGGCTGGTGGGGATCGCCGACGTTCCCTCCGACCGGGAGGCATCGGGGGAGGAGCCCGACGACGACTGGCTGCGTGCCCACGATGTGCGCTACGCGTACGTGCCCGGCCGAGACGTGCTTCACGGGATCGAGCTCGACCTCTAGCCGGGCGAGCGGATCGCGGTCGTCGGTCCGTCCGGTGCCGGCAAGTCCACGCTCGGCCGTCTGCTCGCCGGTATCCACCCGCCTCGCACGGGCTCGGTCGAGGTCGGTGGCGTGCCGCTCGTCGATCTCGAGCTCGAGACGCTCCGACGCGAGGTCGCGCTCGTGACCCAGGAGCAACACGTGTTCGTCGGCACGCTGGCCGACAACCTGCGCCTCGCGAGCGCGGGCTCCTCCGACGCAGAGCTGGTCGCGGCGCTCGACGCGGTCGACGCGACCGCCTGGGTGGAGGCGCTGCCCGAGGGGCTCGAGACGACCGTCGGCGCGGGCGGCGCGCCACTCACTCCCGCGCAGACACAGCAACTCGCTCTGGCGCGGCTCGTCCTCGCAGATCCGCACACGCTGGTGCTCGACGAGGCGACCTCACTCCTCGACCCGCGTGCGGCGAGGCACCTCGAGCGCTCGCTGGCGGCGGTGCTGACCGGGCGAACCGTCGTTGCGATCGCGCATCGCCTTCACACCGCTCACGACGCCGACCGGGTCGCCGTCGTCGAAGACGGTCGCCTCAGCGAGCTCGGCTCGCACGACGAGCTGCTCCGCCACGGCGGCTCGTATGCCGCGCTCTGGGAGTCCTGGCAGGCGAGCCTGATGCTCACGCCGCTGCCGCGACCTCGACGGCTGCGAGCGCGAGGGCCGCGCCGTCTCGGATGCCGCCGCGGGCGACCTCGAGCGGGCGGTCGAGCAGGCGGGACGTCTCGCCAGGAGAATCGCGCCGCCGATCAGGAGGCCGCCCGGATCGGGTGCATCCCGAACGTCGCGCGCGGCCGCGCGCGGACGGCACCCGGGTGAGGATGCGAATCGCCTCGTCGACGTCGTCGGCGGCGAAGACCCGGCCGACGACCTTTGCGACGGCGCGTCGCGCTTCCCCCGGCCAGCGAGCACCGAGCTCCGGCCGGCGGTGGCTCGAACCGGCTGAGCTGCGGCCTGCACCGCGGCCCGAGCGCGCTTCAGCTCTCTCCGGCGCCGGTGGGTCGGACGTGAGCTCGGCGCTCGTAAGGCGAACCGAGCCGAGATCGATCGAGCGGACCCACAGCGCCTCGTCCCGGGCGTGCCGACCACGATCTCGGTGGACCCGCCGCCGACGTCGACCACGCCGACGATGTCGGGCAGCTCGCCGCGCGCGGCGCAGACCGCGCCGAGCGTAGGCGTACCGGCCTTCCTCTCCGGCCGAGAGCACGCGCACCCGGAAGCCCGTTGCCTCGTCGAGCACGCGCAGGAGCGCGCCCGCGCTTCTTCCCTGGCGCCCGGGCGCGGTGACGATGTCGGTGGCTCGCTCGATCTCGGACCTGCGCGCGAGCTCCGCGCGTATCCCTCGCAGACCTGGCCGAGCTCGCGGAGCGTTCCAGGGCTCAGCAAGCCGGTGCGGCGATCTCCGCGCCGAGCCCGAGGTGCTCTCGCTCCTCGATGACCGGGTGAACGACCGGTCGCCCTGCACGTCAGCGACGAGCAGGCGCGCGGTGTTCGAGCCGACATCGACGATTGCGACGCGCATCGCTCGATCCTGCCGTCGCGTCGGACGGCGCTAGCGCCCGCTGGTCGCCGGCGCGTCTCGCGCGCTGCTGCGCCCGTCGCATCATCGCGCTCTGGTGCGTGTGGGCCTTCTCGCTCGGCCGTCCGACCTCGCGTGACCAGGTGCCGTCCGACGGCGAGGCGCCAGGCGTTCGTCGTGTCGCTGAAGGCGCTGTCGAGCACCGCCGCCAGCTCCTGCCGGGCGCGGGCGTTCTCGATCGGCACGAGCACCTCGATCCGTCGATCGAGGTTGCGCGGCATGAGGTCGGCGCTGCCGATCAGCACCGTCGTCTCGTCGCCACCCTCGAACCAGTAGATCCGGCTGTGCTCGAGGAACCGGCCGACGATGGAGCGCACCTCGACGTTCTCCGACAGTCCGGGCACACCCGGGCCGGAGCATGCAGATCGCGCGAGCGCAGATCTGGACCTTCACGCCTGCCTGGCTCGCCGACGTACAGCGCGTCGACGATCGTCGGGTCGACGATCTGGTTCAGCTTGAGCCGGATCCGGGCGCGTCTTTCCGTCGCTCGGCCGCGGCCGACACGCGACGGATCTCGGCGAGGATCCTCGTCGCGCATGTCGAACGGCGCGACCAGCAGCTTGCGGAAGCGCTGTGGGTCGCCCGAAGCCGGTGACGTGGTTGAAGAGATCGGCCACATCCGCGGCGATGTCCTCGTCCGCCGTGAAGAGGCCGACGTCCTCGTAGAGGCGCGCCGTCGACGCGTTGTAGTTGCCCGTGCCGATGTGGACGTAGCGGCGAAGACCACCTTCCTCGCGACGAACGACGAGCGTCATCTTCGCGTGGATCTTGAGGTCGGCGAAACCGTGGACGACGTGGACCCCCGCCTGCTCCATCGCACGTGACATCTCGATGTTGCGGCGCTCGTCGAAGCGCGCCTTCAGCTCGACGAGGCACACCGACTGCTTGCCTTCCTCGGCGCACTCGATCAGCGAGGCGATCAGCATCGAGTCGTCGCTCGTGCGGTAGACGGTCGTCTTCATCGCGATCACGTCGTGGTCGCGGGCGGCTCCCTGCGCGAACGCTTCGAAGGTGGCGCGGAAGGAGTCGTACGGCAGGTGGACGACCATGTCGCCGCGCGGATCTCGTCGAAGACCCGCGTGACCGACTTCAGCCGCGCCCACCGAGGAGGGACGACGGGCAGCCCAGGGCTCGTCCTTGAGCTCCGGCCGGTCGAGCGCCGACCAGCTGCCACAGTTCGGCCATGTCGAGTGGGCCCTCGATGTCGTAGACCTGTGTCGGCTGAACGTCGAGACCCTCGATCAGGCGGTCGCGCATCGCCTGGGAGGCCGACGCCGACAGCTCGAGCCGGACGACGTCGCCGAACCGCCGCCGCCGGAGCTCGGACTCGACCGCCTCGAGCAGATCGTCCGCGTCGTCCGAGACGTCGAAGTCGGCGTCGCGCGTGACCCGGAAGTACGCGCGCTCGGTGACCTCCATCCCGGGGAACAGCACCGGGAGGAAGTGGCCGATGACCGACTCGAGGAGGACGAGACGCTTCCCGATCGAGACGAAGCGGTCGAGACCCTCGGGCACCTTCACCCGCGCGAAGCGCTCCTCGCCGGTCTCCGGGTCGACGGCCGTGACTCCGAGGGAGAGCGAGAGCCCGGAGATGTACGGAAACGGCTGCCCGGCGCCCGACCGCGAGTGGCGTCAGGATCGGGTAGACGTCGCGCTCGAAGTACGCCTCGAGCCGCTTGAGCTCGCGCTCCGAGCAGTCCTTGAGGCTCACGATCTCGATGTCGTGGGCGGCGAGCGCAGGCCGGAGATCGCGTCGCCAGAGCCGCGACTGACGCGACGGTGAGCTCGCCGACCCGCGCGCGGATCGCCTCGAGCGCCTGGCCCGGAGTGAGTCCGTCGACCGAGCGCACGCCGAGGTCGGCCTCGTCCTGCTCGAGCAGGCCTGCGACCCGCACCATGAAGAACTCGTCGAAATTCGAGGAGACGATCGCGACGAACTTCACCCGCTCGAGAAGCGGGAGCGACGCGTCCTCGGCGAGCTCGAGCAGCCGGGCGTTGAGCTCGATCCACGAGAGCTCGCGGTTGATCAGGCGCGGCATGGGCGGCCTCGGTGTTGACGGTCACGCGGGAAGTGTAGGCGCGGACGATGTGAACGTCTGGTGTACAGTCTGGTGCAAGGCGTGGCCCGGGCGCCGTTCGGCTACCGGTCGGCGAGCCGAGCTCCTCGGCGACGAGGCTCTGGAAATGCGCGATGAGCTTCTCGGACTCGGGCATCAGGTTCCCGGATCCTGACGACGCCGTTACGAAGACCGCGCTGGACGCGTTCGACGAGCGTCGCGATCCTCGCTCACCCACCTGCGTCTCGAGCGCCAGGAAGTCGGCGAGCCACGCCTCGTCGGTGTCCGGCCCGAGGTAGTAGTCGAAGAACCGGAAGGTCCGCTCGGGGCCGCGAGGGAGGATCGGCCCGATCGAGAGATTGAGCTTGCCCGGGCATCGCGTTCAGCACGGTGTTCGGGAAGAGATAGACGAAGAGCCCGCGGTCGACCTCGCCGACTGCGTCGTAGACGCCGCCACCGCCGTTCTTTGGCGGGCCGACCTGCAAGCGAATGCCAGCGGCCCGGTCGTCAGCGCATACGCGTCCTGTGACACGTCGATCGCCCTGGCGAGGCTCGGATGGGCGATTGCGCAGTGGTAGCACTCGAGGAAGTTCTCGGCGCACACCTTCCAGTTCGCCGCGTACTCGTCGACCTCCCAGCGCCGGTAGTGGCTCAGGCGGCCGACGATCGACTCCGTGCTCGGCAAGCCTGTCCGGGAACCTCGCCGAGCCACTCCTCGAGCGAGGTGCCGCCTCGGGATCGAGGTTGGCGAAGACAAACGGCCCCCACTCGGCGACCGAGACTGGTGGAAGCCGAGCGACTCTTGCTCGAATCCAGGCTCGCGCTCCGCGCGCGGTGCGGTGCGGAGTGAGCCGTCGAGGTCGTACGTCCAGGCGTGGTAGGGGCACTGGATCGTCTCGCGCTTCCCGTCGCCCTCGCAGAGCACGAAGCCACGGTGACGGCAGACGTTGACGAACCCGCGGAGCTCACCGTCGCGGCCCGCGGACGAGCACGACCGGCGTCTCGCCGACCATCCGCCGTCGCGAACTGGCCGGGGTCGGCGACCTGGTCGGCGCGGGCTGCGTACTGCCAGAAGCGGCCGAAGAGCCGATCCTGCTCGAGTCGAAGCACGGCCGGGTCGCTGTACCAGTCGTAGGGCAGCGTCTGGACACCTGTGGTCGTCGCCATCGGCGAAGCGTAGACGGTCGGCTGGTTGCTCAGGCGCCAGGTGGGAGGAGCGTTCGCCAAGCTCGAAGAGGGAGACGAACAGCGCCGAGCAGAGACAAAGCCGACCACTCGGAGCCTGGCGAGGGCCTGGTTCCGCCCGTGATTTCAATCGTCTACGCTCGCGCGGTGCCCGCGACGAGGCAAGAACGTGCCCGTCGTCTCCGACGACGATCTCGCCCGCGCGATCGATGCCGAGGCGGGTTGGATCGAGGATCTCACCTGCCGTCTCGTCGAGATTCCCTCGACGCTCGGCAACGAAGAGCCGGCCCAGGTGATCGTCGAGAGTGCGCTTCGCGACCTGGGCCTCGAGCCGGTCGACGTGCCCATGGACGCCGACACGCTGCGGGCGCACCCGCTCGCCGCGCCGTTCAGCTGGGACGTCACGGGCAAGCGAAACGTTGCTGCCACCTGGTCGGCTGGAGGCGAAGGCGGACGCTCCCTGGCGCTGAACGGGCACGTCGACGTCGTGCCACCTGCCGCAGCCGAGCTCTGGACGGGCGATCCGTTCACGCCGGTGCGCGATGGCGAATGGCTCGTTGGTCGTGGCGCCGGAGACATGAAGTCGGGCGTGGCCGCGATGCTCGGTGCCGTGCGCGCGCTTCGTGGTCTCGGGCTCGCGCCGCTGGGCGATCTGCAGCTGCAGTCGGTCGTCGAGGAGGAGTGCGGCGGCAACGGCGCGCTCCAATGTGTGCTCGCGCTCCCGACCGTCGACGCCTGCGTGATCCCGGAGCCGTTTCCGGATTCGATCAGCGTCGCGCAGGTCGGTGTCCTGTGGTTCCACGTCGAGCTTGCCGGGGTCCCGGTTCACGTCGGTGAAGCGGGCGAAGGCGTCAACGCGATCGAGGCGACGTTTCCCGTGATCGGCCGGCTGCGGGCGCTCGAGACGGAGCTCAACGAAAGCCCACCGCCGCCGTTCGACAGCGTCGCGCACCCGATCAACCTCAACATCGGCGTCATTCGCGGTGGCGATTGGGTCTCGACCGTCGCCGCGTCCTGCACCCTCTCCTGCCGGCTTGCGGTGTTCCCGGGGCAAGCCGATCGAGTCGCTGAAGACTGCGCGTCGAGGAGGCGGTGGCCGCGGCGGGTCGCGATCACGCCTGGCTCGCCGAGCACCCGCCCGCGTGCGCTACGACGGGTTCGCGGGCAACGGTGTCGTGGTCTCGAGCGAGCTCCCCGATCGTCATCGCGCTCGCGGCCGCCCACCTCGCTGCGACGGGAGTCGAACCGTCGCGGGTCCCGACCACCGCGACGACCGACGCCGGGTCTTCGTGGAGAGTGGCATCCCAGCCGTCTGTCTCGGGCCGCGCCGAGGCAATGCACGGTGTCGACGAACGGGTCCACCTTCCCGTCGGTCATCAAGACTGCTCGAACACTTGGCCACTGCTCGTGAGAGACTGGTGCGGGGTGACTGCGTGAAGGCCAGAACCGTCGCGGTGCTCGGAGCGCTTGGAGCGCTGGCCGCCTCGGTGCGTCGCCGGCGCCTGGCGGTGACCGTTCCCCAGGCAGCCCTGCCTCCGGCTTCTCCGCCTGACCCCTCGCGCGAGGGCGGTCAGTCGGACGCGTTGGCCGACGCCCTCCCCGTTGGGGTACCGGAGACCGATGCCGACCTCGAGGCTGACCGGGGGATCGAGGCGCAGGAAGCCGACGCAAGCGCCGTGAGCCAGCGGCTCCCGTTCCGCAGACAGAGTCCGTCAGGCCACTCGCCAGTCTTGCCGCCGCGCCGCTTGTCGCCGCTCCACCCCCGGAGCCGGAGCCGGTCGCCTCGGAGGAGGCGATCCTTGACGCCGATCTTCCGGACGGCTGGGAGATTCTCGTCCCGGCGCCTCGCCACTCCGAACGCAGGGAGCCGCTTCGCGGGATCTCCGAGATTCGTCGCTTCTTCCGCACCAACGACGTTCCGATCTGGTTCGTCTCGGCAACGGCGTTCAACCTGCTCGGGATCGATCGTTGGGTGAGGCGGTTCACGTACGTCAACTACTACGACTCGTTCCAGGGGCACCACCCGAACGTCTTCGTTCCGCAGCACCACGAGCCACCGACTTTCGAGTCGATCGAGGAGATCAACGCCTATCTCCTCTCGCACAAGCAGGTCATCGACCGGATCCACAGCGAGGGTGGCGGCAAGGCGCTCTTCCTGATGTTCGACGAGAGCGTCGAGAAGCTCGCGCGCGAGGCCGGGCTGGAGGTCGCGTTCCCCGCGGCCTCACTCCGCACTCGACTCGACTCGAAGATCGAGACGACGCGGCTCGGCAACGACGCCGGTGTTCCGAGCGTGCCGAACGTGCTTGGCCGCGCGCGTTCATACGAAGGGCTCGTCTCGCTCGCACGTGGCGCCGACCTCGGTGACGACCTCGTTGTTCAGACGCCATACGGAGACTCGGGGCAGACGACGTTCTTCATTGCCTCTCGAGACGACTGGTACGAGCATTCGGCAAAGCTCGTCGACGAGCATCTCAAGGTGATGAAGCGGATCTCGTGTCGTGAGGCTGCGATCGAGGGAGTGATCACCCGGCACGGGACGCTGGTCGGGCCGCTGATGACCGAGCTCACGGGCTATCCGGAGTTGACGCCGTACGGCGGCGGCTGGTGCGGCAATGACGTCTTCGCGACGGCGCTCACCGAGCGCCACCGCCTCCAGGCCCGTGAGTACACGAAGCGGATGGGTGAGCGGCTGCGCCAGGAGGGGTACCGCGGTTACTTCGAGCTCGATTTCCTGGCCGACACCGAGGGCGGCGAGCTGTATCTCGGAGAGCTCAATCCTCGCGTCACCGGTGCCAGCTCGATGACGAACGTCACAGCCGTCGCCTACGGCGACATGCCGCTCTTCCTGTTCCACCTGCTCGAGTTCATGGATGTCGACTACGAGATCGATGTCGACAGCCTCAACGAGGCGTGGGCGCAGCCGAGCGCAATCGACGACTGGAGTCAGTTCATCCTCAAGGACACGGCGGACAAGGTCGAGCTCATCACGGAGGCGCCGCAATCGGGGATCTGGCGTCTCGACCCGGGCGCGCACGGTGGGATCAGGTTCGTTCGTCGCGAGACCGACTGGCACACCGTTGCCGATGAGAATGAGGCGTTCTACCTCCGAATCGCTCAAGACGGCGGGTACCGCTACCCGGGTGCCGACATCGGGATCCTCGTCACCCGCGGGCGCCTGCAGACCGACGACCATCAGCTGACCGACGGGCGCACACCTGGATCACCGGGATCAAGAAGCAGTTCTGGACGACGCCGACCCCGGGATCGGAGCCGGTGCCGATTCCCGAGCCGGAGCCGTTCTCGTTCAAGATGCTCTGACCGCCGCCCGGCGGTGCTGGAGGTCGGGGAAGACCAGGCTGCTCAGCTGTGGAGTGATTGGCACGGGATTGGTGCAAAGGACAGCTGGCGATCGAGTCGGCGGCCGCTTAGCGATCGATCCCGTGGGGAGGAGGCCGGTGGCCCGGGTCTCCGGCGTTTCGGCCATGTCCGGAAGAGCCGTGGTGGGTTGCCCGTACGAGTGGGCCGGCTGCGAGGTGGGCGCTCGGCCGCAGGGACGTTTGAGTCGCGCATGCGGCGACGTCTACGCTGCGCGTCGATGGATGTTCTCGTGCTCCAGCACATCGCGTGCGAGCCCCCGGGCGTCTTCGAGGACGTGCTTCTCGAGCGCGGCGCAGTCATCCACCGGGTCGAGCTCGACGAGGGGGAACCGCTCCCGGACGACCCCGCCGCCTTCGCCGCGGTGATTGCGATGGGCGGCCCGATGAGCGTCAACGATGAGGCTACGCACCCCTGGCTCGTCGCGGAGAAGCGATTCATCCGCGAGACCGTCGTCGGCGCGACCCCTTTCTGGGGCTCGTGCCTCGGAGTGCAGCTCCTCGCCTCGAGCCTCGGCGCGGAGGTCTCGGCCGGCGGGAGGCCCGAGGTCGGAGTCCTCCCGGTCTATCCCACCGAGGCCGCCAGACGGATCCGGTGTTTGCCGGGTGTCACGTGGCCTTGCGCCGACCCTGCAATGGCACGGCGACACCTTCGAGCTTCCGGAGGGCGCCACGCTGCTCGCGACCTCGCCCGCCTATCCGAACCAGGCGTTTCGTGTGGGTCGCGTCGCCTACGGCGTCCAGTTCCACGTCGAGGTGACGGGAGAGATGGCGGCGGAGTGGGCGCGCATCCCGAGTACCGGTGTCTCGGCGCAGTCGGTGCTCGGCGAGGGCGGGCTCGATTCACTGCTCGCCGACTATCGAGTCGGCGATGCCGCAGATGCTCGAGGACGCCCGTGCGATGTTTGGCGCGGTGGATCGATCTCTGGCGATACGCCGCATCGACGGAGGTGACCCGCTGACCGGGCTGAGTACGCTTCGGCGCTGACGCGCGATCGCCCTGACCTTCGAGGCGTTCGAGGAGCCGAGCCGGGCGCTGCCTGGCTGAGTGCTCTTCGAACGTCACTGGCCGCGCTATCGCGAGTGGTTTCTCTCGGAGGGCGAGGGCGCGCGGACGAGCTACGCCGAGTCGATCCGCGCGCTCCGCGATCCACATGCCCGAGCTCGTGCCGACCTACGAGGCGGTGTGCGCTCTTGTCGGGGGCGGCGATCTCGAGGCTCGCTTCCTCGCGATGTTTGCTCCACCGTCCTACCTCTCGGGTTGCTCGCAGGCCGTCTGGCGGACGCCGGGACGGGAGCACCGATCCTCGTGCGGAACTACGACTACGCCCCGGAGCGGCTCGAGGGCGCGATCCTCTCCACGGCCTGGGCGGGCAGAGCGCGTGATCGGGGTCTCGGACTGTGCCTGGGGGCTCCTCGACGGGATCAACGAGGACGGGCTCGCGGTCTCGCTCGCGTTTGGTGGTCGCAAGGTGGTCGGCACCGGGTTCGGCGTGCCGCTCGTCGTCCGGTATCTCCTTCAGACCTGCGGGTCGACGACCGAGGCGCGCAGATCGGTTCTCCGGCGGCTTCCGTACCACCTCGCGCACACGCTGACGATCGTCGATGTGACGGGGGATACGTGCACCGCGTACTCGCTCCCGACCGCGAGGTCGTGCTCACCGAGGTGCGCCGTCGCCACCAACCACCAGGGGCAGATCGAGTGGACGGAGCACGCACGGGCGACGTTCTCGCTCGAGCGGGAAGGCGCGTCTGTCGGGCTCGTCACGGGTGGTGTGAGCTCGTCGCCGAGCCGCCGTGCACGCGTTCCTGACCCCGCCGCTCTACCAGGACGGCTACGCGCGGCGAATGGGGACGCTCTACACCGCGGCCTACGACGTTCGGCCGGCGCTGCGACCTACTGCTGGCCGGGGCTCGCCTGGGAGCAGAGCTTCGCCGAGTTCGGCCCGGGGGTGCAGACGGTCGATGGTCGAGAGCCCGGCCGCTGCCTGAAGCGTCTGGAATGAGAAACGAAACAGCACTTCAGTGGACTTGTAAGGATCCCCTTACACGCAAGTGAGGTTCATGTAGCCTCACGCGCCGCATGAGAACCCGTACTTCACTCCGACACGTCGATCATCACGGCAACGCTGCGACGCGGCGGTCGCAGCGACCGCCCCGACGCGACGGCCGCGCCGAGCGCACAGCCGACCGCCGAACCTCACCCCGGTCAAGAGCTACCTCCTCGAGCACACGCGCTCCTCAAGGGCTTCACGCGCGAGCTTCCGCTCGATCGCGAACCGCTACTACGCGGCTCGCCAAGGCGAACGACTTCGACTACGCCGACGCTCTGGGCGTCGCATCGACGTCGCCGTCGCCAAGGATCTCGTCCGGGCGCAAGGCGCTCTGGGTGCAGGGCAACCCGTACTACGAGCGGGTCGAGGGCATCGTCGCCGGCACGCCGTCGCTCGCCGTGTACGACGTGATCCTCGATGCCGGCTCATCGGCCGCGGAGGACCCGGAGAGCGCGGTGCCGTTCGACCTTCGGCTTCCGAACGGGAAGGTGCTCCAGAAGCCGGGCAACCTCTACAACCTCACCGAGGGGATGCTCTGGGGCACCGCTTCCCGCGCTGGTCGCGAAGAAGGTCGATCTCGACGGCGACGGTCGGCTCGAGTTCGGCGAGGTGCTGCCGGACGCGAACGTCCTCAAGGCGGCTGCCGATGCCTTCGTCCTCTACGGCGGCAAGCTCGACGCCGCGGCTCGTGCCTGGAAGCCGACCATGTCCGACGCCTTCACCGCGGTCGTCGTGATGGTGCCGACGATGAGCGAGTACTTCGGGCAGTGGAAGGTCTCGCGCTTCGTGCTCGGCGACAAGGCCAAGGGTGAGGCGTTCAACGTCGTCTCGCGGCTCTCGGACATCGGCGACATTCTCAGTGGGCTGCGCGTCATCTACGCCGGGATCGGTCCCGGCGATCGCGACGGTCGATCCGCAACAGAGCGCGCAGACGAAGCGCGAGCTCGACGCGCTGTACTCCTACGTCGCGCGGCTCAAGAAGCAGGAGCGCGCGGGGAAGCGGTTCACGCCGCAGCAGGCCGAGCTGCTCGGGCGTCGAGGCGCAGGAGCGGGCGACCGCCATCGCCGGCCAGGTGACGCAGGCGGCGGCGCGGCTCAAGGTGAAGATCGCGCAGTAGCGATGCGACGCGCGCTCTGTCCTCGGCAGCCTCGCGGCGGTGAGCCTTGTGCTCGCCGCCGCGTCTGCGTCTGCGGCGCCACCGGCGCCGTGGCGCGCGGCCGCGGACGTTCGCACCGCCCTCTCGGATGCCGAGACGGAGCTCGTTCTCGGCTCGTCCGACGCTTGCGCGGGAGCAGCTGTCGCGGGCACGCGCGGGGCCCTCGAGGTCGTGCTCGCGGGACGCGCGATCGAGCTCCGCCGGGCTGAGTCCGCAGCCGAGGCCGCCGGACGCGGCGATCGCGCGCGGTGACGAGCGGGCGTTCGCGGCTGCCCGTGCGACCGTCTGGACGGCGATCCTCCAGACCGCCGCCGCCGAGGCGATCGCTGCGACCGACGCGGCGACGTCGATACCGCTCAGAGCGTGGCTGCTCGTTCGCGAGTTCCGACCACCGACCCGCTTCTCGCGGGCTGCCGCCGACGCGACGCTCGCGCTCGATGCGCTTGCCTCGGGTCGGACGACGGGCGGCCGGAGCGGCTGCGGCCGCCGTTCGCGCCGACCTGCTCGACACCTATGACGGACGTCTTCGTGCGTCCCTCGCGGCCGTCCACGAGGCGCGCCTCGCCGGGTTCGACGTTCGCGCCGCCGAGTCGGCCTCGCTGAGTCGCGGCTACTGGTCGATCCTGCGCGGCGCGTACGTCGCGAGTCGCGGCGCGGAGTCGGCACGTCGATGTCGACGCCGCCTTCGCCGCGCTCGCTTCCCGGGCACGGCGACGGCCGGGCCACCGGCGCACAGCTGCGCATCGTCGACGGATTCCTCGAGGGTTTCCGCGCCGCACCGCTCTCGAAGGAGGAGCTGCTACGCCGCGCCGGTCAGCTCGACCGGTTCCTTCGCCTCGTCCCGATCGAGTACGGCCGGGGCGTCAGCGACGGCCCGGTGACGAAGGACTTCGAGATCCAGGAGGCGATCACGTTCCGTGACGGGGCTGCAGCAGCCTTTCGCGACCTCGAGTCGGTGCTGATCGGACGCGACGCGCAGGCGACCCGGCGGCTCGGGACGCGAGCTCACGTCACGCTCGGCGATGCGCTCGCCGGAGCGACCGTGGTACGCGGGTCTCGCCGCCCGAAGACGTCGAGGCGACGACCTCGAGCGCGCTCGAGCTCACGAGCGCTCTCTTCCCGAGCGCCTGGAAGGACGCGGCGAAGACGGCCGACTTCGACGTCATCTCGGCGACGCTCGACCGGCTCGAGGCCGCGGTCGCGGCGGGTGACTGGGGACGGTGCAGAGCAGGCCCGGCTCGAGGCCTACGGTGTCTTCGAGCTCGG
Source organism: uncultured Actinomycetes bacterium (assembly GCA_963724655.1). GTDB lineage: Bacteria > Actinomycetota > Thermoleophilia > Gaiellales > Gaiellaceae > Gaiella. Next base: position 257,065 of record CAVRVG010000001.1, on the reverse strand, counting down.
TCCGGAGCAGCGGCTCCGCGGGCTCGCACCGGGTCTCTTCCGCGAAGTCGAGGGCCACTTCTGGTACGGCGCCGGGCGGTCTCGACGGGCTCGTGCAGCTCCTCAAGCGCAAGGCGTCCGCCGCCGAGATCGCCGCGACCCGCGTCGCGCTCGACCGGCGCTGACCGAATCCGAAGAGCGCATCGGCGCGGGCCCGGGCTCCCGCGCGTCGATCGTGACGAACAGCGCGATCATCGTCTTCCGCGAGGGACTGGAGGCGGTGCTGATCCTCGCGGCGCTGATGGCGAGCATGGTCGGGGTCGCGGCGCCGGTTCCGGCGGCCGCTGCATGGGCGGCGTGCTGCTCGCGCTCGTCGCCAGCGTTGTCACCTGGATCGTCGCGCAGACCGTGCTCGGCTCGCTCGCCGGCTGGGGTGAGAAGCTCGAGGCCGTTGTCTCGCTGATCGCGATCGGCGTGCTGCTGCTGATCCTCAACTGGTTCTATCACCGGGTCTACTGGCAGGAGAACCTCCAGGATCTCCACCGGAAGAAGAAGCGCGTTGCTCGCGGGCGCCAGCGTCGGGATCCTCTCCGGCGCAGGCGCTCGGCCTTGTCGCGCTCGGCTTCTCGAGCGTCTACCGCGAGGGCTTCGAGACCGTGCTCTTCCTCCAGGCGCTGACCCTCGAAGCGGGCGCGCTCACGGTGCTGCAGGGCGTGCTCGTCGGCTTCGCCGGCGTGGTGGGCGTCTTCTTCCTCGTGATCGCCCTCGAGCGTCGGCTCCCGCACAAGAAGATGCTGATCGCGACCGGCGTTCTCATCACCTGGGTGCTCGTCATCCTGGTCGGCCAGACCGTGCAGACGATGCAGAAGGTCGGCTGGGTGCCCGTCACGCCGATCGACGGCCTCGAGCTCCCGTACTGGAGTGGCGTGTGGTTCGGGCTCTACCCGACCTGGGAAGGGCTTGCCGCTCAGGCCGCCGCTGCCGCCTTCGTCGTCGGGAGCTACCTCGGCGCCGAGACGCTCCGCAAGCGGCGACGCGCGATGATCCTGGAGGCGCCGGCCCCGGCGACCGGTTCCTTCAGCAACCCGGTCGGCGCCGTCCAGCTCGCGGAGGGGACACGAGAGCCCGAGCTCGTGCGATCGTCGTAGCCGCGCCTCCCGGCGCAAGCCAGTGTGGAAGCTCGGTTGGGTTAGGCACGAGCGCTACGCAGCGCAGGTGTCGCAGCAACCCTCACCACGCCAGCTTCGGCGTCCCTCAACGGCGGCCAGGCCGGCAATGACCAGCGCCGCAGTCGGATCCGCCCACCACCAACCGAAGAGAGCGTTCGCGCCGAGCCCTACCAGCAGTGCGATCGAGAGATAGGCGCAGAGCTGAGTCTGGGCGGCCTCCTGGACTGTCGACGCCGAGTGGAGCTGGCGCCCGACCCGCCGCTTCGCTCCCGCGAGAAGAGGCATCGTCGGCGCGGTGAATGCAGCAAGGCCGATACCGATCCAGCTCACCTCGGGGTGGTCGCCCCCCACGAGCGAGCGAACGGACTCCGCCGCAACGTATGCGGCGAGGACGAAGAAGCTGACCGCGATGAGACGCTGCGCACGCCGCTCTGCTGCCTCCGAAGCGAGGCGGCTCGCGGCGAAGCGCCACAGCACAACGATCCCGGCGACGCACTCGATCAGGCTGTCCATCCCGAAGCCGATGAGCGCGATCGAGCCGGCGGCGATGCCCGCCCCGATTGCAATCGCCGCTTCGGCCACGTGCCAGGTAAGGCCACCCCAGGCAAGGAGCCGCGCCCGCCGGACCAGCTTCATGCGGCTCTCGACGCGGCCGAGCGTCAACCCGGAGGTGCTCATTCACCTCATCGTAGAGGTCGGATCGACCGCTACCCGACGAGAAGCCCGGTCGTCCACATCACCGCGATTCCCGCGAGGAAGCCGACGAGCACGGGCGCGGAACGGAGCGGCATCGTCTGCGTGATGTAGCGCGCAACCTCGACGACGACCTGGAAGGCGGCACCGGCGGCGATCCCGAAGAAGAGGACGGCGAGGGTGTCGTTCGTTGCATAGCCACCGAGCCAGGCTCCGAGAATTGCCGGCGACGCCGGCGACGAGCGCGAGGCCACCGAGCTGCAGGAGCGAAGCCCGCTCGCGCGAGGCGGGTGCGGCGATCCCGAGACCCTCGGTGACGTTGTGGACCATGAAGCCGATCACGAAGAACGTGCCGAGCTGCAGCTCACCAAGAGCGAACGAGGTGCCGATCGCGAGGCCTTCGCCAAGATTGTGCACCCCGATGCCGATCGCAACGAGAAGCGCCAGGGCTAGACCGGTGGCGCCGGAGCCGTGCCCGAGCCGCGAGGACAGCAGCGTCATCCCGAGAGTTGACAGCGCTACCCCGAGCAGGACGAGCCCAGGGCCGCTAAACGCGCCGGGAAGAGTGGACTGGAGGTCGAAGGCCTCGAAGAGTGCCTCGACCCCGAGAAAGGTGAGCAGCCCGCAGGTGAGTGCGAGAAACCCAGCGAGCCAACGCGCATCGAGCCGGCGAAGGGATGGGAGCCAGAGCAGGCCGAGCAACACCGGGACGACCCCGACGAGCAGGCCGATCACGCCGTAGCCGAGAAAGCCGCGCGCCGATGCGGTTGGTGTCTCCACCGCGGCCGCGACCGAGGTTGTCGTCTGAATGCCGGTGGAGGTCGTGACTCCGACCGCCAGCGGCTCGTCTGGCACCCAGTCGTATGGGACGACGACTGTCGTCGAACGGAGACGCCCGAGCGTGGCAGGTCCGTCGGTGGTGAACGGGACGATCGCGTCGTCGATCGTCACGAGCGCGACTGTTACTTCAGCTCGCTGGGGGTTGCGAACGAGAACGCGAACCTCGCCCGGGTGCAGCTCGACGCGTCGGAGATCGAGCTCGTCTGTCGGCGGAGGGCTCTCGCCGACGAGCGACAGGATCCGGTCGCCGTTTCCTGCGAAGAGCCCGACGACGACTGCGAGCAGCAGGATCGGGATGAGCGCCCAGAGCCGCCAGGCGATTCCACCGCGCAGCGCCCCGGAGCCCGCCTCCACCTACTCGCTCACTTTGAAGTAACCCATCCAACCGAGCTCCGTGAACTCCGACTGATGCGCGTGGAACATGAACGTGCCCTCGCTCTCGAAGCGCATCTCGAGCACACCGCGCTGCCCTTGGCACTGGACGATCGTGTCGGTGTATTCCCAGTGATCGCCCGTGCCGGTTGGTTGGTAGTGGAAGAAGTTCGCGTGCAGATGGAACGAGTTGATGAGATCGAACTCGGTGAGGTTCGCGAGATAGAGCCGTACGAGCTCGCCGCGCTTCACCTCGATGGGGTACCGCGCGTAGTAGAACGTGCGCCCGTTCACCGTGTAGAAGTTGTTCTCGCCGTCACCGTCGGTGTCGAAGCCGTTCATCACCATCACGAGCTCGCGTGCCGGCTCGCGTGGCTCCTTCGGGTCGATGATGAAGGCGCCGTAGAGACCCTTGGCGATGTGCTTCTTGAGTGGTGTCGAGTGGCAGTGGTACAGGTGCATTCCCGCCGGCCGGGCCGGGAACTCGTAGGTGAGCTCTTCACCGGGCTGGACGATCTCGAACACGCCGTCCATCCCGGTCGGGTGGATCCCGTGGAAGTGGATCGTGTGGGGGTGGGCGCCGCTGTTGATGAACCGGACATGGAGCAGGTCGCCCTCCGTCGCTCGAATGACCGGTCCGGGACGCGGTGCCGTTGTACGTCCAGGCGGGGTAGAACACGCCCGGCGCGATCTCGAGGTCACGATCGGTCGCCACGAGGGTGTAGCTGCGGACTCGTCCCGGCTCGTACGGGCGAGCCGCGGGCGGATACAGGAGAGCGTCGAGGTCGTGTTGGCCCTCCGACGGCCGGGGCGCCCGTCCCGATCATGGCGGCGTGACCCATGCTCGGATGACCCATCTCCGCGTGGCTCGTCATTGCACGTGAGGTTTGGTGAGCGTGCGACGCTGCTCCCGCCTCATCCGCGTCGAAAACGAATCTGCCCGCGGCGAGTGGCGCCGCGGCCACGGGCGCGGTGAGGCAGAGAAGCTTCTTGCGCGTAAACTTAGGCATTATCTAAATCTAAATTGTAGAGTACCCTAATTTCGTGAGTAAGGGAGCCCTCACAACCGCCGCCGAGGATTTCCTCAAGGCTGTCCTCGAGCTCGAGCGCCGCACCGGTCGCGCGGCACGAACGAGCTCGCGACCCGGCTCGGCGTCTCTGCGCCGACGGTGACCGCGATGGCGAAGAAGCTCGACGAGCAGAGACTCGTCGAGCGAACGCCCTATCGAGGAGTCACGCTGACCGAGAGAGGCCGCCTCGTCGCCCTCGAGGTGCTCCGCCATCACCGGTTGCTCGAGCTGTATCTCGCGGACACGCTGGGGATGCCGCTCGACGTCGTGCACGACGAGGCGGACGGCTCGAGCACGTGCTGTCCGAGGTCGTCGAGCAGAAAGATCGACGAGGCGCTGGGCTTCCCGACTCACGATCCCCACGGCGATCCGATTCCCGACCCGAAGCTCCGGCTCGACGAGCCTCGGGGCACGCTGCTCGGCGACGCTCGACGTCGGGGCTCGCGGACGATCGTGACGCGCGTGCCCGACGGGGACAGCGACGTGCTTGCGCTATCTCACCGAGATCGCGATCTCACCGGGCGCGTCGATCGAGGTCATCGGCAAGGCGCCGTTCGACGGGCCACTCACCATCAAGGTCGGCGAACGCCGACCACGCGCTCGCCTCCGAGCTGGCGGCGGCTATCGGCGTCGCGTAGAGGCTTGCGCCTCGCTCAGCGCAGCATTCCCACGCAAGATGCCGCAGCTCCGGCTCGATCAGCTTCTCCCAGGCGAGCGCGACGGCCTTGGGCGAGCCGGGTGTCGAGATGACAACCGATCCGCGGAACGGTCCCGGCGGTCGCGCGCGAGAGCATCGCCGCCGCGCCGACCTGCTCCCAGCTCAGCATCCGAAAGAGCTCTCCGAAGCCCGGGGAGCGTCTTCTCGAGCATCCCGGCGAGCGTGTCGTAGGTCGAATCGCGAGCGGTGATCCCGGTGCCGCCGTTGACGAGGATGACGCGACACGTCTTCGACGAGCTCCTCGACGACGGCGCGGACGTCCGGTGGGCTCGTCCCGGACGACCGCGTAGCCGCCGAGCTCTGCACCGGCCGCGGCGATCTGCTCCTTGAGGTAGGCGCCGTTGACATCGGTCTCCGCCGTGCGGCTGTCGCTCACCGTGATCACGACCCGACGGTGACCACGATGTCTGCAGCGGCAGCTCGATGCGCGTCTCGGCTCACTCGGCTTCCGATCCTATGTCGTCGCTACCCTGCCCGCCGTGGATGTCTGCGCTCGAGCTGTGGAACGCCTGCGACCACTTTCGGTTGCGGCAAACCTCGCCGCCTGGGCCGCGAACGTCGAGGCGACGGACGAGAACGAGGCTCTTCGCGTCGAAGCGGACGTGGCGTTCTCGGACGCGTTGGCGGACAATGACCTGTTTGCCGAGATCGCCGCAGCCCGCAGCGCGGCGCCGACGGGTCTCGAGGGCCGACAGCTCGAGCTGCTCTACAACGCGATGGTCGGCAACCAGGTTGCCGCCGATCTCCGACACCGTCTGGTCGCGCTCGAGGCGTCGGTCGAGGCGCGGTACTCGCAGCATCGTGGCGTGGTCGGTGGCGTCGAGCTGAACGACAACGACATCCTCGAGATTCTCAAGGGGAGCGACGACGTCGACGGAGCGTCGCGAGGCCTGGGAGGCGTCGAAGACGATTGGCGCAGCCGTCGCGGACGACGTCCGCGAACTTGCGCGCTTGCGCAACGAGATCGCCCGCGGCCTCGGGTTTCGCGACTGGTTCGCGTTCTCCCTGCAAGCACCAGGAGATGGACGAGGATCGGTTGTTCGAGACGCTTGCCGCCTGTGAGACCGAGACAGCGCCCGCATTTGCGAGCTGGAAGGAAGGGCTCGACGCTCGTCTCGCGGCGAGGATTCGACTGCAGCCCGTCCGACCTGCGCCCGTGGCATTACGCCGACCCGTTCTTCCAGGAGGTGCCGACGGAGGGAGGTGTCGAGCTCGACTCGCTCTTCGCCGATCGCGACGTTGTCGCCCTCGCGGTCGACACGTTCAGCGGCATCGGGCTCGACGCCGGCCCGGTGCTCGAGCGGAGCGACCTCTACCCGCGTCAGGCCAAGTGTCAGCACGCCTTCTGCCTCGACGTCGATCGCGAGGGCGACGTCCGCGTTCTCGCGAACGCCCGCAACGACCTGAACTGGGCCGACACGATGCTCCACGAGTTCGGGCACGCGTCCTTCGACCTCGGGATCGACTCGGGCCTTCCCTGGCTGCTCCGCGACTGCCACCTCACCGTCACCGAGGGGATCGCGATCATGATGGGCTCGCTGGCGAAGGACCCCGAGTGGCTCGGTGAGGTCGCCGGTTTCGACCAGCTCGACGCGGAAGCGCTTCGAGCTGCGCGTACTGCGGAAGGTCTGCTGTTCACCCGCTGGGTCCTGGTGATGACGAACTTCGAGCGCGCGCTCTATGCCGATCCCGACGGCGACCTCGACGCGCTCTGGTGGGATCTGGTCGAGCGCTTCCAGCTCCTGAAGCGCCCCGAGGGTCGCCAGGCGCCTGACTGGGCTTCGAAGATCCACGTCGCGTGCGCGCCGGTCTACTACCACACCTATCTCTACGGGCATCTCGTGGCGGCGCAGCTGCGCGCCACGCTCGCACGCTCCGTCGGCGGGCTCGTCGGCCGTCCGGCGGCCGGCGCATTCCTCAGAGAGCACGTCTTCCATCCCGGTGAGTCGCTGCGCTGGGATGACCTGATCGAGCGGGCCACCGGCGAGCCGCTCACGGTGCGTCATTACGCCGCCGAGTTGACGCGCGCCCAGTAGGCGCGAGGATCCGGCCGGAAGGGCTCTGCCCTTCGCGTGTGTCTACGAGATCGCGTAGGTGGCGGCGACGCCGGGCTCGAGGTAGGCGGCCGACGGGCTCCCCGCCGGGGTGAAGATCCCGAGGATCGCCAATTCCGTGACCGGGTCGACGTTCTCGACGATGTGCACCTCACGCGCGTGGAGGCGGAATGACGAGCCCGCGGAAAGCTGCTCGATGGTGTCTCCGAGGTGCAGCCGTCCGGAGCCGCGCAGCACCCAGAGCACCTCGTCGTAGAGGTGGTAGTGCCAGGGCGCCTTGCCCGGCGGGATGTAGCCGACGAACGTCGTGCCTCGGGTCGACCCGTTGTGAGGCCCGTGCAGGACTTGAAACGCGCGCGCCCCCGTCGCCTTCCCAGGCTCGACGGTCGTCGAGAGCGACGACCGGCGCGGATTCTCCCATCGGCGCGTGAAGATCGACATTCGCACCGAGGGTCACGCGGACGGCGGCAGCACCTTCGTCGCCGGCGGTGAGCCGGGCTTGCGACACCGCACGGAATGAAAACCGAGGCGATCGCCGAGAACGCGTGGCCTCCTCCATCCAACTCGACCTCGCCGCTGCCGGCATGCAGGAACAGCTCCGTGTCGTGGAGCGGGTCGGTGAGGCTCAGCTCCGCTGCGGGAGCAATCCGCAGCGTGTCCAGGGCGAGCTCGGAACCTCGCTCGGGCGGAACCAGAGGCCACCGCTCGAACCCGTCACCGGTCTCGGCGGTCGTCGTCTGGGTGTCGCCAACACGTGCCATCGCTGGAGCATCGCAGTCTGCGGCGGCCGCTGCCGCACTCCGGTGAGCGCGAGGTCGTAGGATCCGATCTCGACCAGTCGTCCTCACCAGCCGATCAGTTCCAGGAGGTCGTGCTCATGCCGTTGATCCGTGTCGAGTTGTTCGACTATCGCGTGAACGAAGAGACGAGCGAGAAGCTGATCGCCGGTCTCACGGACGCACTCTGCGCTGCGACAAACGAAGGGCTTCGCGATCACACATGGGTGATCGTCGAGGGTCACGACCCGAAAAACTGGGGTGTCGGCGGCAAGCCGTGGCCGGTGGGGGAGATGCCACCCGGTCCATAGGGGCTTGCGGCAGCTGTCTACGGGCTGCGGGGAAAACACGGCTACCCTCAACGGGTGGCCGCGCGCGACGACATCCGTAACGTCGCGATCGTCGCCCACGTCGATCACGGCAAGACGACTCTCGTCGACGCAATGCTGTGGCAGTCTGGCTCGTTCCGCGAGAACCAGGACATCGCCGAGCGCGTGATGGACTCGATGGACCTGGAGCGCGAGAAGGGCATCACGATCCTCGCGAAGAACACCGCCGTCCGCTACGGCGAGACCAAGATCAACATCGTGGACACGCCCGGCCACGCCGACTTCGGTGGTGAGGTCGAGCGCGGACTGCGCATGGTCGACGGCGTCCTCCTGCTCGTCGACGCCAGCGAAGGGCCTCTGCCGCAGACGCGCTTCGTTCTTCGCAAGGCGCTCGAGGCTCGCCTCCGCGTCATTCTCGTCGTGAACAAGGTGGACCGGCCGGACGCCCGGGTCGAGGAGGTCGTCAACGAGGTCTACGAGCTGTTCCTCGACCTCGACGCCGACGAGAGCCAGATCGAGTTTCCGATCGTCTACTGCAACGCGAAGGCCGGCCGAGCCGGTCTTGCGGTCGACGATCTCGCAGACGATCTGCGGCCCCTGCTCGACCTGCTGCTCGAGACCATTCCGGCCCCTGTCTACGAAGAGGGTCACCCGTTGCAAGCGGTCGTCACCAACCTCGACGCGTCGCCGTACGTCGGCCGGCTCGCCATCTGCCGTGTCCGCAACGGCACCATTCGCAAAGGGCAGCAGATCGCCTGGTGTCGCTCCGACGGCACCGTCGAGCGAGCCAAGGTCACCGAGCTCTTCGTGACCGAGGCCCTCGACCGGGTCGAAGCGGCCGAGGCGGGCCCCGGCGACATCGTTGCAGTCGCCGGCATCCCGGAGGTCACGATCGGCGAGACGCTTGCCGACATCGACGATCCGCGGCCGCTACCTGTCGAGCAGGTCGACGAGCCTGCGCTTTCGATGACGGTCGGCATCAACACGTCGCCTCTTGCTGGGCTCGAGGGGACAAGGCTCACGGCGAGCCAGGTCAAGAGCAGGCTCGATGCGGAGCTCGTCGGCAACGTCTCGCTTCGGGTACTGCCGACCGAGCGGCCAGACACCTGGGAAGTGCAGGGTCGCGGGGAGCTTCAGTTGGCGGTTCTCGTCGAGCTCATGCGGCGCGAAGGGTTCGAGCTCACCGTGGGCAAGCCGCAGGTCGTGACCAAGGAGGTCGACGGCAAGGTGCACGAGCCTGTCGAGCGGCTCGCGATCGACGCACCCGAGGAGTACATCGGCGTGCTGACTCAGCTGCTCGCGCTTCGCAAGGGACGGATGGAGCAAATGGTCAACCACGGCACCGGTTGGGTTCGGCTCGAATATCTCGTTCCCGCCCGGGCGCTGATCGGTTTCCGCACCGAGTTCCTCACCGAGACCCGCGGTACCGGGATCCTCCATCACGTGTTCGACCGGTACGAGCCCTGGTACGGCGAGCTGCGTACCCGACCGAGCGGGTCGCTCGTTGCCGATCGGCAAGGCCCGACCACGGGGTTCGCGATCTCGAACCTTCAGGAGCGAGGGACGCTCTTCGTCGCGCCGGGAGTCGGTGTCTACGAGGGAATGATCGTCGGCGAGAACGCGCGCTCGGAGGACATGGACGTGAACGCGACCAAGGAAAAGAAGCTGACGAACATGCGCGCCTCGAGCTCCGACGAGCTCGTACGCCTGATTCCGCCGCGACCACTGTCGCTCGAGCAGGCGCTCGAGTTCATCCGCGAGGACGAGTGTGTCGAGGTGACGCCCGAGTCGATCCGGCTGCGCAAGGCCGAGCTGACGGCGACGCAAGCGCCAGCAAGGCGCAAGCCGGAAGGCGCGCGGGCTCTCGTAGGCGCAGGCCGCCTCGCCCGAGTTCACCACCAGGCCGGGTACTGTGAAGGGGTGGTTGACGCGCTCGTCGGAGCCTCGCGTGCACTCGGTCGCTCGATCGCGGTGGTTGTGACCCTGTGCCTCTGCTCCGTCCCCTGAACGGTCGAGCGCGCCCCCGGGCGGGGTGCACGAGACGACGCAACGCCGTCGCGAGGTTGGCATAGCGCCACCTAGGTCAGCTTCGTCTGGCGGGGGCGCTCGCCGATCGTTCGGATGTCTCGGGCCGCGAGCATCCACACGGCGAGCAGTCCGGCGCAGCAGGCCATCGCTACCAGGGTCGCATCGACCCCCACCGTCGCAGCGAGGACTCCGCCCAACACGAATCCGATCGGCATTCCCGCCATCGAGCCCATCCAATCCCACGCGGCGACGCGCGAGAGCTTGTCATTCGGGATCTTCTTCTGTATCTCAGCCTCCCAGACCGCGACGAAGAGGCCGGCGGCAAGTCCTTCGATTGCCATCGAGCCGGCGATCACCGGGACGGGCGCCGCGACCGCGAAGAGCAGTGGAGTCACTCCCGTGATGAGAAAGAGGATCGACGCCACGACGATAGGACGGCGTAGGTTGAGCGTCGCCGCGCCGATGCCCCCGAACATCATCCCGATCGAGAACGCTCCGATGATGATCCCCCACGCGGTTGCGCCACCGAGGTCGTCGCGTGCGACCAACGGGCCGATCACGTCGATCGGCGCGACGTAGAGCATCAGGAAGAGCGAAGCGTTGAGCAGAGTCAGCCAGAGCCAACGATGGCGACGAAGCTCCCGGAACCCTTCGACGAGCTCGTGCATGAACGAGGTTCGCTCGCTCGCCGTCGCCGGCCGCGAGTGCATCAGAAACAGACAAAGTGCAGAGACCGCAAAGGACACTGCATCCAGCCCGATCGCCCAGCCCGGTCCAACCCAGTCGACGAGCACGCCACCTCCGGCCATGCCGATCACGACGGTCCCCGAGCGGGTCGCTCCAAGCAGTCCATTTGCTGGCTGAAGGAGCTCCGGCTCGAGGATCTGGGGAAGCACGCCGGTTGATGCAGGCCCGAAGAACGCCTGTGCGGTGCCATAGAGCGCCTGGAGCACGATCAGGTGCCACAGGTGGGCGTTGCCGGTCACGATCAGCGCAGCAAGGACGATCTGGATCGCAATGCGGGCCGCGTCGGCGACGAGCATGACCCTGCGACGCTCGAGGCGGTCGGCCCAGACACCGCCGACCAGCGAGAAGGAGACCAGCGCGGTCGCTCCGGCGGCGAACACGACCCCGAGCGCCAGCGGCGAGTCGCTCAGGTCGTAGACGGCGAATGCGAGCGCGACCTGGTACAGCCCATCGCCGATGAGAGACACCGCCTGCCCCGTGAACAGGAGGCGGAAATCGCGTGAAAAGAGCCCGCGTGGGATCGCGAAGTGCATCCTCCCAGCCTAGATAGGGCCTCGGTTTGGGGCCGGCCGTCCTGGCGCCCGGGAGCAATCGTTTGGCAGCTGCTCGCGCGAGCGTCGACGCGATTCGTGTCTGCGGCGCCGAAGCTGAGCGCTAGCCCGGCTCGTTCGCCGCAGCCACGCCCAGGGCCGCTGCGCGCGCACCCTCTGCGAGGTGCACGGCGGTGGCAGCATCAGCCTTGACGTGCGGTGCGCAGTTGTCGACGGCAGCACGCCCGAGCTCGGCGACCTCGAGCGCCGCGGCGGCAATCTCCAGCGGGACCGCACGGGCGCGCAGACGCGCGTCGGCATCGTCACGGTGACGAAGTGCGTCGACCCATGCGGCCGCATCCTCGTCGGCCAGTCCGAGGAGCCTTCGCTCGAGAAGCGTCGCGCTCCGGCCTACCGCTGTCTGCGTCGGCCCATGCGCGAGACACGCCGGCGACCAGTTGCACGAGGGAGGCAGCAAGCGCCGCCCCGACGGCGGCCGTCGAGCCACCGGCCGGCCCGGCCCCTGGGGTCGCGATCGCCTGGAGCAGCTGCGCAAGCGAGCGCTCGGCGTAAGGGGCGCCGCCGTCCGGCGTCTCGCTCACTGCTGCCTCGAGTCCATCGCCGCAGAGCGTAGACGCCAACGGCGTTCGCGCAATCTCGCCGACGGACGTGGCCCCTCTAGTGCGTGACTCTGAGGATGTACGAGAAGCTGTAGGAGGGCTCGTTGAGGCGATACCGCGGGTGAGTGTCTGGCCCGCAGCTTGCGGTGCCGAGCCCGCGCTGGCCGTGGTCGAGGCTCAGGACAACCTCGGGTCGGGCCACGAGGTCGGTCGTGTGGCGCGCGGCATACAGATCGTCCGCGGTGAAATGGCTCGCGGTGAACCCGACCGAGGGCATGCCCTCGACCTCGAGCCCGAACCCGGTGTCGTCGGTGAGCGCTAGCCGGCGGACGTCGCTCTTGTGGCCGTGCTCCTGCGGGAGGATGTACGGCACGTACTGGTCGGTGACGGTGCTTCTGAACCGCCCGAGCACCGCGGACGCCTTTCGATCGCTGTAGTTGTCCCACGGCCCGCGGCCGTACCAGTCGAGCCGCTCGAAGCCGGATGGGAGTGTCAGCACGACACCGATGCGCGGGAGGTCTCTCAGGTCGGGGCCGAGGAGAACCTCGTTTTCGACCAGTAGGCCGTCACCGGTGAGGCGGTAGCTCTGTCGGTGGACCGCGTCGTCCCACCGGCGACGACCCGATGCACGATGGACCACCTCGAGGCGGTCGCGCAGCACTCGGATGCTCTCGAGTCGATGGGAGACATGATCGAGACCGAGGGCGAGCCAGTGCCGAAGGACGCTCGAGTCGTCGCGTTCGGGCAGGAGCCGGAGACCGTCGTTGTCGGTCGCAGCGCGCCAGAGCTGAAGCCGGGGGCCGCTGAGGAGGGGGCAGCGGCCCTCCCGGCTCAGCTCGGTGAGCAGGCCTGTCCTGGTGGCGATCGTGGCCTGCGTGCCTTGTCCCTCGAGGACGATTGCTCCCCGCGCTTCGCGGGGACGGACACCGCGCCTTCGAAGGGCCTTGGGCCTGGGTGACGGGAGTGCGACCTGTTGCCAGGCGACCTCGTGCCCGGCGGGAGCCCAGGCAGTGGCGGACCGCTGGAAGAACCGGAACGTGACGAGCCTCTCTCCGTCCGTGTCCGCGCGGAGGTCGAGCTTCACGTTGAGCGCACCGCCGGGCGCGATCCGAAGCGGCGGCAGCTTCCCCTTCTGGACGACCTTCCCGTCGTCGGTCAGCTCCCACGAACCGCGGTAGCTGCTCAGGCTCGTGAAGAGGAGCCGACTTCGGATTCGGAAGCGACCGCGGGGCAGGTCGAGAGGCTCGACCCGAATCGGTTGCGAGAGAAACTTCAGCTCGGAGAGCGCCGGGTGGGGGGTGCGGTCCGGCCACACGAGGCCGTCGGCACAGAAGTTCGCGTCGTGTGGCGTGTCGCCGAAATCACCGCCGTAACCCCAGTACGACGCTCCGTGCTCATCCGTCTTGCGGATGCCGTGGTCGACCCACTCCCAGATGAACCCACCCTGAAGTGCGTCGTGGCGCTCGAAGGCGGCGAAGTAGTCGGCGAGACCGCCGTTCGAGTTCCCCATCGCATGCGAGTACTCGCAGAGGATGATGGGTCGCGGATCGTCCTTCCGCTTCGCGTAGGCCTCGATCCTGTCCACGTCCGGGTACATCGGGCACACGATGTCCGTCGCTGCCCGGCCGCCCGACCAGTCACGCCTGATCGCCCCCTCGTAGTGCAGCGGGCGGGAGGGGTCACGCGCCCGTAGCCAGCCTGCGGCAGCGTCGTGGTTCGGCCCGTACCCGCTCTCGTTCCCGAGCGACCAGAGGATGATGCTGGGATGATTCTTGTCGCGCTCGACCATGTTCTGAACGCGCTCGACGAACGCTCGCGTATAGCGCGGATCACGGCAGAGCTCGTCGTAGAAGGCGTGCGACTCGACGTTGGCCTCGTCGACGACGTACAGGCCGTGGCGATCGCAGAGGTCGAGCCAGTACGGATCGTCGGGGTAGTGGGAGGTCCGAACCGCGTTGATGTTGAACCGCTTCATCAGCCGAATGTCGGTCTCCATCGCCTCCCGTGAGATGACGCGTCCGTGCACGTCGTCGTGCTCGTGACGGTTGACGCCGCAGATGAGAACCGGCTTGCCGTTGACGAGAAGCCGGCGCTCGCGGATCTCGACGCGGCGAAAGCCGACGCGGCAGGCGACGCTCTCGCCGTCGTCACCCGAGACAACGAGCGTGTACAGGTTGGGGCTCTCCGCCGACCACTGGCTCGGTCCTCGTACTTCGGCGGCTACCGGAAGCGGCGACGAGAGCACCGTCCGGCCTCGCTGGTCGAGCAGCCGCGCCTCGAGCGGGAGGTCCGCCTCGGCGGTGACGGTGAGCAGGCCGTTGCGGTAGCCGTCGTCGAGGCTTGCCCTGGCAAACATGTCCTGGATGCCGCCCGACCGAAGGTAGACCTCGCGGGAGATGCCGGCCTGCCACCACTGATCCTGGTCTTCGACGAAGCTTGCGTCCGACCAGCGGATGACGACGGCAACGAGCTCATTCGTCCCGTCGTAGCGGATGTGGTCGGTGATGTCGAACTCGGCCGGCGTGCGTGAGTCCTTGGAGATGCCGATCGGCTCACCGTTCACGAGGACGTGGAGGACACCCTCGACGCCACCGAACCCGAGGACGACCCGTCTGCGCCGCCAGGTGCGTGGGACTCCGAAGCGGCGGCGATAGATGCCCGTCGGGTTTGCTTCGGGTACGTACGGTGGCGCCTGCGGGAAGGGCATCTGAACGTTCGTGTAATGCGGCCGGTCGTATCCGAGCATCGTCCAGAGGCTCGGCACCACCGCGTCGTCCCAACCGCGGGCCGCGCGAAGCGCCGCGGTCGCCTCCGCGGGGCGACCGACGAGCTTGAACTTCCACGCTCCGTTCAGCGACCGGTGCCAGGGTGTCTCCGCGCGATCGAAGGTCGCGGCGGCTTCGGGAGAAGGAAAGGAAACGAGCGTCGCACGTGCAGGAGCTCGACCCAGGCTCTGGAGCTCGGGCAGCTCCCAGCTCGGACGCCCGCCGGGGAAGAGCAGGTGCTCGAGCGCGTCCTTCACGCCCCCGTCACCTCGCGCGGGCGGCCCGGAATGAGGATCGGATGAAGGGCGAGCGGCACGGCAAGAACGGACAATACTCGACACGTTCGCACAAGGCTAGGAGCCGAATATTCACGAGCGGGTGCCAATGTCTTGACATTCCGCCGTCCAGATGCCAGTCTCTGGCCGATTTTGATTCCTGAGCGGTCGAGTGCGTTTCTGTCGGATTCGATCGTTCGACCCAGACCGAGGAGGGATTTCCATGTCCGACGAAGGACATCCGGCGTCCGAGCCTGGTGGGCTCGGCAAGCCGCTGACCCGGCGCACGTTGTTCGCGACCGGTGCCACTGGGGCACTGGCCGCGTACGGCCTCACAGCCTCGGGCGCCGCAGCAAAGGGCCTCGGGGCGTCCGCCCTCGCGGCCGAGACCGTGACGCTCGGGTCGTACGAAGAGAACGCCGGGATCCCCGCCCTCCTCGCCGACACCAAAGCGTTCACGGCCGCGACCGGAATCCAGGTCAAGACCAACACCGTCGCCCACGGTCCCTTCCAGGAGCAGATCAACAGCTATCTGCAGGGCCACCCGGACGACGTCTTCACGTGGTTCGCCGGCTACCGGATGCAGTTCTTCGCGGCGAAGGGCCTCGCCACGCCGATCGACGACGTCTGGAAGACGCTGACGCCGCAGATGCCGCCGGCCTTCAAGGCAGCCTCGACGGGTCTCGACGGGCACCAGTACTTCGTGCCGAACAAGAACTACCCCTGGGCAGTCCACTTCCGCAAGAGCGTGTGGAAGGCGAACGGCTACACGGTCCCGAAGACGTGGGCCCAGTTCATCGCGCTCGCCAAGAAGATGAAGGCAGACGGGTTGACGCCGATCGCGTTCACGGACAAGGACGGCTGGCCCCCGATGGGCACCTTCGACATCCTCAACATGCGGATGAACGGCTACGCGTACCACGTCAGCCTGATGGCCGGGAAGCAGTCGTGGGACAGCCCGCAGGTGAAGGCCGTGTTCAAGAAGTGGACCGAGCTCCTTCCCTACTACTCCGAGGGTGCGCTCGGCCTCACGTGGCAGGAAGGCGCGGCACAGCTCGAGAACAAGCAGGCCGGCATGTACTTCCTCGGCTCGTTCCTCACCGGCGCGATGAAGCCGGCGAACGCGAAGGACGTCGACCTGTTCCCGTTCCCCATGATCAACCCGAAGTGGGGGCAGGACTCGATCGACGCCCCGATCGACGGCTACATGATCTCGAAGAAGCCGAAGAACCTGGAGGGTGCGAAGAAGCTGGTCGGTTTCCTCGGGACCGCCAAGGCGACCGACCTCTACCTGGCGATCAACTCGGGCAACCTCGGTGCCAACAAGCACACGAATACGGCGAGGTACTCCCCGCTTCAGAAGAAGGGGGCGAAGCTGATCGCCTCCACGAAGCACATTGCGCAGTACATGGACCGCGACACGCGGCCCGACTTCGCGTCGACGGTGATGATCCCGTCGCTGCAGTCGTTCCTCAACAATCCGGGCGACATCAACAAGCTCTGCGCAAGCATCCAGAAGCAGAAGAAAGCGATCTTCGGATCGTAGGCTAGAGCGATAGCCTCGGCGCGATGGCGACCGACATCGCAACGAGCACGAGAGGGGACGGCGCGCGCAGGCGAAGGCGCGCCGTCCGCCTCTCATCCTGGGACCGCGTCGCGATAGCGGTCATGGTCGGGATCCCCGTGTTCGTCACGGGCGGGCTGATCTGGTTCCCGACGATCTCGTCGATCCTGCTCTCGTTCACGAGCTGGGACGGGATCGGCGGCATCGGCACGATCCATTGGGTCGGGACGACGAACTACCGCCAGATCGCGACCATCTACCCGCCGTTCTGGCCGGCGTTCAGACACAATCTCTACTGGCTCGGTGCGCTCGCGCTCATCGGGACGCCGCTCGGGATGCTGCTCGCCTACCAGCTCGACAAGCGGATCCGCGGCTCGCGCATCTACCAGAGCATCCTCTACATCCCGGTCGTGATCGCTCCCGCAATCATCGGCCTGATCGCCGAGCTGGTCCTGTCGCCCCAGCAGGGCCTGATCAGCAGCCTCTTCGCGGATCCACGGCACGGGCACGTCATCGACTGGCTCGGCAACCCGCACGTCAGCCTCTGGGCGGTGCTCGTCTTCGCCTGTTGGCGGCACGCCAGCTACGTGATGATCCTCTACCTGGCCGGGCTGAAGGCGCTCGACCCGACGCTTCGTGAGGCTGCGGCGATCGACGGCGCGAGCGAGGTGCAGGCGTTCTTCAGGGTCGTCCTGCCCGCGTTGAAGCCGATCAACATCGTGCTCGTCGTGATCACGGTGATCGAAGCACTCCGCGCCTTCGACATCGTCTACATCATCAACCGCGGGCGGAACGGCCTCGAGCTGCTCTCCGTCCTGATCACCGACAACATCGTCGGCGAGGCGAGCCGGATCGGCTACGGCTCGGCGATCGCGGTCGTGCTCCTGACGATCTCGCTCGTTCCGATCGTGATCTTCGTATGGAACAGCTTCCAGGAGGTGGAGGCATGACGGACACGGCGGTCGAGACGCGGACTGCACGTCGCCCGAAGCGGCGTCGGACAAGGCGTTCGCGGGTGGCTCTGCACGTGTTCCTGAGTCTGACCGTTCTCCTCTGGGTGACGCCGATCCTGTGGGCGGTCTTCACCGCAATGCGGCCGTACGCCGACACAGCCGAGCACGGCTACGTCTCGTGGCCGCAGCATCTCAACTTCACGAACTTCACGAACGCCTACACCCAGTCCGGCATGCTGCACTACTTCTGGAACTCGATGATCGTCGCGGTCCCGGCGATCTTCCTGATCCTGCTCTTCTCGTCCGCGGTCGCGTTCGTCGTCTCCCGGTTCAGCTACTGGTTCAACGTTCCGCTGCTGATCTTCTTCATGGCGGCGAACCTGCTTCCACAGCAGGTGATCCTGCAGCCTCTCTACCGTCTCTACCTCGAGCTCCCGCTGCCGCTCTGGCTCTCCGACAGCGGGACCTTCTATGACTCCTACGTCGGGTTGATTGCGATCAACGTGGCGTTCCAGACCGGTTTCTGCACCTTCGTGCTTGCCAACTACATGAAGACGATCCCGAAGTCGGTGAGCGAGGCGGCTCGGGTCGATGGGGCGGGCGTCCTGCGGCAGTACTTCAAGATCATCCTGCCGCTCAGCAAGCCGGCGCTCGCGGCGCTTGCGACGCTCGAGTTCACGTTTATCTACAACGACTTCCTCTGGCCCTTGATCCTGGTCTCGAGCGGCAGCAAGAAACCAATCACGACTGCGCTGCAGAACCTCCAGGGACAGTTCTTCACGGACAACAACCTGCTCGCAGCAGGGGCGCTCATGACCGCCATCCCGACCGTTCTGGTCTTCGTTGTCCTCCAGCGCCACTTCGTCAACGGTCTCACGCTCGGGGCGACCAAGGAATGACGCGGATCGCGTTCATCGGGGCCGGCAGCGTCGTCTTCACGAAGAACCTGCTCGGCGACATCCTCGACTTTCCTGCGCTCGGCGAGGTGGAGATCGCTCTGCACGACATCGACTCCGACCGGCTCGAGACCGCCGAAGCGATGGCCCGGTACGTCGCCGGCGCTCGAGGCGCGAGCCCGAGGATCAGCGGGCACCTGGACAGGCGCGCCGCGATCGACGGCTCCGACTTCGTGCTCAACATGGTCCAGATGGGCGGGCACGACGCGACGCTGCGCGACTTCGAGATCCCGGCCCGCTTCGGGCTCCGCCAGACGATCGGCGACACCCTCGGGATCGGCGGCATCTTCCGAACGCTTCGCACAGCCGACCTCATGCTCGCTCTCGGTCGCGAGCTGGCCGAGCTCTGCCCTCCTCAGGCCTGGCTCCTGAACTACACGAATCCGATGGCTGCGCTCTGCGAGCTGGTGTACAAGGGCACGCCCACGACCAACGTGGTCGGGCTCTGTCACTCCGTTCAGTTCACGATCGAGGATCTCTGTGAGCTCATCGGCGTCCCCGAGAGCGAGGTCACGTTCCTCGCCGCGGGCATCAACCACCAGGCGTTCATCCTTCGTTTCGAGCAGGACGGCGAGAGCTTGTACCCGCTTCTCGACGCCCGTCTCGACGCCGACCCGGAGCTCCAGCGTCGGGTGCGGGTGGCGCTCTATCGCCGGTTCGGCTTCTACCCGACGGAGTCGAGCGAGCATGCGGCCGAGTACGTGCCGTGGTTCATGGGCCACGACTCCGAGATCGAGCACTACCGGATCCCCGTCGGTGAGTACATCTCGCGTAGCGAGGCGAACCTCGAGGAGTACACGCGAGTCAAGAGCGCTCTCGCGAACGGGGAGGCGATCGACGTCGGGCGCTCGAACGAGTATGCGTCCGTGATCATCAACTCGATCGTCACAGGTGCCCCGTCCGTGATCTACGGCAACGTCCCGAACGCCGGCCTGATCGACGGACTGCCCGACGGGACCTGTGTCGAGGTTCCCTGCCTCGTCGACGCAACCGGAATCCGCCCAACGGCCGTGCCGGGCTATCCCGCTCAGCTGGCCGCGCTGAACCGCACCTATGCGAACGTCGTCGACCTGACCGTGCGCGCGGTGCTGGAGGGTAGGCCCGACCACATTCGCCACGCTGCGATGCTCGACCCTGCAGCCGGGGCGACGCTGACGCTGGACGAGATCGACGCGCTCTGCGCCGAGTTGACCATTGCCCACGGCGACCTGATCCCCGCGGCCCTACGCCTAGCGGACATACAACCGATCGGCACCCGGTTCGCGGGGTCGACAAGGAGCGGCCTGTGAGCGGCATCTCGCTCGACGATGTCACCAAGATCTACCCGAACGGCGTCAAGGCAGTTGACAGCCTCTCCCTCGAGATCGCCGAGGGCGAGTTCTGCGTTCTCGTGGGCCCGTCGGGTTGTGGGAAGTCGACGCTGCTTCGCATGATCGCCGGTCTCGAGGACATCACCTACGGCGACGTGTCGATCGGCGGCATCGAGGTCACCGAGAAGCCGCCGCAGGAGCGGGACATCGCAATGGTCTTCCAGAACTACGCCCTCTATCCGCACATGACCGTGAAGGAGAACCTCGCCTTCGGCCTCAAGCTGCGTAAGCTGCCGAAGGCGGAATGGCGGCGGCGCGTCGATGAGGTCGCGAAGACGCTCGGCCTCGACGAGCTGCTCGACCGCAAGCCGTCGGCGCTGTCCGGCGGGCAGCGGCAACGGGTTGCAATGGGCCGAGCGATCGTGCGCGAGCCCAAGGCGTTCCTGATGGACGAGCCCCTTTCCAACCTCGATGCGAAGCTGCGCGTCTCGATGCGCGCGGAGCTCGCGAAGCTGCACGAGCGTCTCAAGGTGACAACCGTGTACGTCACCCACGACCAGGTCGAGGCGATGACCCTCGGGCAGCGGGTTGCGGTCCTCCGCGACGGGCTGTTGCAGCAGGTCGACACTCCCCAGAACCTCTTCAGGAAGCCCACGAACCTCTTCGTGGCGGCCTTCATCGGCTCGCCGGCAATGAACCTCGTCGACGGCGAGATCGAAGGAGATCAGGTCAGGTTCGCCGGGTTCAGCGTGCCGTTGCCGCGGTCATCGTCGCTCGCCGGCGCCAGACGGCCGGTCGTCCTCGGAATCCGCCCGACGGATTTCGAGGCAAGTGAGACTGCCGCGCGGGATCTGCCACGGATCACGGTCACCCCCGACGTCATCGAGGATCTTGGCGCCGAGTTTCACGTGATCTTCAAGGTCGACGCTCCGCGCGTAAGCGCCGAAGCGGTCCGCGCGGCCTCCGAAGCCCAGACCGACGACGAGGGCAAGCTCTTCGTCGACGACCAGCGGGCAGTCTTCACCGCTTGCCTCGATGCCCGCCACGTCATGCCGGGTGGGTCCGTGGTCGAGCTCGCGGTTGACTGCGAGCGGCTTCATTTCTTCGATCCCGCGTCGGGTCTAGCGCTTGGCTCGGGTGGCCAAGCGACTTCGAGCAGGGCTTCTGTGCCCGGTCCGGAGAGCTGAGCGATGCTGGCCGGCCAGCGCCAACGGCTGATTGCCGACGAGGTCAAGCGCCGGGGTGCGATGCGCGTGAGCGAGTTGACCGAGCTTCTCGGCGTCTCGGATATGACCGTGCGTCGCGACCTCGACCTCCTGGCCGCCGAAGGGCTGGTCGACAAGGTCCACGGCGGCGCGACCGCACGGGATCGGCTCAGCGCCGGCGAGCCGGGCTTCGAGGCGAAGTCTCATCGTCAACTCGACGAGAAGGAGGCTGTCGCGGTCGCAGCAGCGCGGCTCGTCGAGCCTGGACAGGCGATCGGGCTCACCGCCGGGACGACCACCTGGAGGCTGGCGCACTACCTTGTCGATGTTCCCGACCTCACGGTCGTGACGAACTCGATTCAGGTCGCGAACGTTCTTCACCGAGTGCCGCGACCCGACCTCACGGTGGTTCTCACGGGTGGTGTACGAACGCCGTCGGACGCACTCGTTGGGCCTGTGACCGTTGCGACCCTGCGCTCACTCCACGTCGACGTGCTCTTGATGGGCGTCCACGGGATGAGCGTCGATGCAGGGTTCACGACGCCCAATCTGCTCGAGGCCGAGACGAACGAGGTGTTCATCGCCTCGGCCGAGCGATTCGTCGTGGTCGCCGACCACACGAAATGGGGAGTGCGTGGTCTCAGTCGAATCGCTCGGCTCGAGGAGGCGCACGTCCTCGTCTCCGACTCCGAGCTCTCCGCAGAAGCAGGCGACGCGATCGCCGAGCACATCGACCAGCTCGTATTGGCCACGCCCGACGGCGCCGACCGCACCCGGATGAGGGACACCGGCTCGTGAGCGATCCCGCGGCTGTTGCCTCGGAGGTCGATGTCCGGACAGACGTCCACACGGGCTTTCGGACGTACATCGTCGGCTCGCGACAGGATCGGCCGAACCTTCCGTCGACAACCTGTCCGTTCTGCCCCGGCGGGCTCGAGGCGCCGGACGACTACGACGTTCGCTGGTTTCCGAATCGGTGGCCGGCGATCCCGGGCGATCGTTGCGAGGTCGTCCTCTACACCCCCGAGCATGACGCCACGTTCTGGTCGCTCGGGGTCGACGGCGCGCGTCGCGTGATCGACCTCTGGGCCGACCGTTCCGCCGCGCTCGGTTCCCGTCGCCGACGTTGCCTATGTCCTCGTCTTCGAGAATCGCGGCGCCGAGGTGGGCGCCACGATCCCTCATCCGCACGGGCAGATCTACGCCTTCGACGAGGTGCCGGAGCTTCCACGTCGCGAGCTGGAACGGGGCTCGCTCTTCGACGATCCCGAGGACAGGCTTGTCGCGACCGCACCGGGGTGGCGAGCCTGGGTGCCGAGCGCGGCGAGCTTTCCGTTTGCGCTGATGCTCGCCCCTGACGAGATCATTCCCGATCTCCCGTCTCTCGACGACGACGGGCGTCACGGGCTGGCCACGTTGCTCGTCGACGTGCTCGAGCGGCTCGATCGGACGTTCGACGCGCAGGTGCCCTACATGCTCTGGATCCACCAGCGGCCGTTCGACGGTGGTGAATGGCCGGGAGCGCGCCTGCATCTCGAGATCGTGTCGCCATGGCGGGCACCCGGCGTGGTGCGCTACGTCGCCGCCGGCGAGCTCGGCTCCGGTGTCTTCTTCAACCCCGTCGCCCCCGAAGAAGCCGCAGCGGCGCTCAGAGACGCAGTCCCGGCCTAGGTCAGGCCCGGCTCCTCTCGACGGCGCGGAGCCAGTCCGAATACTCGGCTTCACGATGATCGCTCGACCAGACGGGCTCGACGATCTCCGTCGGCCCACGCAGACCGTCGAGAGCGCCCTCGCTCTCCCAGAGTCCCGCCGCCGAGTCCTGCAGCAAACGTCGCGCCGCGGATGGTTGCCTCCGGATCTCGGGCTCGCTCGACCGGCCGGCCGAGCGCATCCGCGAGGGCCTGGACGAGGAGGCGGTTTGCCGTGGCTCCGCCGTCGATCCGGAGCAGCGGGATCACCGTGCCGAGTCGCGTCTCGGCGGCATCGACGATGGCCCTGGTCTGGAACGCGATTGCCTCGAGCGTCGCCCGGACGAGATGGGCGCGGGTCGTGTGCAGCGTGAGCCCCGAGATCGAGCCGCGGGCGGTCGCATCCCACCAGGGTGCGTAGAGCCCCTGGAAGGCGGGGACCACGCGAACTCCGGCGCTGTTCGGCACGGAGGCCGCGACCTCCTCGGACTCGGCTGGGTTGTCGAGTAGCTCGAGCCCGTCTGCCAGCCAGCGAACCGCGCTTCCGGCGACCGCTGCGGCGCCTTCGAGGCAGTAGACGGGAGCCGCGCCCGCCGCCTGGTAGGCCGGCCCTGCCAGTAGCTCGGACCCCGGGTCGGGTCGTGAGGTCCCGGCGTTGACGAGGAGAAACGCTCCTGTGCCAAACGTGCACTTCGCGCTTCCCGTCGTGACGCACGCCTGACCGAGCAGCGCCGCCTGCTGGTCGCCGAGCAGCGCCAGCAACGGAAGCTCGGCGCCGAACGGGCCGTCGGCGTGCGTGCGACCAAACGCCTCGCTCGACCACGATGGGACGACGCGCGGCAAGATCGCGCGCGGGATCGCGAAGAGCTCGAGCAGGTCTGTCGTCCCAGTCCAGCGTGCGGGTGTCGAGAAGCAGGGTGCGGCTCGCATTCGTGACGTCGGTGAGATGCACTCCGCCCGAGGCACCGCCGGTGAGAGACCACGCCAGCCAGGAGTCGATCGTCCCCGCCGCCAGCTCTCCCGCCTCGGCACGTCGCCGCGCATCGGGGATCTCGTCGAGAAGCCAGGCGAGCTTCGTCGCCGAGAAGTACGGCTGTAGAGGCAGGCCGGTGCGATCGCGCACCAGGGCTTCGGCGCCAGACGCGACCAGGTCAGCGCACGCCGCTGCGGTTCGCATGTCCTGCCAGACCAGTGCTCGATGAAGTGGCATGCCGGTGGCGCGATCCCAGAGGACGATCGTCTCGCGCTGGTTCGTGATGCCGACTCCGACCACTCGTGCGGCATCGACGCCGGCGAGTACCTCGCGCGCGCAGCGCTTCGATCGCCTCGACGATCTCGGTCGCATCGTGCTCGACGAGCCCGGGCGCGGGATGGTGCTGCGCGTGACCATGCTGAGCCACGGCAAGCCGCCGTCCGTCGCGCGTCACAAGGGCCGCGCGACTCGAGGTCGTTCCCTGATCGAGCGCGAGGATCAATTCGTCGGTCACGTCGGTCACAGCCTCTCATGGAAGAATCGTCCGATGTGCTCCACTTTCGCGCCCCTGGACGGGTCAATCTCATCGGCGAGCACGTCGACTACGCCGGTGGTCTCGTCCTCCCGGTCGCGCTCGAGCAGGGGGTCGACCTCGTCGGAAGCTCGACCGACGACGGCGATCGTCCGCCTCACGAGCGCATCGTTCAGCGGTGAGGCGGTGGTCGACCTGCGCGACGACGAGGCCCACCACGAGGGCTGGGCCCGCTATGTAGCTGCCGTGGTCGCGGAGCTCCACGCTCATGGCATCGAAGTTCGCGGCTTCGAAGGTGAGCTCGCGAGTGATCTGCCGGCGGGTTCGGGTCTCTCCTCCTCCGCTGCGCTCGAGGTGTGCGTCGCGGGTGCGCTCGCCCATGAGGCCGGGGTGGACCTCGGCCGGGATGGAGCTCGCTCTGCTCGCACAACGCGCCGAGAACCGCACCGGTGTCCCTTGCGGGATCATGGATCAGGCCGCTTCGGCTCTCGGTCACCGAGGCAACGCCGTGCTTCTCGACTGCGCGACGCTCGACCATCGCCTCGTGCCGATGCCGGCGGGGATCGCGATCGCGGTGATCGATTCGGGCGTGCGCCGGCGGCTCGAGGACACGGGTTACGCCGAGCGTCGGCGCGAGGTCGAGCGCGCGCTCGACGTGGTTTCCGCCGACCATCGTGCAGGCGGAGCGGAGGAGGCATTGCGAGCGGGGCAGCTTGCAGGCCTGGCCGAGCCGGAGCTTCGCCGACTACGACACGTGGTCACCGAGACCGAGCGGGTCCGGGGGGTCGTGCGGGAGCTCGAGCGCGCGGAGGGCCCCGATCTCGATGAGCTCGGCCGACTGTTCGCAGCGGGTCACGCTTCGCTCCGTGACGACTTCGAGGTGTCCGTTCCCGAGCTCGACCTGCTCGTCGAGCTTGCGGTTGAGGAAGGCGCCATCGCCGCTCGGATGACCGGTGGGGGGTTCGGCGGCTCGATCGTGGCCCTGGCACCCACGGAAACCGTCGCCGAGGTGGCCGAGCAGGTGTCGCGTCGTTACGCAGCGCAACGTGGTCGTAGCGCCCAGGTGCTCCTGTCGGAGGCAGGCGACGGCGCGGGGTTGGTCGGCTAGCCCGGATCGACGGCGTACTCGAGGCTCCACGTCGTCGCTGCCGCCCGGCGCAAGACGCAGGCAGGTGTCGTTCGCGATCGCCTGGCTCAACGAGTCGCAGTCGCCGAAGCTCGGCTCGAGCGCGACGTGACGAACGGGCGAGCCCTCGGGGAAGCCGCCCGCGTTGAGCCAGAGACCGAGCCAGGCAGGCCGGTCGGCTTCGAGACGCATCGAGACTCGCTTGCGTCGACTGGGATAGAGCACGCCGAGCGTCGTTCCGGGCGGGAGCGGCGCAAACGCCTTGAGGCAGTTGCCGTCGGGAACTGTCCCGGGCCGTACGAGGTCGAACTCGCCCAGCTCCATCGTTCCGCTCTCGACCCGGAAGTGAGCGAGCTGGTCGAGCTCGAGCTCGGTATCCGGGGTCAGCACGAACAACGGGTGGGCGGCCCAGAGAGCCTCGAAGGATGTCCCGGTGAG
Organism: uncultured Actinomycetes bacterium; assembly: GCA_963724655.1. GTDB lineage: Bacteria > Actinomycetota > Thermoleophilia > Gaiellales > Gaiellaceae > Gaiella. The sequence goes on along the minus strand of CAVRVG010000001.1, from coordinate 231,355 downwards.
ATTCCGCAGCTCGTAGGCGACGCGCAGGCTGCCGCCGCGCAGCTCGAAGACCCGGCTGAGCTCGAAGTCCCCGCGGATCCCGATCTGCGTCGTGACGATCCGTTGTGAGCCGGCGTCGAGCACGGTCACCGGCCTGCACCACACCTCGCCGTGGTCGGGAACGGTGCGTGCGGGCGAGGTGAGCACCTCCGCCGTGATCCCGGGAAAGCAGTCGTCGATCCCGCCGAGACCGCCGTCGAGATAGGAGTGTTCGGCGGTGAGCGATTCGGCGGGAGGAAGGCCGGCCTCGACGTACTCGTTTCCGTCCCGGTCGCAGATCGAGACGATCCGTGCGCCGATCCGCGGTGCGATGAGGACGCGGAGATCGTCGGAGTGGAGCTCGAGGAGAGCCTCGCTCACCTCTAGGAGACGAAGAGCGGAGTCATGGTGGTCCGTTCGACGAGCGACCTGACCTCATCGTCGCTTGGCGGGCCGACGTATCGCTCCGCAGCATCGATGACCTTCGGGAGCAGATTCGGGTCGCCGACGGTGTTCAGGAACACGCCTGGGTGACCGAACACGAACCCCACCGCGAGATCGATGTCAGCCTGCTCGGTCAACGGCTCGTACCACACCGTCGACGTGTGCTCGCCGCGCGCCCACGGCCCACGGGTGATCGCCTTGATCGTCTGCACCGCAACGCCGCGCTCGGCGCACACACGCGCGAGCTCGTCGAACTCGGGCCCGTAGACCGGATCGCTCGACATTGTCGGGTTACACGGGGCGAGGACCGAGTCGAACGGGAAGCGATCGAGTGCTCGGAGATGCTGGTGCGCGACCGTGAGGCCATGACCCGTGATGCCGATGAAGCGGACAAGACCTTCGGCGCGCGCCTCGATCGCCGCTTCGAGCGCCCCACCAGGCCCGAGCGCCTGCTCCCACTCGCCGGGATGGACGAGGTTGTGAAGCTGGATTGCATCGACGTGGTCGACTCCCATGCGCTCGAGTGAGCGGTGGATCGACTCGCGCGCCGGCGCCGCCATGCGATCGCCCACCTTCGTCGCAAGAAAGAACGAGCTCCGATGCTCGGCGAGCCAGGGTCGCAGCTGATCCTCGGAGTCGCCGTACGAGGCGGCGGTGTCGATGTGGTTGATGCCGTGCTCGAGAAGGAGCGCCAGCGTCGCCTCGGATTGAGCCGGGGTAGCGTCGCACAGGGCAAACGCGCCGAAGATGATGCGCGAGCTGTGATGGCCGGTGCGCCCGAACGGCAGGTGCGGGATCGCCATTCCTCGAGGATACGCGCGCCGGGGCCGGCGACGCGGCGATCACGGATCGAGCGGTGTGTCGACCGCCTGGCGCCCTGCTCAGATCGCGGTGAGCTGTCCGGTTCCGACGAACCGAACAGCTCACCACGTCAAACCAGGCGCCGTTTCTACTCGACCGGAGGCCCCGGCGGTGGAGGAGGTGGGGGTGGTGGCGGAGGTGGAGGCGGAGGCGGAGTCGTGCCACCTGTGCCCGTCCCGAACCGGCCGCCGGCAAGTGCGTACAAGACGCACCCGGCGACGTGGACGAACGGCCGCCCGTTCGCGGTCGTCAATGTCCTCCAGCCACCGTTCAAGCACTTCAGTGCGTTGGCGATGTTGTCGCGGGGCGCTGCGCTCGCCGGAGCGCTGGACAGCCCCCCGAACACCGCGACCACGACAACGGCGGCAGCGCCGAGGAGCGTGCGAGGCCCTCCTGCGGTTCGACGCAATCGCATTCGATCTCCCTCGTTCGATCAGGCCGGCAGGGGCCGTTGCCGCAAACCGGGCCCCGGCTCGTTCCGGGGTGTCGTCGGCATCGGCATCGAGCCGGGTCCCTCTCGTCACGCGCACGAGGGATCGGTGCCCAAGTTCCCTCCCTTGAGGGACGGCTCCCTAGGACAGTGGGTCGTCCGAGTCCGTGTCCCAGCGGTCGTACGGCGTCGAGAGCGGGAGCGCGAACCACGCGAGCGCGAAGGTCGCACCGACGACCGCCGTGAGCGCGATCGCCCAGGCGCCGCCGATCACCTCGTCCGCGACGAGGTACACGGCGGCGACCATCGCGACGGCGAGCGCCACCAGCCCTGCGACGGTGAACCGCTCCGAGCTCCGGAGCATCCGCTCCTTGTCGCGCTCGCGCCACCGCAACCGGTGGTACGCGGTGGGCGCCATCAGGAGCACGGTCGCCAGGACGGTCGCGCACAATGCCACGATGTACGCGACCCTCTGAGCGTCAGTGGTCGTCGTCTCCCAGCGCGAGTTGAACGGCACGATCAGGAGGAACGCAAACAGCACCTGCGCGCCCGGGAGCGCGACGCGCACCTCGTTGAGTAGCTCGATCAGCTCGCGGTCGTGCTTCTTGGTGAGCTGCTTCTCATCCACCCCACGACGGTAGACGATCGAGCGGGATGAGGCGGGTCGGAGCCCCGCCTGCCCGACGGCCACCGACAGCGCGTTGTGACACGAGCGCCGCCGGCGGCGTATACCGATCCATGATCAGGCCTCGGATCACAGTCGCAGGTATCGCCCCGGCGTTGTTAGCCGTGTGGGTCGTAGCGGCGCCCGGAACAGCCTCAGTTGGAGGGGATGCGCACGCGGCGACCGCCCAGGTGCGACCGCCGATCGTGAGTGTCGTTCGCCACGGCGGCTTGTGCATCAGCGGCTCTGAGTGCCGATCGACGTTTCGCATCACCGACACGATCGTGACCGGCGACGGGTACCGCGCCCGACGCCTCAAGCCGGCCGAGCGCGCGGAGTTGCTTCGCGCCCTGAAGGCGTTCGACCCCGCGTATCTGGCGGCGCATCCGTTCACGGGAACATGCCCGATCGCCTACGACGGGCAAGAGTCGAGTCTACCGCTTTCGCGGCGTCAAGCGAGCGCTCGCGTCGTGCACCTACGACCTGCGCGGCGTGCGCGCGGTGCAGGTGACCGAGCGGATCCTCGGCAGCTTGAAGCCGCGCTGAACGACGGGACGCCTTCCTGGCCCCTCCTCTTGCTCCGGAGCTTCAGGCGCCCCAACCCTCGTGCGGGGCGTGATCGCCTGGCTCGAAGAACCACGCCTCGCGCAGGTCCTCGCACCGCCCGTCTTCCGCGAAGCGGAGGAACAGGATCCCGATCAGCGTCACCTCGGCACCACCGTTCATCATTCTGACCCAGAACTCGACTGCAGCTCGCCGCGCATCCGTCGACTCGACGGGCCGGCCCATCCGCACGTCCACAGCGTCCTGCGTCGAGGTGACGCTCGACCAGTAGGAGCGGACGCCCTCAGCGCCACTGTGCGGCTCCTGGAGCGGATGGTCGCGGTAGGTGCAGTCGTCCGTGAAGAGCTTGCCCGCGGCGTCCGCGTCTCGGTCGCGCCATGCCTGCGCGTATGCGTCTACCCACCGTTGGACGGTCACGGCGAGACCTTAACTGCGACGGCAGCAGCGGCGATGACCGAGCGTACGAACAAGTGCGGCGACGACCCGAGCGTATGCACACAGCAGAGCGGGGCGATGCGCCACGGGCGAACGAAGAGCGTCGGGGACGCATCATCGTTGGCTGGTAGGGTCAGCGGCTGCTCACTGAGGCATTGGGGTCCGATGACGAGAGTGATTCGTGAGAGCGGTTGCCGTAGATCCGGTGAAGAGGGGAGTTGCGATGCGTAGCTCCCGTTTCGTTCTGTTCCTCGCCGGTCTCTGTTTCGCGGCGATCGTGATGGTTCCCAGCGCTTCGGCCGGGGGGATCCGTGATGAGCCGTGTCCGACGGTTGCGGGTGAGAACACGAATGTCTGTCCGGCAGGGCACGTGGGCGTACCGTACTCAGTCCGCTTTCGGGCGGTCGAGGAGCCTCCGTGTTCTCCGGGGGACGACACATGGACGGTGAGCGGGGGCGCTCCGCCTGGTCTGACGATGTCGTCCGAGGGGACGCTCTCGGGTGTTCCGACGCAGGCGGGGATCTTCACGTTCTTTGTCGAGATGCATCTCCCCAACTACTTCGGCTGTAACGGATCGATTGACTCGAGTGAGAAGAAGTTCACGATCCCGATCGACTCGCCTGTACCTGTGCCGGTGCCTGTTTCGCGCGTCATAGTCAGCACGGCGAGTCTCCCCGATGCGCTGTTGGGTCAGGCGTACTCGGCGCAGCTCGCGGCCTCGGGCGGATCGGTCAGCTCGTGGTCGCTGGTCGGCGGGGCGCTTCCCGACGGTCTCGCGCTTTCCGCCGCTGGTGCGATCTCCGGGACGCCGACCCAGGCCGGTGGGTTCGCGTTCACCGTGCAGGCGAACGGATCGAACAACAACGACACGAAGCAGCTCGGGATCTTCGTGATCGCACCACTCGTTCTCGGTGGCCCGGCTGGCACAGCCCCGACGGCGGAGCCTGTCGCGGTGAACGGCAAGGTCAACACTCCGTTGACGTGGGGCGTGAAGGCGACGGGCGGGAAGGGCGACTTCGTCTACACGAGCACGCCGCTGCCCGCTGGGTTGACGCTCAACGCCGACGGCACGGTCACAGGGACACCGACGACCGCCGGATCAACGCTGGTCACCTTCACCGTCACGGACACGCTCGGCGCGACCGACACGCTGCAGGTCCGGATCACGATCAAGGCGCTGCTCGCCTTCGCGACCGGAAAGCTGCCGCCAAGCGGGATCGTCGGGTCGCGCTACCGCTGGAAAGTGCCAGTCACCGGAGCAAGCAAGACCCGCAGGTTCATCATGAGCGGCAAGTTCCCGCCTGGACTCGACCTCGACGAGACCACCGGGATTCTCTCCGGCGTGCCACTCAAGAAGGGCAGCTACAGGGTCAAGCTGTGGGTCATCGGAGATCCGGGCACGGTCATCAGCAAGAGGTTCACGGTCAAGATCAGCTAGCTCGACGAGTGACGCGCACATGCGCGGGCGCCCTGAGGGCGGCATTGGATCAGTCGGATTGGGCTCGGGTCGTGGCCTAGCGTTCCCGACCCCGATGTTCCTCGCGCGACGCGACCGTTGGTTTCCGCCGGCGCAGCCGAAGAGCAAGCGCGATACAACGAGGGAGCGACGGGACTCGAACCCGTGACCCCGGCGTCATCCGGCGGCTCGGGTCACGATGCGCGCGCGATGGTCTCCGCGGCTTGTTCAAGCGGTTCCTGATCGTCGGCGTCACCGGGCGTACCCGGTGGTTGTGGCAACTGCCGGTGCCGCCCCGCACGGGCCGCGAACATCGCGCCACGCTCGAATGCCCGCCGACCGGCTCATAGTTCGACAACCTCGCACATATCGATTATCAATATCCATATTGTTTATCGATACGTTGGGAGTTGCTGTGAAAAATGCTCGCCTGGACAGTTGGTTGCAGCGGTTGCGAGTGACCGCGACGTTCATCTACATCATCGCCCTCTGCGTTGCCGTCGCAGTGCTGGTCATCGCGTTCATTCCCCACTCGTCCGTCACTACCGTGGTCCCCGCCGAGGACGTCGCCGGGCTAGACCACGTCACCGGCGTGGCAACCGGGGTCACTCTCGACCCCGCGGGCACAATCGCCGTGGAAATCGCTGAGCCGTCCACCGCGCAGCGGTTGCTCTACCTCATCGTCGTGCTGCCGGCCTCGCCCTGGTCGCACTCATCGCGCGGCGCATGGCCAAGCTGCTCGGCGCAGCCCTCGCGAGCGACCCTTTCACCCCCCAGACCGTCCGAGCGCTCAATACCGTTGCCAAGATCACCGCGGCAGGCGGAATCACCGTGTGGGCGATGAGCTACCTGGCTACCTGGGCACTCTCCGCAACCGTCCTCGACACGACCGGCACCGCTCGGCAGACGAGACTCCGCTCGCCTGGCTCGCGGTGGCGCTCATCTTCGCCGCGTTCGGCCAACTCATCGCCCGCGGAGTCGCCATGCGAGCAGAACTCGACACGGTCATCTAGTGACCGTGACCGAGCCTGTCGACCACGGCATCGAAGTGCACCTCGACAAGCTCCTCGCGGCTCGAGGCATTACCCTGGTCGAGCTCTCCGCCCAGGTTGGTGTCACCGTCGCCAACCTCTCAATCCTCAAGAACGGTCACGCCCGCGCCGTCCGCTTCAGCACCCTCACCGCGATCTGTGACGCCCTCGACTGCGAACCCGGCGAACTCCTCAGCCGGGCTCGTGCTCCAGAACCTGGCTGACGGATCTACTCGCCCACGATCCGGGACGATGCCGGTCCTGGCTGTCGAGGGCTAGTCAGCGGAGGCCAGCCGGGGTCGAATCGGTACCCGGCGTGTGTCACGGATCTCTCTCCGTCGTTTGGCCCATGCTCGGCTCACGGGCCGATCCGCTTCGGTGGCCGCCCGCGCCGCAAACCGAGGCGCGAAACGGGGTTCCTAGAACGGGAGCGACGGGACTCGAACCCGCGACCTCCGGCGTGACAGGCCGGCGTTCTAACCAACTGAACTACGCCCCCTTGAGCCGAAGGATCATAGCGGCGGTCCCGTAGCCGGCTCCGCTGAGGTTCGCCCCGACTACGCTTGCACGCCGTGTCACTGATCACCACCCGCGGCTTGACGAAGAAGTACGGCTCCATCGTCGCCCTCGACGACCTCGACCTCGAGCTCGAGCCCGGCGTGATCGGGCTCGTCGGCGCGAACGGCGCCGGCAAGAGCACGCTCATCAAGATCCTGCTCGGCCTGCTCGAGCCCACGACGGCTCGGCGTCGATGTTCGACCTCGACGTCGCGACCCACGGGCTCGAGATCCGTCAGCGGATCGGGTACATGCCCGAGCACGACTGCCTTCCGCTCGAGATCAGCGCCACCGAGTTCGTCGCGCACATGGCGCAGGTCAACGGCCTGCCGCGCGGTGCTGCCCGTGAGCGCACCGCCGAGACGCTGCGTCACGTCGGCCTCTTCGAGGAGCGCTACCGCGAGATGCGCGGCTACTCGACCGGGATGCGTCAGCGGGTGAAGCTCGCGCAGGCGCTCGTCCACGACCCGCAGCTGATGCTGCTCGACGAGCCGACGAACGGCCTCGACCCGGCCGGACGCGACGAGATGCTCGACCTCGTCCGCCGGATCGGGACCGAGTTCGGCATCTCGATCCTCATGTCGTCCCATCTCCTCACCGAGATCGAGCGCGTCTGCGAGTACCTCGTCGTGATCGAGGGCGGCCGGCTCATCCAGTCGGACAGCTCTCGACCTTCACCGGGCGCACGGATGTCGTCACGGTCGAGGTCGACGGGCACCGCTGCTGCGCTGGCCGAGTACCTGCGCGCGCAAGGGCTACGAGCTGCGCGAGGGCACGCACACGCTCGAGGTGGAGCTCCCGGACGACGCCGCCTACGACGTGATCCGCGACGGAGCGGCGTCGCTCGAGCTCGGCCTCATTCGGATCGAGCAGCGCCGACAGCAGCTCGAGGACCTCTTCCGCGACGAGGAGCCGGTCGGTGTCTGAGCCCGCTTCGAGCAACATCTACGACCTCGGCTACCGCCACTACGAGGGTGAGCGGATCGGTCGCAGGGGCACGCTGCTCACGCTCTACGTCCACGGGCTCCGCAGCGCGTTCGGGCTCGGGCGCAGGCCGAGCAGCAAGATCTTCCCCTTCGCGCTCGCGATCTTCGCGTTCGTCCCCGCGATCATCCAGCTCGGCGTCGGCGCCATCGCGACCGTTGCGACGAGCACGTCGAGCTCTTCAAGCACGAGGACTACTTCAACTACGTGCGCATCATCCTCGTGCTCTTCTGCGCCGCGGTCGCGCCCGAGCTCGTCGGTCGTGATCAGCGGAACCGCACGCTCTCGCTCTACTTCTCGCGGGCCGTGTCTCGCTTCGACTACGCGATTGCGAAGTTCGCCGCGCTCACGAGCGCGATGCTCGTGCTCACGCTCGGCCCGCAGGTGCTGCTCTTCGTCGGCAACGGGATGGCGAACGACGATCTCACGGGGTACATCACCGACAACTGGGATCTCATCTTCCCGATCGTCGCCGGCTCGATCCTGATCTCGGCGACGATCGCCTCGGTCGGGCTCGTCATCGCCGCCTACATCCCGAGGCGGGCCTACTCGACGGCGACCATCGTCGGCGCGTTCGTCCTCACGCTCTCGGCGGCGCACATCCTGATGGAGTCGGCCGACTCCACGTACGCCCGGTTTGGGCTCCTGCTGAGCCCGGTGGCCTGGGAAGGGATGATCCTGTGGCTCTTCGACGTCGCTCCGCCGAGCTGGGAACGTCCTCGCTGACGCGCAGCTCGGAGGCTGGGTCTACTTCCTCGCCTGTCTGGTGATGATCGGCGTCTCGTTTCTTGCGACGTTGCGTCGCTTCGTGAAGGTGTCGACGTGACCAGAGGGCGGTGCCGACGATCGTGCTCGAGGACGTCTCCCGCTGGTACGGGAACGTGGTCGCCGTCAACGGCATGTCCTTCAGCGTCTCGCCCGGGATCACCGGGCTCCTCGGCCCGAACGGCGCCGGGAAGAGCACGCTGCTCCACATGCTGTCGGGCTTTCTCGCGCCGTCGGCCGGCACGGTCACCGTGCTCGGCGAGTCGACCTGGCAGAACCCGGGTCTCTATCGGCGCCTCGGGCTCGTGCCGGAGCGCGAGTCGATCTACGGACAGCTCACCGGTTTCGAGTTCGTTCGACTGAACGCCAGGCTGCAAGGGCTCCCCAATCCGGACGAGGCGGCGCGAGCGCGGTTCGTCTCGTCGACCTCGAGGAGGCGGCAGGCCGCCCTTCGGGTGGGTACTCGAAGGGGATGAAGCAACGCATCAAGATTGCAGCCGGGCTCGTGCACGACCCCGAGGTGCTGCTGCTGGACGAGCCCTTCAACGGAGCCGACCCGCGGCAGCGCCTGCACATGATCGACCTGTTCCGCCGGCTTGCCGCCGAGGGGCGCACGCTCATCTTCTCGTCGCACATCCTCGAGGAGGTCGAACGGCTGGCGGAGCGGGTGCTCGTGATCGTCGGTGGCCGCCTCGCCGCCTCCGGCGACTTCCGCGAGATCCGTCGACTCATGACCGACCGGCCGCACACGTTCACCTTGCGCACCACGGAGGATCGCCAGCTTGCCGCCGCGCTCGTCGCCCACGAGAGCGTGCTCGGGGTCGAGCTCGGCGACGGCCGGCTCACCGTGCGCACGTCGCAGCTCGGTGCCTTCGCGCTCGCGGTGCCGGCGATCGCGCGCTCCTGCGGGGTCACGCTTCGCGAGCTCCGGCCGACGGACGAGTCGCTCGAAGACGTGTTCGCGTACCTGGTGAGCCGATGATCGGGATCATCTTCGCGTTGACGCTGCGCCAGCTCGTCGGACGTGGCCGCACCATCCTGATGGGGCTGCTCGCGGTGCTCCCCATCCTGCTCGCCGTCGTGTTCCGGTTCGGGAGCAGCGACACCGACCCGCAGGACTGGGTCGCGCGCGTGCTGCTTCAAGGGCTCATCGTCACCACCCTGCTGCCGCTCGCTTCGCTGGTGTACGGAACCGCGGCGCTCGGTGCGGAGATCGAGGACGGCACCGCGATCTATCTCCTCGCGAAGCCGATCGCGCGGAGCCGAATCATCATCGGCAAGCTCCTCGCGTCCTGGCTGCTGACAACGGTCACCGTGCTCGCCTCGGCGCTCGTCGCCGGTGCGATCGGCCTTGGCGGCCTGAGCGGCGGCGGGATCTTGCTCGGGTTCGGCGTCGGGATCGTCTTCGGCAGCCTCGTGTACAACGCCCTCTTCGTGATGCTGAGCGTCCGCACCAGTCGCGCCCTGATCGCCGGGCTCGTCTACGTGTTCATCTGGGAGGGGCTCATCAACGGTCTCTTCGCCGGCACGCGGTACCTCAGCGTGCGGCACTACACCCTTTCGGTCGCCGACATCTTCGTCGACCTTCCGTCACAGTTCTTCGACGCGAAACTCGGATCCGCCGCGGCGATCGTGCTCATGGCGATCGTCGGAGTCGGCTCTACCTGGTACGGGATCCGCCGGCTCGAGCGCTTCGAGATCGGCGAGACCACGTAGGCGAGTACACGTAGCTGTGCCGCTGCAGAACCGCGTCACACCGCTCGGTGAGCTTGTTGCCGTGCCGGACCGCGGGCTCGTGTACGGGAACCGCGGCTGTCTTCACGACCGTGCCGCTCGCATCCGACGCCACCACAACGGACGACGCTGGATCGCGTGCAGGCTCGAGTTTCGCGGCTGGAACCGTGGCCCGCTGCTCCAGCCGGGGCGCTTCACAGAGCTCTTCTTCCTCGACGACGCGACGGCCCTCGCTGCAGGGCACAGGCCCTGCGCCCTCTGTCGTCGCGAGGACTACAACCGGCTCGTGGGTCTCTGGCGCAACCTGCATCCCGGTCAGGTCGGAGCGGACGCGATCGACCTCCAGCTTCACAGCGAACGGATCGACCCGGGAACCGGTGAGCGGCGGTCTCACAGGCGCCTCGCTCGCGACCCTGCCGGATGGCACGTTCGTGCTCGAAGAAGGAGAGCCGCACCTCGTGCTCGGATCGAGGCTCATGCGCTGGACTCCGGCGGGCTACGTCGACCCCCGTCCGCGGCGGACGGGGGCTACGGTTGTGGTCACCCCGCCGTCGCTTGTGGAGTTGCTTCGGGGAGGCTGGGATCCCCTGGTGCCGTTCGTGCACCCGTCTGCGGCCGCATGGCGCTCGGATGTGGCTCTCGGGTATGGCTTCAGCCGTCCCCGCAGGAGCACGTGACCACTGGGGCTGACAGAGCAGCGACGGCATGAGCGCGGCCCAGGATGACGGGGACGGCTGAAGCCATACCCGATAGGCGTAGGCCATGCCCGGAGCTCCCTGCTTGGAGTGTCACGCAGGCACCGACGCACCGACGGCGTAAGGGAAACGGTGAACTGGCTTGACTGGGTTGCCGTTGCCATCGTCGTGCTCTCGACGCTCGCTGGATTCCGGCGCGGGCTCGTGGCGGGCTTGCTCTCCCTCGTCGGCCTGATCGGGGGCGCGGTCATCGGTGCGCGAATCGCGCCCAGCTTCGTGGGCGAGGGGAGCCGCTTCATCCCCATCGTCGCGCTCGGAGGCGCCGTCCTGGGATCGATGCTCGGTCAGATGCTGGGCGGTTTCATCGGCGGTTGGGCACGTAGGTCGCTGTGGGTCGTGCCGCCGCTCCGGATCCTCGACTCACTGGGCGGCGTCGTGCTGGGTGCACTCACCGGTCTCGCCGGCGTGTGGGTGCTCGGCACCGTGCTCCTCTACGTCCCTGGCGAGGATGATCTTCGCCGCTACGCCCAGGAGTCACGAATCGTCTCGAGCCTGACCTCGGCGGTGCCGGCCGAGCGCGTGATGGATGCGCTCGGGAAGATCGATCCCTTCCTCACGCTTGTCGGCCCTTCGTCCGGAGTGGACGATCCCGATCCCACGATCGTGAGAGACCCGGACGTGCGGCTCGCCCGAGACAGCGTGGTTCGCATTCGAGGGATTGCCTGCGGCGTCGGGATCGAGGGCTCGGGCTGGATCGCAGGCGCCGGTCTCGTGGTCACGAACGCGCACGTCGTCGCGGGGATCTCGAACCCGCTGGTCGACCGCGGCGGGGGTCGTGCGCTGCGCGGCATCGTCGTCGCTTTCGATCCGGAGGAGGATGTGGCGGTGATTCGCGTGGCCGGCCTCGAGGGCCGCGCGTTGAAGCTGGGCGCGAGCGGTCCCGGTGCGCCGGCCGCGGTGCTCGGCTTTCCCGGGAACGGGCCTTACGTGTCTCGCCCAGCGCGGGTTGGGCGCACTGCGACGGTCACCTCACGCGACGCCTACGGCCGGATTCGGCTCGCGCGCACCGTGGTCGCGTTCCGTGGCCAGGTCGAAGGCGGCTCCTCGGGCGGTCCCCTCGTCGACGCACACGGAGACGTAGCCGCGACGGTGTTCGCCCGCCGACGCGCGTCGAGCGACGGCTACGCGGTCCCGAACGATCTCGTACGCGAGGTGCTCAAGCAGGCCGGGGATCAGCCCGTCGCGACCAAGTGCGTCGAGCGCTAGCTCAGGTCGGCTCCGCGAACAGGTCGAGCGCCGCCTCGGGCTGCTTGAACGGCGGGATCACGTAGATCCCCGCCACCCGGCTCCGTGGCTGCCGCCACCAGCGCGCGTGCCCGCTCGAGACCGACCGCCGGTGCGTCCGGCCCGGCGTCGCGCAAGGCGTCGAGCAGCTCCGAGGGCACCGAGATGCCGGGAACCTCGTTGTGGAGCCGCAGTGCCATCGTGTGACTGCGAAGTGGCCACACGCCGAGAAGCACGGGGATCGGCCAGCCGCCGAGCAGGCTCGCCAAAGCGCTCGAGCGACTCGAGCTCGAAGAGCGCCTGGGTCATGGCGAAGCGAGCGCCGCCCTCGACCTTTCGGCGGAAGCGGTCGAGCTCGAGCGGCAGGTCGTCGGCGGTGGGGTTCACCGCCACCCCGCAGAAGAACGAGGTCGGTGCGTCGAGCGACTTGCCGACGTAGTCCTCACCTCGATTGAGCCGGGTCACGAGCTGCACGAGCCCGATCGAGTCGATCTCGTAGACGCCACGCGAGCCGGGGTAGTCACCGACGTGGGGTGGGTCACCGGTGACCGCGAGGAGATTCCTCACCCCTTCGGCATGCGCGCCGAGGAGCACTCCCTCGAGGCCCATCACGGTGAGGTCGCGTGGAGTGACGTGTGGGATGGTCTCGATCCCGACCTCGCGCTGCAGAGCGTCGTCGAGGTCATGAGCGCGTTCATCCGCGCCCGCGCCATCGGGTTGTCGTTGACATCGACAAAACCGACCTTGCCCGAGTCGCGGAGCGTCCTCGTCACGGCGATGAGACCCTCGAGCGATCCGCCCTTGGGAGGGTCGAGCTCGACGCAGACCACCCATTCGCCGGTCCGGAGCGAGCGCGCGAGCGCGGTCTCCTCGGTCGTCGTGATCGGGAGGGCGGAGAGCGAGTGCTCACCGCGCTCGAATGGAACCGTCGGCGCGCGGCCGGCGTCGAATGCTTCGCGGATCGCCTCGATCTGCGCCGGTGTCGTCCCGCAGCAGCCTCCCACGATGCGCGCACCGAGAGCAACCGCCTGCGCCGCGAACTCGGCGAAGTACTCCGGAGTCGAGTGCGGGTAGATGACCCGTCCACCGGCGAGCGAGGCCAGGCCGACGTTCGGGAGCGCCGCGAGCGGCAGGCCTGCGCCACGCATCTCGGCGAGCGCCTCGAGCGCGACGCTTGGGCCGGCGCCGTGGTTCGTGCCGATCGCTGCGACGTCGAGCTCGGCCAGACGTCGCGCGGCGACCGACGCGCTGATCCCGCCGGTCGTCTCTGCCTCCTCGTCGAACGTGAGCATCGCGACGATCGGCAACGACGACACCGAGCGAACCGCGCCGACGGCGGCGCGCAAGCTCGTCGAGATCGAAGAAAGTCTCGACCATGAAGAGGTCGATACCTCGGCCCTCGAGGATCTGTGCCTGCTCGGCATAGAGCGGCGCGTGCTCGCTGAGATCGAATACCTCCAGCTCGCCGAGCGGGCCGATCGAGCCCGCGATGAAGACCTCTCGCCCGGCCACCTCGCGCGCCTCGCGCGCAAGCCGCACCGCCGTCGAGTTGATGCGTTCGAACTCGGGCTCGAGCATGAGCCGCGCGAGCTTGCGGCGGTTCGCCCCGAACGTGTTCGTCTCGATCAGCTCCGCCCCGGCTGCGATGTAGCTCGCATGGACTGCGACGACGCTCTCCGGCGAGCGGAGGTTCGCCTCCTCGGGGCAGCGCAGGCCCGCGACGGCGCCCGAGAGGAGCGCGCCCATGCCGCCGTCGGCGACGAGCGGTGGGCCGTTGGCGAGGCGCTCGAGGAACAGGCTCATCCGCGAACCTAGTGCGACTGGTACGAGGCTCTCCGTCTGCGAGAGGGGGCGGCCGTGAGGCCGCCCCGCTGGTCGCTCTCCCCTGTGCCGTGAAGTGATTGCCGTCAGTTCCCGTTACAGGAGGGGCACCACCTGCAATCGACTCGCGCGTGCCGAACCTTGAGCGTCGCTCGCGCAAGACAGAAAGAGGAGGCGACCGGTTGGCCGTCCTTCCCGTTGCTCGGGAGTCGCCGCCACAGGACTCCTTCGCCTATGCGCACCTCCGAAGAGGACTGCTATCACTCATTCGCGCGTCCGCCGCACCGTCGCCGCCGAATGAGATGGGCTCACTCTCAGACGGTTCGCGCCGGTTCTGCCATCGCTCGACCGGTGGTTGATCCGGCTACTTCACCCGGCCGTCGGGCTGGTCGGATCGAGTTCTGCGCAATGCGAGGCAAACCGGTCGCAGTCGAGTGCCGATTTGCGTCAGACTGGAGCCGACACATCGTCGCGCAGTTCGACGTGTCAATCCAATCGAGGAGATCGTCATGGCCCAACGCCCCGTCGTAGAAATCGATCGAGCCCGGATCGCCGAGCTCACCGAGCGCGAGCAGAAGCGACTCGACGATGCGACGCTCGGCTCGAAGGCGATGTTCGAACGCGCGAACCGGGTCCTCTCGGCCGGGGTCGCATCGTCGTACCAGCTCCGCGACCCGTGGCCGATCTACTTCGATCGTGGCGAGGGCGCCTACGTCTGGGACGTCGACGGGACGAAGCGCGTCGACTTCCACAACGGGTTCGGCTCGATGGTGCAGGGGCACGCTCACCCGGTGATCACCGAGGCGGTGACCGAGCGGATGCAGTCGGGGCACGCATTTCGCGGTGCCGACCGAGGATGCGGTCGTCGTCGCCGAGGAGCTGTCGCGGCCGCTGGGGCCTGCCGCAATGGCGCTTCACCAACTCGGGCTCGGAATCGACGATGGACGCGATCAGGATCGCGCGCGCCCACACCGGTCGCGACACCATCGTGAAGATCTTCGGCTCGTACCACGGCCACCACGACGGCGTCATGGTCTCGCTCGCGCGTGCCGTACGACAAGATCGGCGATCGGAACAACTACGACTCGATCCCCTACGGCGAGGGCGTGCCGAAGGCGGTCACCGACCTCACGATCGCGGTGCCGTTCAACGACGCCGACGCGATGGAGTCGCGGCTCGACCGGCTCGAGTCGGAGGGTCGCAAGCCCGCCTGCGTGATCATGGAGGCGGCGATGATGAACCTCGGGGTCGTGCTTCCGGAGCCCGGCTACCTCGAGGCGGTGCGCGAGCTCACGCGCTCGCGCGGCATCGTTCTCATCTTCGACGAGGTCAAGACCGGCCTCACCATCGCCGCCGGTGGCGCGACCGAGCGCTTCGGTGTCACTCCCGACCTCGTCACGCTCGCGAAGGCGCTCGGCGCCGGGTTGCCCTCGGGCGCGATCGGCGGCACCGAGGAGGTCATGGAGAAGGTGCGCGCCGACAAGGTCGTCCAGGTCGGCACCTACAACGGCAACCCGCTCGTGATGGCCGCGGTCACGGGCGAATCTCGAGCACGTGCTCACGCCGGCCGCGTACGAGCATCTCGACCGCCTCAACGATCGGATCGTCAGCGGCTGTCAGGACGTGATCGACCGCTACGGCCTTCCCGGCTACGCGATCGGCATCGGCTCGAAGGGCTGTGTCACGTTCGCGCCGGTGAAGATCACCGACTACGAGTCGTTCAAGGAGCACCAGGATGCCGAGCTGTGCGATCTGGCCTGGCTCTGGAACCTCAACCGCGGCATCTTCATGACGCCGGGTCGCGAGGAGGAGTGGACGCTCTCGGTGACCCACACCGAGGACGAGGTCGACCTGTTCGTCAACGCATTCGACGAGCTGGCGCCGAGCTCGCGGCCTGCACCGCGTACCGGACCGGCAGTCCTGCTGCCGATACGGGCGGGAGCGAGCCTCGCCCGCATTGCTGCAGCGATACTCCGGCGCGTGGCAGCACTCGAGCTGCTGCTGCGCGGTGTCGAACTCGGGGGAACGAAGATCGTCTGCCTCGTCGGCACCGGGCCTGACGATGTCGTCGACGAGTGTCGCATCGAGACCCGCGAGCCGGAGTGCGACGCTCGCCGAGGTCAACGACTTCCTTCGTCGCCACGCCGTCGAGGCGGTCGGGATCGCGTCGTTCGGGCCGGTCGAGCTGCGACGTGATCATCCCGACGTGGGGGCACATCACCCGGACGACGAAGCCCGGCTGGTCGCATACCGACGTCGTCGGGCGGATCACCCGCGGGCTCGACGTCCCGGTCGGCTTCGAGACCGACGTCAACGGAGCAGCGCTGGGCGAAGGTCGCTGGGGCGCCGCGCAGGGGCTGTCGTCGTATCTCTATCTCACCGTCGGCACCGGGATCGGCGGCGGCGTCGTCTCGGGCGGGCGTCTCGTCGGTGGTCTCGGGCACACCGAGCTCGGTCACGTGCCGGTGCCGCGTCACCCCGACGATGCCCTCGAAGGGCGTCTGCCCGTTCCACGGCGGCTGCTTCGAGGGGCTGGCGAGCGGGCCGGCCTTTGCCGCGCGTCTCGGCAGTGCGGCTCGAAGAGGCGGACGACGGCGAGCGCGAGACGGATGCTCGAGCTCGCGGCGTGGTACATCGCGGCGGGGCTGCGCGGCTTCGTCTACTCGTTCGCTCCGGAGCGGATGGTCGTCGGCGGCGGGGTGCTGTCGCTGCCCGGGCCTGCTTCCGGCGATCCGCGAGCGTCTGCCAGCTCGAGCTCGCCGGGCTACCCGGCCTCCCGGAGCACGCCGATCCGCGAGTTCGTCTGCGCGCCGCTCCTCGGCGGCCGCGCCGGAAGCCTTGGTGCGCTGGTGTTGGCCGAAGCGGCGCTGCAGGCACCTAGGCGAAAGTGCCCGTCACCGCTTCCACTCGAAGACGGCAATCAGACACCCGTCGTCCGTCCACGAGTTGTGCGTCCCACCGTCGTAGCTCACGAAGTCGCCGGCGCGGAAGACGGTGCCGTCGGAGTCGGTGAGCGTGCCTTCGAGGATGAGGAACTCCTCGAACCCGGGGTGCTCGTGCTCGATCGTCACCGCACCGGGCTGCATCCGCATGAGGTACGAGCCCTGTCCGGCAGCGTCGTCCCAGCTGACCGGGAGCCACGTGATCTCCGGCTGCGCAGGCCCTTCCATGTCGTACTCCTGGAACGTCGCCGTGTGGACGTTCACGACCTTGCGCTGTGCGGGCCACGTCACCCGATCCTCGTCCAGCCTTCTCCCGAGCTTCGCCCGTGCGCAAGTGACGATCGTCACAAGCTGCTGTCGGCGGGCGCGATCGCGCAAGGCGTTTGCGCGAGCCGCAGTGCGCTTGTAACTGATCGTCACAAGCGGCTCGCGGCGGCCTCGTCCAGGATCACCGTCGTCGTTCCGGCGGCCGAGCGGACGAGGCTCGCCGGGATCGCTTTCGACGGCTCGCCGACGAACGCGGCCTTTGCCATCTCGGCCTTGTCCGCGCCCGTCACGAGGAAGACGACGTGGTCCGGCCGCGGCGAGCGCGGGAATCGTCATCGTCACCCGGTCGACGAACGGCTCCATTCCCGCGGGGGCGGCGACCGCGAGCCGCTCGCGTCTCGTCGAGCGACGGGGCGTCGGGAAAGAGCGAGGCAGTGTGCCCGTCCGGTCCGAGCCCGAGCAGCTGCAACTCGGGCACGCCCTCGACGCGCAGGAGCGCGTCGAAGCGCCGAGGCTGCCTCCTCGACCCGCCAAGCCCTTCCTCGCAGGCGAAGAACCGCGGCACGCGCGGTGAGTCGAGAGAACACCGTCTCCTGGAGAAGGCGCACGTTCGATCGCTCGTCATCGTGGGGGACGTAGCGATCGTCGCCGAGCCACACCGTCGCGCCGCTCCAGTCCGGCTCGAGCGCAGCCGCGCGCTCGTAGGCCAGGCGTGGCGTCGAGCCACCGGAGAGCCCAAGCGAGCGCCCCGCCCGCACAGCCGCGACGATGAGCTCGGCAGCGCGCTCGGACGCTGCGGCGTGGTCGGGCTCGACGACGAAGTCGAGGCTCACCGCCGCATCCTACGACCGTGCTCCCAGGACTGGATGCTCACAGTAGGGTTGCCCGATGGATCGACTTCGATTGTCCGTTCGGCCTACGACGCGTTCGCGAGGCGCGACCTCGACGGTGCGCTGGCCCCGTTTTCGCACCGAGGTCGTCTGGCATCAGGCGCAGGGCCTTCCGCACGGCGGCGTCTATCACGGCATCGAGGCGGTGCGTGCCGCCGTGTTCGCCCCGCTCGCCCGGACTGGTGGAGCGTGTTCGATGCGACCCCGGAGGAGCTGATCGACGGTGGTGAGAACATCGTGGCGCTCGGCCGCTACACCGGTGAGGCGCGTCAAACCGGGCGCGCGCTCGACGTTCCGTTCGCCCACGTCTGGACGTTCTCGAGACTCGGTCGTCCGATTCGTCCAGTTCGTCGACACCGCAGGCTGGAACGCGGCGCTGGCTCCAAGCCCCGGTGGTTAACGACCTGTTGACATGTCACCGCTCCGCCTGAGACAGTTGGCCCTGCTCGCGGCACCGGTGGACTCCCCGGTAGAGCAACAACCAGGCATGTGGCTCGTCTCATGGTGCATCTCCCAACAACACTTGGGTATCCCCACAAGGAGGACTTGAATGAAGAAGCGTGGACTCGTCGTCTACGCGCTCGCAACGCTCGTCGCGGCGGCCTTCGCTGCGACGGCCGGCGCGGGCTCGTCGACGGTCAACAAGTCCCAGGCCTGTGAGCTGCAAGAGCACGCTGAAGCTCGGCATGGTCACGCCGCTCACCGGTGGCGCCGGCTTCATCGGCACCGAGCAGCTCACCTGGGCGAAGTACGCGGTCGAAGACGCTTGGCCCGAAGTACGGGCTCAAGATCAGCATCGTCAACGGCGACACTCCCGTTGAGCAGGGTCCCGCGATCGCTCAGACCGCTTGCGCAGAAGATGATCGCCGACAAGTCGGTGGTCGCCGTGATCGGCCCGTCGACGTCGGGTGCCGTCGCGGCGTCGAGCCAGGCGTACTTCGACGCCGGGATGGCGCACATCTCCTCGTCGGCGACGCGGACGTCGCTGACGAAGGGCGCCACCAAGGAGGCCACGTCCTCGTTCTTCCGGGTCGTTCCTGGCGACTACATCCAGGGCCCGACCGACGCGAGGTTCATGGTGGACAAGCTCAAGGCCGAAGAAGGTCGTCCTGATCGACTTCCAGGAGCCGTACTCGCAGGGTCTGGTCGACGCTGCTGACGTCGTGCTGAAGGCGAAGGGCGTCTCCACGAGCAAGCTGTCGATCTCCAACCTCGTGACGGACTTCTCGTCGTTCGTGACGAAGGTGCCCGACGGACGCTGACGTCGTCTTCTTCCCGACGCAGAAGCCGGCTGACGCGCAGACGTTTGCGAAGCAGCTGGTCGAGCAGGGCCGGAAGGCGAAGTCGTGTTCGGTGGCGACGGCTCGAACGACTCCTGGTGCATTCAAGACGCCGGGTGCGTACGTGTCGAACTTCGCACCGGACATCTCGGGCATCAAGACGTCACAGCCGATCATCGCCGGCTGGCAGAAGGACAACCCGAACGAGAAGCTCGGCTCGTTCGGTCCTCCGACCTACCTCGCAGTCCAGGTCGCGCTGAACGCGATCAAGCGGGCCTGCGATGCCGGCAAGGGCAAGATCGCGGATCGCAAGGCAGTCGTCCGCCAGGTGAAGAAGATCGTCGTCCCGAACTCGATCCTCGGCGGTCCGTTCCGCTTCTCGACGAAGTCGAACGACCCGCTGAACGCGAAGTTCTACATCTTCCAGATCCAGTCCGATGGGAAGTACAAGCTCGTCGGATAGCTCGGAGCATCTGAGCTGTCGAGCGTGAGCGGCCCGGCGGAAACGCCGGGCCGCTCGCGTTTCTGACCTGCAACCGCCACGAAAGTAGACTCCACCCGGCCATGGCAGACTTCGATCTCATCGGTGGCCTCGCGTCTCGACACTTCATCCAGCTCACGCGTCAACGGGCTGACGCTCGGCAGCGTCTACGCGCTGATCGCGCTGGGCTACTCGCTCGTCTACGGGATCCTCAAGCTCCTCAACTTCGCCCACGGTGACGTCTTCATGGTGGGCACGTTCATCGGCTTCGGCGTCCTCCAGCTGCTCGGCGGCTCGGCCGACCCGGTGCTCAATACCTGGTTGCTGCTGATCGTGATCACGCTCGCGGCCATGGCCGGGTGCGCCGTGCTCGGGCGTCGTGATCGAGCGGTTTGCCTATCGACCGCTTCGCGAAGCCCCACGCATCGCACCGCTGATCAGCGCCCTCGGCGTCTCGTTCTTCCTCGTCTACTCGATGCAGCTGCTCTTCGGGACCGAGTTCCGCGACTACTCGACCTTCGACCTCGACGGCGGCGCGCTGTACTTCAACGGTTTGACGATCGGGAACGTCACGGTGCCGTTGCTGCGGATCATCACGATCGTGTCCGCCTTCGTGATGATGATCCTGCTCTGGATTCTCATCACCCGCACGCGCATGGGGAAGGCGATGCGGGCGACGTCGCACGACCGCGAGGCCGCCGCGATGATGGGGATCGACGTCGACCGCGTGATCGTGTTCGCGTTCGTGCTCGGCTCGGCGCTCGCCGGTGCAGCCGGCGTGCTGTTCGCGCTCCGCGTCCCGACGACCGTGACGATCGGGTTCCTCATCGGGCTGAAGGGGTTCACCGCCGCCGTGATCGGTGGCATCGGCTCGATCCCCGGTGCGATGGCGGGTGGCCTGATCCTCGGCTTCGCGGAGGCGTACGCGCAGGGATATGTCTCGACCGTCTGGTCGGATCTCCTCGTGTTCGTGATCCTGATCATCTTCATGCTCTTCCGTCCGCAGGGTCTCTTCGGGAAGGCAGACATCAAGAAGGTGTGACGAGATGAGCGACCTCACTCCACGAGACCACGATCTGAGCGAGCCTCTCGAGGGGGCGCACGAGGCGTCGGTCGCCGAAGGCCCCGCGGTCGGGCAGGACGAGTGGGTCGCGCGGCACGACGAGCAATCGTTCGCGCGCGGTCGGGCGTGCTCGGCACTCTCGAGGTACGGCTTCGCACGGTGCCGTGGTGGGCCTGGCTCACGCTGCTCGTCGGGCTCGCGTGCCTGCTGCCGGTCGGCTTCGAGAGCGGGTACATCCGTCGCGTCGCGTTCGACACGGTGATCTACGTCCTGCTGGCGCTCGGTCTCAACGTCGTCGTCGGCTGGGGTGGTCTCCTCGACCTCGGCTACGTCGCGTTCTTCGGTGTCGGTGCCTACGCGTATGCGTTCCTCTGCGTCCGACAAGTTCGACATCCACCTGCCGACGCTGCTCGTGATCCCGCTCGTCACCGTCATCGGGGCGGTCGTCGGCTACCTGGTCGGACTGCCGTCCAAGCGCCTCATCGGTGACTACCTCGCGATCGTGACCCTGTTCTTCCTGCTCGTCTTCGGGACGATCACGACGAACGGCAACAACGTGCGCGGGCACGACCTCACCTCCGGTGCGAACGGGATCCTGAACGTCGATCCGCTGAGCTTCTTCGGGCACGAGCTGCAGACGACGCACGAGGGCATCTTCAGCGTCGCGTACTTCTACGTCGTCCTGGCCGCGTTCGTGGTCGTCTACGTCCTGCTGCGATTCGTGAACGACTCGCGCACGGGGCGCGCCTGGCGATCGCTGCGCGAGGACTCACTCGCCGCCGAGCTGATGGGAATGCCCGTCAACGGGCTGAAGTTGCTGCGCCTTCTCGTTCGGCGCGGCCGTGGCGGCATTCACCGGCACGTTCTACGCGGCTCTCAACGCCAGCGTCTTCCCGCAGAGCTTCTCCTTCGCGCTGCTGATCACGGTCTACACGATGGTCATTCTCGGCGGCGTCGGGCAGCCAGGCGGGGGTCGTCCTCGGCGCGGTTCTCGTCAGCGTGATCCTCGAGCTCCTGCGCGAGCCCGGCGACGCGCGCTGGCTCTTCTACGTCGCCGTGATGCTCGGGCTGATCGGGGTGTACCGGTTCTCGCTCCAGCTCGCCGTGGTGATCATCGGGACGGCAGCCTTCGGGGTCGTCGCCCGGGAGATCGCCTCGCGTATCGACGACACGTGGATCAACGGCGTGCTCAACGAGGGTGGCCGGCTCGAGCGCATCTCCGACTGGGTGATCATCCCCGAGCACGTCGAGAACTGGGTCAAGCCGGTGGCGTACATCTCGCTCATCGCGGCGCTGCTCGCGCTCACGGTCATCCGTGGCTGGGCGCGGATCATCCTGCTCGTCCCGACGTTGTACCTCGCTGCGTTCGTCTGGGAGAACGTCATGCTGCAGAGGCCTGAGGCGACCCGCTACATCATCCTCGGCGCGATGCTGATCGCCCTCATGATCATCCGGCCGACCGGCCTGCTCGGCGAGAAGCGCGTGGAGATCATCTGATGGCCGCGCTCCTCGAGCTTCAGGGCGTCTCGATGGCCTTCGGTGGCCTCCGCTGTGTCGACGAGCTCGAGCTTCACGTCGACGAGGGCGAGATCGTGAGCGTGATCGGCCCGAACGGCGCCGGGAAGACCACCCTGTTCAACCTGATCACCGGTGTCTACGAGCCGATCAGCGGCGACATCGTCTTCGAGGGCCGTTCGATCAAGGGCCTCGAGCCGCATGAGATCACGCAGCGGGGGATCGCCCGCACGTTCCAGACGCTCCGGCTGTTTCTCAACATGTCGGTGCGCGAGAACGTGATGGCGGCCGCGTACGGCCACACGCACGCCGGTGTCTTCCGGGCGATGCTGCGGACTCCAGGGATGCGGCGCGAGGAGGCCGAGATCCGCGCGCTCGCCGAGAAGCGGCTCGCGTTCTTCGGCAAGCGGCTCATGGGGTATCGCTGGGACCAGCCCGCGTACTCGCTCTCGTACGCCAATCGTCGCCGGCTCGAGATCGCGCGCGCCACCGCGACGAACCCGCGTCTTCTGCTTCTCGACGAGCCCGCCGCCGGGATGAACCCGAAGGAGACGGGGGAGATCACCGAGCTGATCAGCGAGCTTCGGAGCGAAGGCGGCTACACGATCCTCGTGATCGAGCACGACATGCACGTCGTCGAAGGAATCTCGGACCGCGTGATCGCGCTCGACCACGGCGTGAAGATCGCGGAGGGGACGTTCGAGCAGGTCGCCACCAGCCCGAAGGTCGTCGAGGCGTACCTTGGGACCGGCGCGATGGCGCGAAAGGCGATCTGACCGTGTCGACAAACGGCGGCCCGATCCTCCAACTCGAGGGGATCAACACGTACTACGGGCAGATCCACATCCTCCAGGACGAGAACCTGCACGTCGGGGAAGGCGAGCTCGTCTGCCTCCTCGGCGGCAACGCGTCCGGCAAGTCGACCACGCTGAAGACGATCCTCGGGATCGTCCGGCCCCGGACGGGGACGGTCCGGCTGAACGGTGAGGACGTCACCAACATGCCGACGGCGCATCGCATCAAGCGCGGCCTTGCGATCGTCCCGGAGAACCGTCGCCTCTTCGGGCCGATGACGGTGCTGGAGAACCTCGAGATGGGGGCGTATCTCCGGCCGAAGGCCGATCTCCGTGAGGAGTTCGAGCGGGTCTACACGCTGTTCCCGCTGCTCTACGAGCGTCGTGCGCAGCTCGCCGGAACGCTTTCGGGCGGCGAGCAGCAGATGGTCGCGATGGGTCGTGCGCTCATGTCGAGACCGAAGCTCCTGTTGATGGACGAGCCGTCGATGGGTCTCGCACCGATCCTCGTCGAGCGAAGCTTCGAGATCATCAAGCAGGTGAACGACGCCGGCGTCGGGATGCTCGTGGTCGAGCAGAACGCCAACGTCTCGCTCTCGATCGCCGACCGGGGCTACGTCCTCTCGACCGGGCCGGATCGTCCTCGAAGGCGCCGCTGCCGATCTCCTCGAGGACGAGGATCTCCGCAAGGCGTACCTGGGCCGATGACCCGCACGCTCGACACTCCCCGCGTCGGCGCCGCGATTCGCGACGAGTTTCCGATTCTCGCCGTCGACCGTCTATCTCAACGCGTGCTCGCAAGGTGCGCTCTCGCATCGGGTGCGCGCGGCGTACGAGGAGTACCTCGCCGGCTGGGATGCGAACGGAGCCGAGTGGGAGCACTGGGTCGAGCGCGCCGAAGCTGCCCGGGGCGCCTTCGCCCGGCTGCTCCATGCGACGCCGGCCGAGGTCGCCGTCACCACCTCGGTGAGCCAGGGAGTGAGCTCGATCGTCTCGGCGCTCGATCTTGCGAAGCGCCCGAGGATCGTGGTCTCCGAGTACGAGTTCCCGACCGTCGGCCAGATCGCACACGCCCAGGAGCTGCGCGGTGCCGAGGTCGTCCACGTCCGGCCCGGCGCCAGACGGGATCATCAGCCCGGAGGCCTTTGGTGCGGTGATCGACGAGCGCACGGCGCTCGTGTGCTGCACGACGATCTCGTACCGCACGGGACACCGGCAGGACGTCGCAGAGATCGCCCGGCTCGCGCATGCCCACGGTGCCCTGGTTCTCGCCGACAGCTACCAGGCGGTCGGAGCGATCGATCTCGACGTACGCGCGCTGGGAGTCGACTTCGTCACCGGAGGCACCGTCAAGTACCTGCTTGCCTCGGCAGGGCTCGGCTTCCTCTACGTGCGCCGCGAGCTGTTCCCCGAGCTGATGCCGACCCAGACCGGTTGGTTCGCCGACGAGGACATCTTCCAGATGGACATCTCGGACTACTCCCCGGCGGCAGACGCGCGCAGGTTCGACGCTGGGCACGCCGCCTGTGCCGAACATCTACGCCGGCGTCGCGGGGATGGCGTCTCATCGAGGAGGTCGGTGTCGAGGCGATCGAGACGCACGTCCGCGGGCTCAACACCCGCCTCATCGACGGGCTCGTCGAGCTTGGCGCCACCGTGGTGACGCCGCGCGAGCCGACCGGCCGCGGCCCACTCGTTTGCGTCCGGTCGACCGACGTCCACACGCTGGTCAAGCGAGCTCGCCTCAGAGCAGATCGTCGTCTCCTTCCGTGAGGACAACCTCCGAGTCGCCGCGCACCTGTACAACACGGAGGACGACATCGATGCCCTGCTCGACGCCCTCCGTGCGCGCCGTCACCTTCTCGCGTGACGAGACGCGGGCCGCTTGTGACTGATCGTCACAAGCGGCGCTGCCGCCGGCCGCTGCGGTCGCGTACGGCGATCACCCCGATCAGGTCGCCAATCTTCACCTGCCCGCAGGTGAGGGCGGGTCGTGGCCGTGCGTGATGCTCGTCCACGGAGGCTTCTGGCGGGTCGGCTGGGATCGCACGCTGATGACCCCGCTGGCGATCGATCTCGCGCGCCGGGGAGTTGCCGCGTGGAACGTCGAGTACCGGCGCGTGGGCCAGGAGGGCGGCGGCTGGCCGGGCACGTTCGAAGACGTCGCCGCCGCGATCGATCACCTCGAGACGGTTGACGCCGTCGATTCGACCCGAGTCGCGACGTGCGGCCACTCGGCGGGCGGCCACCTCGCCTTCTGGATCGCGGCCCGGCATCGACTTCCGGCGACGGCTCCAGGCGCATCGCCGCGGGTCGTCCCCGTCGCAGCGGTCTCTCAGGCGGGTGTGGTCGATCTCGAGAGCGGCGCCGAGGCTTCGCTCGGGTCGGGTGCCTGCGAAGACGCTCCTGGGCGGTGCGGTGAACGCGGTGCCCGAGCGGTTTGCGCTTGCCTCGCCGGCCGCGCTTCTGCCACTCGGCGTGCCGCTGTACCTCGTCCACGGTGGCGCAGACGACATCGTTCCGCTCACGCAGAGCGCCGAGTTCGCAGCGAGCGCGCAGGGAAGCGGGTGACGAGGTCGACGAGCTCATCTTCACCGGCGCCGACCACTTCGACGTCGTCGACGTCGACCACCCGACCTGGAGCGACACGGTCGGGTGGCTTCTCGCGCACCTGACCTAGCAGCACCCCGACGTAGCTTCGACCAGCGGCAACGTCCGTCGGGAGCCGGCGGGCTTCGTCGCCCGGACGATGGCGCCGTGCATCCCGTCCGCCACTGCGTGGGTCAGCTCGATCTCGACGTTGGCGAACCCAACCGCCTCGAGCCCTTCGCGATACTCCGACACCGACAGAGCGCCGGCGATGCAGCCGACCCAGGCACCGCGTTCGCTGCGGTCCGCCGTGGTCAGCCTGTCCTCGGCGACGATGTCGCTCACCCCGAGGCGGCCACCCGGCTTGAGCACGCGCTCGATCTCGACGAGTACGGCCGCCTTGTCGGTAGAGAGGTTGATGACGCAGTTCGAGATCACGACGTCGACGCTCTCAGCCGGTAGCGGGATCTCCTCGATTCGGCCTCGAAGGAAATGCGCGTTGCCGATTCCGGCCTCAGCCGCATTCCGTCGTGCGAGCGCGAGCATCTCCTCGGTCATGTCGAGCCCGTAGGCGGTTCCCGCACTTCCCACCCGGCGGGCGGAGAGAATCACGTCGATCCCGCCACCCGAGCCGAGATCGAGCACCGTCTCGCCCTTCGCGAAGCTCCGCGACGGCGATCGGATTTCCGCAGCCGAGGCTTGCGAGCGCCGCAGCGTCGGGGAGCTCGCCGAGCTGATCGG
This sequence comes from uncultured Actinomycetes bacterium, assembly GCA_963724655.1. Classification (GTDB taxonomy): domain Bacteria; phylum Actinomycetota; class Thermoleophilia; order Gaiellales; family Gaiellaceae; genus Gaiella. Next base: position 205,050 of record CAVRVG010000001.1, on the reverse strand, counting down.
AGTCGTAGAGCTCGCTTCCGAAGGCGGGCGCAGCTGCTGCCACAACCGCCCTCGGTATCGTCGCCGCAGCAGCCACCGCTGCCGCAGCTTCCGACCTCGCCGCGGTCGACTGCGAGTGCTGCGGCGGCGTAGGTCGCCCGGATCTCATCAACCAGTGTGTTGCCAGTCACGCGAAGACCTCCGTCGTCTCGAGGAGTCCGGCAATTCGTGCCAGCGCCTCTCGTTCAAGGGTGTAGTAGGCCCAGACGCCGCGTTGCTCGCGCGAGAGCAGACCTGCGTCGGTGAGCTTCTTGAGGTGATGTGAAACGGTCGGCTGTGACAGTCCGAGCGGAGCGGTGAGCTCGCAGACGCACGCCGCACTGTCGGCGCGGGCGAGGAGATTCACGAGCTTGACGCGGGCCGGGTCGGCGAGCGCCTTGAAGAGGGTTGCCGTGGAGGCGGCTTCCTCGTCCGAGAGCTCCGGCGCGTCGAGGGGTCGACAACACTCGGTCATGTGGCCCTCAGCGTTGCGAGCCGCTCAAAGGTGCGGTCGCGGAGCGCGTCGTAGCGGCATGAGGCGTCGCACACCCGCCTCGGCGCCTGTCTTACGGGTCTCGCACGTCGTCGTAGCTGCATGAGGTCTCCTTACATCGAAAGAATTCGATGCATCCAAGCACATAGATCGATGGATGTCAATATAGACATTCATCGATCTATGTAGAAGCTAGTCAGCGAGTGGTTCGGCGTCGCGCGCGGGATCGTCCGCGGGCAGGAGATCGCGCGACCAGGCGCGGCGCTTCCAGTCCGGGATCGGCGTCTCGCACCCCTCGCGCGGCACGAAGGGCGACAGCCTCGGCCTGCACGAGGCGGTGGATGTACCTCGGGCAGTTCGGGAAGACCTGCGTGACCTCGACGCGGATCACGGCGCGTGCCCCCGGGTACGACCCGAGCAGCTCGTCCTCGGTCGATGCACTGGCAACCCCATTGAGCCTCAAGCGCCGCCGGCCGTCGAAGTCGACGAACAACAGGCCGACGTTCGGATTGAGCTCGACGTTGCCGAGCGAGAGGAACATCCCGTTGCCGTCGTAGTGCGGGAACACGATCGTGTGCTCGTCGAGGACGCGCACGAACCCGACGTCGCCCCCCTTGTAGGAGCACTGCGGGACGCCTTCCGCGTCGGCCGTCGCAAGAAAGAACATGTCGCGCTGCTCGATGAAGGCGCGGTCATCGTGGTCGATCCTGTCTCGGGCACGCTCCTCGAGCCTGTCCGCGAGTCGCCTGGTGTCGAAGGCGTCCTGCCACTGACGAGCGCCGTCGTTGTAGAAGGTCATCCGGGGATCATCGCGCGCAGGGAGGCGGACGTCGAGCCTCTACGTGTAGCCTCGCGCGGTGGCGGGCTTCGGGAGCGCATCGATGTGGGGCTCGCTCGAGCGCGTGCTCGTTCGCCGGCCGTTGCCCGAGGACGTCGGTGCCTGGGAGGCGTACGGCTGGCATGCGGCTCCCGAGATCGGAGCGGCGCAGGCCGAGCACGAGGCATTCTGCGTGCTCCTCGAGGGCGCGGGAGCCGAGGTCGTCGTGTCAGAGCACGATCCCGGCAACCCGGATGCGATCTATACCTACGACCCGACCCTCGTCGGCGCGGCAGGCGCCGTCCTCCTGCTCCCCGGGAAGCAGGGGCGGCGTGGTGAGCCGGACGCGACGGTCGCGTCGCTCGCCGCGGCCGGTGTCCCGATCGTCGGGCGCATCGACCTTCCCGCGACGGTCGAAGGAGGAGACACCGTCTGGCTCGACGCGCAGACGCTGCTCGTCGGGATCGGCTATCGCACGAATCCGGCTGCGATCGACGCCCTGCGCGACGTCTTCCCAGGTGTCGAGGTGATCGCCTTCGACCTCCCGCACTGGAACGGCGAGGCAGAGGTCATGCATCTGATGAGCTTCATCTCGCCACTCGATCGGGACCTCGCGCTCGTGTATCCGCGCATTGCGCCGACCCGCCTCATGTGGCTGCTCGCCGAGCGTGGGATCTCGGTTGTCGAGGTTCCGGATGAGGAGTTCGAGTCGCAGGGGTCGAATGTCCTGGCGCTCGGTCCGCGTCGTGCGCTTGCTCTGGAGGGGAACCTCGAGACGAGACGACGCATGGAGCGAGCCGGTGTCGACGTCGTCACCTATCGCGGCGACGAGATCTCGCGCAAGGGCGACGGCGGGCCAACATGCCTGACGCGACCGTTGCTGCGGTCGTAGCCTGGTTGCGCCGATCTTCCATCCGGCTCAGAGGTCGAGTGTGAGCTGGCGGTGATCGCTCAGCCCGGCCACCCCGACACCAACGAGACGCAATGCCCCTGGTCGGTCTCGCAGGCCTCGATCGAGCAGCCTGCAGGCGAGCTCACCGATCATCTCGGCCTCGTCGACAGGCGCGTTCAGCGTGGTCGAGCGGCTGCGAATCGAGAAGTCGGCGTAGCGAAGCTTGGTGGTCACGGTCCGGGCGGAAAGTCCGGAGCGCTGCAGATGTGATGCGACCTCGACAGCCATCCGTCGGAGCTCCGAATGGAGCAGAGCCCGATCCGAGATGTCGCGCTCGAAGGTTTCCTCGGTCGAGATCGAGAGCCGCTCGCCGCCGATCTCGAGATCGCGCGGATCGATGCCCTTGGCGCGGTCGCGCAGCATCTTGCCGACGGCGCCCGGTAGCACGGCGCGCAGTCCGAGGTCGGTGAGCGCGGCGAGGTCGCCGACCGTGGTCACACCAGCGGCAGCAAGCCTCGCTTCGGCCTTGGGGCCGACGCCTGGCAGGGCGCGCACGGCAAGTGGTGCGAGAAAGCGCGCCTCTCGCCCGGGTGGGACGACGGTGATCCCGCCGGGCTTGCGGGCATCCGAGGCAACCTTGCAGACGACCTTCGAGGTGGACACACCGAGCGAGCACGAGAGAGAGGTCGCTGCGCGCACCGCAAGCTGCACCGTCTCCGCAAGCGCGCGGGCGCCTCGGAACTCGCTGACGACGCTGCTCAGGTCGAGGTAGCCCTCGTCGAGCCCTGTCCGCTCGAGCCGCGGAATCGTCTCGCCGATCGCCGTCCACACCGCATTCGAGTACTGGCGATACAGGGTGTGGCGAGGCCTGACGAAGACGACCTCCGGGACAGCGGCGGAGCGCCTCGGCCGCACTCATCGCCGAGTGAATTCCGAATCGCCGTGCGTTGTAGTTCGCCGTTGCGACCACGCCGCGGCCGTGAGGATCGCCGCCGACGACGAGGGGTACGTCTCGGAGTCTCGGATCCTCGAGCTCCTCGACCGCGGCGAAGAATGCATCGAGGTCGAGGTGGGCGAGGATGGGCATCCAACAAGGCTACGGTTCGGGTGTGATCGCTTCGACAGCGCAGCCACCGGCACTCGTCTCGCCGGTCGCGCACCAGGTGTCGTACGGGCTCATCCGGGGCGTCGCCGCCCCGGGCTCGAAGCGCGTGGTCGTGCGTGTCGATGGGCACGTTCGTGGCCGCGAGAAGCTCGTGCGACGAGCGTTCGTCGTCGATCTCGACCTCCCGCTCGGCGTTCACACGATCCGGGTCGAGACCTCCGACGGAAAGGGGCACGTCGCGGTGACGACGGTCAGCGATGTCTATGGGTTGCCACGCGTCGCTCGTCCGCGTCTGCGCAGCGCCCGCCTCGACCCCGCGCTCGAGGCGACGGTGAGGCGCCTGGCGCGTGGCTTTGGGTCGAGCTCGGGGATCTACGTGCAGAGTCTCACGACGGGGAAGGGCGCGGCCTGGAATGCGCAGGCGCAGTTCCCGGCGGCCTCCTCGCTGAAGCTCGCCATCGCAGTCACTGCCCTCGCGGAGCTCGACGGGACACCGAAGCGCGGCTCGACCGCGGACGGGCTCCTGAGGACGATGCTCGTCTACTCGGACAATGGATCGGCGAACCGGCTCGAGACTCTGTTCGGCGGCTCCACGAGCGGTGGCTCGGCGCTCGTGAACGCGATGATGCGCTCGATTGGTCTCGAGCACACCGAGATGTACGGGGGGTACACCCTCGACTCGGCGACCAGCCGGTTTCGAGAGCTCGCGTCAGGTGGAATCCCACTCACCGTCGTCGACCAATCGTGGTGGGGTCGGGGGAAGCGCACGACGGCGTACGACCTCGCGCAGCTCACGCGTTCCATCTGGCTGGCAAGCGGCGGGTTGGGCCCACTGCGGGAAGGCGAGGCCTGGATTTTCGCCGGCCGACGCTCGCTATCTCCTGCGCGTCCTCGCCGATGTACGGGACACGGGAAAGCTCGATCGGCGGTTTGGTCCCCACTCGGGCGTCAAGGTCTTCCACAAGGCGGGCTGGATCTCGAGCGCCCGCCACGACAACGGTCTCATCGTGTGGCGCGGCGGGGTTTTCGTCGCCGCGGTGATGACCTACCGCTCGCGAGGTGTGGGCACCTCGTCGGACGTGCTCGCAGGGCGCGTCGCCGCTGCTGCGAAAGGCCGGTTCGACAGCTCCCGATAGCGCCGCCGCGTAGACCTTCGCGTAGTAGGTATTCTTTTTGAACTTGATACTGAAACGCGTACTCGGAGGAGCTGAACGCCCGTGAGCAGACTCTTGCTCGTCCCGCTCGACGACCTGGTCGTCTTCCCCAACATGAACGTGACGCTCACCGTCGAGGTGGGCGACGAAGACAACGTCCTCCTCGTTCCGAAGCACGAGGGGGTCTACGCCCGCGTCGGCACCGTCGCGCGGGTCAACAACCAAACACGGCTTCCGGGCGGGATTCACGCTGTCGAGCTCGAGGGGCTTCATCGAGGGATTGCGGGCGCAGCAGAGACCGACTCGCAAGGTCGGCTGTTCGTCGAGGTCGACGAACAGGTCGACGAGGTTCCCACCGACGAGCACGTGCGTGATCTCGAGCAGAACTACCGCGCGGTCGTCGAGGAGATCCTCGAGCTTCGCGGTGACGATGGGCGCATCCAGGCGTTCGTCCGCTCGATCTCCGAGCCCGGTGCTCTCGCCGACACCTCGGGCTATTCGCCCGACCTCAGCTTTGAACAGAAGCTGACCCTGCTCGAGGCCGTTGACGTGACCGAGCGTCTCGAGCTGGCTCTCACGCTGCAACGTGAACGGCTGTCGCTCATGCAGCTTCGCCGGAAGATCCGTGAGGACGTCAACACCGGGCTCGAGAAGCAGCAGCGCGAGTTCCTGCTCCGCCGTCAGATCGAGTCGATCCGCAAGGAGCTCGGCGATGACGAGGGCTCTGTCGTCGAGGAGTTTCGAAGCAAGATCGCAGAAGCGGAGATGCCCGACGCCGTCCGAGAGCAGGCCGAGCGTGAGCTGGGCCGGTTCGAACGAATGGGTGAGGGCTCTCCCGAGTCACAGACGATTCGCAGCTACCTCGATTGGCTCCTCGCGGTCCCATGGGGCTCGAGGTCCGAAGAGCGACTCGACCCCGAGCACACCCGTGCGGTGCTCGACGCCGATCACGCCGGGCTCGAGGACGTCAAGGATCGGATCGTCGAGTACATCGCAGTCGCAAAGCTCCGCAAGGAGAGAGGCATTGCGATCGATCGCAAGGCAGGAGCGATCCTCACGCTGATCGGTCCTCCAGGTACCGGCAAGACGTCGATCGGCGAGTCGGTCGCGAAGGCCCTCGGTCGCGAGTTCGTACGAATGTCGCTGGGCGGCATCCGCGACGAGGCCGAGATCCGCGGCCATCGCCGCACCTACATCGGCGCGCTGCCGGGCAGGCTCGTCCGGGCGCTCCGCGACGCGGGAACGATGAACCCGGTCATCCTCCTCGACGAGGTCGACAAGGTCGGTGCCGATTGGCGCGGCGACCCGTCGGCGGCGCTGCTCGAGGTGCTCGACCCGGCTCAGAACCACTCCTTCCGCGATCACTACCTCGACGTCGAGATCGATCTCTCAGAGGTCGTGTTCCTCGCGACTGCGAACCTCGCCGAGACGATTCCCGGACCACTCCTCGACAGGATGGAAGTGATCAGGTTCGACGGGTACACGACCGATGAAAAGGCCGCGATCGCCCGTGGGTATCTCTGGCCACGCCAGCGTGAGCGGGCCGGCCTTCGCGAGGACGAGGTCACCATCGGCGACGGGACCGTCGAGACGATCGTGAGCGAGTACACCCGTGAGGCCGGTGTCCGGCAGCTCGAGCGAGAGCTGGGCACGATCCTCCGGAAGACCGCGACGAAGATCGCCTCGACCACGGTCGAGACTCCCTTGAACATCGATCTCGAGCTGGTCCGTGAGGCGCTGGGGCGACAGAAGTTCTGGCGTGAGGCGGCCGAGCGCACCGCTGTCCCCGGAGTCGCAACCGGGCTCGCGGTGAACGCATCCGGCGGCGACGTGCTGTTCGTCGAGGCGACCTCTGCTCCTGGCGCCGAGAAGCTCCTCCTCACCGGCCAGCTCGGCGAGGTGATGAAGGAGTCGGCGCAGATCGCGCTCTCGGCACTGCGGTCGCGATCCGAGGCACTCGGCATCGACGACGACGCGTTCCTCGCAGGGTTCCATCTCCACGTCCCTGCGGGAGCGATCCCGAAGGACGGTCCGAGCGCTGGAATCACGATGGCCACGGCGCTCGCGTCGTTGCTCACAGGTCGACCCGTGCGGCACACCGTCGGGATGACCGGCGAGGTCACCCTCCAGGGGCGCGTGCTGCCGATCGGGGGGCTCAAGCAGAAGGTGCTTGCCGCCCACGCTGCCGGGCTCACCGAGGTCGTCATCCCCGAGCGCAACCGGGCCGATCTCGACGACGTGCCCGAGAACGTCCGCAACGAGCTCACATTCCATCCGGTGATGTCGCTCGACGAGGTGCTGTCGCTCGCGCTCGAGCCTGCTCCGGTCGCCCGTGTCGGGTCGCTGTAGGCACTGCCCGCCCGTCCCCGAGGACGTCCGTCGTGTGGCGGGCCTCCTCGAGGGGCGGTGGACCGTCTCCATCCTCTGGGCGTCGGTGGAAGGAGCCAGTCGGTTCAACGAGTTCAAGCAGGCGGTGGGAGAGATCCCGCCGCGAACGCTTGCGCTACGTCTGCTGGAGCTCGAGCAAGCCGGTCTGCTCGCACGTCACGTCATCGATGCGCGTCCCCCGCGCGTCGAATATCGACTCACCGACGAAGGTCAGCGCCTGCGCGCGGTTCTCGATGCGCTGGCTGTCTTCGCCACGGTCGAGGCGACCATCTACGGCAAGCGCCGAGCGCAAGGCTTCGAGCCCGCCGCTCAGGACGGGCTCGCCGTGCGACACGAGGACGCGCTCGACCGGGAGGTCGAGAACGGGCGCCAGCTCGGCCCTCAGCCTCTTCGAGGTTCCGCCCGAACCGAGCCAGGACGCGGGGCACATCCTGACGCCCCCCTTGGGGTCCCCGAGGATTGCATCTCCCGGGACGAGCGTCCGCGCTCCCTCGAGCCAGTAGACGAACTCCTCCGCGACAGGGACGGCGATGGCCTGCACGCCTCCGGGAAGACCTGCGCGCCGGACTGCTGTCAGGGCTCGACGGCTGACCCGCGATACCGCGCGACGAGCTCGCCCGCGCTCCTTTCGTGCCAGGCACAGGTCGTCAACACCACGACCGGGTTGCCGACGCGGGTGACGTCGCTGTCGAGGATGTCCAAGAACCTCTCCCGGTCGGCCCCTTCGGCGGGAAGCAACGGGTCGACGAGCACGACTGCGTCGGGCCCTTCCCAGTAGACGCAGCCGACCGTCGGTTCCCAGTCCGCGCCTGCCTTCCAGTCGGGATGCGGGACGAGCCATCGCCAGAGCCCGTCTTCGACGCGCTCGACCTGCACGACGTCGACGCTATCACTCCGCCGAGTGAGATTCGCAATTGGCTCTATAGCTCGAACGAGGGACTGCCGATAACCCGTCCAGCATGACCGACCCCGTAGCTCTTTCGTCCGCACTGATCGGCGAGATCTTCGTCGAGCGTGGGCACATCACGTCTGCGCAGCTCGAGGAAGCTCTCGTCGCCCAGGCCGAAACCGGCGAGCTTCTCGGCGAGATTCTCGTGCGCCCGCTTCAACGTGCCGCGGGTCGAGCTTGCAGGAGTCCTGGCCGAGCAGTGGGCAAAGATGGAGCGTGATGAGACGCCTGCCGAGCAGGTGCGCGCGAGCTCGGTCTCCTCCGTCCCGAACCGGCAGATCGAGATCGTCTCGGGCCCGGAGCTCGAGGACATCGAGCGTCGGCCGATCGGCGAGATCTTCGTCGAGCACGGCATGGTGTCTCAGAGCCAACTCGAGTCGGCGCTCTCGGCGCAGGGTGAGTCGGGTCAGCGTCTTGGCGAGGTTCTCGTCGCCCAGGGCGCGATTACCCGGCTCGAGCTTGCCAGCGCCCTCGCGGAACAGTGGTCGACGCTTCAGAAGATCCGGCCGCCCGAGCCGAAGCCGGCCGAGGCGTGGCAGGAGGCGGCAGTACGATCCGCCGGCGCCGAGCCAGGGGCCGAGGCCGCGCCGATCACTCCGCCCCCGGCCGATGTCGAGAACCTTCGCGACGCCGTCCAGGCGCTCGAGGAGCGCCTGCGAACGGTGAGCGCGAGCACGAGTCCCGCTCCGCCGGACGAGCAACTCCGTGAGACCACCGATGCGCTCGCCGCCCGGATCGAAGGGCTCGAGCATCGAATCGAGACCTGTTGCGTCGCCTGATCTCGGGGAGCTCCAGACCACGGTCGGCGGCGTCCGCGCCTCGCTCGACGAGCTGCAGGCTCGACTCGAGGAACCGAACCAGAGCGTCCTCGACCTCGAGCGGCGCCTCGAGACAGCAGTCGACGGGTTGCTCGCACGTATCGAGACGCTGCACGGCGTCCAGTCCAGCGAGGCAGCGTCCTCCAGCGACGCCGCTCTCAGCGGCATTCGCGACGCGCTCGCCGGGCTTCAGCAACAGACCACTGACCTTCCGGGACGCGATGAGGTCGATGCGATTCGGGTCGCTCTCGGGGCGGTCTCCGAACAGGTCAAGGAGCTCGCGAATCGAGGGCACGGCGTCACCCACGATGAGCTCGAACGACGGGTCGGTGTCGCGTTCGACGATCTTCGCGAGCGGCTCGACGCTGTTGAGCCGCAGCAGAACGACGACGTCGTCGCCGAGCTTCGTGGTGCGCTCGCGAGCCTCGAGGCGCGCCTCGAGGCAGCTCACTCGGAACCGGCCCCAGCTTCCTCGCCCGACTTCATGGAAGTGCTCGAAGCACGTCTTGCCGAGATCCGCGAACAGGAGGCGAACGCTCGCGCCGAGCTCGTCGCGCGCCTCGACCGGAGCACGCGCAACAGCGTCGTTGGCCGAGAGCGAGGCGAGCGCCCGCGCCGAGCTCGTCGCGCGCTCGACCAGGAGCAGGCGGCAACTGCGTCGTTGGCCCAGAGTGAGGAAGTTGCGGCGCTCGCTGCTCGCATCAGCGAGCTCGGCTCGCACGTCTCATCCCTCGCGTCCGCCGATCAGATCGTTGCGCTCGAGCTCGAAGCTGAACGAGGTCCGAGAGCTCGCCGGCGCTCGCCCCGCTGCGCCGAGCCCCGAAGCCATCGAAGAATTGCAGGCGGCACTTGCCGATCTCGGCGCCCGCCTGCGTGAGGTTGCGAGCCGGCCCACCGGTGTGTCGCAGGATCACCTCGAGCAGCGTCTTGCTGATCTCGCGCAAGGGCTCGCCGAGAGCCACCAGGCCGCGGCTTCGAATGAGCCCGTGGTCGCCGAGATCGCGTCTATCCGCGAGGCTCTTGTGGCGCTCGAGCATCAGGTTGCGCTGGGAGTTGCGCCGGAAGTCGTTGCCGGGCTCGACGAGAAGCTGGGGGGCGTTGGACTCAGAGTCGATGAGCTCGTGGCCTCCGTGGCTGCGATCGGGCTTCGAGGCCAGGAAGAGCTGACGAAGGATGACGTCGAGGCACTGCTGGCGGGCGAGCGGGCCGCTCGCGAGGCGCTCACCGGACGGCTTGACGAGCTCGTGGCCCAGGCGCAGAACGCGCAGGACGGGCAGCCCGACGATGAAACGCAGGCGGCGTTGGCCGATGTGCAGCGACAGCTCGCAGAGCTCGCGGGCTTCGACCCAGGTCGAGGCGTTGGCGAGCCTGGGAGAGCAGTCGGGTGCGCTCGACGAGATCAGGCAACAGCTCGCGACTGTCACCGGCCTTCGTGACCAGGTCGCCGATCTCCCGACCTTCGGACCCGCATCGCAGCACTCTCCGCGCTGGAGCAGCAGAGTGGGGAGCTGGAGGACCTGCGACATGAGGTTGCGGCGCTGGCAGGGCTCCGGCCGTCGGTCGACCTGCCCGATGAACTGAGCCGGCAGCGTGCGGCTCTGGACGAACTGCGTCAGCGGATCGAGACGCTGGGAGACCGAGGTCGCCAGGACGCAGAGATCGCAGAGCTTCGGCGCACCTCGCCGAGCTCGCCTCGCTCCCGGACAGGGTGGCCGCGCTCGATGAGCTTGCGCGGCATCTCGCCGAGCTCGCCGAAGGCGCCGACAACTCAGACGCGTTCGCTGCGCTGGAACGATCGTTCGCAGAGCGAGCTGACAGAGAGGCCGCTTCGCGCGGATCGCTCGAGGCGCAACTTGGCGAGGTCAAGAACAGCCTTGACTCACTCGACGTGCTTCGAGGTCAGGTTCAGGAGCTGTCGGCCGGGCATCAGGACGTCGCCCGTCACGGCGACCTCGACGAGCTCCGTCACGGGCTCGCGGAACTCGGCGGCCGACTCGAAGGGCTCGCATCCGCAGAATGGGTTGCGGCGGTCGAGCAGGCGTCAGGTGACGCTTCCCAGAGTGTTGGTGAGCGCCTCGACGGCGTCGAGCAGCGACTGACGGGCCTCGATCGCACCGCGGACTTCGAGCAGGTTCACTCTTTGGTCGGCGATCTCACCTCGAGAATCGGTGGCCTCGACTCCGGTCTCGCGGCGCTGCGGGCGTCGATGGACGAGACCGTCAGCTCGGCGCTCGGGTCGGCGCTCGAGCACTCGGTCTCGCACGAGGCTCTCAAGCAGCTGGCCGCCGACCTTCATGGACGACTTGCGGAGATCGAGGCGACGAACACCCCGACGCGTGAGGCCCTCGACGAGCTTGGAATGCGGCTCGGGGCGGCCGAGCAGCAGGCCTGGACGCTTCCCGAGCAGCTCGACGACAGGTTCGCGCGTTTCCATCAGGAGCTACGTGGGCCGGATCGAAGGGCTCGGCCTGGGCTACGACGCTGCGTTGGCCGCGCTCCACGCGCGCCTTGACGAACTGGCGGGCGCGACGAGTGCCGAGGCCGAGCGGCTTGCCGGGCTCGAGCACGCAGCAGCGTCGGTGACGATGCGTCTCGAAGGTCTCGAGGCGCGCCAGGCAAGCGACGGAACCGTCGGTGAGAAGATTGCGGCGCTCACCGCGAGGCTCGACACCGAGCTTGCCGTCGCCGACGAGCGGGGCGCCGCCACCGAGCGTGCCATCCGAAAGGGTCTTGCGGGCCTCGGCGAGCGGCTCACCGCGAACGAGGAGACATATCTCGAGTCAGGTGCTGCCCTGCGTCGGTCGATCGAACGACTCGGCGCCGCGGTGGTCGAGGCCGATACGCGGCTTGCGGACATGCCCCTCGATCCACCGGACCACGGATACGTCGCGTTCGTCCCGACCTCGGACGGATACCGGTTGCGACCGCTCGACGGCCCTGCGCCTGGCGTCGGCGACGTGCTGGAGCTCGATGAAGCGGCCGGACCGCTCCGGGTGACGAGAATTGCGCGCTCGCCGCTTCCGCTCGATCGCCGGGCCTGCGCGTACCTCGAACACGCTTAAGAGGCTCGATGTGGGTCATGCGCACGCGCGGATGGGGGCCTGCACACGGCGCATCGTGATCGTCTCGATCGGCACCAAGGCTTCAACCAGCCTTACCGCCGACCGAGCCGACCACGCTGCTTGGTGCATGCCCTCCCCGCACGCACCCCTGACCCACATCAAGCCTCTAGAGCCTCAGCTCAAACGAGCGTCCCTCGCGCGAGGGAGAGTCTGCGTTGATCGCAGACCCGATACCACGTTCGAGTGGGATCAACAGTCACCTCCGCAAGGGTGGCAGGGACCCTCCTGGTCGAGCGTGGGCTCGTAACATCGGCGCAGCTCGCGGAGGCCCTGGAGCATCAGCGCACGCACGGAGGCGCTCTGGACGAGGTCGTCTCGAAGCTGTTTCGCCTCCCGCTCGCCGATCTGAGGGTCGCGATGTCCTCCGACGTGAGCCAGATCGACGTCGGCGCGATCCTCTACGCCACGGGGATAGTCGATGCCGAGAAGCTTGCGGAAGCCCGTTCGAGATCTCTCGCGACGGGGCAACCGGTTGGCCCGGTGCTCGTCGAGATGGGTGCCGTGACCCGGCTCGAGCTCGCGAGTGCGCTCGCCGACCAGTGGAGTGACAGCCCCGCGATGATCCTCCCGGCGCCGAACGCGCGTGGCGCCGACGGACAGCCGAACGGGCGCGGCGACGTCGACGACCTCAAGTTCGCCATGCGCGCGCTCGAAGCGTCCGTGCGCGCAGCACGCGTCACCGACGGTTCCGATGCTTCGCTCGACGAGGTCGTTCGTCGCGAGATCGAATTGGCAGCGAGGGTTGCGGCCCTCGAGGCTGCCATGGCACAGCCCGTTGAGGTGGACGCGGCGTTTCTCGCGGAGTTCCAGGCCACCGTTCGCCGGACACACGAGATCGAGGCCGCGCTGGCCGGTCTTGCCCCTGCGGAGGCGCTCGCCAGCTTCTCCGCTGCAGTCGACGAGGCACGCGAGCTGCAGATAGCGCTCGCGCAGCTGTCCGAGCGAGTCGACTACACCGCTTCGCGCGAGGCGCTCGACGGTGTCATGGGTGCGGTTGCCGAGCTCGGGGCAAGGGTCGATGGTCTTGCCGCAGGCGAGGCGCCGCCGACCGTGGAGGAGATCGCAGCGCTCCGGGCGACCGTCGAGGGCCTCGCCGCACGGCCTTCGGGCGATCCGGATCGCGCCGAATCGCTCGCCCAGCGGATCGAGGAGCTGGCCGCGGCACTGCCCAGCCTTGACGTCTCGGATGAGCTTGGCGCGCTTCGCGCGCAACTGGAAGAGCTCGCAGCCCGTCCGGTTTCCGACGAGGCTCTTCATGCGCGGGTCGATGAGCTGGGACGATCGGTCGAGGCGCTGTCCGTGCTCGCGGAGGCGTCGTCGGGCGCTGAAGGTCTCCAGGATGCGCTGGCGGGTCTTTCGGCTCGGCTCGACGAGGGTCTGGCAGGGAACGCCGATCTCGCCGCCGCCGTTGCCGCTGTCGGCGAGCGTCTCGACGTGACCGACGGCAGGCTGGCCGACGGCACTGCTTTGCTCGGCGAGCTCGTCACCGAGACTCGCGGCGCCCTGGACGCTCTGAGCAGCCGCGTCGACGACGGGGGCACGGCTCAGGCGGAGGCAGCGGAGGCGATAGCGGAGCTCCGCGAAACACTCACCGAGCTCGCGGGACGGCCCGCCGGAGACCCGGGTCTCCCCGAACGCGTGGCCGGGCTCGCAGAACGCGTCGAGGCTCTCTCTCTCGACGCGCTCGGCCCTGCGGCCGCGGCTGCCGTTGCAGACGTGGCAGGTCGCCTCGACGAGCTGGCAAGAGCTCAGCTCGAAGAGACCGAGCGACTCGAGGCCCTTCGTTCGCGGATCGAGGAGGTGCGGGGCGAGCTCACCCAGCTCGCCGCGTCGCAGCCTGGAGACAACGGACTCAGCGATCGTCTCGAGGAGACGTCACTCGCGATCGCAGAGCTCGCGGCGCGGATCGACTCGGCCGCTTCGGCCGAGCACGTCGCGGAGCTTCGCGGCCGTCTCGCCGAGCTCGGCAGCGCCGGCCTCGACGAGGGCACGGCGGAGCGTCTCGCGGCGATCGAGGAGAGCATTCGCGAGCTTGGCAAGGACGACGGGAGTGACGGCTTCGCCGAGCTCCAGGGGCGCCTCGACGAGCTTGCGGCAGCGGCAGAGGAACGAGTGGCCGTCGTCCTCGAGCGCGTCGAGGCGCTCGAGTCCGCCGAAGGCGCGGTGGTCGGGGCGGCGGCACCGGAGGTCGACGAGCTGCGAGGCGAGGTCTCGGCCGTTCGATCGTCGGTGGAGTCGGTGCGAGAGTCACTTGCGGCAGAGCTCGAACGGCTTGCGAGCACGTGGGCGGCGGAGCGCGAGACGTTGAAGGACCGGATTGCCGCGTTGGCCGATTCCTCGGCGGCCGTGGCAGCCGATGGCGGTGCGGCGCCATCCGCTGCCCCGGCCGCACCTGAGATGGCAAAGCTCGCCCGGGAAATGGAACGGCTTCAGGACAAGGTCGTCGAACAGGAGCGCTCGCTGGTCGAGCACTTTGCCCGGCGTGAGAAGGCGCTGTCGGAGAAGGTCACGGGCGGCACCGACATCGTGCAGCGGCTTGCCGAGATCACGAGGATGATCGACGAGCAGCGCTCACGCATCGACCGTGTCTCGAGCGGCGGCGGCAGGAGGCGGCGGCGCTTCGGGCGACGAGCTCTCGACCCTCAAGGAATCTCTGTTCACCAAGCTCGAGCGGCTGGCGTCGTCGATCGACTGGCGCTTCCAGCGGCTCGAAGGTGGCGCCGGTGGCCCGGCCGCATCGGCGGCGCGCACCGACCTGCACACAAAGGTGGAGGAGCTCTCTCGGGTTGTCGAACAGCTCGCCGGAGCCGAGGGAATCGCAATGACCGAGCTTCCCGCCGAAGGTGCGGACGGCATCTATCTCGCGCTCGTCCCCACCGCCACCGGGCACCAGCTCGTCGAGCTTTCGGGGGAGATCCCCGAGCCGGGAGACAACATCGTCACCCCGCTGCAGAAGGGCGAGCTGGTCGTCGTCGCGGTCGGTACCTCACCGCTCCCCGGAGACGCGCGCGCGTGCGTCTTCGTCGAGCCGGTCGAGGCAGCAGCGAAGGCCTAGCTGGCGCTCGAGAGTAGTTCGAGCGCCGACCCACGCCCGAGCATCGAGCGTGGATCGAGTGCTCGCGAACTGCGAACATCGTCGGATGGCCGCCTTGATGCCGTTCTCCTCGGATCGCGGAGCCGCAGCGCTCGGCTGGGTCATTGCCGAGTGGCCCGAGGCTGCTGAGCTGCTCGCCAAGTGGCACGCCGATCCCGACGTTCGCCCGTTCCTGCTCACAGTCGAGTCCGGCGAGCTGATCGGCTACGGAGAGGTCTGGGTGGACGCGGAGGAGAACGAGGCCGAGCTCGCCCGGCTGGTCATCGATCCGGCGATTCGAGGCAAGGGCCACGGTCAGCGGCTCACCAGGCTGCTCACGGCTGAGGCGCGGAGGCTGGGGTTCTCGGACGTCTGGCTTCGAGTCGTACCCGAGAACGCTGGCGGCGATCGCCTGCTACCACGCGGCGGGGTTCACCCGCGCCACCGCCGACGAAGAGGCTGCCTTCAACGTCGGTCAGCCGCGAACGTACGTCTGGATGCGCGCCGGGGAGGACTAGTAGGTCACGGCCCGTCGAGTCGAACGACCGCCTTCATCACCTCTGCCGGGTGGGCCATCGCGAACGCGATCGCCTCGGGCGCCTGCTCGAGCGTGAACTCGTGGGTGACCAACGCCGCCACGGCGTCTCGCCGCCGCCCGACCAGCTCGACCGCGGCGGCGAAGTCGTCTGCGCTGCAGCAGCTGCTGCCGAGAAGATCGAGCTCGCGAAACGGCAGGTCTCCGACCCTGACCGGCGCTCGCTCGCTCGAGAGCCCGACCACTACGACCCGTCCGGCCGCTGCGACGATCTCGATTGCCGTCTGCACGAGCTCGGGAACCCCCGTCGCCTCGAACACGACCTCCGGCCCGTCGCCACCCGCCCACTCACGAGCAGCCGCGACCGGATCGGCATCGGGCGGGGCCTGGAGGAGCTCGGCGCCAAATGCGCTGCCGAAGGTCAGCCTCCGCTGGAGGCGGTCGACGAGCAGCACCGAGGCGCCACGGTCGGTGGCGGCAAGCGCGAGCGCCTGGCCGATCGGGCCGGCACCGAGGATCACCACGTGCTCTCCGGCGGCGACGCGCCCTCGCACCATTGCCCGAACCGCGATCGAGACGGGCTCGACGAGCGCAGCGAGTGCCGGATCCTGGTCCCCCACCGGGAAGACCTGCGCCACGGGGAGGAGGAGCCGCTGCTGCAAGGCCCCGTCGCTGTGGATTCCCGTCAGGCCGATCCGGACGCACGCGTTTCCGCGGCCGAGGCTGCACGGATAGCACCGGCCGCACGCACGGACAGGCCAGATGGCGACGCGCATCCCGGGAGCAAGCTCCGGCGGGCAATCGTCACCGAGCTCGACGATCGTCGCGGCTACCTCGTGCCCCTGGATCCTCGGGTAGAGCGACGACGGATCGTCGATGGTGCCGATATCCCCCATGAAGTAGTGGAAATCCGACCCACAGATTCCCACCGCCTCGGGAGCGATGAGAACCTCACCAGGGCCTGGGGAGGCCGGCTCATCGACGTCCATGACCTCCATCGTCCCCTGGCTGCGGGTGACGGCTGCGCGCAGCTGATTCATCCGGAGATCGAAGCACGGGAGAGATGACGACGCAACAGGTCCCCTGACATACGATGGCCCGCGTCAGCACTGAAGCCGAGTCGAAGGAGCCACATGCGCGAGCCCGTGTTCTCAGAGACGATGCAGGTCGCTCTTGTCGTGGATGACATCGAGGCGACGATGCGCGCGTACGTCGAGGACTACGGGATCGGCCCGTGGGAGATCTACGAGTTCAATCCCGACACGGTCTCCGACATGGAGAGGGACGGTGAGCCTGCGCCGTGTGCCTGGCGCCTGGCGTTGGCGAAGGTCGGCGGCATGCAGTGGGAGCTGATCCAGCCGCTCGACGACAAGAGCATCTACGCCGACTTCCTCGCGGCGAAGGGCCCAGGGCTCCATCACGTCGCCGTCGGCTCCCCGACGAGCTACAGCGAGACGCTCGAATCCCTGAAGGCCAAGGGTCACCGGGTGCTGCAGTCCGGCAAGTACAACGGGGTCACGTTTGCGTATCTCTCGACAGACGATGACATCGGCGTGATCACCGAGATCTTCGACTGGCCGGAGGGCACGCAGCAGGAGCCGGACGCCGTCTATCCGTAGGAGCGCCGGTGGAGCGTCAGCCGTCGGTGACGGTGACCGTGACCCTGTGCACTGCGTTGTTCGAGTAGCCGCCGACGTTCCACGTTGGCTCGAGCGGCTGGGTGTTTCCGGCTGCGTCGGTTGCCCGACAGGCGAGCTCGTACGTCCCCGACCGCTCGGGTTGCCAGAGGAACGACCAGCCGTGCCAGGCCCAGTCGCCCAGGTCGGCCTCCTCGAGCTTCGCCGGTTCCCAGGTGGAACCACCGTCGAGGCTCATCTCGACTCCGACGATCGGGCCCCACCCCGACCACGCGCGACCGGTGACGATGCACGTCCCCGCGGGCAGCACCCGCTGGCGGGTCATGAAATCGGGGATCCCCGGCGGCACCATCAGCGAGCGGGGCGCCATCCGAGTGAGCGGCGTGCCCTCGTCGTCGGCGTCGAGCCGGAAGCGATAGGCCTGCGCCTGCTGGTAACCGCCGTACGGCTCCGAGAGAACCGTGATCCGGTCGAGCCACTTGACGTTCGTCATCCCGTACCACCCGGGAACCACGAGTCGGAGCGGATACCCGTGTTGCGGGGGGAGCGGCACGCCGTTCAGCTCGTAGGCGAGAACGACTTCGTCGCGGACTGCCTCGGTCACCGGGAGGCTGCGGGCGTAGTGCTGCTCGATCTCGTTCTCAACGCCGCGGTCGAGGCCCGTGAAGAGGACCTCGGCAGCGTCCCCTTCGAGCCCGGCCTCCTCGAGCAGGGCACGAAGCGAGACGCCCCGCCAGCTGCCCGTACCGACCGCCTCCAGGAGCCACGGCTGGCTGATGGCGCGTGGTGCCAGGCGAGCGCGGCCGTTGCCCGCGCATTCCATGGTCACGGCCACCTCTCGAGCCGGCATTTCCCGCAGGTCGTCGAGTCGCAGCGAGAGCTCGCGCTGGACGCACCCGTCGATCGTCAGTCGCCACTCGTTCGTCTCGACCGAAGGGATGTCGTAGTGGATGAGGAGGTAGTGCAGTCCGATCGGCGTCAGCGGAAATCGGAGCGCCTCGAGTGGCTGGCCGTGGTTTCGCGCAGCGAGCTGCAGCTCCTCGAGCGTGATGTCGGCTTCGCTGGGCTCACGCATGCTCATGACGCTCGTGCAAACCATCGCATACGCGGCCGTGAGGTGAAAGTAGGTGAAGGTGACCTTGCGTCTGCCGCGCTTGGATCGGCTCCCCGCCGACAGTGCGCACCGAGTCTGGTGCACAATTCCGAGGTGACGACGAACTACGAGCGCGTCTTCGAAGAGCGACCTGAAGTCCTGGGCGCCTGGGTCGAATTGAACGGCTCGATCAAGGCGGGAATGGATCTGCGCCGCTATGAGTTGGTGACCCTTGCCGCCGCGCGGCGACTTCGCTCGAGCTACTGCTGCCTCGCCCACGGCTCCGTCCTCAGGGAGCGCTTCGGCGAGCCCGTTCGCGAGATCGCGCTCGACCATCGGTCTGCCGGTCTCGACGAGGTCGACGTCGCTGTCATGGACTTTGCCGAGCGGGTGGTCGACGACGCAGCCTCGATCGACGAAGCAGACCTGCAGCGGCTCAGGGACCTGGGGCTCTCGCAGGCCGAAATCATGGATGTTGCGCTTGCGGCCGCAGCTCGTTGCTTCTTCTCGAAGACCCTCGACGCGGTCGGCGTCCGACCCGACGCGAGCTACCTAGAGCTGGAGCCCGAGCTTCGCGAGGTGCTGGTCGTCGGCCGGCCCATCGACGACGCCTCACTCTGAAGGTGCGACTTCTCGCCTCCGTTGCCTGCGCGCTCACGGCAGCTCTCCTGATCGCCGCCGATGACAGCGTCGCCACGGCACCGCCGGTCACCTACGCCGTCCAAGCGGACCCGCGGCTCTGCCCGAGCCCCACGTGTGGCGGCTGGTTTCTGCAGAGGGTCAATCACGCACAGACGCGGTGTCTCGGCGGCGAGTTGCGAACTCGGTGCTACGTCGCCTCGATCGACGGGGCCATCCCCGCAGGCGCTTCGTTCCTGGCGCGCGGCAGGCTCTCCACCGCCATGCTCCCAGGGTTTTCCGGGTATGCAACGCTCGAGTTGAGCCAGGCCTGGTTACCGGCCGTGGGCACGGCAGCCGGCCCGGGGCGTTGTCTACCGCGTGCGGGACAACGGCGTCCGCTGCATCGCGGCGCCCTGCTTCTCCTTCGACGCCCGCCCGGTCGAGCGCTCCTCGACGACCCGGCTCTCGGACGTCGATCTTTCGGGCGTCCGGCTGACACCTGCGGAGCGACGCCGCGCGACCGGCTCAATTGCCACGGTCGGGCTGCTCGTCACGGGACGAATCATCGCCGTTCCCAAAGCAGGCCCCGCCGGCACAGGCCGCACTCTCGTTGCCTCGGAGGTCTGGCTCGAAGTCCCTTGAGGCGACCGTGCCGAACGGGTGTTACCGCGGGCGGATGCCGTCGAGGAGCACGTCGCAATAGGCGTCGGCGATCTCTTCGGGTTGGAGCCGGCCCGAGGCGGCGAACCACTGCGGGGTGTAGTTCACCGCGCCGAGCAGCGCGAGGAGAGCGAGTTGCGGGTCGCGCATCGTGAAGCTGCCGTCCTCCTGGCCTCGCCGGAGGATCCCCTCGAGGATCTCCTCGAACGATCGCCGGGCGCCCAGCACCCGCTCCCAGCGGGGGTCGCGCTCGAGAATGCCACGCTCCTGGATGAAGACGATCATGTGATCGCGATGCGAGGCGATGTGGTTGAGCCAGACCCGCGTGACCTGACGGAGGTGCGTCTCCGGCGGGGCGGGTGTCGAGACGATCGAGCGGGCGCGCTCGAGGAGCGGTTCGATCAGCTCGTCGAGGATGCCGAACAGCAGCTCTTGCTTGCTCGCCGTGTAGTGATACAGACCGCCGCGCGTGAGGCCGGTTGCGGTGACGAGGTCATCGATCGACGTCGCCTGATACCCGCGCTCGGCGAACACACCCGCAGTGGTGTTGATCACCTTCTGGCGCCGCAGCTCGTACCGGGCGCGCAGCGCGGGGCTGACGGGTGGGGAGCTCAAGAGGGAGCCAACCTAACTCTCGTCCCGCGCTCGAGCTAGCTCGATGAACGGCTGGAGTGCATCGGGATCGGCGACGGACTCGCGGCTCACGGCCGTCTCCGGGGGAACACCAAGCAGGATGCGCTTGACCGGAACCTCGAGGACCTTGCCCGAATGGGTGCGTGGAATCGCCGGGATCGCATAGATGACGCTGGGGACGTGCCTCGGTGAGCAGTCCTCTCTGATGCGTCGCTTGATGTCGAGGGTGAGGTCCTCGTCGAGCTTCGCACCGTCGGCGAGAACGATGAAGAGCGGCATCCAGCCGTCAACGTCGACGACGAGCGCGTCTTCGATCTCGGGGATTGTGAGAACGACCCGGTAGATCTCGTTGCTCCCCATCCGGATTCCACCGCGATTGATCGTGGCGTCGCTCCGCCCGCGGATGACGGCCGTCCCGCGCTCGGTGATCTCGACCCAGTCGCCGTGGCGCCAGACGCCGGGATACATGGAGAAGTAGCTCTCCCGGTAGCGCTCGTCGCCCGGGTCGTTCCAGAAGCGGAGCGGCATGGACGGGAGCGGACTCGTCAGCACCAGCTCGCCGACGCTCCCGACGAGCGGACGACCGGCTTCGTCGAACGCCTGGACGTTCGCGCCGAGCGCCCGGCATTGGAGCTCGCCCCGATAGACGGGAAGGATCGGGCACCCTCCGAGGAACGCCGTGCAGACATCGGTGCCGCCGCTCGTCGAGAACAGCCAGAGGTCCGGGCCGAGACGGTCGTAGATCCAGTCGAACGTCTCGGGCGGCAACGGTGAGCCCGTGGATCCGATGCTCCGCAAGGCGCTCAGGTCGCGTCCGTCTCGCGGTTGCACGTCGCGCTTCATGCAGGCGGCGAGGTAGTTCGGACTTGTCCCGAAGCAGGTGATTCCCGTGTCGGCGGCGAGATCCCAGAGCGCGTCCGTCTCTGGGTAGGTGGCACTGCCGTCGTAGAGCACGATGGCCGCGTCGGTGAGCAGGCAGCCGACCAGGAAGTTCCACATCATCCAGCTCGTCGTCGTAAACCAGAAGATTCGGTCTCCCGCCTGCGCGTCGACATGGAGATGCATGACCTTGAGGTGCTCGAGCAGGATCCCGCCGTGCCCGTGGACGATTGCCTTGGGGAGGCCTGTCGTCCCGGAGGAATAGAGCACCCAGAGCGGGTGACTGAACGGCACGGGGACGAATGTCAGCTCGCCGGCCACCTCTGTCAGGTCGCTCCAACTCAAGACCCCTTCGAGATGTGCGTCACGGTCGAGGTAGGGCAACACGACCGTGTGCTTCAGCGAAGGCATTCCCGAGCGGAGGTGCTCGATGAGGTCGCGCCGGTCATGGTCTCGCCCCTGGTACCGGTACCCATCGATGGTCAGCAGGACGGACGGCTCGATCTGACGGAAGCGGTCGAGGACTCCCGAGGGACCGAATTCCGGCGAGCAGCTCGACCAGACGGCCCCGATCGACGCCGTCGCAAGGAATGCCGCGACGGTCTCGGGAAGGTTCGGTAGGTAGGCGACGACGCGGTCGCCGGGCGCGACTCCGAGCCCGCGCAGGCCCTCCGCTATGCGCGAGGTCTCGTCGCGCAGCCGCTCCCACGTCCATTCCTCGAGGTCGCGAAGCTCACCGGTTGCGACGAGCGCGACGGCGTCGGGGTTCTTGCCGTGGAAGATGTGCTCGGCGTAGTTCAGCTCCGAGCCCTGGAACCAGGTCGCGCCCGGCATCTCAGGGTCGAGGAGCGCCTTCGTGTACGGCTGCGCTGCCCGGACGCCGCAGAAGTCCCAGATCGAGACCCAGAAGGCCTCCAGCTCGTCGACCGACCAGCGCCACAAGGCGTCGTATCCCTCGACGTGCACGCCCGTGTGCGTCCAGCCAGCTGACGTACCGGGTGATCGTCGCGCGCTCCACCCGCTCGGGTGACGGTCGCCAGAGAATCGTCTCGCCGGTCACGCTCTATTTATACCGTCTGTCCGGTATAAATTATGGATGGACTTCAGCCTCTCGGATCATCACCGACTCATCCAGAGCACCGTGCGCGACTTCGCCGTCAGCGAGATCGCCCCGGTTGCAGAGGAGCTCGATCGCACGGCGTCTTTCCCGTACGCGATCGTGCGCCAGCTGAGCGAGCTTGGCCTGATGGGGATTCCGTTCCCGGAGGAGTACGGAGGCGCGGGCGGCGACACGCTCGCCTACGTGCTCGCGATCGAGGAGCTCGCGCGCGTCGATTCGTCGGTTGCGATCACGCTCTGCGCGCACACCTCTCTCGGAACCCAGCCGATCTACCTGTTCGGGACAGAGGAACAGCGTCGCGAATGGATGCCGCCGCTCTGCTCTGGCGAGAAGCTCGGTGCGTTCGGCCTGACCGAGCCGGAGGCGGGGAGCGATGCCGCCAACACGCAGACACGGGCCCGGCTCGACGGCGGCGAGTGGGTGATCGACGGCGCGAAGCAGTTCATCACGAACGCGGGCACCGATATCTCGGGCCTCGTGTGCATCACGGCGAAGACGGGCGGTTCCGCGCACCCGGACGAGATCTCGAACCTCATCGTGCCGAACGGAGCGCCTGGCTACGAGCAGGGAGAGCCGTATCGGAAGATGGGTTGGCACGCCTCCGATACGCGCCCGCTGACGTTCACGGAGTGCCGCGTCCCGGAGGCCAATCTCCTCGGCCGGCGCGGTGACGGGCTGAAGCAGTTCCTCCAGGTGCTCGATATCGGCCGCATCGGGGTCGCAGCCATGGGCGTTGGGCTCGCACAGGGTGCGTTCGACGAAGCCCTCGCCTACGCCAAGGAGCGGCGAGCCTTCGGCCAGCCGATCAGTCGCTTCCAGGCCATCCAGGCGAAGCTCGCGGACATGTCGACCGAGATCGAGGCGTCCCGCCTGCTCGTCTACAAGTCAGCCCTCCAGAAGGATGCGGGCGAAAGCTTCGCGCTGACCGCGGCCCAGGCGAAGCTCAAGACAGGGCGCCTCGCCGTCCGCTGCGCCGAGGAAGCTGTCCAGATCCACGGTGGCTACGGCTACATCGAGGAGTACCCGGTGTGTCGCTTCTACCGCGACGCGAAGATCCTGACGATCGGCGAGGGCACCGACGAGATCCAGCACATGGTGATCGCGCGCGCGCTGGGAGCATGACCGCACACGTCGCGATCCGCGAGGTCGGGCCTCGTGACGGCTTCCAGAACGAACCGGAAGTGATCCCGACCGCGGACAAGGTCAGGCTCGTCGAGGCGCTTGCCCGAACCGGAGTTCGTCGGCTCGAGGTGACGAGCTTCGTCCGCGCCGACGTCATTCCGCAGCTCGCCGATGGGCGCGAAGTGCTCGAGCTCGCCGAGATCCCCGACGACGTCGCGGTCTCGGTGCTCGTCCCGAACCAGCGTGGGCTCGACACCGCGCTCGAGCTGCGCGAGCGGATCGACGAGGTAAGCGTGTTCCTGTCGGCGTCGGAGACGCACAACCGCAAGAACGTCAACCGCTCGATCGAGGAGTCGCTCACCGGCCTCGACGGTGTTCTCCGCCGCGCACGCGAGGCAGGGCTTCGTTGCGAGGGGGTCATCAGCGTCAGCTTCGGCTGCCCGTACGAGGGCGAGGTCCCGACAGACCGCGTCTTCTCGATCGCGCGGAGGCTCGTCGCGGCAGGCGCCCAGGAGATCGCCTTCGGTGACACGACCGGAATGGCGAATCCCGACCAGGTGCGCGACTTCTTCGCGCGCGCGGCCACCGAGCTGCCCGACGTCGAACTGACGGCCCACTTTCACGATCCGAGTGGGGTGGGGCTCGCAAATGCGGCGGCCGCGCTCGAGGCGGGCTGTACCTCGTTCGAGTCGAGCATCGGCGAGCTCGGTGGCTGTCCGGTGCCTCCAACGGCGAAGGGCAACATCGCGACCGAGGATCTCGTCTTGCTGCTCCACGAGAGGGGCTACACCACAGGCATCGATCTCGACCTGCTGGTCGCCGCTGCGCGTGACCTCGAGAGTGTGCTCGGGCGTCAGCTCGGGTCGCGCTTTCTCCAGACCGGTGGCGCGGACCGGCCTCGGTAGCGCGATGTTCGACCGCGTCCTGATCGCTAACCGTGGCGAGATCGCGGTGCGCATCACCCGTACGCTGCACCGCCTTGGCATCGAGGCCGTTGCGATCTACAGCGACGCCGACGCGGGCGCGCCGCACGTGCGCGCCGCCGACCGTGCCGTTCCTGTCGGTCCCGCGCCGCCGGCCGAGTCGTATCTGAACGTCGCGCGGGTCGTGGACGCCGCGGTACAGGTCGGCGCCGACGCCGTTCACCCGGGATACGGCTTCCTCTCGGAGCGGCCCGACTTCGCGCGGGCCTGCGTCGACGCCGGCTTGACGTTCGTCGGGCCGAGCCCCGAGGCGATGGCGCTGCTCGGCGACAAGATCGCCGCCAAGGACGCCGCCGCGGCGGCAGGCGTTCCGATCGTCCCTGGCCTGCACAGGGACGCGCTCACCGATGAGGACATCATCAGCTGGGCCGAGGACCAGGAACTGCCGCTCCTCCTCAAGGCCGCGGCGGGCGGCGGCGGCATCGGCATGAGGGTCGTTCGGTCACGGAACGAGCTGCCCGAGGCGCTCTCGGGCGCGCGGCGTGAGGCGCGAGGGGCGTTCGGCGACGATCGCCTGCTCGTCGAGCGCTACCTCGAGCGGCCGCGCCACATCGAGGTGCAGGTGATCGCAGACACGCACGGCAACGTCCTGCACCTCGGCGAGCGCGAATGCAGCCTCCAGCGTCGCCACCAGAAGGTCATCGAGGAGGCTCCCTCGCCCGTCGTCGACGCTGCGCTGCGCTCGAGCATGGGCGCAGCGGCTATCGGTCTCGCGCGTGCCTGCGGCTACACCGGCGCCGGAACCGTCGAGCTGATCGCCGACAGCGACGACCCCTCGGATTTCTACTTCCTCGAGATGAACGCACGCCTCCAGGTCGAGCACCCGGTCACAGAGATGGTCACCGGGCTCGACCTCGTCGAGCTGCAGCTGCGCATCGCAGCCGGCGAGCAGCTCCCGCTCCGACAGGACGACGTCGAGCTCAACGGTCACGCCGTCGAGGCGCGCGTCTACGCGGAGGATCCGGCCAGCGGCTTCCTGCCCTCCACCGGCCGTGTCGTCGCCTATCGCGAGCCGGCGGGCGTTCGCGTCGATAGCGGGGTCGCGGTGGGTTCCGAGGTCAGCTCCCACTACGACCCGATGCTCGCCAAGGTCATCGCTCATGGCCCTGACCGGCTGACCGCGATGGATCTTCTCGGCAGTGCGCTCGGCGAGATCCGCGTCGTCGGCCCGACGACGAACATCGCCTATCTTCGCGCGTTGCTCGCCTGGCCCGCGGTGCGCGCGGGAGACCTCGACACCTCGCTGCTCGAGCGTCTCGGTGACGACATCGCACCACCCCCGCCCGATCCGTCGCTGGCGGCGTTCGCGCTGGTTGCGCTTCTGGGCACCGCACGCTCCGATGACCCGTGGGACGCGGTCGACGGCTGGCGCGTCTCCGGCCGGGCCTCCGGCGCGTGCGCTCCTGGAAGGTCCCGACGGTGAGGTCGAGGCCGTCGCGGAATCAGACGGGTCTGGAGGTTGGACGGTCGGCCAGAACCGCGTCCGGAACGAGGGCGACCATCTCTCGATCGAGCGACGCAGACGGGGGCACTCGCCAGCTCGAGATCTACGCGGATGGGAGCGCGGTCTGGCTTCTCGACGACGGCGCGCCGGCGCGCTTCTCACTGATCCGTGATCGGTCGACCGACCAGAAGGGCACCGGCTCGCTCGAGGCGCTGATGCCGGGCATGGTGATCGAGGTTCGCGTCGAGGCCGGAGCCACTGTCGAAGAGGGGGAGGTGCTCCTCGTGCTCGAGTCGATGAAGATGGAGATGCCCGTGAGAAGTCCGAGAGACGGGGTCGTCGCCGACGTCTACGTCAGCTCGGGTGAGCGCGTCTCGCAAGGCCAGCAGCTGCTCACGTTGACCGAGGTCGCCAGCGATCTCGAGGAGGATCAATGACGCTACTGACGACCCACGTCCGCCCAGGATCCCCTGAGTTCGACGCAAACGAGACCGAGCATCGCCGTCTGGTTGCGGAGCTCGACGGGCGGCTTGCGCAGGTCGCGGAGGGAGGCGGCGCTGCCGCCTGCGAGCGGCACGTCGCACGTGGCAAGCTGCTGCCGCGGGAACGGGTCCAGCGCCTCTGTGACCCCGCTGCGCCGTTTCTCGAGCTATCGCCGCTCGCCGCCGAGGAGCTCTACGACGGGGCTTCCCCTGGCGCGGGAATCATCACCGGCGTCGGTCGGGTCAGCGGCCGCGAGGTCGTGATCGTCGCCAACGACGCGACGGTCAAGGGCGGGACGTACTACCCGCTGACGGTCAAGAAGCACCTCCGAGCCCAGGAGGTCGCGCTGCAGAACCGGCTCCCGTGCGTCTACCTCGTGGACTCCGGCGGCGCGTTCCTACCGCTCCAGGACGAGATCTTCCCCGACCGCGACCACTTCGGTCGCATCTTCTTCAACCAGGCGCAGATGTCGGCCGAAGGCATCCCTCAGATCGCAGCGGTGATGGGCTCCTGCACCGCGGGCGGAGCCTACGTCCCGGCGATGTGCGACGAGACGGTCATCGTGGGCAAGCAAGGAACGATCTTTCTCGGTGGGCCGCCGCTCGTGAAGGCGGCGACAGGCGAAATCGTCGATGCGGAGGACCTGGGCGGGGGCGACCTTCATGCGCGGACGTCGGGCGTCGTCGATCATCTTGCAGCGGACGACGACCACGCACTCCGAATCGTCCGGTCGATCGTCAGCACCCTCGGTCGGCGAGCCGCGGCGCCATGGGATCGAGTCCCGGTCGAAGAGCCGGCGGTTGATCCGGCCACGCTCTACGGCGCGGTGCCGACGGACACCCGGACGCCGTACGACCCTCGCGAGATACTCGCGCGGTTGGTCGACGGCAGTCGCTTTCACGAGTTCAAGAAGGAGTACGGGGCGACCGTCGTCTGTGGGTTCGCACACATCCATGGCCACCCGGTCGGGATCGTTGCCAACCAGGGCATCCTCTTCAGCGAGAGCGCGCTGAAGGCCGCCCACTTCGTCGAGCTCTGCGACCAGCGCGGCGTTCCTCTTCTCTTCCTGCAGAACATCACCGGGTTCATGGTCGGGCGAGAGTACGAGGCAGGAGGCATCGCCAAGGACGGCGCGAAGATGGTCGCCGCAGTCGCCACGGCCCGGGTCCCGAAGCTGACCGTCATCGTCGGCGGGTCATTCGGAGCCGGCAACTACGGGATGTGCGGTCGCGCGTACAGTCCGCGCTTTCTCTGGACCTGGCCAACCGCTCGGATCTCGGTCATGGGAGGCGAGCAGGCCGCGAACGTTCTCTCGACGATCCGGTCGGACACTGCGGCGGCCGCGGGGCGCGAGGTTCCCGAAGACGAGCTCGACGCGATGCGCGTCGCGTTACGGCAGCAGTACGAGGAGCAAGGGAACCCGTACTACTCCACCGCTCGCCTGTGGGACGACGGGATCATCGACCCAGTTGACACCCGACGGGTCGTCGGGCTCGCGCTCGGCGTCTGCGCGAACGCTCCGCTGGCCGAGCGACGGCATCCGGTCTTTCGGATGTGAGCGAACAAGGCAGCGGCTCGTCGCTTTGTAGCGGAGCGTTGACGAAAGACCGATCCGTGGTAGGAATCGTCGATGTCCCGGCGCCCAACCACCTTTGACATCGAGCGCTTGCGCTCGCGTGCGTGGTTCGACAATCCGCGAAACGTCGACATGACCGCGCTCTACCTCGAGCGCACGATGAACTACGGCTTGACGCTCGATGAGCTCCAGTCGGGTCGACCGATTATCGGGATCGCGCAGACGGGCTCCGACATCACGCCGTGCAACCGGCACCACCTCGTTCTCGCTACCCGCGTGCGCGACGGGATCCGCGAGGCCGGCGGCGTCCCGTTCGAGTTCCCGATTCATCCGATCCAGGAGACGTGCAAGCGGCCGACCGCGGCGCTCGACCGCAACCTCCAGTACCTCTCCCTGGTCGAGATCCTCTACGGCTACCCGATCGACGGCGTCGTCCTGACGACCGGGTGTGACAAGACAACACCTTCCCAGCTGATGGCAGCTGCGACCGTCGACATCCCGGCGATTGTGCTCTCGGGCGGGCCGATGCTGAACGGCTGGCTGAACGGCAAGCGGATGGGGTCGGGGACGGTCGTCTGGACTGCACGCGAGATGATGGCTCGGGGCGAGATCGACGCTATGGAGTTCACGGCCCTGATCGCGTCGTCGGCTCCTTCGGCCGGGCACTGCAACACGATGGGCACCGCCTCGACGATGAACTCTCTCGCCGAGGCGCTCGGAATGAGCCTGCCGGGGTGCGCGGCGATTCCAGCGCCCCACCGTGACAGGCAGGAGATGGCGTACCGGACGGGCGGGCGGATCGTCGAGATGGTGTGGGAGGACTTGAAGCCGTCGGACGTGCTGACCCGGGCTGCGTTCGAGAACGCGATCGTCACCAACTCGGCGATCGGCGGCTCCACCAATGCGCCGATCCATCTGAATGCGATTGCGCGCCACGTCGGCGTCGAGCTCGACAACGACGACTGGGAGCAGGTCGGCTACGACGTGCCGCTCCTCGTCAACATGCAGCCGGCAGGCGAGTACCTCGGCGAGGAGTACTACCGTGCGGGTGGGGTCCCCGCTGTCGTCGCCGAGCTGATCGCAATGGGCCGGATCAATGAGAGCGCGATCACGGTCAACGGCAAGTCGCTCCACGAGAACTGCGAAGGTCGGTTCTCGAGCGATCGCGACGTCATCAAGTCTCACGACGAGCCCATGCTGGGGCAGGCTGGATTCCTCAACCTCAAGGGCAACCTGTTCGACAGCGCGCTCATGAAGACGTCGGTGATCTCGGACGACTTCCGCACGCGATACCTCGACAACCCCTTGGATCCGAACGCCTTCGAGGGCCGCGTGGTCGTCTTTGACGGGCCCGAGGACTATCACGCCCGCATCGACGATCCGACGCTCGAGCTCGACGAGGATGCCGTGCTGGTCATCCGCGGCGTCGGTCCGATCGGCTATCCCGGCTCGGCGGAGGTCGTCAACATGCGGCCGCCGGACTACCTCTTGAAGCGGGGTATCCGGGAGCTCCCCTGCATCGGCGACGGCCGTCAATCGGGCACCTCGGGGAGCCCGTCGATCCTCAACGCGTCACCGGAGGCTGCGACCGGCGGCGGGCTCGCGCTTCTGCGGACAGGCGATCGAGTTCGTGTCGACCTCGGCAAGAGGACAGCCGATGTCCTGATCGCCGACGAGGAGCTCGCGGGCCGTCGCGAGACCCTCGCGTCGGCCGGCGGCTACCCGTATCCGGAGAGCCAGACTCCGTGGCAGGAGATCCAGCGTGGCCTCGTCGACGAGCTGGCGAACGGCATGGTGCTGAGACCCGCGGTGAGCTACCAGCGCATCGCACGGAGCAAGGGCATCCCGCGCGACAACCACTGATGCAACGTATCGCCTCCAGAATCCGCACCCGATGAGCAAGGGATAGAGGCGGAAAGCACATAGCCGGAGGACGGGCTGGGGTTGCTTGTGGGGCGACGGGATCATTCGACCCGCTGGACACCCGCCGGGTCGTCGGGCTCGCGCTCGGCGTCTGCGCTAACGCCGCCCATGCCGAGTGGCGGCATCCCGTCTTTCGGATGTGATCCCGAGCGCTACGAGTGCGTCGTCCACGGAGGTGGCGTGCGGTCGAGGAACGCCTTCAGGCCCGCTTGCCCTTCTGCGCTCGTCCGGATCTCCGCAATTCGCCGGGCGGTGTCGGCCCCGTCGGGGCGTTCGAGGACGAGTCGCTTCGCCTGGCGGGCGGCCCGAGGCCCCGCTGAGCCGAGCTCGTCAAGGATCCGCGTGAGGCCCTCGTCGAGCTGACCCACGACGTCGTGGACGAGCCCGATTCGTTGTGCGGTGTGGGCGTCGAATCGCTCACCCGTGACGAAATACCGCCGCGCAGCGCCTTCCCCGATCTTCCTGAGCACGAATGGCGAGATCACCGAGGGAATGATCCCGAGCTTGACCTCGGAAAACGCGAACGTCGCGGCGTCGTGCGCAACCGCGATGTCGGCGCACGCCACCAGCCCGGCGCCGCCGCCCAGCGCGTGTCCCTGCACCGCGACGATGACGGGTGCCGGGCAGGCATCGATCGCCTCGAACATCCGTCGCAACCCGTTCGCGGCCGCGAGGTTCGCGTCGTAGTCGAGCGCCGCCGAGGCGCGCATCCACTCGATGTCTGCGCCGGCACAGAAACTCGGCCCGTCACCCGCAAGCACGACCGCGCGGGCGGTGCCGACGTCGGCGAAGGCCTCGGCGAGCGCACTGACAAGCGCATCGTCGAACGCGTTCCTCGTCTCGGGCCGCGCCAGGGTGATCCGCAGGATCTCGCCGTCTCGCTCCACCCGCACCGCGTTCATCAACCGCAGCCTACGTCTTGGAAGACGGAGCTGACGCCGCGGCGGCCGGTCGAATCCAGGCTCGCCGGCCGGAACCCTCAGTAGAAACGGCGGCGGATACGTAGTTGGACCGGACGAGACGCTCGCGCTCAGGTGGTTTGCTTGCGGTGAGAGTCCAACCGAGAGGAGGAACTCGTGACAACAGAGCCTCTCACCAAGGAGACCCTGTCATTCCATGACACCGGGTCTTCGGGCCTCTACTACGAGGAGAAGGTGGTGCCGGGGTCCGGCCTGCTGATCTTCGCGGTGGCGATGATGGCGCTCGCGGGCACGTGGGCGATTATCGAGGGGATCGCGGCGATCGCGGACTCGAAGATCCTCACCGCCAACGCGGTGTTCGTCTTCAGCGGCCTGCACACCTGGGGCTGGATCATGCTCGGCCTGGGAGCACTGCTGTTCCTCGCCGCCTTCACGGTGTTCGCGGGCGGCCAGTTCGCCCGCTGGTTCGGCATCGTGGCTGCAGGCCTGAACGGGATCGGCCAGCTGTTCTTCATCCAGGCGTACCCGCTCTGGTCGATGGCGATGTTCGCGGCTGACGTGATCATCATCTACGCCCTCGCGATGTATGCCGGGCCGAAGCTGAAGAAAGTCTGACGCCGTCAGACCGTCACGGCCTCCGCGCTCGACGCGGAGGCCGTGGCTCTTCGTCCGGACACGCGCTCATGCTTCGTTCACTGGCGGGCCATTGCGACGCGGAGTCGTTCCTCGGGCGTGACGAAGTGGTCGGCGTCTTCTGCGTCCTCGCCGAGATCGATCTGCACCCAGTTGACGGTGCCGGTGAAGACACTGCTCTCTCCTTCGTAGTCGTCACTGACCGGGGATGCGGTGTCTCGTCCGACGTCGGCGGTTTCGTCCGCGGAGAAGATCAGCGGTACGGTTGCCTCGACGCGGCCTTCACCGGTCTTCGTGCCGTCGAGGTAAAGCGTCACGGTGCCGCCTTTGGCGGGGCCGCCTCCGTCGTAGGCGAACTCCATGCGCACCTGGTGCGTTCCGGGCGGGATCGCGCCGTCGGCCGTGATCTTGAAGCGCTGTAGGCCGAGCAGGTTGTAGCAGTAGGTCGGGCGCCCATCCAGTGCGTACAGGCTCCAGCCGGCGAAGGCGCCTCCCTGGGCGAAGATCACGCCTTCCGCACCCGAATCGGGGACGACGACCTCTGCCGTGACCGAGTGGGACTTGTTCTTGATGTTGAGGAGGCTGTTCTCGCTGAGGCGTCCCATGCCGCCGAAGAGCAGCTGTGAGTTTCCCTTCACGAGCTCCGGCCGGCCGACGAGCTCTGCGTTGAAGCGCTCGATGCGACGATCGTCGAGCGGGAGAACGTTGTACTTGTGGGCCTCTTCGAGCCAGAGCTGTTGCAGCTCTGCCAGCTTCTCCGGCATCTCGGCCGCGAGGTCGTGCGCCTGGCTCCAGTCCGTGTTCGTGTCGTAGAGCTCCCAGACGTCGTCCGCGAGCGGTGGCAACGGCGCCATGACCCAGGGCACGCTGTGGCGAGTGACCGCGGTCCAGCCCTGGTGGTAGATGCCACGATTGCAGAACATCTCGAAGTACTGCGTCTCGTGGCGCTCGGCCTCGGTCGCTCCGTCGAACGAGTACGCCATGCTGACGCCCTCGATCGGCCGTTGGGCGACCCCGTTGACAGCAGTCGGCTGAGGCAGTCCGGCTGCCTCGAGCACGGTGGGGGCGACATCGATCACGTGGTGGAACTGCGACCGGACCTCGCCGCGCGCTGCGATGCCGCGCGGCCAGTGGACGATGGTGCCGTTGCGCGTTCCGCCCCAGTGTGAGGCGACCTGCTTCGTCCACTGGTAGGGCGTGTCCATGGCGTGCGCCCAGCCGACCGCGAAGTGGTTGTAGGCCTTCGGCGTGCCGAAATCGTCGATGTGTGCGGCCAGGAACTCGGGCGTCTCGAGCGCAGCGGCACCGTTGAAGATGAAGGTCTCGTTGAAGCTCCCGTTGACCGTGCCCTCGGCGCTCGCCCCGTTGTCGCCGATGATGTAGTAGACGAGCGTGTCCTCGAGCACGTCGAGGTCATCGAGGGCGTCGACGAGCCGACCGATGTGGTGGTCGGTGTGCTCGAGAAAGCCGGCGTAGACCTCCATCTGGCGGGCGAGAATCGGCTTCAGCTCATCGGGCATGTCGTCCCAGGCCGGAATCTCCTCGTGCCGTGCTGTCAGCTCCGTCTCCGCGGGCACGACTCCCAGCTCCTTCTGGCGAGTCAGGGTCTCCTCGCGCAGGGCGTCCCAACCCTCGTCGAAGCGCCCCTTGTACTTGTCCGACCACTCCGTGGGCACGTGATGCGGAGCGTGCGTCGCGCCGGGAGCGAAGTACATGAAGAACGGCGTGTCGGGCATCAGCGACTTCTGCTGGCGCGCCCACTTGATCGCCTTGTCGGTCATGTCCTCGGTGAAGTGGTAGCCCTCCTCGGGCGTCTTCTCCGGCTCCACCGGCGTCGTGCCTTCGTAAACGGCGGGGTAGTACTGGTTCGTCTCACCGCCGATGAAGCCGTAGAAGTACTCGAAGCCGCTACCACCGGTCGGCCAGGCATCGAACGGCCCCATCGGGCTCGTCTGCCACACCGGCACCTCGTGGCACTTGCCGAACTGAGAGGTCGAATAGCCGTTCAGGAGCAGCGTTTGCGCGAGCGGCGCGCAGGAATTGGGGCGAACCGAGCTGTAGCCGGGCGCCGAGGTGGCGAGCTCTGTGATGACGCCCATCCCGACCGAGTGGTGGTTGCGGCCCGTCAGCAAGGCGGCCCGCGTCGGAGCGCACAGCGCCGTCGTGTGGAAGCGGTTGTACTTCAGCCCGTTCCCGGCCAGCCGCTCGGCGGTCGGTGTCGCACACGGCCCGCCGAACGCGCTCGACGCGGCGAAGCCGACGTCGTCGAGCAAGATGACGAGCACGTTGGGCGCGCCCGCCGGCGGCTTGAGCGACTGAATCGCCGGGAACGACGCGTCTGGGTCCTTGGCGTCGTACGGAAGCGTTCCCTCGTGCGGCTTGTCCGGGATCGGAAGGACGTCGCGTGCAATCTGATCGGTCACCCTTCAGCCCCCAATTTCCGCGCTCCGCGAGCGCCTTGGCCTTGATTGCGTCGAACTCGGCTTGCGTGATCGCGCCGCTGTCGAGCAGTTGCCTGGCCTTGTCGATCTCCGCTGCTGCCCCGCCGAGTCGTCCTCCATGTGAAGCAAACCTCCGGTCGTCGATCCGAGCACAACAAACTACGTCCTCGCCGTAATATCACGCAGGCGAATTGTCGATGCGAGCACCAGTTGCCGGTGCTGCTGGTCCGGGTTGTGAGGAGGAGGCGAAGCGGTGGGCACCTGGGGACTCGCGACGATTGCGCTCCTGCTACTCGCTTTCTCGGCTCGTCTCCGGCCGGCTCGAGCGATCTCTCGTCACCCCGGCGATCTTCTTCACCTCTGCGGGCTTGTTGGCCGGCCCGGTGCTCGGCCTCATCGATCTGCGCATCGGCAGCGAGCCCGTCAAGCTGCTGGCGGAGGCGACGCTGACGCTTGTCCTGTTCGCTGATGCTTCCCGGATCTCGTTCGCAGCTCTGCGCAACGAGTTCGCCGTGCCGGTGCGACTGCTCGGGATTGGACTGCCGCTCACGATCGCCGCGGGCACACTCGTCGGGGTCGGCGTCCTACCCGGCGTCAGCCTGGTCGAGGCGCTTGTGCTTTCGATCATGCTCGCCTGCACCGACGCAGCACTCGGTCAGGCGGTCGTGACCGACGAGCGGATCCCGTCGCGAATCCGGCAAGGTCTCAACGTCGAGAGCGGCCTCAACGACGGAATCTGCGTCCCGCTGTTCTTCATCGCGCTCGCCCTCGCCGAATGGGACGAGGGGACTGTTACCGCACACGCCGCGGTGCACCTCGTCTTCGAGGAGATCGGCTACGGCCTCCTCGCAGGGGTAGCAGCCGGCGTCCTTGGCGCGCTGGCCCTCCGAGCTTCGGCGCGGCGCTCACGGGTGGAGCCGCACTGGCTGCAGATCCTGACCCTGGCTTCGGCGATCCTCGCCGCTGGGATGGCGACCGGTCTCGGAGGCAGCATCTTCATCGCTGCCTTCAGCGGCGGATTCGTGTTCGGAGTTGTCGGTCGCGACACGGGAGGCGAGGTGTCCTACCTGGTCGACGAGGGCGGCGAGCTGCTCAACGCGGTCACGTTCATCGTTTTCGGCGCCGCGATCCTCGGACCCGCACTCGACGAGCTCGGGTGGGAAGTCATCGTCTACGCCATCCTCAGCCTGACCGCCGTCCGGATGCTCCCGGTCGCGCTCTCGCTGCTGGGGAGCGGCGCGCGCCGCCCAACGACCCTCTTTGTCGGTTGGTTCGGCCCGCGCGGCCTCGCGACGATCGTCTTCGCCGTGATCCTGATCGACGAGTCGTCACTTCCGCACCAGCGCACCCTGCTACTCGCCGTCGTGGCGACAATCGGCATCTCTGTGTTCGCGCATGGGCTGACTGCCCGCCCGCTGACGAACCGCTACGTCGGCTGGTATGCCTCTCACCCGCGGGACCAGCGTCCCGCGATGGAAAGCGTGCCCACGGCCGCGCACCGCTGGCGCAAGCCGCGCGCGCGCGCCGGGGAGCCCGACTCACCGAGCACGACCTGACGCGCGTCAGGAAATGCCCTGCGGATCGCCATGACGCGATGGTGGAGTGGCTCAGAGCGTCTGCTCGAGCCCTTCGAGTCGGTGTCGCAGCGCGGCGCTGCGAGCTTCCTGTTCGGCAAGCTCGCGCCGTATGTCGGCCAGGAGCGCCGCAGGTGAGTCTCCCTCGACCTCTGGGGAAGCCT
This sequence comes from uncultured Actinomycetes bacterium, assembly GCA_963724655.1. Lineage (GTDB taxonomy): Bacteria > Actinomycetota > Thermoleophilia > Gaiellales > Gaiellaceae > Gaiella. The sequence continues at coordinate 169,780 of CAVRVG010000001.1, read as the reverse complement.
CTTCTTTGGCAGGGGAGAGAAACGAGTTGGCGAGGAACCCGGTGAACGTTCCGAACAGGCCTACGCCGACGATGAGGACCAAGGTGCCGACGAATCGGCCGCCGGTGGTGACGGGGAACTGATCGCCGTAGCCCACCGTGGTGACGCTGACGATGCCCCACCAGAGGGCGTCTCCTCCGCTCGTGATGTTCGCGTCGGGTGAGCGCGCCTCCAACGGCAGGATGAAGATGGATGCCGCCTCGAGTACGACGACCACGAGGAATGAAACGACGTAGAGCGCGCTCTGCGCCCGTTCTCGCACGAGCCATTGCACGATCGCGCCCACGCCGAACTCTCGCAGGAGGCGACCGACGCGAAGCACGCGGAAGATGCGGAACACCCGGAGTAGCGGCAGGCTCCCGATGAGGTCGAGCCAGCCTCCCTCTCGGAGGAAGTACCCGCGCTTCGATTCGGCCTTCAGCAGGCGGTACGTGAAATCGCCGAGGAAGACGATCGTCAGCACTGCGTCGATGATGAAAACGACGTCTTGCTGCTGCTGCTCGAGTGGCGAGAACGGCAGCAGGAGGAGCAGGTTGACGATCGAGAGGACGGACAGCGCGAGGACGAAGAGCTCGTAGCCCGGGTTGCTGAGTTCAGCACTGCGCGCCGGCTCGGGCATTCACGTCACTTCGTACCCGCAGACCCCTCTCCTTCTCCCGCTTGAGGCAGGCGTTCTCTTCGCGGCATTTCCTGTCAAGCTCCAGCAGAGCGTGATCGCGAACAAGGCCGACCAGTGCAACGGCGGTTGAGCGGTGGCTGATCCGCCGTCGCGGTGCTCTCGTGGGTCAATGTTCCGATGGATTGGCTCGGTCGTCTGCTTGGTGATGGTGGCTCTCGTCGGCCTCGCTGGCGGGGTCGACGGTGTGACCGCTGTGGCCCCTGGGGGCGCCGCATCCGACTGTTGGCGCCAGCCACCATCGATTGCGAACGCTGCGTCGCTCGGACGTGTGCTTGCCTCGGGCCGCGATGTATTGGGCGAGCGCTTGCTCGCCGAGCCAGGTGGTCCTTCGCTCGCCGGCGTCAGGAAGCTATTGCCGCCGCTCTTCTACGCGCGCGGCCGTGGTGGTCGATCGGTGACGCACTCAGGCGCGTACTACCTGGCGTTCGCGATGCCGCCGAGCCTCTACGGAGACAAGGCGTTCGCGCTGCACGTGGCGGATGGCAGCGAGATCATGACCCGCCGCGCAGGTGGGCGAAACCTTCAGATCGAGGTCGGAGAAACGCACCGAGAACGCTACGGACGCTGCCTCGCCCGGTTGTCGCCCGCGCACCTTGGCGTCGGGGTACCTTCCGATCCTCCGCACGGAGTATGTGGACGGCGATCACGTCGACTACCAGCAGGAGTCGTTCGCCGGTCGGCTGCCTGGCGTCCGATCCTTGATCAGTTTCGTCCGGCTGTCCGTCGATGCACGATCGGCTACCGGCGGAGCGGCCACCGTTCGATTCATTCCGTCGACCAGCGGGTTGCGCGCAATCGGGCACAGGCTCACGTCGGCCCGCGGCACCCGACTCGTCTTCAGCACAGGTGGTGTGTTCGACGGGACGGCACTCACCTACCGGGTCCATGGGCGTGAGACCATCGTCGTTGGTTGGGTACACCAGCCGACGCGGACGCAGGTTCCGACCGCGGACGAGGAGACGTACGCGTCTGCCCGCGCGGAGGTCGTTCGCTTCTGGAACGCAGCGCTCGCCCGCGAGACGGTGTTCTCGGTTCCCGATGAGCCAGTTGAAGACGCGATGCGCAACGTGCTCATCCAGCAGATCGTCCACACGTGGCGCTACAGCATCGGCAACAACTACGAGGAGCTGTCGTTCGCGGAAGCGCTCGACTCTGCCCAGGTGCTGGCCGCCTATGGCTTTGGCGACGTCGCCCGAGCAATCGTGCGGTTCGCTCTGCGCCGCCTACCCGACCGGTACACGAACTGGCGAGCGGGCGAAGCCCTTCTTGCTTCCGCGGTCGTCTCTGACCTTGCAGGTGACAAGCAGCTGTTGGCGGACGGGACATCGACCCTCGACGCCGCCATTGATCGTCTCGCGCGTCAGATCGATCATCCTGGATCGACAGGGCTCCTCGAAGCCGAGCCGTTTTCGAGCGACATCCAGCGCAAAGTGGTCACGCTCCACGGCCAGGCCGTCGTCTGGCAGGGGTTGCGCGCAATCGCGCGCGAATGGCATGAGGGAGGCCACACCGCGGCCGCCGCGCGGGCGACCAGATTGGCTGTCCGCCTCGAGGCCGCACTCCGAGCCGCGATCAAGGTATCCGTGCGTCGGCTCCAAGACGAGTCGCTGTTCGTACCTGCGGAGCTGCTTACCGGGACTGAGCCCTTCGAGCAGCTCTCTGCGACGCGGGAAGGCTCCTACTGGAACCTCGTCGCGCCGTACGCCTTCGCCTCGGGGCTCTTTCGCCCGGGTGGCGACGATGCACGACGCATTATTCGCTACCTGTTCGGCCACGGGTCTCGTCTCATCGGCCTCGTGCGAGCAGGCTCGTATCGGCTCTACGGAGAGGCGTCGGCCAAGAACTCGGGAACCGACCAGGTGTACGGGTTGAACGTCTCGCGATTCCTCGCCGACAACGATCGGCCAGATCAGCTCGTCCTCAGCCTCTACGGCACCCTCGGCGCGGCGATGACCCCGAACACGTTCGTCTCCGGAGAAGCGGCTACGGTCACTCCCCTCGGGCCAACGCGTTACCGGACCATGTATCTCCCGCCGAACAGCGGCACGAATGCGACGTTCCTCGGGACGTTGCGTCTGACGATGGTTCACGAGACGCGTGGGCCTCGCGGAACTCCGACCGGTCTTGAACTTGCCTTCGCGACCCCCCGCCCGTGGCTCGAGCCCGGCAAGACGATCCGCGTGCAAGACGCTCCGACAAGCTTCGGCAGCCTCTCCTATGTGCTCACGCGAAGCGGTAATCGCATTCGTGTTTCGGTCGATCCAGTTTCTAGTCCGGCGCTGAAGCTACGCCTCCGAGTCCCGTTCGGGGAGCATGTCACCGCCGTTCGGTCGGCGGGCGGCGTTGTCCCGTTCGACCGCAGAACGGGAACCATCGACCTCTCTGGACAGCACGGTCACATCGAGCTGACCGCCGTCGTCACTCGCTCGGCATGACTATTTCCCGGGCAAGGCCTGGTCTGCGCCAGTGGGCAACAAGCATGGGCCGTGCTGGACGGAGCGGTACGCCCAGGCGGTTACCAGAGCGTCAAGCCGCCCGGTGTCTGAGCGCGACGTCTCACCTTGAGACGTTGCCTTCACAGATCGGACGAACTGTGTTAGATGCAGTCATGGCACAGCAGCAGCCGCCGACGGGCTCAGAGCCCACAGACGCGGGGGACGAACCGGTTCAGACGACGCCGTCGGATCTCGACCAGGTGCGGCGTACGTCGATGGCTGCAGAGCGCACCTGGTTGGCGTGGTGGCGCACCGCGCTGGGCGCCAGCGCCGGGGCGCTGGCTGTGGGTCGATTCGCTCCGGAACTCCTCGATGTCGCCCCGTGGCCGTACATTCTGCTCGGCTGTGGTTACGCGTCACTCGCGGTCGGGTTGTTGATCGTCGGCGCGCACCGCCAGCGGGCGTTGGAGCGGGCGCTGCGAACCGGCGGCGACGCGCCGCTGCAGTTCCGCACCGTCGGCCTGTTCACCGTCGGCGGCGTTGCACTTGCCGTCATGACCGCCGTGCTCGTGATCGCGCAGACCTGACGGCCGTCTCACGTGGTCATCGGCGGCGCGCTGCCCTCTGACGGGCTCGCTGGGCCGCCTCCGCCGTGAGCCTCGGATTCTCGCGTCTGATGGGCCGTGCTGGGATCGAACCAGCGACCTTGGGATTAAAAGCGGCGAAGACGAGCGTGTCACCTGAGCTCCACCGATCTTCATCGCAGGCAAAGACGCGGCAAACACGAGTTCGAGATCGCTCGAGATCGGGTGTGCACGGTTGCCCCCTCTGTTGCCCCTCGGCGATTGGGAGCTCGCGGCCCTTAGCCTCCTCTTCCGGAAATACCCTGGGCGTGCGCAGGCCGACATAGGAGAGCGGCCCGAAGACCGCCCTCCTGTGCACGGAAGAACGGCGGCTGCTACGTGTGGTTCGGACCGTCGTCCCCACCATGCCCACCATGACCGCGGTCATCATGGCCGACCGGGTCGTCGGCGCCATGCCGCGCCGTGACATCCCGACCCGCCTTCGCCTTGCGCGGCGCCTGGACTGAGCCGCCGCGGTCATCCGCACCGTGACGGACGTGGGTGACCGGATCGTCGGACGAGTGACGCGCCTGCGCTACGACCGGGGCCGAGACTGCGAGCGCCGCAATCAGGGCGATCAGTGTTGCGAGCTTCTTCATTGTGCTCCTCCTTCGAGAGTGGCTGCTGACACCTGAGACAGTGCCGCCGAACAGGTCCCAACCACAATCAGACATTGGTCCCATGGGGAAGATGTCGGCGATGCTGGTGCGGCGGGCGCGGAGGTCGGGCTGCTGAGCTTCCTGGTGGGAGCTTGCCCCACATTTTGCCCCTCGAGATGCCTGCGCCCCTCGGGCAATGCTTGGCAATCGCGCATGAATCGTGATGGGCCGTGCTGGGATCGAACCAGCGACCTTGGGATTAAAAGTCCCCTGCTCTACCAACTGAGCTAACGGCCCCGAGCGGAGTGTAGGCAACGTCTGGTCGGCTCTTTCGGCGTCATTCGCCGGTGCTCGCCCGGTGTTTCGACCACGCAAGAGAGGCCGAGCGCGCCTTGGCTCGGCCGGTCCGGACATGGACGCGTAACACTGCCCGAGCGCCAAAGCCGATACGCTGCAAGTCCACGAGGATGAGAGTTGCGCTTCTGTCTTGCTCTTCCTTTCCGTTCAGTAGGGAGGCCATGATGGTGGCAACCGACACAAAGCTCTCGTTCGACAACGGCGGAGCGTTCATCGCCGACACGCGCCGCGAGGTCGAGCAGTACCTCTCTCGCGGTCGCACGAGACTCAAAGGTGCCGCGCTGTTGTGGGCAAAGGCGCCGATCGCCTTCGCCCTGATTCTGTGCTCGTGGTTGGTGCTGATGTTCTTCCAGCCCGGTCTCATCCTTGCGCCGCTGTGCCTGGTCGGGCTCGCCGTCGGTTCCACACTGATCGCGTTCTGCGTCCAGCACGACGCAAATCACGGTGCCTATTTCAAGCAGCGGCGCTGGAACCACCTCGTCGGCTGGTCGGCCGACCTGCTGCTCGGTTTCTCGAGCTACGCGTGGCGGGTGAAGCACAACGTGGCTCATCACACGTACACGAACATCGACGGCTTTGACGCCGACGCCACCCAGGTTCCGCTGGCCCGCTTCGCTCCCTCGCAGCCTGCCCGGCCGTGGTACCGCTTCCAGCAGTACTACATCTGGCCCATGTACACGCTGATGGGGCTGCGCTGGCAGACCGTGGGCGACCTCGCAGCCTTCCGGCGGGGAGCTGTCGGCGAGAGCGCGCTCCGGACGCCTCGCGGCTGGAACCTCACCGGCCTTGTCGCGGGCAAGGCGTTCTTCATCACGTGGGCGCTCGTGATCCCGATGCTCGTGTACCCCTGGTATGTCGTCCTCGGTGCCTACGTCGGCTTCGCCATGGTCACGAGCCTGGTCATGGCGACGACGTTCCAGCTCGCCCACTGCGTCGAAGAAGCCTCGTTCGCGTCGCCGGACGAGCTGCGAAGCGAGCGCCGGATCTGGGCGGTGCACGAGGTCGAGACAACCGTCGACTTTTGCCCGCGCAATCCCCTGCTGACGTGGATGCTCGGCGGGCTCAACTTCCAGATCGAGCATCACCTCTTCCCGCGCGTCCCCCATACCCACTATCCGAAGATCGCCGAGATCGTGCGACGGAACTGCGCGAAGCACGGTGTGCGCTACTCGTTCCATTCGTCGCTCGGGGGTGCACTGCGGTCGCACTTCCTCCACCTGCGGACGATGGGGCGACTCGGCGTGCCGGCAGAGATCGAGATGGGCTAGGGCGGGACGGCAACAGGCGTGGCTTCGGCCGTGCCCGTGGGGATCGGCGAAGTGATTTTCGGAACCGCGTAAGGAACTCCCGGTTGGGGGGTTGTGATGACAACGAAGCGTTTTCATCCAACCGAAGGGAGAGCACCATGTTCCGTATTCCGAGCCCCGCGACGTGCATCTCAACCGTCGCCCTGCTGTTCGCCGTGACTGGCACCGCGGCAGCGTCCGGTCTCATCACCGGCGCGCAGATCAAGGACAACACGGTCGGTTCGCCCGACATTCGCAACAACAGCCTCGCCACCCAGGACGTCAAGAACAACTCGATGACCTCGCTCGACGTTCTCGACGGAACGCTCAAGGCGAGCGACTTCGCCCCAGGCGTCCTCACCTCCGGTCAGGCCGGCCCCGCCGGTCCGGCAGGTGCGCCTGGTGCGACCGGTGCGACCGGCGCGACCGGCGCAACCGGGCTGCAGGGTGACCCTGGTGTCTCGGGTCTCGAGATCGTGAACGCAACGAGCCCGTCCAACTCGGGGCTCGCGAAGTTCGTGTCGGCCACGTGCCCGGCCGGCAAGAGCGTCGTCGGCGGCGGCGCGAGGATCGTGAACGCAGCCGGTCTCGCAGGCCTCGACGAGAGCTATCCGCTCGAGCGCGACTGCATGGACGGCAACCGCGTACGAGATCAACCCGACAGCAGCGAACTGGAGCATCACCGCCTACGCGGTCTGCGCCACGGTTGCGTAGCGACAGGGAGGGGAGGGGGAAGAGGGCGGGGTTTCCTGGAGGAGGCCCCGCCCTCAAGCGCATCACCACACCAAGCCGAAAGGAGAAGGTGAGATGACCGGAAAGAACAACCTCGCGACCGAGACGCTCAGCGTCGACGAAGCCTGGATCGCCGATTGGGCCTCCGAGGGCATCGCGGCCCTCGAGCGGTATCTCGGACTTCAGGCCGCGTTCCAGGAGTACCTCCGTGACCACGATTCCCACGAACTAAGCTCCGACGATGGCGACGGTCGAACGAGCGCCTGACACGGAGCTGCTGCTCCGACTCCGGGCGCGCGACCGCACCGCGTGGGAGCAGCTCTACGGCGAGTATCAGCCGCGGCTCCGCGCCTTTGCGTTCCGGCTCTCGGGCAACGTCCACGACGCGGACGACCTTGTCCAGGAGACGTTCGTTCGCGCGGTGCCGCGGCTCGACTCACTCGACCCGAGCACCGTCGATCTCGGCGCCTACCTCTTCACGACGTGCAAGAACCTGTTCTACAAGCAGGTCGAGAAGGGAAAGCGCTCCGAGCCGATGGCCGACGTTCCGGAGCCCGTCGCTCCGTCCGCGATCGAGGACGATCCCGAACGTTCGGCGCTCCTGCGGAGCCAGCAGCGCGACGTTCGCATCGCCAACGGAAAGCTCGAGTCGCGACAGCGCCTCGTGCTTGCCCTGCGCGAGCTCGAGGATCGCTCGTACGCCGAGATCGGCGAGATCGTCGGTCTCAAGGAGAACGCCGTCGCGCAGTTGATCTTCCGCGCCCGCGAGAGCCTACGGGTCGAGGTTCGCCTTGCGCAGGTCGACCCCGAGCGGTTTCCCGAGACCTGCCGCACTTTTCTCCCGCTGCTCGCAAAGCACCTCGACGGCGAGCTCCAGGGCAAGAGGCTCAACGAGACGATCGCGCATCTCGAAGGCTGCGAGCGCTGCCAGAGCGCGCTCGCCGACATGCGCGAGGCCTCGCGCCGCTACCGCGCCCTCTTTCTCCCCCCGCTGCTCGACGGCGACGAGTGCAAGGCCGCGATCGATCTCCACCTGGACGAGTCCGGGTTCTGGGCAAGCGCCGCTGCATCGCGACGGCTCGGCGTGTTGCTTCGAGTCGTCGGCATCGCTGCCGCGCTCATAGCTCTCGGCGTAGGCGGGACGGCGCTCGGCGTGGTACTCGCGAGCGAGGAGCCCGAGACGGTGTCGTCGTCTACCACCACCTCGAGCGCGATCCTCCCGCTTCCGCTTACAACCTCGGCGGCGGCCACGACCCAGCCACCCCCGCCACGATCACCCGCACCAACCCCGATCGTCTCTCCGCCGACCGAGCCCGAGACCGTGACGACGGCCGTCGAACCGCCCGAAACGGAGTCCGTGGTGTCCTCCACCGCGACAGAGCCTGCGACAAAGCCGAAGCCGAATGCGCCGCCTCCTCCGCCGAGCCCGGCATCGCCTCCCTCTCCGCCACCGCCTGCCGCTCCGCTTGACGTGGTGGCACCGAAGGTGACCATCACCAGCGGCCCAGGTGGCGTGACCACCACCGACAAGGTCGAGATCGCATTCACCGCTGACGAGCCCGCGGTCGCGTTCCTCTGCTCAACCGACGGTTCCGAGGCCGCGGCCTGCACGAGCCCGGTCGCGCTCAGCGCTCTTGCGACCGGCGCGCATACCTTCTCTGTCCTTGGCACCGACAAGGCGGGAAACGCGAGCTCCTGGGTCGTGGTGACCTGGACGTACAGCCCGCCCGATACGACAGCGCCGAAGGTGCAGATCACCTCGGCGCCTTCGGGATCGACGACGAGCACGTCCGCGACGTTCATATTCACAGCAGATGAGAGCCCGGTCACGTTCGCGTGCGCGCTCGACAACTCCGCGTTCGCCGCCTGCACGTCGCCGACGGCCTACCTCAAGCTCGCGACGGGGCAACACACGTTCTCGGTTCGCGCCACAGACGGCGCCGGAAACGTCGGCGCTGCCGCCGTCTCGAGCTGGACCATCACCCGGCCTCTCCCTGACCTTGCGATCACCGCGTTCTCGAGCTTCTCGATCACGATTGCGAACCGCGGCGCAGCGACGGCTCCGGCGAGTGTCCTGACGATCACGCTCGTCGGCACCTTCACGGTTCCGTCACTCGCGCCGGGTGCGTCGACCACGGTTCGATGGACGAGCTGCCGCACCGGCACCTACACCGCGGTGGTCGATCGCACCAATGTCGTTGCGGAGTCCGACGAGAGGAACAACACCGCCAGCCGGGCAAACACGTGCCCGATCCCGTAAGAGGGACGCCGTCAGCGACGGCGCATGCGACAATACGAAAGTGGAGTTGGATCGACCGCACCTTCGTGGCGTCTTTCACCTTCTTGCCTTCGTAGCGGCGGTCGCAGCAGGGGTTGCGCTCGGTGTTCTCGCGGACGGTAGCCGTGAAGCGCTCTCTGCCTGGGTGTACGCCACGGCTCTGGCCGCGATGTTCGGCGCCAGCGCGGTGTACCACCGCTTCCCCTGGCGCACCGATTCCGCGCGCCGCTGGGCCCGTCGGGTCGACCACTCGATGATCTTCGTCTTCATCGCGGGGACGTACACGCCATTTGCGTTGCTCGCGTTCGAGGGGGTCACGCGTTGGATCGTCCTCGGGTTCGCATGGGGCGGCGCGCTTCTGGGCCTTGCCCTGAACCTGTCGTGGATCGACGGGCCGCGTTGGCTGACCGTTGCGGCCTACATCGCCGTTGGTTGGATCGGCGTGATCGCGATCCCGCAGATGTTCAGTCACGTCGGCCTGGTCGGCACGACCCTGGTGATGATCGGTGGAGCCTTGTACACGGTCGGCGCCGTGACCTACGCCGCGAAGCGCCCGAACCCGTTCCCGCGCTGGTTCGGGTTCCACGAGATCTTCCACCTGCTCGTGGTCGCCGCCGCCGCGGTGCAGTTCATCGCCATCTCGCTCCTCGTTCTATGAGCGACAGGCTCGAGCTCACGGACGAGGAGTGGCGCGCCCGGCTCACCCCCGAGCAGTACGCGGTGCTGCGCCAGCAGGGAACCGAACGGGCATTCACCGGCGCGTACGCGGAATCGAAGGAGCCCGGCGTGTATCGCTGCGCCGGGTGCGGCACGGAGCTGTTCCGGTCGGAGGCGAAGTTCGAGTCGGGAAGCGGTTGGCCGAGCTTCATCGAGCCCGCGACTCTCGAGGCGGTCGAGACACGGGTCGACACGAGCCACGGGATGCGTCGCGAGGAGGTCGTCTGCGCACGGTGCGGCGGGCACCTCGGGCATGTCTTCCCGGATGGCCCAGGACCGACGGGGATGCGCTTCTGCATCAACTCGTGCGCGCTCGAGCACCGCTCGGGCTGACAATCCGAACGATCGCGGAGCTCCGCGGGAAGTCGGGTCGCGGCACCGATGCGCGCGGTCTACCCTTGCCCGGTACACCCGCCGCCCGTTCCCAGGAGGAGTCATGAGCGAGCTTCCGACCGTGCGCGTCGCAGCGATCCAGGCGACCCCCGTCATCCTCGACGCTGCTGCCTGCGTCGACAAAGGCGGTCAAGCTCCTTCACGAGGCCGCGGACGCCGGCGTCCAGCTCGCGGTGCTCCCCGAGACGTTCATCCCGCTCTACCCGTCGAACGCGTGGGCCAAGGAGGCGGCCGGATTCAGCGGCTGGGACGCATTCTGGGAGGAGTTCTGGGAGAACAGCGTCGACGTCCCGGGTCCGCTGGTCGATCGGCTCGTCGAGGCATGTCGCGCGCGCGACCTCCATTGCGTGATCGGCGTCAACGAGCGCGAGGCGGATCGTCCCGGGTCGCTCTACAACACGATGCTCACGATTGGGCCAGGAGGGCTTCTCGGTCGGCATCGCAAGCTGATGCCGACCCAGCACGAGCGCCTCTTTCACGGAGTCGGAGCGGGTAACGACCTCGGGGTGGTCGAGACGCCGATTGGTCGGGTAGGCGGTTTGATCTGCTGGGAAAACCGCATGCCGCTCGCGCGCTGGGCGGTGTACCAGAGCGGCCCGCAGATCTGGGTCGCGCCGACCGCCGACGACTCGGACGGGTGGCTCGCGAGCATGCGGCACATTGCGATCGAGTCCGGCGCATTTGTCGTCTCGGCCCCGCAGTTCATCCCGGCGTCAGCCTTCCCGGATGACTTCCCGGTGCCACTCCCGGAGGGCAAGGAGGTCTTTGGTCGCGGCGGCGCAGCGATCTGCGAGCCGACAGGTGGTGAGGTGATCGCGGGGCCGCTCTACGACGCGGAGGGGATGGTGATCGCCGACTGCGACCTACGGCGAGGGCTCCACGCAAAGCGCTGGTTCGACGCGGTCGGGCATTACGCAAGAACGGACGTGCTCGGGGTGCCGGCGGCCGGCTCTGTGGCGTTGCAGACCGTTGAGCAGGACGACTGAGAGGCGCCGGCGTCACGGCGCGGCCAGCCCGTGCGTCTTCAACCAGGTCCCCACCTGAGGGAACAGGCCCGGTGCGAATGTCGCCGAGCGCAGCATCTCCGAGGTCAGGCCGGTCTTCGTCTCCACCAGCGCATGGTTCGCGTTCGGATAGTCGAGGATCGTGAAGTCTCGGCCAGGCTCGGCGGCGATCGGCTCGAGCAGCCGCTCCGAGAGCCGGGGCGGGACGATCTTGTCGAGCCCGCCGTACAGCCACAGCACAGGCTGCTTCAGCTTTCGGATCCACGGAACGGGATCGACCCCACCAGGCCCGTGTGCGAGAACCTGCGCATCGATCTCGGCATCGGTCAGCGTCTGCGGCCGGTCGCCCTCCCCGGCGAGATCCTGGTAGATGTCGTTCTCGTCCGCGGTCACCGCTGGCCCCGAGAAGATCACGAGGAAATGGATTGCCGGCTCGCGTGAGCCTGCGAGCGGCATGATCCAACCGGCCTGGCTGTGCCCGGCCAGGCCGACGCGCGCAGGGTCGATCTCCGGCTGCGTGCCGAGGAAGCGGGCGGCGGCCGCGGCATCGCGCGCGAGGGTGTCGATGCTCGATGCAGTGGGGGACTCGCCCGAGTACTGGCCTCCCGACTGACCGATCCCGCGCTTGTCGTAGGCGAGCACCGCAATGCCGTGACGAACCAGGAGCGCCTGGAGATCGGGGAGATATGCGCGCTCGGTTGCGCCCGAGCCGTGCACGAATGCGACTCCCGCGTGCCGCCCGCCACCAGCCGGAAGGGTGAGCGTTCCCGAGAGCATCGCACCACCGCTGCGAAATCGGACCTCGAGCTGTCGCAGGCGTACGCGTCTCGCGGAGCTCCCCGCCAGGGTCGCGCCACCCGAGTTGAAGCGGGCCGTCCCTGCTGCAGGCTCTTGGGTTGCAAATCCGGAGCCGATCCGGAACGAGGCGCCCGCCGGATACAGCGCGCGAACGCCGCCGGTTTCGAGATCCACGAGCCGCATCGGCCCGTACGGGTCGTCGACGACGGCTCGGAGGCGACCGGCCGTGGCGAAGAACCCACGCGCGATGTGGTCGGACGCGGTTCCCCGGTGCGCCTCGAAGGCGCCTCTCGCTGCTCCCTGACTCGCCGTGCCGACGAGCTTGGCTCCGGCAAGTCGCGCCTCGACGACGAGAGGCTGCGGCCTGCCCGGGAGCGTGAAGCGAATCCGCCCACCGGATCGCGAGAGTGGGACGGTCTGGAGGTCTGCGTGACCGACCCCGAGCACGACGGTCGCCCGCTTGCCGGCGAGCGTGAGCGAGATCGATCCTGGGCCACCGAGCGTGTAGGTGCCGACCCAGGCCCCGTCCGCCGCGGCAGCGGAGCGGGGAGCAGCCTGCGTGCCGGCGGCGAGCGAAAGACCCAGGACGATGATCACAAGCACGCGCTTCACGAGCGAAGCCTCCAGGAGAGATATTGCGTCGGCGCAGCAAATATAATGCGCTTGCGCACTATCCGCAAGCCGCTCTACTCTCAGAGCACGAGATGGCCAATCGACAGCTCTTCCTCAAGGCGGCGGTGACCGCCCAGTACGTCGGGCAGGTCGTCGACCGGCAGCTGCAGCCGATCGGTGTCCCGGCATACCTCCTGAGCCTGCTCACCCACGTCCGCGATCACGCACCGGTGAGCCCGTCACGGGTTGCGATCGCCTCGGGGGTGCCCGCCACGACGCTTCGCGACAACATCCAGCGACTCGTCGACCGCCGGCTCGTCCGTCGGGTCGCAAACCCGAAAGACGGCCGCTCGTACCTGCTCGTCCTCACCCGCCGCGGTGAGGCGGTGACCCGGGCAGCGGACCCGGCGTTGCTCGAGGCGTACCTCGCGGTCGAGCACCTTCTGTCACGCCCGCTGGCCGACTACGAGGAGATGCTCGACGAGCTGACCGACGTGCTGTCCGAGGTCCTGGCAGCTTCGGAGCCGAGCGCAGCCGAGGTGGTCGCTCGGCGTTGACGCTTGACATGTGACCATTTAGTCACGTATCGTTATCTCTGTGACCGACGATGACCGTGTGTTCAAGGCGCTCGCCGACCCGACGCGTCGCTTCCTCCTCGACCGGCTCTTCGTGCGTGACGGCCGTACGCTCAGCGAGCTCGAGTCGGAGTTGGAGATGACCCGTTTCGGCGTCATGAAGCACCTGCGCCTGCTCGAGGACGCAGGGCTCGTGGTCACCCGCCGGCGGGGCCGGGAGAAGCTGCACTTCCTGAACCCCGTCCCGATCCGGTTGATCCACAACCGGTGGATCGACAAGTACACGGAGCACCAGGTATCGGTGCTCGCTGATCTCAAGCACGAACTGGAGGAGTCCGCATGACCACAACGACCGAGCGGTTGGTGACCACCCAGGTCCACCGCGTGTTCATCAATGCGACCCGGGAAGCTGTCTGGGAAGCGATTACGCAGCCCGAGTGGGCCGAGAGGTACGGCTATCGCGGTCGGACCGAGTACGACCTTCGCGAAGGGGGGTCGTACCGCGCGTTCCCCACTCAGGAGATGCTGGCGCACGGCGCGCCCGAGGTGATCATCGAGGGCGAGGTCCTCGAGTCCGACCCGCCCCGGAAGCTCGTCCAGACGTGGCGAATGCTCTTCGATCCGGTGATGTCGGCGGAACCGCCGACCCGGCTTACATGGGAGATCGAGGAGGAGATGGGCGTCACGAGGCTCACGGTGATCCACGAGCTCGAGAATGCGCCGGTGCACGCATCTCTGGTTGCCGGCGATGTCCAGGACGCGGGCGGCGGTTGGCCGTTCGTCCTCAGCGACCTCAAGACGCTGCTCGAAACGGGCACGACGCTCGGAAACTGATAGGCCTATCGGTGGAAGTCCTGCCTCGGCAGGACTTCCACCGATGCCAAACGACGCGTCGACCACTGCCGACGCGCTAGAACGGTGAAAGAAGACCCAGGGACGTATACCGCCGCAGGAGACGAAAGGGAGAAAACGATGACGGACCAAACCGAAGAACCGAATACTGACGCCGGCGAGTCATCGTCGACGCGCCTTGCTGCCCACGAGCGTCGCTCGAGCGGAGCTCTTTCCGCCTGGGCTCGCGCCTGTGCCACCCATCCGTGGCGGGTCGTCTTTTCCTGGGTCGGGATCATCGCCACCCTGATCGTGCTCGTCGCCACCATCGGCGGCTCGTTGAAGGACGAGTTCACGATTCCCGGCTCCGAGACACAGAAGGCGACCGACCTGCTCGAGTCGCAGTTCGCGTCTGAGCAGGGAGCTGTGCTCAACATCGTGTTCGCGGCGCCCGAGGGTCAACGGCTCGACACGCCCGAACGCAAGGCGGCAATCGAGAAAGCGATAGCGCAGCTGAAGACGTCGGAATTCAAGCCCGTCGACGGCAAGGCAGGTCTTACCAGCGTCGCCGATCCCTTCAGCGAGGACACGTTCTCCGACAACGGTCGCATCGCCTACGCCGAGGCCCAGTTCGATCAGACGATCGAGGACAAGGACAGGGATCAGGTAGTGGCGGTCGAGGATGCCGTGCGTCAGGCGGTCGAGCCGGTCGGCGTCATCGTCGAGTACAACGGCGAGGCCGAGTTCCCGCCGATCGAGCAGGGAAGCTCCGAGGCGCTCGGACTGCTGGCCGCGATCATCGTGCTCCTGATCGTCTTCCGCACCTTCGTCGCAATGTTCATTCCGATCATGCTCGCGATCGTGGCGCTGATGACCGCCTTCCTCCTGCTGTTCATCCTCGCCGGACTGACGGCGATCAACACGGTCACGCCGATCCTTGTCTCGATGATCGGGCTCGGGGTCGGGATCGACTACTCGTTGTTCATCGTCACGCGCTTCAGACAGCTCCTCCACGATGGGCTGTCGCCGCGGGACGCCGCGGCGGAGGCCGGCGCCTCGGCCGGCCGGGCCGTGCTCTTCGCCGGCCTCACGGTCGCTATCTCGGTCAGCGGCCTGGCCTTCATCGGACTCGACTTCGTGACGAAGCTCGGAATCGGCAGCGCCCTCGGCGTGCTGACCACGGTCTTGATCGCGAACTCTCTGCTGCTCTCGGTTCTGGCGCTTCTCGGCCACAAGGTCGACCGCCTGAAGGTGCCGTTCCTTCGCCCTGTGGACGACTCCGAGGAAGGGCGCGAGAAGACCCTCGTCGCCAAATGGGGCCGGCTCGTGACCTCGCGCGCCAAGATCGTCTTCCCGGTCGCGCTGTTGGTCGTCCTGATCCCTGCCGGGACGTCAGCCCTCGTCAGGCTGGGAGCAGCCGACCAGGGGACGCAGCCGGTCGAGCAGACGAGCCGCCGAGCGTACGACCTGCTCGCGGAGGGCTTCGGCGCAGGCTTCAACGGGCCGATCCCGATCGTCGTGGACGTGAACAAGGACGCGGGGAGCCCGCAGAGAATCCACGACGACGTTGTGGGCCTGAAGGGCGTGGCCGCCGTCGGCCAGCCACAGTTCAACGACAAGAAGACCGTCGCGATCGTGTTCGTCACCCCCGACTCGGCTCCGCAGGACGAGGCCACCGACAAGCTCGTCGACCGGCTGCGAGACGGCGTCGTGCCCAAGGCGACCGCCGGTGGTGACTCCCTCGCGTACGTGTCGGGCCAGACGGCGGCGTTCAAGGACATCGCCGACCAGATCATCTCGAAGATGCCGATCTTCCTGCTCTACATCATCGGCGTCACCTTGCTCGTGCTGGCGATGGCGTTCAGATCGATCGTGATCGCGGCAACGGCGGCGATCACGACGATCCTCTCCGCCTTCGTCGGCTTCGGCGTCCTCACGCTGGTGGTGCAGGAGGGCCACCTGCTGGGGCTGACGGGGCTCGACAAGACCGGGCCGATCGAGACCTTCGTGCCACCGATCGCCTTCGCAATCCTGTTCGGGCTCTCGATGGACTACATGGTCTTCATCATGAGCCGCATCAGGGAGGAGCACGTCCACGGCCTCGACACGCCGGACGCGGTCGCGCACGGCATCGCGGCCATCGGCCGGGTCGTCGTCGCCGCCGCTCTGATCATGGGCACCGTCTTCGCCGCGTTCATCCTCAGCGCCGACCGCATTCCGAAGGAGTTCGGCCTGCTGCTCGCGGTTGCGATCATCGGCGATGCGCTGATCGTGCGCATGACGCTCGTGCCTGCGTTCCTCACTCTCCTGCACGAGAAGTCGTGGTACATCCCGGGCTGGCTCGACCGGATCCTGCCCAACATCACCATCGAGGCGCCACACGACGACGAGGACGCGCGTGTGCCGGTCATCGAGGGCGAGCCGGCGTAAGAGCTGCCTCGGGCACCTGGCGGAGGCCTTGCCTCCGCCAGGTGCCCGAGCGATCGGCCGGCGAGTTGGCCCTCAGCGCTCGAGCCTGACGCCGAACCCCGGCGCGTAGGTCGCGAGAAAGTCGTCGACGAAGGCGGTGTACGCGACCGGATCCTCGGTGTACGAGTGCGCGTGCGGCGCCGCCCAGCCGGGGATCACGAGACGGGTGCGGCTCTTGTCGGCGTTGGCGAAGATCGCCTCTGAATGGGTGACCGGGGTGAACTCGTCCTGGCGTGAGTGGATCAGCAGCACCGGTGCCGTGACGTCACGGATCGCCGAGTCGGGCGCGGCGTCTCTGGGGTCGAACCCGGCCCGAAGACCCGACACCAGGAGCGCGCCCGGGACGAACAGCTTCGCCCAGGTGCCGAACTGCTTGCTCGCCTGAACCCGCGCGATGTCGGCCAGGCTCGAATAGGAGGAGTCGGCGATCACGAACGCGAGCTCGCTGAGCTCGGAGGCCGCCTGGATCGAGGTCGCGGCTCCGTACGACCAGCCGATCAGGCCGATCTGCGTCACCGGAAGCCCACTGCGCTTCGAGAGCCAGGCGACCGCGAGTGAAAGGTCGCTCCGCTCGTGGGCGCCGTACGTCAGCAGCGCCCGAGAGCTGTGCCCGTGGCCGCGCGCGTCGTAGAGGAGAAGGTCGCACCCGCGATCCCAGAAGATCGGCGCCGGGGCGAGCACTTCCTCCTTGCTGCCGCTGAACCCGTGCAGCATGACGACGGCACAGCCGGAGCTGCGCGGGTTCCGGAAGTACCAGCCGGCCAGGGTTACGCCGTCGCCCGGAATCGTCACCTGATCCGGCTGTGGCAGCCCGACGTCGACGGGGCCAACCGAGCCGAGTGGCGTGAACTGCTGACCGATCAGCTTCGCAGAGAACACCCACGACACCGCGCCGTAGACGAGCGCGAGGGCGACGATCACGCCGAGGATCAACAAGGCTCGTCTCCTACTCCGCCGCATGGATCGCGTAGGCACGTCGCGTCACTGCGCGCCGGTCGAGCGCGTCGGGGACTCGGGCCAGGTGAAGACGCCGAACTCTGCTCGTGGCGGTTGAACCCGAACGATTCGTAGAGCCCGAGAGCGTGATAGCCGACATCCGCGACGATCACCAGGCGTTCGGCGCCGTGCTTCGCGACCGCGCGACGGGCCGCCTCGACGACGAGGCGCGAGCAGATCCCGCGACTGCCTGTGCTCGGCAGCGCGGTGTCGACCGCTTTGGAAGCGACCGCGCTCGTTGCTGACGACGACGCCGCAGCTTCCGACCACTCCCCGGTTGGTGGGTCGATGGCCACGAACCAGCGTCCTCGCCCTGCAGCGAAGTGGCCGCGAAGATCACGGAGTCGGGCCTGGCGAACGCGTAGGTAACCGTCCTCATCGTGGCCTTCCTCGCGGTTTGCGGTCTGGAGAGCGTAGAACCGCGCTCCCAGAGAGCCTCGCATCGGCTCCGGATCGAGCTCCGCACGATGACCTCGCGATTCTCGCGAGGATGGGATCGAAGCTCTTCGGGGGTCGCGACCAGGGCGATGCTTTCATCGATCATGTAGCCGCTGTCCCCGAACTCCTCGTGGGCGCGTCCTGCGGCGCCGTCGATGCGATCCCAGACGAACGCGCGATGTCGGATCGCGCTCGATCCCCGCGAACTCCGCGTCGAACCATGCCTCCCAGCGCTGCCGATCGCCCTCGCCTGGCGCGTCGTCGAACAATAGGAGGTTCCCCCAGAAGAAGCTGGGGTTGCTCGGAGAACGGACGACGAGGTACTCGTCCCGCCGGCTCAGGACACGGTCGACCGGAAGCACGTCGAGATCGGTTGCGAGGGTCGACGACCGCGGTACCGGTGTTGGGTCGTCGCGGGTCATGTGCGAAGACTAGAACGGACGTCGACCCGGCATGGGGCAGCCCCTCAGTTCACAACGTCCGGCGCTTCGCGTCCCAGTGGCGCTCGAGGTTGTCGATCAGCGTCTGAGCTGTAGAGGCAGTGGGACTGCTCCCAGGCGTAGTTGCTCATGTAGTGACGGAAGACGTCGATCGGCTCCTGCGCCACGCGCAGGGCCTTTCGGTTTGCGATGACGCTCGTCATGCCCGCGCTCGTCAGCTCGGCCGCCGAACGAAGCACGGCCTCTGAGATCTCGTCACCTGGCACGACCTCGTCGGCGAGCATCGAGCCCCTCCGGGCTGTCCGCGGGGAAGTCGCGACCGAAGAAGATCGCCTGCCGCGCGATCCGCTCGCCGACGAATCGCGGGCAGGCGCAGGTTTGCGCAGCCCGGGATGATCCCCTCCTTGCGTGCCGGGAGGTTGAAGTACGAGCCGGTCTCGGCGATGACGCGATCCATGACGAGGAGGATCTGACAGGCGCCGCCGATCGCGAAACTGTCGACCGCTGCGATCCAGGGCTTCTCGCGCCGCTGCTCGAGCTCGAGGTCGGGGGCACCGAGATCGTGCCCTCGGTACATCTTGCTGACGACTCCGAGATCGCGCTCCAGCAGGAGCTCGACGAGCGAGATCTTCCCGTAGTACAGGTGCGTCAGGTTCATGCCGGAGCCGAAGATGCGGCGGCCGGCGTACTTGGGATGGGTAGCGGGCGCTCCGCGGAGCACGCAGACCCGGACAGCATCGTCGAGCAGCACGAGGTCGACGGCGGTCTCGAGCGCCGCCACGGTCGCGTCGTCCTCGGAGTTGAGGAAGGCGTGATTCTGCGTCGTCACATGGCCGAGGTCGCCCTCTCGGTCGACCCTGACCGGGCCGAGGTCGATGCTCCCTGAGCGTTCGAAGCCGGCGAGTGCGGCGACCGCCTCCTCCCTCGGTTGCGACATCGAATGGATGAGGTGGTTCCCCGCACGCTGGTTCGCAAGCACGTACGCGACGAACGCTCCCTGGTTGATCTCGAGCCCGAGCTTGTCCTTCTGAGCCAGCTCACGCTCCGCGGCGATCGCGGCGCGGGTAGGCAGCTGCTCGGGGAACCGCTCGGCGGCCGCATAGACGAGGTCCGAGACGCGAAGTCGCGCGGTCAGGCCCTCCGTGAGCTCGTCGTAGATCTCGGCCATGTCCTGCCGGAGGTGCTCGTGCCACTCGGCGAGCCCCGCTGATCGGGCGCCCGTCATTGCTCGGTCGTCTCGATTCGAATGTCCACCACGCGGGAGAGCTTGCCACCGTCCGAGCGCGGGACGGCGCCTGGTATGACCAGGCTCACCTTCATCGTGCTGCCGATGGTGTCCTTCAGCAGCTCGGTCGTTCGCTGACGAACGGTGCGCAGCGTGTCGTCCGCCTCGATCACCTCGTCGGAGAGATGCTCGACCCCGATGCTGCGATGGAACTCCTCCGTGATCTCGGTGCGCACCTCGATCTCGTCGAGCGTCCCCGTCCGGCTGACGACGAGCTGGTAGTGCGGCGCGAGCTCGTCGATCCTGCCGAGCACCTCCTCGACCTGGGTCGGGAAGACGTTGACGCCACGGATGATCAGCATGTCGTCGGTGCGGCCTCGGATCCGGCTCATCTTGATCAGCGTGCGCCCGCACACGCACGGATCCGATGAGAGGCTCGCGAGATCACCTGTCCAGTAGCGGATGACCGGGAGCGCCTCCTTGGTCAACGTGGTGAAGACGAGCACTCCCACCTCGCCCTCCGGCAGCCGCTCGTGCGTCTCGGGATCGACCACTTCCGGGAGGAAGTGATCCTCGTTTATGTGGGAGCCCTCGCGAACCTCGACGCACTCGCACGAGACGCCCGGGACCGACCACCTCCGACAATCCGTAGCCATTGGTGGAGCGGACTCCGAGCCCGGCGTCGATCTCGTCGCGCATCGCCTCGCTCCAGGGCTCGCCTCCGACGATCGCAAAGCGAAGGCTGATCTCATCGGGGCTCACTCCACGTTGCCTGAACTCGTGCGCGAGCGTGAGCGCGTAGCTGGGCGTGCAATGAATCACGTCGGGGCGGAAGTCGGTGATGAGGAGCAGCTGACGTTCGGTCTGGCCACCCGAGACCGGCACGACCGTCATTCCGAGCCGTTCAGCTCCGTAGTGAACGCCGAGCCCACCGGTGAACAGCCCGTAGCCGGCTGAGTTGTGCAGCATCATTCCGGGCTCGGCGCCGGCCATCGCGAGCGTCCGCGCGTTGACCTCGGCGAACATCTCCGATGTCCGCGCGCGTGTAGCCGACGACCGTTGGCCGTCCGGTGGTGCCCGAGGAGCAATGAATCCGCTCGACCTCGGACCGCGGCACCGCAAACAACCCGAACGGATAGTGGTCAAGGAGGTCGCTCTTTCGCGTGAACGGGAGCTTTCCGAGGTCGTCGATCGAGCGGACGTCGCTCGGGGAGATCCCGGCGTCGTCGAATCGCTCCCGGTAGAACGGCACCCGCTCGTAGACGTAGGCGGCTAGGGCACTCAGTCGTTCCGACTGGAGCGCGCGAAGCCGGTCACGCGACATGGTCTCGAAGGCAGGGTCGTGGATCACGACGGTCGGCCGTCATCTTCCCACAAGCACTCGAAGCGGGGCCCCCGGTAGCGCGCTGATCGTGGGAGGGTCTGTCGAGCTCGTCCTCTACGCGCTGCTCAGCATCATGAAGCGTCGGCTCCTACGGAGCGCTAACAGGAGCGCTTCGTCTCTGCAACGCACGCGTCCTTGCCTGGGCCGCCGTCGGCCACGTCCTTTCCAGGCCCACCATCGAGCGTGTCGTTGCCGGGGCCGCCACGAAGGACGTCGTTGCCACCGCGACCGCGGATGATGTCGTTGCCTCCCAGCCCGCAGATCACGTCAGCCTTCGCGGTTCCGTTCAGCGTGTTGGCTCCGGCTGTCCCCTTGATCGTGCAACCGCCCGGTGCGGCCGGCGTGCTCACGGCGATCGCCCAGTCAGGGGCAGTATCCCCGCCAGGGTCGCTCGTAAGCTGACGCGCTCCGGTGCCGTCGATCCCGATCGTCCAGATGTCCGCATTCGATCCGATGAGACGCAGGAACGCGATTTGCTTCCCGTCCGGCGACCAGGCCGGCTGCTCGTCGTTGTTCGGGTCGTCCGTGATTCTGGTCTGGCCCGACCCGTCAGGGTTCATGGCGTAGATCTCTTTCGTACCGTCACGGCCGCTGAGAAACGCGATCTTCGAGCCGTCGGGCGCCCACGTCGTCATGAGGTTGAAGGACGTCAGCGGCGTGAGCAGCTTCTGGCCGGAGCCATCCGCATTCATGACGTATACCTGTTGTGTGGTCCCATTATCGCGTGTGCTCGTGAACGAAATGAGCCCGCCTTTCGGCGACCAGGATGGATCGATGTTGCGACCGGCCTTGCTCGTCAGCTGCCTGGGGGAGCTCCCGTTTGCTGCGATCACCCAGACGTCAGGAGCGCCGCCCCGATCGCTTGTGAAGACGAGCTGCTTGCCGTCGGGTGACCAGCTGGGTACTGAGTCGATTCCCTTCGAGTTGGTGAGGCGCAGGACGTGCGAGCCGTCTGCGTCCATCGCGTAGAGCTCGTAGTCACCTTCGCGATTGCTCACGAACGCAATGCGCTTGCCGTCTGGCGACGACGCCGGGCCTGCAGACTTCCCATCGTTGGTGAGGCGCTTGACTCCCGATCCGTCCGGGTTCATCGAGTAGATGTCGAAGGCGGCTGGATTCGACTGCCCTCGATTACTGACGAAGAGGATGCGGCCGTTCTTCCCCGGCGAAGCGGCGATCGCGGGCAAGGCCAGAACGATTCCGATGATCAGGATGACGCCGGCACAAAGAGAGACGAGTCGTGGGGCCGTGATCCGCATCGACGTGCTCGCAGTGTCGCACATCACAACCGCTGAGTTACCCGGCGCTGAAAGTGTGGGCGATGAACGCTTCGATGGTCTCCCACGTCGGTGGGGCAAAAGTGCCACTAGCGCCTGTCTTCGTCGAGACCGCAACGTATCCGGCGGCTCGCGCCGGATCCGAGACATACGGCCGCTCGTGTCCCGTGTCGGGGATCGAATAGAAGATCGCTTCGTTGCCGTACGCGCGCAGAGCCTCGAAGAGGAGCTCGCTCTGGTGGTGCGGGACAAACGGGTCCAGGCGACCGTGGAGGATCATCATCGGCGGCGCGCCGGCCGCGACGTACGAGATCGGATTTGCTCGTGCGCAGGCATCGCGACGGGCTTCGATCGGCCCGCCGACAAGGCGCGACTCGGGCGACCCGGGATCGTCGTGGCAGCCCTGGATCCCGAGGTGGTTCCTGAACTCCTCGCCGCCGTTGAGCATGTGCGCGTCCATCTGCAAGAAGTCGGTCGGCCCGTAGAAGTCGACCGCCGCCTGCACCTCGGTCGAGACTCCGACGTCGCCGTCGAACTCGGGGCGGCCGGACGTCAGCGCCATCATGGTCGCCAGCCACCCGCCGGAAGAATCGCCCATGAACGCGAACCGTCCCGGGTCGAGCCCGTAGTCCACCGCGTGAGTGCGAAGCCACCGGATCGCCGACTTCGCGTCGTGCAGCTGCGCTGGGAACAACGCTTGCCCGCTCGAGCGGACGCTGACGCCGGCAACGGCGTAGCCCGCAGCGGTGAAGAACGGCGCGATCCCCGCCGCCCCATGCTTGCCGTCGTCGCGAAGCCACCCGGAGCCGCTCGACCAGATGATCAGTGGCGCCGATCGGGTCGTCCCCGTCCGGGAGGTAGAGATCGAGCAGGTGGCCCATGCTGTCGGCGGGCTCGGGTGGGGCGTACGCGATGTTCGGGAGAACGGCACCGCTCACGGCAGGCCGAGGATACGCATCGCCTCGGCTCACGACGTCGGCGCTGGCAGACTCAGCGAGTGGCGACGATGGCGGATCTCGACGAGCTGGCGCTTGCGATGCCGCAGACGACGAAGGAGGTCTCCGCAGACGGTCGGCCGTCGTATCACGTCCACGGCAAGGCGTTCTGCTTTCACCGTGAGCGTCGTCCGGACGCGGTCGATGCGAAGACGGGCGAGCGGCTTGCGGACGTCCTGATGTTCCGAGTCGGCGACCTGGACGCGAAGGACATGCTGCTCGCCGACGATCGCGGCGTGTACTTCACCACGCCCCATTTTCGTGGCTACCCCGCTGTCCTCGTGCGCATCCCGGATCTCGCGCGCATCGATCGCGACGAGTTGCGGGAAGCGGTCGTCGAGGCATGGCTGACGAAGGCACAGAAGCGCGTCGCGAAGACCTGGCTCGAGGAGAACGACCCGTTGTCGTAAGGCGTGATCGGGGTGTCCGCGCTGGGCACCCGATGCCGAGCGGATCGGAGGTCTTTCGAGTGCCCCCAACGGGATTCGAACCCGTGCTGCCACCTTGAAAGGGTGGTGACCTAGGCCGCTAGTCGATGGGGGCGGCTCGCGCGAGAATAGCCGTCGGGCTGGCGCGCCAGCCCGACGGCGACGATACGAGTCAGTGCGACATCGTCCCCTTCGGGTTGCCCACCTTCAGCAGGCCGACCTGACCCAGGTCGACGCTCGCAAAGGCGTGACTCACGAACGGGTAGAGACCCGGGTCCTCGATCGTGACCTCGAAGACGCCGCCCCCGCCCGCCGGGACGTTGACCGTCTGAACACCTTCGAGTACGTGTGCGGGATTCATGTCTCCATCGACGTACGCCTTGTCGAGGATCGTTCCGACGACGTGGAAGGCGGTCGTCATGCTCGGCCCGGCGTCCACGACGTAGAAGCGCACGGTGTCACCCGGGTCGGCGGTGAGCGGATGGGCGACGTATTGCCCGGCGTAGCCGTTGAATGTCGTCCAGTCGGGAGTGACCGCGTGCATCTTGGCGAAGTCTCCCTGCGCCGGTTCGGTGAGCCCGTCGTTGGTGAGGTACCACTCGCTCGCGACCAGGACGTACTCGCGGTCGAGCCTTCGGAAGTGGGGTGACGGGGTCCACGACGATCGCGCCGTACATCCCGTTCGCGATGTGCAGGAGGACGGGCTTCGTGCCGCAGTGGTACATGAACACGCCTGGGTCGTTCGCCGTGAATCGGAACGTGAACGACCCGCCGGAGGGCACATCGATGAACGCCTTGTCGGGCGCGATCCGGGCGGCATGGAAGTCGATCGAATGGGGAATGGCGCCGTTGTTCGTCAGCGTCATCTCGACCGTCTGCCCCTGGCGGACGTGGATGACGGGCCCCGGCGCTCCACCTTCGAACCCCCAGGCGGCGTACTTCACGCCCGGCGCGATCTCGATCGTGACGTCCTTCAGCACCATGTGCACCTTCACCAGGTCACCCGCGGGTACGGGAGGGAGCTCGGCCGGATACGGAACATGTGCGGCTGCGAGCTCCTTCGCGTTGGCGGGAGCCGCGCCCGCAAAGCTCGCCGACGCGGTACCGACCGTCATCGAGTTGTGGTCATGTGTCGCCGGTGCCGCCACGACGTGGTCAGCCCCCAGTGCGCGATCGGTGGCAACGACGGTCGCGACGGCGACGATCACGCGCGGCGCCAAGAATCGAACAACCGAGTAGCACGAGCTTCATCAAGGGCTCCTTCGTCTCAGGACGTACGAGGTCGACCCCCATCCTCGGTGCCAATCGTCGCGCCGGCATCGTGGCGTGCACCGATGCGGCTCAGTGGATTACCGGATGAACGTCTCTTGCCGAAAGCCTCGATCGAGTGGTTGACCCGCAACCGGGTTCGGCCGATGGCCAGCGTAGTCTCGGCCCGACAGGGAGGAACCCATGCGTCGCTCGATGTTCGTGCTCGCACTCGCCGTCGCCGTTATCGGCACGTTGGTTCTCGTGCCTTTCTCGGCTGCATCGCCGTCGAGCGCCCAGGCTTGCAACCTGCGCGGTTCGTGGGTCGCAAACACGGCCGTGACCAATCAGTACTTCCAGGCGCTCAATCCCACGACCGGAGACATCCACGTGACCAGTGGCGCCCTCTCCGCGACGTTCGCTCGCGGCCGGTTCAGTCTCGGCTCGATCGGCCTGCACCTCGTCGGCACCAAGGGGCAGACGACGATCAAGGAAGAGATCGATCTCCAGTCCGAGGCGCCGTACACCGTGCGCGGGACCTCGATCGTGCTCGGCCGCGGAACGTACAAGCTCGTGTACATCAACGTCGTGCTCACGACCCATGGCAAGTCGAAGCAGGTGAACCTGCCGACGCACGCGCTCTCGACGCCGGGTCACTCGTTGTCGTACTCGTGCACCCCGAACGTGCTGCAGCTCCACGTGCCTGTCGGCGCAAGAACGGTGACGCTGACGATGAGGCGCGACCGTGGCTAGCTAGCCGAGGATTGAATCCGCGATCAGGATGGCGCCGTCATCGTCGGCAAAGAGCACGTCGTCGGGCGCACAGCGGACGGGCCCGATCTCGACCGAAATCCCGATCTGCCCTTCGCCGTTCTTGAGCGATCGGCGGGGCGTCGATCCGAGCGCCATGATTCCGAGAGGTAGCGAGGCCAGCGCTGCGGTGTCGCGGACGCACCCGTGGATCACGATCCCAGCCCAGCCGTTCTGCTGCGCCATGCCGGCGAGGTTGTCGCCGAGCAACGCATATCGAGTGCTTCCTCCCGCGTCGACCACGAGCACACGACCGCCGCCGGGCGTCTCGACCAGATCCTTGACGCGGGAGTTGTCCTCGAAGCATTTCACGGTCGTCACCGGCCCGGTGAACCTCCGGCTGCCGCCGTAGTGCCGGAGCGTGAGCGGGAGAACGCGCGCATCGTCGCCGTGTGTGTCGGCAAGGTCACACGTCGTCCAGGTCATGGCTGGAGTATCGCTTCGGGTGGGGTCACTCCGGCAGCCCCACGGCCTTCGCGGCCTCGTCCGACGTCAAGACCTCGGTGACCTCGAACCGGACGAGATCCTCCCACTGGGCCATCCACTGGTCCAGGAGGGTGCGATCGTCGCACTCCATCACCTGGTAGCACCGGGTGAGATCCGTCGTGACCCAGCTGCCGCGGTAGTCGAGACCGGGTGGAGCGAGGCGCCCGTGCTCGCGAAATCGCTGATAGACGGGGACAGGGTCGCCGCCCGCAAAGTGCTCGATGACCAGGTACAGCGTCAGGGCGCCGTGCCCATCCCTGGCGCGGAGTGCCGGTTGGCGTCCATGGTCGGCATCGTAGAGCGCGATGGAGGCAGCTGCCTCCCGCCATCGTTGAGCGACAGCGCCCCGGTACCATGCCGGCGCGGTCCCGGGCGGTTAGCTCAGCTGGTAGAGCACCTCGCTTACACCGAGGGGGTCGGCGGTTCGAGCCCGTCACCGCCCATGTTTCGCTTCGCCCGCGTCGCTTTCCGCTCGCTCGGAGGCGGAGGGGAGCAAGCCCGTTCCTGCCACGCCTCGAGGATTGCGGAGCTGGCCCGGTGGTTCGAGCCCGCGTAGCTCCATTTTCCGCCTCGCCCGCTTCGCTGGTGTGGGGCGAGTGCTGTAGCTCTAGGCGTCAGGCGTACGTTGGCCGAAACGACAAGTTTCTCCTAGAGTTCTTGTGTTAGCGGCTGGACCCGGGTCTTCGATCCTCACGGCCGAGCGAGCGCTTGAAGCAACCGGCAACGAGTGATGACGACTCCCTGCGAAGGCGCCCGAGATCAGGTGTCAGTTGTTCCCTCACGGAACTGGTGCCGAGACGTGGTCACGCGTGCGGTGCGCGGTTGCGCGACGACTTGCTTCCGATAACTGGAGGAGGTTGGCCTGAGGCCAGAGCCCGACCGAGGCCAAGGTCACCGAGGCCGAGGTCGTGACGGGGAGCGATGCTCCGTCACGACCTCGGCCTTGCTGCGGTGAGCAAGTCCCGCCCCAGGGGCGACTACTTGGCGACGTCGGACAGCGCGGCGTCGCGAACCGCAGCTACCGCGTCATACGGCAACACATAGCCTTGTAGAACCAGAGGAGTTATGACCCCTATCACCTTCGCAACGTAGCGGCCGTGCGTGCCGTACATCGCCTTGAGCTCCGCGGCGGTGTAGTAGCGATGCCAGCCAGACACGTTGCAGGGGAAGTTTGTTGGTCCCCCGTTGAGCGCCCCCTGATCCGCGGTCGGCACGAGGTACTGTGGCAGACGGATCCCGCCCTGCACCTTGCCATCCGCATCACGAACGAGAGAGCCTGGCACGGGGGTATCGGCAGTCACGAAGCTAATCGAAGGAGCGGCGGGCCTCCCGAACTTGTACCAGTTGCGGACAGAATCGATTGCCTTGTCGTACACCAGGCCAACGTCCACCGTGGTGAAGGCCGGAAGCGGATCCATGGGACAGGAGGGGCCGCTGGGATTACCGGGGCTGGTGTTGATCCACTGCTTGAACGTTTTTGGCACCCCGTTGAACTGCGTAATCCCCAGATCGCGTGCCGAGATCGCCTCGATGTAATCCGCGCCGTACAGCGAAGCGTGCGTCGCGCCTGCGACGTCCCACTTGCGTGTGTACTGCGACGTCGTCCACGCAGCGCCCCCGAACGAGCCCCCGAGCCCTTCGGACTCGACGCTGACCGCCGGAACGGTCAGATCACTTCGGAGCTGGCCCGACCGGTCCCAGAACGCGATGCCACCGAAGACGTTGTGGAGCGGCTGGATCGTGTTGTAGTAGATGGCCAGCCGACCGGCCGACTGGGACTGACCGATCGCGATCGCGTCCTTCACCTGCAGGCCTGGCATCGGCGCGTTCGCGCCTCCGACGTTGTCCGTGAGTGCCTGCGTGATCTGCGCGAAGATGTCGTAGGAGAGCGGGTCCCCGGGGCACAGGTCCGTCCCGCTTACACCGCACTTGTTCACGTCGACCGTGAGCGTGGCGGGATATCGGGAAGGGCTCCATGTCTTGAGCCGCTCGACGCCCACACGCTGCGCGGACACGACCGCGACCGCGTAGCCCTCCCGCAGGAGGTACTCCGAGGCCTCGGCCGCGGCGAACTCGAAGTCGACCCCGATCGTGACGTTGGTCCACTCCACGGCCAGCGTTCCGTTGAACTTGTGCGGCTTCGGGTATCGCACCATCACCCGCGTGCGATACGGATTGCCGCTCTCGATAACGGGGGTAGCGGTCGTGAGAGCGCCGGTAGTAGCCCCCGTGTACCGGTTGGCCAGGCCTTCCGCGTAGAACTCGCGGGCGGTGTAGCCGGCAGCCGCCAGGTCAACGGCCGTGGCCGACATCGGTGTCGTCCCAGGAACGTTGATCTCCGTCAGGGTTGCGGCGGGCACGACGGCATTCGCCTTCGCGGTCCCCATGGGTGCCAAGAGCAAGGCCCCGACGAGAGCGGCCGGCAGCAACAACAGTGCAGCCTTGCGGACGCTCCCTCCTGACAGCCTCGTGCGCAATTTGGACATTTGATCCTCTCCCTCTATGCGGGACGCCTTGGGTAGGCGTGGACTCGCCCCCCGGCGAGTTCTCCGCTTCATGCCCGAGATGATGAGCCGGACCGAAGGCTGGCGCCCGGGTCGCGCGCGAGACCTGCGCTTCCGGTCAAGGGCCGTGCGTGGTACAGCAAGTCGCTGCACCCCCATGGGGTGATCGGAGGCCGACCTCGTCCAGTTAACGTGCGGTCGCGGACGGAAATCGGACGGTTCAGAGACGCAAAGGGGTGAACCGAACCGCGGCGCGCGAGAGCGGCAATCAGCGTCGGGCGTCTGCCTCGGCTCGGAAGGTGCGCGGTGACACGCCGTATGCCGCCTTGAAAATGCGGGAGAAGTGCGGCAGGCCCGGCAGGCCCCATCGCGCACCGATCTCTGAGACCGGACGGCCGGCGTGCAGGGGATCGGCCAGCATGCGCTTACAGTGCTCGAGCCTCCGTGTTCGGATCCATGTCGAGACAGTCGTGCCCTCGAACTGGAAGAGTTGGTGAAGCTGCCGAATCGAGATGTAGTGAGCGGCCGCGATCTGAGGCGGGCTCAGGGACTCGTCGTCCAGGTTGGCCTCGATGAAGTTCTTGATCTTGTTCAGCAACCGTTTGCGAGGTTCGTTCGTGCCCTCGAGCCCCACGTCCAGCTCATTGGCGAGCAAGGTCGTGACCAGGTCGATGGTGGTATGCGCCAACCGTAGTGCCGCGCCCCCCTGGAGAGACTCGAAGCTCTTTGCCATCCGAAGCAGGAAGGGGCTGACCACCTGGCACACGGCTTTGTCGCCCGGCAGGCGGGTAGCGGTGAGCTCGCCGAGGTCCTCGACGCTGAGATCGATCGACGCCCTCGGGAACATCAGCACGATGTGTCTCATGTAGTCGTCGGAGATCAGCGTGTACGGGCGCGTGGTGTCGTAGATGGCGATGTCACCTGGGGTGAGCATCGCTTCCTTACCGTCTTGGAGCAGCAGGCTGCTGCCGCGTAGCTGCATCGAGAGCTTGTAGTAGTCCTGTCCGGATAGAGCAACGAGCTCAGGAGTGCGGATGACTAAATGCTGGCTGACCCGGATGTCGAACATCGCGAGTCGGTCGATGCGCTTGGCCCGGAGCTGACCGAGGAACTGGTCGGGCCGGTCGGTTTGGACCTCGAGTGGCACGAAGCTTTCGGAGACATGGCGACGCCAGTCGTGGAAGTCGGCTGTCGTGAATGTCTCGACCCCGCTTGACGCGACCTGGAAGGTGTCGGCTGTCATGTGAGGTCACCCTTGCCGAAGGCCCGTCTGCACGAGGATTGCCGAGATGGCGTCGCAGCTCTTCTGAGAGGGCGAGCAGAGCGGTGGCCTGACGTCGCCGCACGCGACCAGCCCGAGCTGCTCCATCGCCCACTTCACAGGCCCCGGGTTCGTCTCCACGAACGCCATCTCGACGAGCGGGTGCAAGGCGAAGTGGAGCCGCTGTGCCTCGGCGTGATCGCCTCGCGCGAACGCGTCGTACATGTCCGCGCACGACTTCGGGTCGACGTTCGCGACGCAGCTCAGGTGTCCCGCGCCACCGATCGTGAGCATCGGGTAGCAGAGGAGCTCGATGCCGCAGTAGACGAGAAAGTCCCGCCCGCACTGATCGAGGACGTGCGACCCGTGCTCGAAGTCTCGTGTCGTCTCCTTGATGCCGACGATGTTCTCGTGGGCGCGGCGCAGCCGGGCGACGGTCTCCGGCGCGATGTCCACGGCCGTGCGGACAGGGACGTTGTAGACGACGATCGGCAGGTCGGGAAACTCGCTCGCGACGGTCGAGTACCAGTCGAAGAGAGCCTGTTGCGTCGGCCGGCTGTAGTACGGCGTAATCACGAGGACGGCGTCTGCACCGAGCTCACGTGCCGCAGCCGTCACCTCCAGTGTCTCGCCCAGGTGCGTCGAGCCTGTGCCAGGGAAGAAGGGGACACGATCCGCGACGGCCTGCGCCGCGGCCTCGATGACCTGGATGCGCTCCTCGACGGTCTGCGAGCTGGGCTCTCCCGTCGAGCCGAGCACCGAGATGCCATGGCTGCCGTTCTCGAGCTGCCACTCGATCAGGCGCGCAAGCTCGGCGAGATCGACCGCGCTCTCCGGCGTGAACGGCGTCACGACCGGAGCGATCGAGCCTCTCACCTGCGCTGGATCCGATCGGAATCTCACGTCGCCGCCTCCTCTCTAGCGAGGCGCGCAGCGAGCCACGCCTCGAATTCCGGACGACGCTCGTCGGAGAGCGGGAAGACGTCGAGCGAGCTCTCGCCCGCATCGACGCGCTCCAGCGCGAACTCCTCGACGAGCTCTTGCTCGAGAGCGTCCTGCGCAACCTCGTCGGCGAGCTGCGCCGGTACGACGACAACGCCCTCCGCGTCCCCGACGACGACATCGCCCGGCAGCACGAGCACTCCCGCGCACGAGACCGGAACGTCGGTCTCGAGCGGGTAGTGGTGCGTGCCGAGCACACTCGCGTGCGCCCCACGGCAGTACGTGGGGATCTCGAGCCCGGAGACGGCCGGGGTATCGCGCACCGCGCCGTCGGTGACGATCCCGGCAGCGCCGCAGGCGCAACGCGCGAAGCGCGAGGATGTCGCCGATCGTGCCCGCCCCCGCCTCGTTCCGCGCCTCGATCACGAGGACCTCACCGGCGGCCACGCTCTCCACGGCACGCTTCTGCGCATTGAGCTCCCCTGCTTTCGCGGCGACCACGTCTTCCCTGACGGCGACGTAACGGATCGTCTTGGCGACGCCCACCATCCGCAGATCGGGGCGAAGCGGCCGGAGACCTCGCAGGAACGTCGTCCGGATCCCTCGCCGCTGGAGCTGCGTCGAGAGGGTCGCGGTCGAGACTTGCCGCAGCGCATCGAGCGTCTCGGCGCTGACGGACGTAGGGCCAACGCTGACCGTGCCGAGCGCCTGGGCTCGCGCCTCCGCATCGACCCTTGGCATCGCACCGAGCGGCTCGAGCGGATAGGCGTCGTCCACCACCTCGTTGCGAATCCTCCCCACGCCGTCGACCTCGACCTCGACGACGTCACCGGGCGTGAGCGGCCTGGAGTTTGCGGGTGTCCCGGTGAGGATCACGTCACCGGGCTCGAGGGTCATGAACCGGGAGAGATCGGCGACGAGGGCGGCGAAGGAGAACAGCAGCTCCGACGTGTGCCCCTCCTGGACGAGTTCACCGTTGACGAACGTGCGCAGCGTGAGATCGTCGAGGTCGAGATCCGACGCCTCCACAAGTCGCGGGCCGATCGGCGTGAAGCCGTCGTGCCCCTTGGCAAGGACGTTCGAGCCGCGGTCCGCCCAGCGGAGGTCGTACACGCCGATGTCGTTGGCGGCCGCGACCCACCCGATGCTCGCCGTCGCATCCGCAACCGAGACGCGTCGCGTGGCCCGTCCGATGACGAGCGCGATCTCCCCCTCGTAGCAGAGGAGCTCGCAGCCCTGCGGGCGCACGATCGGCGCGCCGTCCTCCGACAACGACGAGGCCGGCTTGAGAAAGTAGGACGGAAAGGCCGGATTGCGGCCCCGTTCACGCGCGCGACTTGCGTAGTTGAGGTGGACACCGACCACCTTGCCGGCGATCAATTCGAGCGGTCGCTGCATGATCGAGATCATATATGGTGTTTGATACTGAAGCAGTTCTGGGACTAACAAGCCATTCTGCTGATTCAGATTGACAGAGGATACTCGATATGATCCTCTATAAGCATTCTGCTGAGACGAGAACACGACACCCGCTCCGAGACCCGCAGACGATGAGCCTGACCCTCAGCCCCACCGAGCTTCGCTGTTGTCTGAGCCGCTTCGCAACCGGCGTCTGCGTGGTCACTGTCGCCACCGACGAGGGCGCTCACGGCCTCACCGTCAACTCGTTCACGGCCGTCTCTCTCGACCCACCGCTCGTCCTCGTCTCGATCAACCGCAGAGCCCGCGGGCACGATCTCGTCGCCGGGCGGCCGTTCGGCGTCAACATCCTCGGCGGCGAGCAGGAGCTCGTCGCTCGTCACTTCGCGGGCGATCCGCAACCACACGCCGTGCAGTGGCTGGAGAGCGACTTTGCTCCCCGGCTCGCGGGAACGCTGGCCTACATCGGCTGCAGCCCGTGGCAGATCCACGACGGCGGCGACCACACGCTGTTCCTCGGCCGGGTCGTCGAGCTCGAGTACCGCAGCGGATCGGCGCTCGGCTACGCGTACAGCCGCTTCACGCGGCTCGAGGAACCTGTACTCGGGTTCGAACACATCTTCGGCTAGGAGGCGCGCGATGCCCGCACGGACAGGTCAGGAGTACGTCGAGGCGCTCAACGAGCGGGCGATCCAAGTCGAGATCGAAGGGGAGTGCCACACCGGTCGGGTCGCCGAGATCCCCCAATTCCGGAATGTCGTACGGACGTACGCCGAGCTCTTCGACCTGCAGCACGACCCCGCGCTGCGCGACATCCTCACGTACGAGTCGCCGACGAGCGGTGACCGCGTCGGCATGTCGTTCCTGCAGCCACAGTCGGTCGAAGACGTCGTTCGCAGGCGGGAGGCGATGCGCGTCTGGGCCGAGCATTCGCACGGTCACCTCGGCCGTACGGGCGACTACTGCAACAGCGCGATCTTGGCAATGGCGGCGGCGGCAGACTGGTTCGGACAGGACGATCCGAAGTTCGGCGAGAACATCCGCTCGCTACTACGAGCACGTGCGCGAGAACGACCTGCTGCTGACGCACACGCTCGTTCTGCCGCAGGCGAACCGCTCGGTCGGGCCGTCGCAACAGAAGACGAAGACGCTCGCGGCGAGCATCGTCGATCAGAACGACAACGGGATCGTGATTCGCGGGGCGCGCATCCTCGCGACCATCGGGCCGTTCGCGGACGAGATCCTCGTCATGCCGTCCACCGTGCTCAAGGGCACGCCCGACGATGCGCCGTACTCCTACGCCTTCGCCATTCCGTGCGATGCGCCCGGCCTCCGCTTCCTCTGCCGCGAGTCGTTCGACCTGGGCCGCAGCCACTTCGATCACCCGCTCGCGTCGCGGTTCGAGGAGATCGACGCGGTCGTGGTATTCGACGATGTCCTCGTCCCCTGGGAGCGCTGCTTCATCGTCGGGAAGCCGGAGCTCTGCAACGGCATCTACTCGGAGACGAGCGCTGCTGCGCACATGACCCACCAGGTCGTAACGCGCACGCGTGCCAAGACGGAGTACATCCTCGGCCTCGCATCGCTGCTGACCGAAGCGATCGCGATCGAGCAGTTCCAGCACGTCCAGGAGAAGATCGCAGAAGTCATCGTCGCGCTCGAGACGTGTAAGGCGCTCCAGCAGTCGGCCGAGGTGGGCGCGCTCCCGAACCAGTTCGGTCTCGTCACGCCGGCATGGGCGCCCCTCAACGCGTGCCGCAACTGGTATCCGCGGACGTATCCGCGCTTCATGGAGATCCTGCGCCAGCTCGGCGCCAGCGGTCTCATGGCGCTGCCGACGGAAGCGGACGTGTTTGGGCCAGGACGCAGTGACGTGGAGGCCTACCTGCAGAGCGCGGCGCTAGACGGGCCCGATCGCGTGCGGTTGTTCCGGCTCGCCTGGGACACATGCCTGTCCGCGTTTGCCGGCCGGCAAGAGCTGTACGAGTACTTCTTCTTCGGCGACCCGGTGCGGATGGCCGGAGCGCTCGTCTCGAGCTACGACCGTGAGCCCTTCAAGGAGCGCGTGAGCGCGTTCCTCAACAGCGAGTGAGGAGGATGTCGTGAGCGGTGCCGACGTCGTGCCGAGGTTCTACGGGGCGGTGGAGGGAGGCGATCTCGCCGGCGGCCTCGCCTTGCTCGCGTTCGACTGCGCCTTGACCGAGATGGACAGTCTCGCCGCCGGTCGCACGTACCGTCCCGGAGGCAACGGCGGGATACATCGCCGCGCTCACTCCGGCGCAGAGTCGGGCAAGGAGTCACGGTGATGGAGAACGGACGTTCCACGATCGCCGACGTGATCGTCGTCGGCTCGGGCTCGGCCGGTGCCGTCGTGGCGCGGCGGCTCGTCGACGCAGGAGTGAAGGTGCTCCTCCTCGAGGCAGGCGGCTCGGACGAGAACCCGGCGATCCACGACCCTGCGCGGCTGTTCGAGCTCTGGGGCTCCGAGCAGGACTGGGACTACGTGACGACACCGCAAGCCGCCGGAGCCGGACGACGGCGGCACTGGCCACGGGGCAAGGTGCTCGGTGGGTCGAGCGCGCTGAACGGCGTGATCTACATCCGCGGCCATCGCAGCGACTACGACACGTGGGCGTCCCTCGGCAACGAGGGGTGGGGCTACGACGACGTGCTGCCGCTGTTCCGGCGGTCGGAGGACTTCGACCTGGGCGCTTCCGAGTACCACGGGGCCGGCGGGCCGCTCCACGTCGTCTCCGACTACGAGCCGCACCCGGTCACGGCCGCTGCGGTCGCGGCTGCGCAAGAGGCCGGTGTCCCGTTCAACGCCGACCACAATGGAGCAGACCTCGACGGCGTCGGCTACTGCCAGCTGAACGTCAAGGACGGGCAGAGGCACAGTACGGCGGTCGCATTCCTCCGCCCGGTCCTGGGCTCACCGAATCTCACCGTTCTCACGTCGGCCCGCGCCCTGCGGCTGCTGTTCGACGGGCAGCGCTGCACCGGTGTCGAGTTCACGCACGAAGGAAGCGTGCACTCTGCTCGCGCCGAGCACGAGGTGATCGTCTGTGCCGGGACGATCGAGTCGCCCAGGCTGCTGATGCTCTCCGGCATCGGCGACCCGGTGGAGCTGCAACGCCTCGGCATCGGCTCGCGCGTCGGCCTCGCGGGCGTCGGCAGAAACCTGCACGACCACCTGCTCTGCCCTGTCATCTTCTCCGCGTCCCGCCCCGTGCCACCGAGCGTTCCCGGAACACAGCCGCTCCACGGACACCTCTTCTCGCGGAGCCGCTCCGGCCTGATCGCGCCGGATCTGCAGCCTCTCTTCTTCCACCTGCCGCTCTATCTCGAGGAGGAGGGCATGGCAGGGCCGGCTGACGGCTTCACGCTGATGGCGGGCATGATCCGGCCGGCCAGTCGCGGCTCGATTCGGCTCACTTCAGCCGATCCCGACGCCGAGCTGCACCTCGATCCGGCGTATCTGACCAGCGAGGTCGACCTCGAGGCGATGCTGACGGCCGTCCGAGCTCTGCCAGGAGATAGGGCGGCAGGAAGCGCTCGCAGACTGGACCGATGCGGAGCTCTATCCGGGCCCGGCCGCCGGCTCCGGCGACGAGCTCCGGGACTACATCCGGCGCACGGCGGTCACGTACCACCACCAGGTCGGGACTTGCAAGATGGGCGTCGACGAGCTCGCCGTGGTCGATCCGCAGCTCCGCGTCCATGGCACTGAGGGCCTGCGCGTGGCGGACGCGTCGATCATGCCGCAGGTCACGTCGGGGAACACGCACGCGCCGGCGGTGATGATCGGCGAGCGGGCCGCGGATCTCGTCTGCGCGGCGCTCGGGACGCGTCCGAACCTGCCCACCGAGTCGAGCGAAAGGGAGACAGCGCGATGAGCGTCACCGAAGAGGCCCGGAAGCACCTCATCGCAGGCGAGTGGCTGCCGTCCGCGGACGGCACCGAGTTCGAGGATCGCGACCCGGCGACGGGTGAGGTGCTCGCAAACGTCGCGGACGGTGGCGAAGTGGAGATCGAGCAGGCCGTCGCTGCGGCACGGGCGGCATTCGACGGGGCGGAGTGGCGTGGCCTTGCTCCGGCAGCGCGCGCCCGCCTGCTGTGGCGGATCGGTGACCTCGTCGAGGAGCACGCCGACGAGCTTGCCGAGCTCGAGACGCGCGACCAGGGGCAGCCGCTCGGCATCTCACGGCACGTGAGCGTGGCCGCCACTGCGGAGCACTTTCGCTACTACGCCGGCTGGGTCACGAAGCTCGCAGGCGAGGTGCTGCCGAACTCGTTCCCCTTCGCTCGGGTCCTCAACTACACGCAGCGCGAGCCCGTCGGCGTCTGCGGCCTGATCACGCCGTGGAACTTCCCGCTGATGATCGCCTCGTGGAAGATCGCTCCGGCGCTCGCGTGCGGCAACACGTGCGTCGTCAAGCCGGCCGAGCAGACGCCGCTCACCACTCTCCGCCTCGCCGAGATCATGGCGGAGGCCGGCGTCCCGGACGGCGTGGTGAACGTCGTGACCGGCGGGCCGACCGCGGGGGCGGCTCTGGCGAGCCATCCGGGGGTCGACAAGATCTCCTTCACGGGCTCGACGGAGGTGGGACGGTCGATCGTCCGCGCGGCCGCCGGCAATCTGAAGCGTGTCTCGCTCGAGCTTGGCGGGCAGACACCCGTCGTCGTGCTCGCGGACGCCGATCTCGACGCGGCTGTTCAGGGAGCGCTGCAAGGAGCCCTGCTCAACAGCGGCCAGTGCTGCGCCGGCTACAGCCGCTTCTACGTCGATCGCTCTCGCGCGGACGAGTTCGCCGAGAAGTGCGCGACGGCGGTCTCCGGCATGCGCCTCGGGCCCAGGGCTCGACGCCGAGTCGCAGCTCGGGCCGCTCGTCTCCGAGGAGCATCTTGCGAAGATCGACGGCATCGTCCGGGCCGGGGTCGACGCCGGGGCCGATCTTCTGGCCGGAGGTCGCCGCGCCGACGACGACCGGCTAGCCGACGGTTTCTTCTACGAGCCGACGGTGTTCGCGAACGTGCGACAGGAGATGCCGATCGTGCGCGACGAGATCTTCGGTCCGGTCCTGGCGGTCGTGCCGTACGACGACGAGGAGGAGCTCGCCGTCCTCGCGAACGACACCGACTACGGGCTGGCGGCGTCGATCTGGACCCGCGATCTCGGCACCGCGCACCGGCTGGCCTCAGCGATCCGCGCCGGTACGGTGTTCGTCAACATGCCGAATCCGGTCGACGCAGCCGCTCCCTGGGGCGGGTTCAAGAGCAGCGGTTGGGGTCGCGAGATGGGCAAGGACGCGCTGGATCTGTACACCGAGCTGAAGAGCGTCTGGGTCGCCACCGGATGAGAGGATGACCGGATGAGCAAGGTCGACCGCGCGTACGCCCTGCTCCGCGAGCGAATCCTGAGCGGCGCCTACGGACCGGGTTTCAGGCTCGTCATAGACTCGCTCGCGGAGGAGTTCGGCGTCAGCGCACTGCCAGTCCGCGAGGCGATCCGGCGGCTCGAGGCGGAAGGGCTGGTCATCTTTCGGCCGAACGCCGGGGCCCAGGTGGCGCCGGCCGACCCTGCCCTGTTCGAGGAGAGCATGACGGTACTCGCAGTGCTCGAGGGCTATGCGACCGCGCTCGCAGCACCGCACCTCGACGATGTCGCAATCGACCGGTTGACCGCGATCAACGACCGGATGGTCGAGTGCATGGAGCAGGTCGACGCGCTCGGCTTCGGAGCGGCAAACCGCGAGTTCCACCTTGCGATCTACGAGCATTGCCCGACCCTCTACCTCGTCGAGCTCCTGAAGGACACCGAACGCCGGCTGGACGCGATCAGGCGCACCGTCTTCACGCAGATCCCGTATCGAGGCCGTGCCTCGCTCGAGGAGCACCGGCAGCTGATCGAGCTGTTCCGGTCACACGCGCCGTTCGACGATGTCGAGGCGGCTGCGCGACGCCACAAGCTCCAGACGGTGGAGGCCTTCCGCCGCCTAAGCCCGCAGCACGCGGCCGATCAGGCGGCCCAGGCGATCGCGTGACCGGGACGAGCACAGCCGACGGGCTGACGGCGGACGCGGTGAGGGTCGGCCCGCAACTCCACTTCATCGGTGGGGAGGCTCGCCCTGCGATCTCCGGGCGTACGTTCCAGACGACGAGCCCCATTACGAACCGACCGATCGCCGATGTTGCGGAGGGCCTCGCGCCGGACGTCGACCTCGCCGTCGCGGCAGCGCGGCACGCCTTCGACGACGGGCCGTGGCCGAGGATGAAGCCGGCCGCGCGGGCGGTTGTGCTCCGCAACATCGCGAGCGCGATCCGCGAGCACGCCGACGAGTTTGTCGGCCTCGAGATCCTCGACATCGGCATGCCCGTGCGGCAGATGCGCGGACTGGCCGAACGGGCAGCACAGAACTTCGACTACTTCGCGGGCGTCGTGACCGAGCTCGGCGGAGACGCGTACCAGGTGGGCGACGAGTTCCTCAACTACACGATCCACAAGCCGATCGGCGTCGCGGGTCTGATCATGCCGTGGAACGCGCCGCTGATGCTCTCTACATGGCGGATCGCACCGTGCCTCGCCGCCGGCAACACCATCGTCCTCAAGCCCGCGGAGTGGTCGCCTCTGACGGCTACCCGGCTCGCGCAGCTGCTCGACGATGTGGGCCTCCCCGCAGGCGTCCTCAATGTCGTCCACGGGTTCGGTGAGACCGCCGGCGCAGCGCTCGTGGCCCATCCGGGCGTCGACCTGATCGCGTTTACGGGCGAGTCGGCGACCGGTTCGGCGATCATGGCGAACGGCGCTGCAACGCTCAAGCGGTGCTCCTTCGAGCTCGGCGGCAAGTCGCCGGTGGTCGTATTCGCCGACGCCGACTTCGACCGCGCAGTCGACGCGGTCGTCGCGCAGATCTTCACGCTCAACGGTCAGCGTTGCACCGCCGGC
The DNA here is from genome assembly GCA_963724655.1 of uncultured Actinomycetes bacterium. GTDB lineage: Bacteria > Actinomycetota > Thermoleophilia > Gaiellales > Gaiellaceae > Gaiella. Next base: position 130,554 of record CAVRVG010000001.1, on the reverse strand, counting down.
TCGCGTCTCCTCGCCGAGGCACCGATCTACGACGACCTCGTCGAGGCGGTCGCCGAGCGCGCACGGCATATCCGCGTCGGCGACCCGTTCGACGAGCGCACCGAGCTCGGCCCGCTGATCCGGCCGGAGCACCACGAACGTGTGCTCGGTTACATCGAGTCGGCTCGTGACGAGGGCGCGCGCCTCCTCGCCGGCGGAAAGCGTCCCGAAGGCCTCGACGAAGGCAACTACGTCGAGGCGACGGTCTTCGCCGACGTGACGCCGGAGATGCGAGTGTTCCAGGAGGAGATCTTCGGACCGGTGCTCGTCGCGACGCCCTTCGAGGGAGTCGACGAGGCGATTCGACTCGCCAACGCGACGGAGTACGGGCTCGCGGCGTACGTGTGGACGCAGGACATCTCTCGCGCCCATCGCGTCGCGCAGGAGATCGACAGCGGGCTCGTCTGGATCAACGCCCAGAACGTCCGTGACCTGCGCACGCCGTTCGGTGGCATGAAGGCCAGTGGCATCGGCCGTGAAGGTGGCCGGCACAGCTTCGAGTTCTACTGCGAGCTGCAAACCATTCACGTCTCGCTCGGCGAGCATCCGATCCCGAGGCTCGGCCTTCCGTCCTCTGAAGGAGAGAGCCAGTGACCCAGCCTCCGTTCAACATCGTCCGCTTTGCCCACCTCGAACTCGTGGTCACCGACCTCGCCGCAGCACGTGAGTTCTACGTCGACCTGCTCGGGCTCACGGTCACCGAGGAGACCGGCGACGCGCTGTATCTGCGCGCGAACGAGGAGCGGCTCCACCACAGCCTCGTTCTTCGACTCGGGCCGGAGCCGGTGGTCGCGCACGTCGCCTACCGCGTCTGGTCACCAGAGGATCTCGACCTGATCGAGAAGCATTTCGCGGCGCTCGGATGCGCGACGCACCGGATAGGCGACGAGGTCGAGCTCGGCCAGGGCCCGGCACTTCGCGTCCAGGATCCGCTCGGCTTCCCGGTCGAGTTCTTCCATGCCATGCAGCCCGCGGAGCGGCTCGTGCAGCGGTACGACCTCCATCGCGGAGCGCTGTTGCAGCGGATCGAGCACCTCAACCTGTACGTGCCCGAGATCGCGCCCGCAGAGGAGCTGTACCGCGGGCTCGGCTTCCGCCGCTCCGAATACATCGAGACCGACGACGGGCGCCTCTGTGCAGTCTGGCTCTACCGCAAGCCAACGGTGCACGACACGGCATTCACGGCCGGCTTCGGCCCGCGGATGCATCACTTTGCCTACACACCGGTGGACTCGCAGGCGATCCTACGCATCTGCGACATCCTCGCCGGCGCAAACCGGGAGTCGGCGATCGAGCGTGGGCCTGGGCGTCACGGCGTCTCCAACGCGTTCTTCCTGTACCTCCGCGACCCGGACGGCCATCGGATCGAGCTCTATACCGGCGACTACTACACCGGCGACCCGGACTTCGAGCCGATCCGCTGGAGCTCCACCGACCCGCGCCGGCGCAACTACTGGGGACACGCAGTCCCCGACTCGTGGTTCGAAGAAGGTTCACGCGTGTCGTCCTTCGACGGCGGCATCGTCGAGCTGCAACAGCCGGTAGTCGATGAGCGCGTCGAGGTCGTCCACTGAAGCCGTGGACGAGGAGGAGATGGCGATCTCTGTGTCAGATCACGGCAGAGCTTTGAGCGTCGCTCCATCTCGCCTGAGGACCCAGGCCGAGGCAGCGGGGGTCGCAAGCGTCTCGTTAGGTCACCCCGCACCACCGATCGGTACGCCCCCGTCTCTTTGCTGCCGCGGTTGAACGACCCGCGACCACGCGGACGGGTAACAATGTCCGTACCGCGTCGAAAGGAGTCGTGATGGACGACGAACAGATCCAGAGGATGATCGAAGAGCTCGTCGCCGAGGAGCATCGCCTCTGGGACGATCAGGCTCAGGGTGGCCATATCGACACCGATCGGGAGAGGCTGGCAGTGGTGAAGGTCACGCTCGACAGGTGCTGGGACCTTCTGCGTCAACGACGGGCGTACAAGGAACATCATCTCGATGCCGACGCCGCCCGCGCGCGCGACGCCGCGGTCGTCGAGAACTACCGCCAGTAGCCTCGAGCTCGAGCCGCCGCGATCACACGGGAACGGCGCTCGCCACCCGGGCTCGTGCACAGGTGCCGTCGCGTCCTCGTGGTGTGATTGAATCATCGGCGTCCCCCTTTTGCGGGACAACTGGTTCCCGTCCGGCCCGAGGCCCATTTGCATCGTCCTGCCACATCACTGCGGCTCCGCTACGCGTTGATCGCGGTCGGCCTCGGTGTGTCATCGGTCGCGGCGACGAGCGGTACGGCGAGCGCCGCGAACGGGCAACGGGCGGATGCGCTGGTCCGGTTCGTCGGGTGCGTGGCGCTGGGCGACGGAACGCTTCGTCTGGAGACGACCCAGAAGCCGTGTACCGCGGCCGAGCGGCGCACCGACTGGCCACAGCTGAGCCCGCTCGCGCCGACATTCATCCAGCGGGCGTGTGTCACCGATCGGCAGACCGGTCGACTCCGCTTCATCGCCCCGAAGAAAGGTGCCTGCCGCGCCGGTGAGAGGACGGTGCGCTGGTCGCAGCTCGTCGATCTGGGCGATGCCGACGACATCCACGTCTGCGTGAACGGCGTTGGGCGCGGACGGGTCGTGCAGTGGAATCGCGCCTGCTTGAAGACCGAGCACCGCCGCGCCTGGGACAGGGGGACTGCGGGCGGAGGCGGCGGGGTCGTCGACGTCGGCGGCGCCACCGGCGCAACTGGACAGACTGGTGCGACCGGCGCAGCTGGAGCCGCGGGTGCGCCCGGAGCTCAAGGGCCCGCTGGGCCACAAGGGCCTGCCGGTCCAGGCTCCGGGGCCACGGGGGCAACCGGAGCGGCTGGGGCGACGGGTGCGGCTGGAGCCACCGGTGCTGCGGGGCTGAACGGCGCCACGGGAGCCACTGGGCCGATCGGGCCTGCCGGGCCAATCGGGCCGACCGGGCAGGCCGGGCCGACAGGAGCTGCAGGGGCGACAGGAGTTGCCGGTGCGACCGGTGCCGCGGGGGCGCCCGGTACTACCGGTGCAGTCGGCGCGACGGGCGCGACGGGTGTGGCCGGTCCCGCAGGCCCTCAAGGGCCGATCGGCGCAACTGGGGCTACGGGTGCCGTCGGCGCGACGGGTGCCGCCGGTGCAACCGGAGCGGCGGGAGTGACAGGAGTTGCGGGAGCGACCGGAGCTGCTGGCGCCGTTGGCGCGACCGGAGCGCAAGGGTCGACGGGAGCCCAGGGCGCCGTCGGTCCCGCTGGCCCTGTCGGGCCGATCGGTCCTCAAGGCGCAACGGGCACACAAGGCATCGCGGGCGCCACGGGTGCGCAAGGTTCCACTGGCGCAACGGGTGCCACCGGCTCGAGCGGCGCGACTGGTGCGACGGGTGCGAACGGCGCTACAGGAGTGCAGGGAGCAACCGGGGCGACGGGCGCAAACGGCGTGACCGGTGTGAATGGCGCGACCGGCGCGAACGGAGCCACGGGCGCGAACGGCGCGACAGGCGCTACCGGAGGACAGGGTGCGACGGGCGCGCAGGGAACCACGGGGGCAACCGGTGCGCAGGGAACGACGGGGGCAAACGGCACGACCGGTGCACAGGGCTCGACGGGCGCGCAGGGAACCACGGGGGCAAGCGGGGCGACCGGGGCAAACGGTGCGACCGGTCCGACGGGTGCCCAGGGAGTGGCCGGAGCGCAGGGCGCAACGGGTGCACAAGGTTCGACCGGGGCCCAGGGCGCGACCGGTGCCGCAGGTGCGGTCGGCCCGGCCGGTCCGATCGGCCCAACCGGTGCTCAGGGAGCGACGGGCGCGAACGGGGCCACAGGCGCAACCGGAGGACAGGGTGCGACCGGCTCCCAGGGCCTAGCCGGACCCAATGGTGCAACAGGCGCCACGGGCACGCAGGGTACGACGGGCGCGAACGGCTCAACCGGAGCGGCAGGCGCCATCGGGCCGACCGGCGCCAACGGCGCAACAGGGCCGACGGGAGCGCAGGGCTCAACAGGCGCCACCGGCGCGAATGGCACCACAGGAGCTCAGGGCTCGCACTGGAGCCAACGGCACGACCGGCTCGACGGGCGCCACCGGAAGTCAGGGGTCGACCGGAGCCATCGGCGCGACGGGTGCGACCGGGCCGGCGGTCGGTCCGCAGGGTCCTGTCGGCACCACCGGTGCGACCGGCTCGACAGGCGCGACGGGGGCGACCGGTGCGACGGGCGCGCAGGGACCGATCGGCCCGGCCGGCGCGCAGGGGCCGACGGGCGCCACCGGATCGCAAGGTGCAACTGGTGCATCAGGTGCGACGGGCTCGGCAGGATCCACGGGTGCCGCAGGCTCGACGGGCGCGCAGGGCTCGACCGGAGCGCAGGGCGTTGCGGGTGCCACAGGACCCACCGGGCCTGCCGGCCCAACCGGTCCGACGGGCGCACGCGGTACGACCGGTGCAACGGGGCAGACCGGTGCGACCGGCTCGACGGGCCAGACCGGTTCGACGGGGCAGACGGGCGCCACGGGCTCGACGGGACCGCAAGGGAACGCCGGCCCGGCCGGGCCGCAGGGGCCTGTCGGCCCTGCCGGCCCTGCCGGTGCTACTGGCGCCACCGGGCCGGCTCCGTCGGCGACCATGGTGGCGGCGACCTTTGGCAGCGGCGCCACCATTGGCACCGTCGATTGCGGCGCCGGCAACCACGCGGTAGGCGGGGGCGTAGCACAGCTCGGCACATTCGATATCGGCGACCATATGGTCGCGAGCTTCCCGTCCACGGCAGGTGGGGCCGCGGTCGCCAACGGAACGGTGAACCCGCGGTACTGGACGATGCGCATGGAGGCCCATGGCGGCGGCTGGACTGTCTACTCGGTCTGCGAGCCGAACTAGAGGCTTGATCTGGGTTCGGGCACGTATCTCGCTGTGTGGCGAGATCCCTCCCCGCGCGCTCTCGACCTACGCCAACCTCCCGGTGCGGATCACGACGAGGGGCTGGCGGCGGCGCTGCTGAAACAGCATCGGCCTGCGACGTTGTATGTCCTAGCGCGGCACGACCGGCTCGACCCAGTCAAGCGTCCGGCCGCAGAGCGTCGAGGCCCGATCCGGGGTGACAGCCTCCAGTCCACCCGTTGCCTCCTGCGCAAGGGCCACCGGGCCAAGGTAGAAGCCTTCGCCACCGTTGCCCGGTCGGAGACGGGAACGCGAGAGCTCTACCGTGACCTGATGCCGGCCCTTGACGAGTGACACCGAGCCGGTGCGCAGCCACATCCCCACCTGACCGAGGTGAGACGACGACGATCCCACGGGAACGCCGTCGACCCGTATCCGCAGCGTGCCGCGAAACGAGCCGCCAATCCACGCACCGTAGACCCCGTCTGCAGGAACCGAGATCAGGACGGTCGCGGTCCCGGTCGTCGGTGTCACGATCCCGGAGCCCTGACCGATCGGGAGCCACCCAGGCGGGATCGTCGCGAACCCGTTCACGGAGCTGTGGACGGGCACGGGCGTGACAAGACGACCACCGCTCGACCCGGCCGTGGCGGCAAGTCGGCGTATCGACCCGCACGATGCGACGCCGAGCGGATCGAGCGCTCCGCCCAGTGGAAGGTGGTCGCTCACCGTCGTGCCGTCGATTCGCTGCCAGACGTCGTACCACTCACCGCGAAATGCGAGCTCGTAACGCGACGAAGGCCGGCTCGCGACCGGAGACCGTCGCAGGACGAGCAGTCGATAGCTGTCGGTGATCTCGGACAGCATGAACTCGTCCTGGTCGGCGTAGTTCCCCTTTTCCACCACCTTCCCCGTGCGAAGGCGCACGATTCGCCGACGGAGCTCGGACGCTCCTTCGGCGTCCAGGCGGCGAAGGAAATGGCGGGCGCCGTACGGTTGATACTCGGTCATCAGCGCCGGGCCCTGTCCGGCGTAGCGCTCGCCGATGAGCTCGAGCTCGGCGAGCTGCGCCCGCGGCGCAAGCCATACCTCGCGGTACGCGAGCAGGTTCGACCACGCGACACCGGCCACGAGCAGCGCCGCCGCTCCCAGCCACAACCGCGACCGCGACCGGTCGAACTTGCCCGCATACCCGCACGCGGCAAGGAAGAGCGCAATCGGAGAGGCGATCGCCAAGGCCTTGCCACCCAGCCAGGGCGAGCCACCGACGACGAGCAGGGCTGCTCCGATCGCTGCCGCCGCTCCCACTGTCAGGACCCCGAGCGCGTGACGCTTGACCGCAAGCGCAACACCGAGCACCAAACCGGTCACCGCAAGGACGACGAGCAACCACGTCAGCCAGGTATGAGCCGGGTCTGCCCTGAAGTCACCCGTCGGCCAGACGCCGAGCACTTGCCGTACGCGCAGCGACCTCCCGAGGTTGCCGAGCTCCTCGCCGGAGCGGAACGAGCGGACGTTGTCCCGGCGGAGGAACGAGCCGGCCTCGGTGACGACCGGAGCGGCAAGGAGCGCAGCAAGAACGCAGAGCGCGGCTGTGCGACGGACTCTCCCAGCGGCTGGAACGAACAGGAGCGCCGCCACCAATGGGACAAGCCATAAGGCGCCGCCGAGGCTCATCACACCTACGAACGCCGCCATTGCCGTTGCCGGCACGAGAGCCGCGCGCGTTCCGTCCTTCCAGGTCAAGTCCAGGGCCGCGGCGCACAGGGCGAGCAGCGCAGCCGCCACGACCTCCTTGACGCCTCCCCAGAGGGCGTATCCGTAGAGAAGGGCTGAGCTCGAGCCGAGCACGGCAACGCCGCCGCGGATCACTCGACGGGCAACGAGCTTCGCCGAGAGCGTGTACAGCACCATCGCCAGAAGCCCAGCGGCGAAGGAGATGTACGGCTGCCAAACCCAGGCCGGGTCGCTGCCGACGAGCTTCGCGCCGATCCCCAGGGGGAGCACCGCCCCCAGCGGGTAGCCGCTCGAGACGTTGACGGCGAGCGTCGCCTCGTACGTCGAAGGCGCGAGCATCGACAGGTCACGCCCGTGGTCGAGGACGTGATCGGTGAATGCGAGGAACGTGGCCGTGTCGTCCAGCTTGATGTAGCCGGCGAAGGTCGCGTCTCCGGAAAGCAGGACAGGAGCGCCGAAGAGCAGGAACGCGACCACCCCGACCGCTGCTGCTGCTCGCGCTTCGCGACCCGGGCGACGCCAGGGCACGAGGCAGAGCCCGACGACCGCCAGGCCGACGACAATCGGCGTCGCGGCCACGGCGGTGGCCGGCAGCGCCGTCGCGAATCCCGCAAGGACGATGACAGCGGCGAAGCCGGTTGGGACCAGGAGCGGGCTCGGGAGGCGGATCCCCGCAGCGCGGGCGAGGAGTTGCCCGCACCCGAGACAGACCAACCCGAGAACGAGCGGGAACAGTGCCCAGGCGACGAGCAGGAGCTGTTCCTTCTAGCCGACGGGGGTGATGCGCCCGCGCTCGACCAGCTTGCGCGCCTCACCCTTCTTCGGGGAGAACACCTCGATCTGGAAGTCGACGTTCGGGAACGCGACGAAGACGCTGGTCGGTCGGGCCGGGTCGAGCACCGCGAGCCCTCCGCCGTCGAGCTTCAGCTTCACGATCTTGGGGCGAGCGCCTGCGGCCTCCACCTGCGACAGGGCGTCCTTCTGGGGATACGTCGCGACGGTGAGGAACTGTGCGCGAGGGTCGCCTACCTTGACATCCGGAGGGAGGTAGCGGACGAACGTCCGGTCACCTGGGATGTGGGTCACCTCGTACGTCGTGCTCGGTCTCGCACCCGCCCAGTAGATCCCGGGCTCGCTGCGGGCGAGGGCACGAAGCGCGGGAAGGGTAAGGCCACGCGCCGCGCCGGTCGCGATCGGCGTGCCACCCCCGACGGGCTTGATCTCGCCGCTCTTCACGAGAGCGACCGCCGCTGCTGCGTCGGGGGAGTAGACCTCCACCTGGTAGTCGGCTCCGGGATACGAGAGGTACACGCTTGACGGCCGGCTGGGACTCGTCACCGCGACGCCTCCCGCCGCGAGATCGATGCGGGTGGCGCCGGCCCCCTCGGCGGCCTTGGTCACCTGGTCGAACCCATTCGGCTGTGGGTAGGTCGCAACCGTGAGGAAGTTGGCAGACGGATCGCCGATCGCGGCGCCTCCCGTGAGGTAGCGCACGTAGGTGCGGCCATCCGCGGAGCGCGTCAACTCGTACGTCACCCCGGTCTGCGGCCCGGCCCAGTAGAGCGGTCGTGTCTGCGAGGCAGCCTCGTTCTTCAGCGCTGCCTGTGACACGGCCAGAGCCGGGATCGCCGGTCGTACCTCAGGGGCGACGACGGCAGGGGGTGGAGTGGGGTCGTCGTCCCGCCCGACAAGGAGGAACGTGACGACTGCGGCGACGATCCCGACGACGGCGATCGCGATCCCGCGTGCGCGGGGACTCAGGACGTCGGGCACTCGCGTGAGTCTACGTTGTGTGCGAGTTGCAGGCCCGCCCTACGGAGCGGCGGTAACCGGGTCGAGCAGGAGGACCGCGCTCTCGTCCTGGGCCTGCGTGTATCTGGTCTGGAACAGCCTCTGCAGGGTGAGCTTGCCGACGAGAGCCAGCTCCTCGGCGGACATCTCACCGATCCCCGGGGTTCTCGGGTCGAGGGTCTGCGCCAACGGTTTCGCGAGCTGCGCACCGAGATCCTTGCGCCGGAGGTAGAGCACCACCGATCCGGCGAGTGGCTGTCCGTTCGCGAACGGCGGCGGCAGGAAAACGAGGACGGAGTCGATCTGGTTGAGGTACTTGAACGTGGTCAGGGCCAGCTCGAGTGCCTCTCTGCGAAGCAGGAGATACCTGGGATCGGAAGGGGAGTCGACCTCGATCGAGCATTGCGGGCCGTAGGCGCAAAGGAGGTACTGAAGAGCGTTCTTGGCGTCAACCCTCTCGATGTCCCGCGCGCCGAGCTGACCGCCGGCCGGGATATCTGCCTGAACGGCAATCGTGCCCACGACGATCTGGGTGCTGCCCTCGGGTTGATTCAACGACCAGGTCGGAGGGCCGGCGATTGCCCCTGTGATCTGCCCGCCGTTTCGGCCGACGTAGCGACGCGAGACCTCCCGGGCGATTGCCCGGGCCTTTGTGTTGGTCGTGCCGGTGGGCACGAACGTCGACCACGCGGTGGGGAGCGTCGGCCCCGCGTCCGAGCTCGCCGCGACCACGACGAGCGCCCCGATCCCCGCACCTCCGACAAGTGCGAGCCCGACGTAGATTGCTGCGAACCTCCGTCGGAATGCGGTCGCCCGCCCGAGCTCGGCGCGCGTCGGGGCCCCTGCCGGGTTTGTCACGGTTGGCGGTGCGACCTCCACGACACCGTCGTCCGCCGCCGCCGTCGCTTTCCAACGCTTGCTCATGGTGCTTCCGTGTCTCGGGCGCGTGGCGCTGGGCTGGAGTTGCGGTTCCTGCCGCCTCCGACCGTGGCCGAGAACTCGACCGGAGGCCAGACCGACTCGTCGGAGTAGTCGAGCGCCGGCTTCTGGATGTTGGCCGAGTCGAGCAGCTCGAGGAGCTCGTCGCCCATGATCTCGCGCTTCTCCTCGAGCGCGTCCGCAATCGTCTCGATTGCCCGTCGATTCAGGACGGCGAGGTTGTGCGCCGTCACGTATGCCTGTCCGAGGACTTGCGCCGCGACCGTTCGCTTGGTCGGGTCTCCGAGGACGCCTGCGATCGGGTCGGCGTCGAACTGGCCACCTCCGCCAGATCGGTTCATGATCTGCATGCCGATCTTCTCGAACCGGTCGAGGACGCGCTTGCGTGCTTCCTCGTCGGTCTCGCCTTCACGGGGCGTGACCTCGAATGGCTGCGGGCCCATTGCGGCGCGTCCGACCATGAGTGCGGATCGCAACGTGACTCCCTGCACATCGCCGCCGACGCCGTTTGAGTTTTCGCCGTAGACGACTCGCTCTGCGGCCATGGCTCCGAGCCCCCAGATGATGTCCTCGAACATCTCGTGCTGGAACGAGAACAACCGCTCTTCCTTCTCGATCATCCAGTGGTGCCCGCCGACGCCCTGATCGCCGCGTTTCTTGATCGTCAACCGAGTCGACTCACGGCCCGTCATGTAGATGTGACCGGCGATCGCGTGCCCGGCCTCGTGAACAGCGACCGCGCGCCGCTCGTGTGGCACATACTCGGAGCCGACTGCGGTGCCGGCGTCCAGCGTGGTGACGCCTTCGACGAGATCGTCCCAGCCGAACGCAGTTCGGCCCGTGTGGTGAGCAATCGTCAGTGCCATCGAGATGGCCTGCTCGATCATCGCCGGTGAGTAGCCGCTCATGATGCGGGCGATCTCGTCGCGTCTCTTGGGGTCATCGAGCTCGGTGTCGTGCGAGACCTTGCCGATGTAGAGCTCGAGGATGTCGAGGCGATCGTCCTTGGTGGGCGTCCGGAACCACACGTGGCGACCCATCCGGCCGGGGCGGATCAGCGCCGGATCGAGGCGGGAGATCGGGACGTTGGTCGCGCCGATGAAGTAGATCTGATCCCTGCGCGGGCGCGCAGCCGGAACGCGGAGCTTCAGCTTGCCGATCCGCCTCGGCATGATGAAGCTCGCATCGAGGAAGGTGTTGAGCTTGCTCGTGAGCGTTCGGGAGAGGAACGGAGGGTTGTCGATTCCGTCCATCACAACGAGGAGCTGGTTGAGCGCGAGCCCGCCGCCCATTCCTCCCATCCCACCAGGGAAGATGAAGCCGTAGAACTGGCCCAGGCGAGCGGCCATCCCGCTCGGAACGCCGTAACTGACGGGCGCGCGCTGCAGGAACAGACGGTCTCGCCAGGCGCGATTCTCGACGATCAGGTCTCCCGAGGGATCGCGGGAGCCCCAGGGGCCGAAGAAGAGGATCTCCTCCGCGCCCAGACCCTCGGTGAGCGGGATAAACCCCTGGGAGCCCGATCCAAGCGACTGCCGTCGCATCCCGACGGCGTCGATCTCGTCGATGAAGACGATGCACTGGCCACCCCACTTGCGGGCGAGCTTCTTCGCTCGCCGTGCCAGAAGGCGAACGATGATCGCGTCGATCCCGACGAAGGTCGCCGCGAAGCCCGAGCCCGGCATCGAGATGAACGGAGAGTTGAATCCCGTGGCGATCGCCTTGGCGAGCATCGTCTTGCCGGTGCCCGGAGCTCCGAAGAGCAGTAGCCCCCGCTCGCGCTTGCCCCCGGCGCGTTCGAACTCCTCGCCCGATTGCCAGATGTCGACGACACGTCTGACCTCTTCCTTTGCCTCGAGCTGGCCACGAACGTCCTCGAGCTTGACGCCCCACTCGGCGTCACCCGGCTCGAACGACTGCATCTGAGACATGTTCATCAGCAGCAGCGGGCCAAAGAGGATCGCGAAGTTCGCGAAGAACAGGAAGAACACGAACACCGCCTGCGTCCACAGCTGGGGTGAGCTGAGCACCTCACCGATTCCCTCGAAGATGATCCCGATCGTCGAGAGCCACGAGCCCCCACGGAACGCCCAGACGACGGTGACGACGACGAGGAAGAGGACGGCGATCCGGAACCAGAAGCGCCAGAACCATGCCCGTCGGCGTCCGACGACATCCTCCTCGCGGAGCGTCGCGCTCTCGACTCCGAACAGGCTCGGCCAGGGAATGAGCCGCCGGAAGAGCAGGTCGACGAACCCCCGGAAGACGATCACCACTGCGAGGGTGGCGAGCAACGACGTCCACCACGACCAGTCGTTCTGCTTCATGAACCACACGAAGAGAGCCGGTGCGGTCAGGAGCGCCACGGCCGTCGCAGCGCGAGTCAGCGTTCGCCAACTCCGGGCAAGCTCGAGCGACGACTCGCCCGCGGGAAGCTTCGGCGAGGTTTGCTCGGCAATCGCCATCCTGGCTGATTCTACGTTGGCACTTGTCCGACGGATGTCGCGACGGGTTAAGCCTCAGTTCGATAGCGTCGCACCCATGACACGCGCGACACTCCACACCAGCGAGGGGCCGATCGAGCTCGAGCTCTATCCCGGCGAAGCCCCGAAGACCGTCGAGAACTTCACGCGACTCGCGGCCGACGGGTTCTACGACGGGCTCACGTTCCATCGCGTGATCCCCGACTTCATGATCCAGGCGGGTTGCCCCCGTGGCGATGGGACAGGCGGGCCCGGCTACACGTTCGAGGACGAGTTCAACGAGCACCCTGTCGATCGCGGTGCGTTCGCGATGGCGAACTCGGGCCCGAACACCAACGGCTCGCAGTTCTTCGTCGTCACCGCCGAGGCGTGCCCGTGGCTCGATGGCAAGCACACCGTGTTCGGGCGTGTCACAACCGGGCTGGACGTGGTGGATGCGATCTCGGGTGTTGCCCGAGACGGACGCGATCGGCCGACGACTCCGGTCACGATCGACCGCATCGAGCTTGCCGAAGACTGACGCTTGGCCATGGACCTGCGAGGCAAGACGGCAATCGTCACCGGGGCATCGTCGGGGATCGGCGCGGCAACGGTGCGGAAGCTGCGCGAGGCTGGGGTCCGAGTAGCGGGCGGGGCACGTCGGGTCGAACGGATCGAGGCCGACCATGCTCTGCCGCTCGACGTCACCGATGAGGCCAGCGCCGCCGCGTTCGTCGAGGCGGCAGTCGAGGCGCTCGGTGGGATCGACATCCTGTTCAACAACGCGGGGCTCGCGCTTGGTCGGGCGCCCTTCACCGAGTCGACTCCCGAGGATGAGGCAGCGGTGCTTCACACGAATGTCGACGGCGTCCTTCGCATGACGCGACTGTCGCTTCCTCACATCCGCGACGAGGGTCACATCCTGTTCATGGGCTCGGTGGCAGGACGGCAGGCGTACCCGAGTGGCGCTTCGTACATCACCGCCAAGTTCGGGTTGCGCGGGTTCGTCTACGCGCTGCGCGAGGATCTGCTCGGTCGGCCCATCCGCATCAGCACGGTCGACGCGGGGCTCGTCGAGTCGGAGTTCTCGGTCGTGCGCTTCTACGGTGACAAGGAGAAGGCGGACTCGGTCTACGAAGGCGTTGACCCGATCACGCCCGCCGAGGTCGCCGACTGCATCATGTTCGCGCTCACCCGGCCGTTGCATGTCAACGTGGACGAGATCGTCATCAAGGCTCTGCAACAGTCGAGCGGCGCCCGCGTCGTGCGTCGCGAGACCACCTGAATCCAGCAGCGAAGCACCGACATGAACGAGAGCTCACGCAACGTGCTCGGCGATGAGCTCGAACCGTGCTCGCTCGATCCGATGACGGGGTTCTTTCGAGACGGGAGCTGTCATGTCGGCGGCCAGGATGTCGGCGTTCACGGTGTCTGTGCGGTGATGACAGCCGAGTTCCTCGAGTTCAGCGCGGCCTCGGGCAACGATCTCTCGACCCCGCACCCGGAGTGGGGCTTTCCCGGTCTCAGGCCCGGCGATCGCTGGTGTCTCTGCGCACCTCGGTGGCAGGAGGCTTTCGAGGCCGGCGCGGCGCCACAGGTCGTGCTCGAGGCGACGAACGTCGCCTCGCTCGAGTTCGCGACACTCGATGATCTCCGCGCGCACGCCGCCGACTAGGCAGAGCTACGCGGAACGGTTGCGCACCCAGTTCTGCAGCACGTCCCGCTCTTCGAAGCCGAAACGCGTGATGTTCCGGTAGGAGTTGCCCGGCATCTCGTCGCGGCGTTCACCCGTCTCTGTGAGGAGCCGCGTGCACCCCAGCGAGCGCGCGTGCTCGATGCGCGTCGCGAAGATGGCGCTCTGCCCGCCCTTGCCTCGGTGTTGAGGCAAGGTCGCTCCCAGGCCAAAGTACGCTGACCCACCCTGGACGTAGAGTGCCCCCGCTGCTGCCGGCTCATCGCCGGCGAACCCGATCCAACAGCTCCATCCGGGCGCCGTCGAGATCGAGCGAAGGGCCGCATCCGCTGTCTCGGGAAGGCCGTATGCGCTCCGCTGGATCATGGCGAAGGCGGCAGAGTCGTCGACACCGACCTGACGGATCTCGAGCGTCGTCGTTACGTCCGGCGCGCTACGAGCGTCTCGCCCGAAGCGCATCCATCCCCAGCCGGGGGCGAAGCCGCGCTCTTCGAGCCAGACCTGAATGCCATTGCCTTGGGCGTGCGGCTCGAGCGAGACGTAGAACGTGACGTCGCCCATGAAGGCGATCGCCTCGTCGAGCTCTGCCTCGGTTGCCGGCGTGTCGACCCCGAGCCCGACCACGCGGTTGAGCATCGGCGAGTCGGGTGCTCCCGGCAAACGGAGGCACGTGACACCGCCGAATTCGGCCACGCCGTCAGCGGGATACAGCGCGCAATATGCAGCCAGCGAGATGCGTCCGTCCTCACTCATCTCCGGATGCCTCGCGAAGCTTTCGCCAGTACCGCTCCAGGCCCGCATAGTTGTACTCGAGGGTGGCGGCATGCTCGTAGATGGTGGCTATCTCGCCGGCCGCCCGAAGGTCGTCGCGCGCGCGAGCTACAAACGCTGTCTCGTCGTCACCATCGGCGACCCACCCGGCCCAGCGCCGCATCGTTTCGCGAAGCCGCGCGAGGTGCGAGGCGACGTCATCGAAGACCCCGAAGTGGATGCACGCGAGGCGCGCCGGCGCCCGCCGTTCGATCTCGTCGAGCGTCGCCTCCCATTTCCTCAGATCGATCTCCGGTGGGGTTGTCGGTGCGAAGACGAACTCCGCGGGTGTGATCCGAACACCAGCTGCGTCCCCGGCGTACAGCGTGCCGTCGGGATGGAGGTAGGAGACGTGGTGCTCGGCGTGGCCGCGCGTCTCGAAGCACTCGAGCCCCACGACCTCTGAGCCCACGATGTGAAGGTTGCCCTCGGGAATCGGGCGCAACGCACCCCAGAGCCGGTCGAATCCGTCGCCGTACAGGCGCCGCGCGCTCGCTTCCAGCCGCGAGGGATCGAGGAGGTGCGGCGCGCCGACCTCGGAGACGTGAACGAGCAGCTCGGGGTTCGAGCGAACCAGCTCGCCCGCGGCTCCGGCGTGATCGAGATGGATATGCGAGAGCAGGAGATGGCGCACGTCGCCGACCTCGAGCCCGCTCTCGGCGAGACCGGCGCGGAGCGCATCCAGGCAGCTTGCGGGGCCGCAATCGAAGAGCGCGAGGCCGTCGTCGGTCTCGACCAGGTAGGCGGCGATTCGTCGCTCGCCACCGTCGTGACGAAGGTCGATCGGTCCTCGTGGCATCGCCGGCCTACCGCCGCCCGGCCATCACGTCGCCCTCGGGCCGAACCAGTGGACGGCCGTGTTCACGCAGTGGCAGCAACGCTCGCGAACGCCGCAGCCAGATCGGCGACGAGATCGCCCGCCGACTCGATGCCGACCGAGAGACGGACGAGCTCTCGCGGAGACGCGAATGGCCCCGTTGCAGCCGATGCGTGGGTCATTCGGGCCGGATGCTCGATCAGGCTCTCGACCCCGCCGAGGCTCTCCGCCAGCGTGAAGACCTTCGTGCGGGCGACAAAGTCGACAGCCTCCTCCTCGGTGTCGAGCAGGAAGGAGACCATGCCGCCGAAGTCACGCATCTGGCGAGCCGCAATCTCATGGCCCGGGTGGTCGGGAAGACCGGGATAGAGGACCTGCCGCACGCGCTCGTGCTCGGTGAGAAACGCAACCACCGCGCGCGCGTTCTCGCAGTGCCGATCCATTCTCACGGCGAGCGTCTTGAGGCCCCGAAGCACGAGCCACGAGTCGAACGGCCCAGGCACCGCCCCGAGCGACTTCTGCAGGAACCTGAGCCGCTCTGCCACCGTCGGGTCGTTGGTGCCCGCAAACCCGCCGACGACGTCCGAGTGGCCGCCGAGGTACTTCGTCGTCGAGTGCACCACGATGTCGGCGCCGAGCGCCAGAGGTGTCTGCAGATACGGGGTCGCGAACGTGTTGTCGACGACCAGAAGTGCATCTGCCGCGCGTGTGAGTGCCCCGACCGCGGCAAGGTCGACGATGTTGAGAAGCGGGTTGGTGGGCGATTCGATCCACACCAACCGGGCGCCGTCCACCGTGCCCGGAGCGAGCAGCTCCTCGGGGGTGACGTAGTCGAACCGATAGCCCTTCGGCTCGTACACCTGCGAGAACATGCGGTACATCCCGCCGTAGACGTCGTTCACGCAGACGACCCGGTCGCCCGGATCGACGAGATGCATGATCGACGTGGCAGCGCCGAGGCCCGACGAGAACGCGAGCCCGTAGTCGGCCTCCTCGAGCGACGCCAGGCAGTCCTCGAGCGCGGTCCGGGTGGGATTCGCGACACGGGCGTAGTCGTAGCCCTTGTGCACTCCCACCGCCTCCTGGGCAAACGTCGAGGTCTGGTAGATCGGTGTCGTCACCGCTCCCGTCGCGGGATCCGGTTCCTGGCCGACGTGGATCGCCCTCGTCTCGAAGTCCATTGCAGCATGGTATCTCCGCTTGGGGCCGGCGCTTGCCGACCCCTGGGGGTGTCGAGTCGGGACCGAGGCGTCGCGCCCGGTCAGCCCGGGGTGTTGCCCTGGAGGATTGTCGCGAGCGTCGCGGCATCGATGTTCCCGCCCGAGACGACGCAGACGATTCGTCGGCCCTCGACCCTGCCCGACAGAGCCGCCGCCAGCGCCAGCGCGCCGGCTCCCTCTGCAACCACGCGCGCGCGTGTCGCGAGGAGGCGCACCGAGGCTGCCGTCTCGTCGAGTGAGACCGACATCGCGTCCGCGATCACCTCTCGTGCCCGCTCCCACATCGGGGGGAGGACAGCCTTCGAGCCCGAGCCGTCGACAAAGGATGATGTGTAGGCGACTTGCGTCGGCTCGCCCGCGGCGAACGACGCCGTCAGCGCGGCTCCGGTATCGGGCTCGACCGCGACGACCCGCGCGGCCGACCCCAGCCCGGCGAGCGCCGAGGCGATTCCGGTGGACAGCCCGCCGCCCCCCCAGGGGACGAGGACGAGGTCGAAATCCTCGAGCTCCTCGGCAAGCTCGAGGCCGATGACACCGTTGCCGGCCATCACCCGCTCGTCGAGCACCGGGTGGACGAACAGCCCGTCGAGCCCGGGGAACGCCCCTGACTCCATCGCTTCCCACCACCTGTCGAACGGCACGCTGGTTGTGGTCGCGCCGAGCCGGGTGATCGCATCGAGCTTGGCGCGGGGTGCGTGATCCGGGGCGACGACGTGGGCGGGAACGCCAAGCTCGCGTGCCATCCAGGCGACTCCCTGAGCCATGTTGCCGGCGCTCGTCGTCCAGACGCCGTTGGCCCACGACGCGGGATCGGACTGACGGATCGCGCTCGACGCGCCACGAATCTTGAACGATCCGATCGGCTGGAGGCACTCGAGCTTCAGCCAGATCTCGGCCGGCGAGTCGACCTCGAGGCGAACGAGCGGCGTGCGCCGCACGACATCCGCCGTGATCGCCCGCGCCCGCTCGATCTCGGCGAGCGAGATCAGAAGTCGACCTCGGTGCCGAGCCCGAGCTCGGTCGCCCTGCGCACGACGAGCTCGGCCGCCGCAAGGTCCTCGACAGCGAGCCCAAGGGACTTGAACAGCGTGAGCTCGTCGTCGGAGGTTCGTCCAGCTGCGGCGCCGGTGAGGATCTCACCGAGCTCCGCGCGGATGTGATCCGGCCCGATGCCCTGTTCCTCCACCGCCCGGAGATAGTCGCCGGATTCGTTGAGCGTCGACTCGCGCCGGTCGACAAAGAGGCTGGCGGCCGCGACGACCTCTGACTGGAGCTCTCGAGCCCACGGCACCGACGAGCCGACGGCGTTCACGTGGGTGCCGGGAGCGAGAGCGGCGAGCGCGATGATCGGCTCGTGCGACGACGTGCACGCGCACACGACATCGGCGCCGTCGAGAGCCTCTTCGACCGTCGCGCACGCGAGCCCATGGGCCTCGAGCGCGAGTGCCTCCGCGTGCGCCGGGGTACGGCTCCAGATGCGGAGCTCCGCATCCGGCAGCACCTCGCGCATCGCGACCGCGTGCGACCTGCCCTGGACACCCGAGCCGAGGATCGCAACCGAGCTTGCGCGTGGATCGCGCAAGGAGCTTCGTCGCGACTCCGGACACCGCTGCCGTCCGGATCTCGGTGATCGGCGACGCATTGAGAACCGCCCGCAGGACACCGGTCGTTCCGTCGTGGAGCAAGACGGCGCCCTGGTGCGGATCGAGCCCGCGCGCGGAGTTCCCGGGTGCGACCACGATCTCCTTGAGCGAGAACAGCGGCTCCGCGCCGCCTCGATGCGCCGGCATCAGCCCGAGAAGCGCGTCGCCACCCGGCTTGACGACGAAGCGGAGAGGCATCGACATCTCGCCTCGAGCGAGCGCAGCCAGCGCGGTCTCCATGGCCTCGATGCACGGTCGCATCTCGAGCGACGCGCGGACATCGGCCTCGGAGAGAATCAGGAGCGGCGTGCGGCTCACGCGAACCAGCCTGCCAGTTCGTGGTGCTCCGCGCTCGACAACTCGATCGTCAGAGCCTCGGCCACCGGTTCGAACTGCGCGACGGTGTTCGGGCCAACGACGACCGCGCTGATCTCGGGCGTGTGGAGGAGCCAGGCAAACGCCAGTGCGGCCATCGAGACCCCATGCTCGGCCGCGCGGGCCGAGAGCTTGTCGAGTGCGTCGAAGACCCGGCCGGTTGCGTAATCCGCATATGGCTCCGGGCGCTTGGTCATTCGTGAGCCCTCGGGGGGCGTTTCGTTGCGGCGGTACTTTCCGGTGAGCCACCCACCTGCAAGCGGGCCGAACGGCGTGTAGCCGATCCCGTGCTCGTGACACAGCGGAAACACCGTCTGCCGGTCGCCCTGTTCGAGGAGGGAGAAGGAGTTCTGGGCCCACTCGAAGCGGACCAGCCCCTCGAGCCTCGAGATCTCGATCGCCTCCGCAAGCGCGTCGGCGTCGTAGTTGGATGCGCCGACGGCGCCGATCTTGCCGGCACGTCGAAGCTCGTCGAAGGCCTGCAGCGTCTCTTCCTGCGGCACCCCGAGGTCGCGGTCGTGCGCCATGTAGAGCGGAATGCGGTCGAGCCCGAGTCGGGTGAGGCTCGTCTCCACCTGGCGATGGATCCGGGCGCGAGAGAGCCCACGATCGGCGCCTTCGTCCATCGGGTTGAACGTCTTCGTCGTCACGACGACTCGCTCCCGCACGTCCGGCGGCCGGGTGCGAAGCCAGTCACCGAGCCAGCTCTCGCTGCGTCCGCCGCCGTAGGCATCGGCCGTGTCGAACGTGGTGATTCCGAGCTCCCACGCTGCGTCGAGCAACTGGTGCGCGTCGTCGTAGGACGTCCCCTGCCCGAAGAACGCGGGTGACGAGCCTATCCCGCCAAAATTCCCGCAGCCGAGGATCAGCCGCGAGACCCGAATCCCGCTGTCGCCGAGTTCCCGTTCGTCCACGCCGTCATGCTACGTCGTCGAGATTGGGCCGGCGCTGTGCGAGTCGATGAACAGCGAGCAGAGCAGACGGTCGCTGTCAGCCCGCGGTATCGGTACGTGCAAGCGCTGCGTACGCCGGCTCGAGCAACTCGATCAGCTCGACTCCGTCGAGGCGCAACCCGCTCGGTCCGAGACGCTTGAGAACCGCACCGACCGGGAGTGCGCGGGCCGGGCCGATCTCGGGGACGACCCCTCCGAGCCACGGGTCGGGCTCCTCATCGAGGGTCGGCAGGGTGGAAGCTTCGAGATCGGCGTCCTCTGCGGGCGAAGGCTCATCGGCGGTCAGGCAGCCGCGCCACCGAAGGAGCAGGGTGGGATCACGGTCGATCGCCTCCGCGAACACGAATCCAAGTGCGACGAGGTGCTTGCACGTTCCGCTGAACTCGACATCCGGGCAGGTGCAGCTGCGCCGGATGGCGCGCCCGGGAGGAACGAGAGGCTCGCCCCATCCGGCCGCGAGCTCGTGCTCGAGCGAGACCGACTGCTCGCGTCCTGAGGCGGCGACTTTCCATTGCGGGGCCTTCGTCGCAGCGGCCCAGACGCGCGGAGGCAACGGGCGGGTGTGCAACTCGACCTCGTAGTCGACCTCCTCGCTACCGCTGACCCGCGCGACGACGACTCCCGGCCCCACCGCGAGGGAGTGGAGCATCCCGGCGCGACCGATCTCGAGTCCCCGCTGCGCCCTCGCCGTTCGCTCGTCGGGGACAATCGAGGTCGCCACCAGTCTCGCCCAGGCGCCCTGTCCAGGCCGTTGCTCGGCCTCGACCTGGATTGGCTCGCCGCCGTTGACGAGAATCCGGTCGACGCTCATCGCCCGTCCTCCGTCGCCTCGTCGGACAGCTCAACCGCAGCCCGGATGGCGTCGAGATCGAGATCGCCGAGCCAATCGGTCGAGCGGGCCGAGATCACCTTTGCCGCCAACTCGCGCTTGCTCTCGAGCAGGAGATCGATTCGCTCCTCGAGCGTGGCCTTGCAGATCAAGCTGTACACCGTGACATCCTTGGTCTGCCCGAAGCGATAGGCGCGGTCGGTCGCCTGCTGCTCGACCGCGGGATTCCACCAGCGATCGAAATGGAAGACGTGGTTCGCCGCCGGCAGGTTGAGCCCACGACCGCCGGCTCGGATCGAGACGACCATGAGCGACGGCCCGTCGGGTGAAGAGAACGCCTCGACGAGCTCGTCGCGCCGGCGGGCGGGAAGCCCACCGTGGAAGAAGCCGACCACGCGCCCTGTTCTCTCCGCGAGATACGGCGCAAGGCGATCGAAGCCCGGATACTGGGTGAAGACGAGCGCCTTGTCGTCCGGGGGAACCTCGAGGAGGAGGTCGACCAGCGTCTCGAGCTTTCCGGATCGCCCGTCGAGCGGGCGCCCGGTCGGGACGACCAGCTCAGGGTGATTGCAGACCTGCTTGAGCTGACTCAGCATCGCCAGCACCGCACCTCGGCGGCCGAACCTGTCCTCGTGCTCCTCGACCCGGGGCAACCAGCGGTCGACGGTCGCGCGATAGAGACTCGCCTGCTCGATCGTCAGGTGACACTCGACCCGAGACACGATGAGCTTGGGGAGATCGAGCGCAACCTCGTCGTCATCCTTGGCCCGCCGCAGGATGAACGGTTGCACCATCGTCCTCAGCCGTTCGAGTTGGAGCTCGTCGTTGCCCGCTTCGATCGGTCGAGCGAACATCCGGTCGAACCGGTCGTGCGAACCCAGCAGACCAGGGTTGACGAGGTCCATGATCGCCCACAGCTCTCCCAGGCGGTTCTCGATGGGCGTGCCCGTGAGTGCAAGCCGCCGGGCTCCGCGAAGACGGCGCATGGCCCGCGCCCTCTTCGTCGCGGGGTTCTTGGCGTCCTGGGCTTCGTCGAACAGCACCCGGTCCCACGTGATCGGCTCGAGGTCCTCGATGTCACGCGTGGCGATGTCGTACGACGTCACCACCACGTCGGATCCGGCGGCCGCCTCTGCGAGCGCCTCACCGGTCAGCCGCGCCGTCCCGTGGTGGAGGTGGACACGCAGGTCTGGAGCGAAGCGATCGATCTCCTTCACCCATTGTCGGGTGATGCTCATCGGGCAAACGACGAGCGTCGGCCCCAGAGCTCCGTTCTCCTCGCGCTCGGAGACGAGCATCGCGATCGCCTGGACCGTCTTACCAAGCCCCATGTCGTCGGCGAGAATCGCTCCCACCCCGAGATCGCCGAGAAAGCGGAGCCAGCCGTGCCCGCGTTCCTGGAAGGGAAACAGAGCGTGCCGCATTCCCGCCGGTGTCCCGAGCACCCGGAAGGCCCTTTGGTTGTCTCCCGCGAGGAGCTCGCTGAGCGTGTCGTCGAGAGTGACCTCGCCGAGCTCGAGCCCGGCATCCTCGGTCTCGACTCCGCCGATCGCCCGCACGAGATCGACGACGTTGCCCTCGCGGCGTCGCTCGAGGAAGCGCAGCGCGCGATCGACATCCGCACGCCGCAGCGCATGCCAGCGCCCGCGGATTCGCAGGAGGGGCTCCTTGGCGGCCGCCAGCTCGGTGAGCTCCTCCTCGGTCAGGGTCACGTCCCCGAGCGCAAGCTTCCAGTCGAACGTCGCGAGCGAGTCGCGCGCAAGCAGGCCGCTGCCGCGTGCGATGGGGCCGGTGCTGGTGACGGTCAGGTTGACCTTGAGCCTCGCCGACGCGGAGACCCAGCTCGCAGGGAGGAGAACGGTTACGCCATGCTCCTCGAGCCGCGGGATCGCGTCGCGCAGCAAGAACCGAACGGCGTCGTCCGTGAGCATCGTCTCCGTGGGCTCGTCGCCGTCGAACACGATCCCGCCCTCGGCGAGGAGTGGCTCGATCAACCTCAGTCGTCCACTGAGCACGCGGCGAGGGTCGCTCGCACGGACGAACGAGAAGATGTCGGCCTCACCGTCCCACAGCAACGCGGCAGGGAGGACGAGCGTAGGGTCGTCCGCGGCCTGGAGAAGCACCTCGAGCACGATCTCCGGGATGCTCTCGTCGGGGTCACGCGAGAAACGCTCGTCAAGACGCAGGCAGATCGTCCATGGTGCGCTGGAGCGTTTCGCGAGGCCCTCGTCGACCCACTCCGTGAGTCGCTCTTCGAGACCTGCATAGCCGCTCGTTGCCGGAAGCTCGGGGTCGAGACCGGTGAGCCCGTCGAGTGCGTGCGCGAGGGTCGCGGGCCGCGCGCCGAGTCGGCCGCCACCGAGCCGGACCCGCGCGGCGTGCAGGCGCTCGCGTGCGATCCGGTCCACCGCGCACCCGTAGAGGTCGTAGACGGTCTCCTCACGATCACCGTCGAATGCCCATGCACCGACGGGCGGCATTGCCTCGGCGAGCTCCGCGAGCGTGGCCGAGACGCGCTCGTCGAGCGTCGCTCCCCAGAGTGCGTTCCAGCGGCCCCCACCAAACTCGAGGTGGGGGTGCACGAGGCCCTCCGTCACCGAGCGACGGGCGAGGGCGAGCGTCGCGAGCACCACCTGGGCTGAGACACCGGGCGCCAACTCAGGGAGGTCGGACTCGAGAGCGAGGAGCTCGACGAGGCCCACCTTGCGTGCGATCGCGTTCTTCCCGAGGTGGTCGAGATCACCGAACGCGGGGGCACCGACCGTCAGGCCCGCGTCGGTGATCGTCCCGTCGGGCGCGCGTTCGAAGACGAGCGCGGCGACGTCCTCCTGCCAGAGGATCTCGAGTGTCGGGTCGGCGATGGGCGTCGGGAGGGCGATGGTCTCGGGTGCGGACACGAACCCTTCAGGGTAGATACGCGGCGACTCCGGCCGCGTATCTACCCTCGTTGTGTGCCCAGGCCTCCGTTCGTCGACGTCCATTCGCATGTCGTTCCGTCTGGCGATGACGGAGCGACGACGGTCGAGGAGGGGGTTGAGTTGTGTGCAATGGCGGTCGAGGCGGGCACCCGCATCCTCTTTGCAACCCCGCACGTCCACGCACCCTGGGACTCGTACCCGTGGTCGGCCGCGCGCGCGCAGCGGTACGAGGAGGGGTTCCTGGAGGTCCAGGGCCTGGCTCGCGGTCTGGGTCTGGATCTGCGTCGCGGGGCCGAGCTCTTTCCGAGCGAGGTGCTCGTACGCGATCCGACCGAGTTCGTGCTCGAGGGGACGCGTGGCGTGCTCGTCGAGTTCCCGGGGTCATGGCTCGACTTCCCCGGCCAGGTCGACCTCGTCATCGAAGCGTCAGCGAGGATCACCGCGGCCGGGCTGGTACCGGTACTGGCCCATCCCGAGCGCTGTTCCGAGGTGCAGGTCGAGCCGCACGCTCTCGATTGGTTTGCCGAGCAGGGCTGGCTTCTCTGTCTCAACGGAGCGTCGCTGGTGGGTGGCCACGGCCAGGCCGCGCATCGCACCGCCTGGGAGCTGCTCGAGTCGGGCCTCGCGCACCTGGTCGCTTCCGACGGGCATCGAGCGCGGCGCCCTCCCACCGTTGACGAAGCGTGGAACGCTGTGTGCGAGCGGCTGGGGGAGTCCGTCGCGACGCCTCTGTTCGACGGCTCCGCGCTCCCCTGGATCGTCTAGCCTCGCATCGATGACGTCGTACACAGCCGCTGCCGATCGCTACGCGAAGATGCAGTACCGCCGCTGCGGCCGAAGCGGGCTGAAGCTTCCGGCCGTGTCGCTCGGGCTCTGGCACAACTTCGGCGCCGACCAGCCCTTCAGCGTGAGCAGAGACATCGTCCTTCGGGCCTTCGATCTCGGTGTCACGCATCTCGATCTCGCAAACAACTACGGCGTCCCGGCTGGTTCGGCCGAGGAGACCTTCGGCCGGATCGTCGAGAGGGATCTGCGCCTGCACCGGGACGAGATCATCGTCTCGACGAAGGCCGGATACTGGATGTGGGACGGTCCCTACGGCGAGTGGGGCTCGCGAAAGTACCTGCAGGCCAGCGTCGACCAGAGCCTTGTGCGGATGGGTCTCGACTACGTCGACATCTTCTACTCCCACCGTTTCGATCCCGAGACGCCGCTGGAGGAGACGATGGGTGCGCTCGACGCAATCGTGCGTCAGGGGAAGGCGCTCTACGTCGGCATCTCGTCGTACACGGCCGAGCAAACCCGTGAGGCTGCCGGGATTGCGCGTACCCTCGGCACTCCCGTTCTCATCCACCAGCCGCGCTACTCGATGCTCGACCGCTGGATCGAGCCAGACCTTCTCGATGCGATCGGCGACCTCGGAATGGGGTGCATCGGCTTCTCCCCGCTCGCACAAGGTCTCCTCACCGACCGCTACCTCGACGGAATCCCGGCGGGCTCGCGAGCCGAGGCGAACTTTGCGCTGCCGACGGACAGAGTGACCGACGAGCTGAGGGCGACGGTGCGTGCTCTGAGCGAGATCGCACTGGCCCGAGGCCAGTCGATGGCCCAACTCGCGCTCGCCTGGACGCTTCGTGACCCCCGGGTCACCTCAACGCTGATCGGGGCGAGCAGCGTCGCTCAGCTCGAACAGAACATCGCAGCGCTCGACCGGCTCGACTTCTCCGATGAGGAGCTCGCGAGAATCGATCGCATTCT
Source organism: uncultured Actinomycetes bacterium (assembly GCA_963724655.1). Taxonomy (GTDB): domain Bacteria; phylum Actinomycetota; class Thermoleophilia; order Gaiellales; family Gaiellaceae; genus Gaiella. Next base: position 105,699 of record CAVRVG010000001.1, on the reverse strand, counting down.
CGCGACCGCCGGGCCGGTCTGAGCTCAGGCGGCTTGTCGAGCCCGGCGAACCTGCCGTGAGCGCAGCTCGAGCAGTTGCACGACATCGGCCGTCGCCCGGGTGACGTCGGCGAGCGCCGGCCCACCCTCGAGCGGAACGGCCGCGACGAGGTCGCGATCCATCTGAGCAACCAGGACAGGGCCTCGTGGCACCCGCCGCTCGCTCAGCGCTGCCAGCTCGGCGAGCTGCGGCGCATCTGCAACCGATGCGCGTCGGATCGTGACAGTTCGCCCTGAATCGGCCGTGGGCACCGCGGGCTCGGCTCGTAGGGCGGCGAGTCGTCGACGGAGAAACCCGGGCTGACTCGGATCGGCGCGGTCGAGCCGAGGGTGCGCCGCGATCTCGTGGAGCATGCGCTCGTATTCAGCGCGGTAGGCCTGGAATAGAAGGTGGTTCACCTTGTCCTCCTTGTTGTTTCTTCGAAGGTATGGGGCGTGGCGTCCCGTCCGGGTCGCGATCACGTGACGTTCTGGGAACCAGGTCGACTACGCGGTGACGGTGCCCGCGGTGACCTCGATCGCCAGATCGACGAAGAGCCCCGCGGTACACGTACGCAGCCGGTCGCGATGCCACGCGATTGCCATGACCTGCGAAGGCAGGCGATCTTCGATCGGCAGCGCAACGAGAGGCTTACCGTCCGGCGCGGCCGCGAGCTGGGTCACCAGTGCCGAGCCGAGGCCGGCGACCACGTACCCGTGCAGCGTGACCGTGTCGTCGACAAGGTGGCTGAAGCGCGGTTCGAGCCCATGCATGGCAAAGATGCTCGCGAGCTTCGCGAGGCCTGGGCCGCTCTTGAGCCCGATCAACGGCACGTCCGCGACTTCCTCGAGTGTCAGCGGGCGCCCGAGAACGGCATACGGATGCTCCTCCTGGACGAGGAGGACGTACGGGTCGTCGAACAGCCGCGCGGTTTCGAGCACAGCACCCGAGATCGGCAGCTCGGCGAAGACCACGTCGAGGTCGCCCTTCTCGAGCCAGCTCAGCAGCTCGCGGTCGTCGTTCGACTGGCGTACGTCGAACTCGATCTCCCCTGGCTCTGCGCCGATCTCGTGCAGGATCCGCGGCAACACCAGGCCCGCGATGCTCTGGGACCCGCCGATCCGCAACGAGCGGCCGCAATCGTCTTCATCGAGCGACTCCAGATCGACCTTTGCCGCAGAGAGCCTGCTCATGATCGATTCGGCGTGCCCGAGGAGTAGCTCGCCGGCGCGAGTCAGGGTCACGGGGCGCGAGCCGCCGGGACGATCGAAGAGCCTGCGGCCGACGTGGCGCTCGAGCGCGGCGACCTGCTGACTGATGGCCGACTGCGCATACCCGAGTGAGAGCGCCGCCGCCCCGAACGAGCCCTCCTCCGAAATCGCTCGCAGCGCGGCGAGGTGCCGGACCTCGACACCAAGCCACGAATCATGCTCGCGCGGCCGCGCAGGGCTGCTCATCTCCACCATTGTTACGGCTAGCGGCATCAGCACGCGTCTCGGGCCACGAGCTGTGCCGGCCGGCGGCGGAGCAGGCCGGTCCTGGCGCGTCCGACCGGAGCAACTGTGGGCAACGCGGTCTCCGTAATGGCGAGCCACGTCGCGGTCGAAGCGCGCGATTCGCTCGCGGTGAAGCTCGAGGAAGTAGAGGTGAAGCGGGTGCACGACAAGCCTCCTGATCGAGTAGCGAAGGACAACTGCATCGTCGCTTCCACGCACCCCGCTACACCACAGCGACTCGCGATGCTCACGATCAGGTTTTGTGATCGTTGGAGCGGCTACTCGAGCGAGACAACGGTGGCGCCGTCGGCCGAGTCTGACGCCTGGCTTCCCACCAGCGGGTGACGTGCCAGCTCGTCGCGCACAGCCTTGCGAATCGCGCCTGTGCCGCGGCCGTGAATGACTCGTACCTCGGTGTGACCCGCGAGCGTCGCGTTGTCGATGAAGGCCCGGACTGCTTCCCGCGATTCCTGCGCGGTTCGTCCGCGGAGATCGAGCTCGAATGGGGCGTCAGCCGGCGCGAGGACGGGAACCCGTTCCGCGGGAGCCACGGCACCCGCTTGGCTTGGATTCCCGTCGGGTCGAAGTTGCTCGAGAGGGATTCGAACCCGCAGGCCTCCGGGTCCGAGGACGGTTGCCTCGTCCCCTGCGATCTCCGTCACGGTGCCGCGCACCCCCACCGTGGGCGCGACCACCGGGTCGCCCACCGCAAGGGGAGCCGTTTGCTGTGGCGGGACGCTCGCGAGAGCGATGGCGTGGCGCGCGCGGGTCGAGCGCTCGGAGGCGGCGCCGAGGCGTCGGTCACGCTCACGCTCTGCTCGCGTTGCGCCGGTTGTGCCCGCCGAGCGGCGCTTCTGCTCGGCCTTTCGTGCAGCCCTGATCTCGTGGCGGAGCTCGTCCAGCTCATTCCGGGCCTCGGTGAGCTCGCGCTCGGCCTGCGCGACCGTCCGTTCGCGCTCGGCTTGTGCGGACGTCCGGACCCGCTCGATCTCGTTCGCGAGCTCGACCTTGCGCATCGCGACCTCGAGCTGCTCCTCGGCGACGAGGGCCTCGCCTGCAACCGCCCTGGCCCGCGCCGCGGCTGCATCGCGCTCTGCCAGCTCTGCCTGGGCAAGGAGCTCGGCGACACGCAGCCGATCGGGGCTGACGCGTGCCCTGGCAGCCTTGACGATGTCGGCAGGTAGCCCCAGTCGCTCCGCGATCCGCAGCGCGTGCGACGTCCCGGGCCTTCCGAGCTCGACGCGATACAGGGGCTCATCGGTGTCCGGGTTGAATCCGGTTGCCGCATTCGTCGCCTCCGGCACCGCGGCGGCCCACTCCTTGAGCTCTGCGAAGTGACTCGTCACAACCGTGAGTCGCGCCTGCGTGACCAGACGCTCCAACAGCGCCTGTGCGAGAGCGGCCCCCTCGCTCGGGTCGGTTCCGGCGGCGACCTCGTCGAGCAGGACAAGCGATTGGTCGGTCGCTGCCTCCAGCACGGTGACGAGGTTCCGGAGATGTCCCGAGAAGGTCGAGAGGCTCATCGCAATGGACTGCTCGTCTCCGATATCGACGAGGACACGGTCGAAGATCGGTAGCGCCGCCGTATCTGCGGGTGGCCGTAGGCCGCACTGGTGCAACACGACTGCCAGCCCGAGCGTCTTCAGGGCCACGGTCTTGCCACCCGTGTTCGGGCCTGAGATGACCACGGCCCGGAGCTCTCCCAGCTCGAGGTCCACCGGCACGGCCTGGGAAGCGTCGAGGAGCGGATGCCGCGCCCCACGAAGGGCGACCTTGTAACTGATCGTAACTTGCGCTCCACGCCACGAGCGCGACACCGAGGCGCAGGCGAGCGCCAGGTCGATCCGGCCGACCGCATCGATCAGTACCCGTAGTGAGACCGCGTGCTCGGCGACACGCGCCGAGAGCTCGCGCAGGATTCGAATGACCTCTTCGCGCTCCGCGCTCTCTGCCTCACGAAGTCGATTCGAGTCCTCGACCACCACCAGCGGCTCGACGAACAGCGTCTGGCCGGAGCCCGAGGTGTCGTGGACGATGCCCGGAACCGCCGAGCGGGAGGAGGCACGAAGTGCGATAACGGGTCGGCCGGCCCGCTCCGTGACGAACTCCTCGGCAAGGTGCTCTGCAAGGCCCGGGGTGCGCGCCAGGCTCCGCAGCCGTTCGGCGAGACGTGCCCGCCCGTCGCGCAGCTCTCGCCTGAGGCGCCGAAGCGTCGGGGTGGCGGTGTCGCGCAGCTCGGAGCCGTCGGCTTCGACTGCGGAATGGATCGCGTCGGCAAGACCCTCGAGCCGGTCATCGATGTCTGCGGCAATCGCTCGAAGCAAAGGGGTTTCACCGATTGCCTCGAGCGACCGGCGCGCCGTTACTCCAATCCGGGCTGCCTTGGCGATCGCCGACAGCGTCATTGCATCGAGCGCGCCTCCACGCTCGGCAAGCGCTACCGCTTCCGTGAGTTCCCCGAAGCCGGCGAGCTCGGGCTCCTCGGCACGGTCGAGCAGCCACACGGCCTCGGTCGTGCGAGCCTGCCGTTCGGCGACCGTGCTTGCGTCGGCGTCAGGGCGCAATCGCGCGGCCAGGTCGCGGCCGGGAGCGCTCGCCGTCGCGGCGCAGAGGCGCTCGAGGATCGCAGGAAGCTCGAGCAGCTTCAGGTCACGCTCATCCACGGCAGACGAGTGTATTCGCACTTCGAGGTCACACCAACGACTCGATCCGAACGGGTTGCTCGCGAGGGGTTGGCCCACGGCTGCCGAACCCCCGAGGATGGTGAAAGACGACCTCGCCGAGGCGAGATTCGAGGCCCGAGCCGAGGCAGCGCCCTTCGTCGCGCTCGCCCTCCTCGCGACGCTGGCCCTCGCCGGCGTGAGTGCCGCGCAAGGCTGGGAGCTCTTTGGGCGTCGCGACTGGTGGATCTGGCTCGTTCTCGCGGTACCGCTTCTCGGGTTGGCCGTGGCGCTCCTCGTCGGCCTTGGCGTCGGCAGGCGCGGAATGCTGCGACGAACGCTCGTGATTGCCCTCATCGGGGTGGTGGTCGCAGCCAGCGTCATCGGGACCGCTGCGGTCATCATCTCGCTCGCGACGTACGGGGCGTCCGGCGGTCAGTTGCTCGCCAGCGCTGCGACCATCCTGCTCACGAACGTCATCGCGTTCGGGCTGGCGTTGTGGGAGCTCGATTGCGGCGGTCCGGTACGCCGGCTGACTGAGCCGCGCAGCACCCCGGATCTTCAGTTTCCGCAGGACGAGAACCCGTCGCTGGCGCGAACTGGATGGTCGCCGCACCTTCTCGACTACGTCTACGTCTCGCTGACGAACTCGATCGCTTTCAGCCCGACCGACACGATGCCACTCACTCGGCCGGCGAAGGCGCTGATGGCACTCGAGGCGGTTGCCTCGTCGGTCACGGTGCTCGTCGTGGCGGCGCGCGCGATCAACATTCTCGGCTGACGGCCTCGGCAGGAGAGACCCGCACATTCCAGAACGCAGGCACATGGCCGACACGCGGAGCAAGCGCAAGCACGCGGCCCACATGCCAGGCGCGTTCGGTGAGGACACCGTCGGACGGAGGGCCGAACTCGTTGCAGGCCGCTACGCCAGCGCTACGACTCAGATCCTGCAGATGCCCGACCTCGAGTCTCTCCAGGATGACGTTCGCCATCTCCGCGTCCTGATCGCGAACGAGAGGCGCGACAGGCTCGAGTTGCTCGCCCAGGTCGTCATCGGGCTCGGGCACGACGTGATCGCCCGCGAGATCTACGTCAAGGAGGTGGGTGCGGTCACGGCGAGGGAGAGCCCGGACGTTGCGCTCGTCGGTCTCGGATCGCAGCTCCGAGCACGCGTTGGACCTCATCTCCGAGATCGTCCGCGAGGCGTCCTGCCCCGTGATCGCGATCCTCCACGCGGACGATCCCGAATACGTCCACGAGGCCGCAAAGCGCGGTGTCTTCGCCTACATCATCGACGGCACACCCGCCGAGCTGCAAAGCTCGATCGACATCACCCTGCAGCGGTTCGCCGAGTATCAGACGCTCCAGGGAGCGTTTGGGCGTCGCGCACTGATCGAGCAGGCGAAGGGCATCCTGATGGCACGCCATTCGATCAATGCCGACAAGGCTTTCGAACGACTCCGGGATCATTCCCAGCACAACGGCCGGAAGCTCAGCGACGTCGCCGCCGCCGTCGTCGAGAGCCACCTCTTGCTGCTTCCTACGGCCTCATCGGCACCCGACCCTCTGTAGTCGTAAGGGGTTGACCCCAGCCACGTCAGGGCCGACGCGGATGCGGCGCGCCCACCGTGGCGCCATCATCGGGATCGAGCACCAGCCGAGGCCCGTCGGTCGCGAGGGCGGGCCAGTACGGCGGTGGCCGACGCGAGGAATGGAGTGGCTATGAGCGAGCGAACCAGCTTCACAAGCGATGAGGCACGCGATGTCGGGACTGCGATCGGAATCGACTGGGCCTCGGCCGCTTTCGACCTGGAGCAGTTCAGGATGGGAATGGACGTAGAGCTCGAGCACGGGTTGCAGGACATCCTCACGAACGTCACGCACGACGATCCGATCGTGACCGGAAAGATCGCGCTCGCTCATCTCAACGAGTTCCCCGACTACTACACCCGGCTGGCGCGGATGGAGGCCGAGGCAGAGCAGGGGGTCGAGGTTGGGCTGGTACCGGACGTCTTTCGACCGTGAGCTGACGCGCAGGCGTCGTACCCCGAGAAGTGACAACGCCGTGCCACGGGGTGGCGAGACCCCGTGACACGACGATGTCAGCGACAGCTTACGAGCAGCCGGTGTTCGTGCCGCAGTCGCGGCAGGTGTAACAGCTGCCGGTTCGCACCATGCGACCACCGCAGCGGGCGCACTCGACTGCGTCTTCCCACTGGTTGAAGAGCGCTGTCTGTCCGGGTGGGGCCGACTCGATCGCCTGAGCGGCTAGACCCTCACCGGGGCTCTCCGCGTAGGCGGCGGCCAGGCGAGCCTTCACCTCGGGCGTGAGGATCCCCGCCTCCTCCTGCTGGTCGGAGGTGAGGAACTTCTTGCCCATCCACCGGAAGATGTAGTCGACGATCGACTTCGCGGCCCGGATGTCCGGGTCGTTCGTCATCCCGCTCGGCTCGAAGCGCATGTGGCTGAACTTGGAGACGTAGACCTCGAGCGGCACTCCGTACTGGAGCCCGAGCGAGACGGAGATCATGAAGGAGTTCATGAGACCCGCGAGGGTCGTGCCCTCCTTGGCGATGTCCACGAAGATGTCGCCGGGCGTGCCGTCCTCGAAGAGGCCGACATGGATGTAACCCTCGTAGTCGCCGACGCGGAACTTGCGACCGATCTCGGTGCGATCCTCAGGAACCCTGCGGCGCAGCGGGTGCGCCACGGCACCTGGGGCGCCGATGGGAAGCACGCCGGTGTTGCTCGTGCCAGACCCCGAGAGTGGCTGCGCGACCTTGCAGTTGTCGCGGTAGATCGCGATCGCCTTCACCCCGAGCTGCCACGCCTCGACGAACAGCTGAGCGACCTCGTCGACCGTCGTCGTCTCGGGGAGGTTCACCGTCTTCGAGATCGCGCCCGAGATGAACGGCTGCACCGCACCCATCATCTTCACGTGCCCGCGATAGTGGATCGCCCGCTCGCCGATGGCGCAGTCGAACACGGGGTAGTGATCCGTCTTGAGATACGGCGCGCCCACAACCCCACCGCGGTCATCGATGAAGGCGACGATCTCATCGACCTCGCCGGGGGCGTAGCCGAGCTCGCGAAGGGCCATCGGCACCGTCTTGTTGACGATCGTGATGTCGCCACCGCCGACGAGCTTCTTCGATTTCACGAGCGAGAAGTCGGGCTCGACGCCGGTCGTGTCGCAATCCATCATGAAGCTGATCGTCCCGGTGGGCGCGAGCACGGTTGCCTGCGCGTTGCGGAACCCATGGACCTCGCCGATCTCGAGCGCCTCGTCCCAGGCGCGCCGGGCGCCGTCGAGAAGATCGGCCGGGACCGACTCGGGATGCTGGATGTTCCCCACCGCCGCGCGATGCTTCGCGATCACGCCGATCATCGGGGCACGGTTCTCCTGGTAGCCGGCGTGCGGGCCCATGCGATGTGCCACCTCGGCCGACTTGCGGTACCCGCGACCCGTCATCAACGCTGTGATCGCCGCGGCGTACGCCCGGCCTTCGTCGGAGTCGTACGGCAGCCCTCGAGCCATCAGGAGCGCACCGAGGTTCGCATACCCGAGCCCGAGCTGGCGGAACTTGCGCGCGTTGCGGCCGATCTCGGGAGTGGGATACGACGAGTAGCCGACGATGATCTCCTGCGCGAGGAACATCACGTCGACCGCATGCTCGAACATCTCGACATCGAACTCCCCGTCTTCCTTGCGGAACTTGAGGAGGTTGAGCGACGAGAGGTTGCAGGCCGAGTCGTCGACGTGCATGTACTCCGAGCACGGGTTCGACGCGTTGATCCGCCCCGTGTTCGGTGACGTATGCCACGTGTTGATGGTCGTGTCGTACTGGACGCCGGGATCGGCGCACTCCCAGGCCGCCGCCGCCATGTCCTTGAGGAGCCCACGTGCGTCGGTGGTCTCGATGACGGAGCCGTCGGTGCGCGCGGTGAGCCCCCATTCGCGGCCCTCTACAGCTGCCTCCATGAAAGCGTCCGTGACCCGCACCGAGTTGTTCGCGTTCTGGTACTGGATCGAAGCCCAGTCGGGTGAGTCGAGCGACATGTCGTATCCGGCCTGCTCGAGGACGCGTGCCTTGCGCTCTTCCTTGGCCTTGCACCAGATGAACTCGTCGATATCGGGGTGGCTGATGTCGAGGACGACCATCTTCGCCGCGCGCCGTGTCTTACCGCCCGACTTGATCGTCCCGGCCGACGCATCTGCGCCGCGCATGAACGAGACCGGGCCGGATGCATAGCCGCCCTTGGAGAGCTGCTCCTGGGAGGAGCGGAGGCGCGACAGGTTGATGCCCGAGCCCGAGCCGCCACGGAAGATGACGCCCTCGCGGCGGATCCAGTCGAGGATCGAGTCCATCGAGTCGTCGATCGAGAGGATGAAGCACGCCGAGCACTGCGGGGTCTCCTCGAAGCCCACGTTGAACCACACCGGCGAGTTGAACGACGCGATCTGGTTGACGAGGATCGCCTTCAGCTCGGCGTGGAAGGTGTCGGCCTCCTCGTCCGTCGCGAAGTAGCCACCCTGCTTGCCCCAGGCTGCGATCGAGTCGGCGACGCGGCCGACCATCTGCTTGACGGAGCGCTCGCGCTCGGGCGAGGCCATGCGGCCGCGGAAGTACTTCTGCGCGACGATGTTCGTGGCTGTCTGCGACCAAAACTTGGGGAACTCGACCTGGCGCTGCTCGAACGCCGGGCCGCCCTTGCCCGGAATGAGCGCGTCACGGAGCTCCCAGTCGACCTCGTCGAAAGGGTCACGGCCGGGAATCGTGAAGAAGCGTCGTGGCGTGACGCTTGCCTCGGCATCGATGACCGTGTTGACGATCTCCTCGTCAGGTGGTGCCTGGGTGGTGGTGCTCGCCTGCTTGGCGCTGGCCATGTTTTCCTCCGTCGCCGAAATGGGTTGGTCCTCCTGTGCAGGCGCCTAGCTCGAAAGCGTCATGCGAAGGGACGGGGGAGTGTAGGACGCCCGCCGGACGACATCGCGACGACATCCCCGTGAGCTCCAGATGGCAGTTTGAGGGCTTCTAAAACCCTGCAAAGTGCGTAAAAAATCCGCCCTTCTCATGGATCAATGATACCCGTGCGGCCGCTGCGGCCGCGGCGCACTGGAACCGGCTACGACGGGTTGTCGTCGTCGCGACGTGCCTGGAAGCGGCGCGTCACGTAACCCGAGCCGCCTGCCCCGAGGAGGACGATCGCGAGCCCGCCGAGCACGAGCAGCGGTATCGGGAGCGAACCGTTCGAGCCGCCAATCTCGCCATCGGGCCCAACGCCAAGCGTCTCGTCCGTGACCTCCGACCCGACCGGTGGGATGCCGGGCTCGTGCGCGGTGGCCGGTGTCAGGCTCTGCGCGAGCAACGCGCTCTGCGCGCCGTTCCCGGGATCGGGCTTGCCCTGCTTACGGTAGGAAAGCGCACGCAGGATGTCTTCCGACGCGTGCGCATAGTCCTTCTGGTCGGTGTGGAGGGACGCGATTGCCTCGCGGTAGCAACGGGTCGGATAGCGCCCGTCGACCTGACCGTCTCCGTACCAGTCGTTGATGACCGCCCGAGCGCAATCGCGGTCGCGGAGCGGGGCTGCGGTTGTGTTGGACGCCCAGACGGCCCCCGCGCCCACGAGGAGTGCGAACACAAGGGTCGCTGTCAGGAGGCGACTGCTCGGCGGAGAGGGGGGAACGCGCACCGCCGCGCAGTCTCGCGCTCGCGAATGATTCAGCGGTCAGGGAACTGTGAGGGATTGATGAGGCGCCTGCCTCCGGCGCTCCGCACCGCCGGAAACCTATGGCCCTGGATCGTCTGTGCCGCGCGCCTGGAGGCGGCGGTTGACGTAGCCCGCGCCACCCGCGGCGAGCAGCAGCAGGGCCAGCCCGCCGAGCACCAGCAGCGGAATCGGGATCGACGACGGGCTCGACGTATCGAGGTCGAGATCGGGGTCTGCAACGGTGTCCACGCCGTTGGAGTCGGACGGCGCCGTATCGTCAGCGCCGGGCTGCTGCGGGTCGCCCGGACCCGAGTCCGTTCCTGCCGGGTCGGTGCCAGGAGCGCTCCCATTGCCGGGATCGGGCTTGCCCAGCTTGCGATACGCAAGCGCGCGGAGGATGTCCTCCGGTGCGTGCGAGTAATCCTTGATGTCGACCGGGAGCGCCCGAATTGCCTCCTTGTAGCAATGGGGCTCGTACTGCTTGTCGATCTGCCCGTCGCCGTACCAATCGTTGATGACCGCGCGGGCACAACTCTTCTTCTTTGGCTTCGCCTGTGCGTCGGGGCTCGCGACCAGAGCGACGAACCCGATGAGCGACGCTACCAGGAGTGCCTTCGCCATCACAGCGAACAGACGGCGTGGGCAAGTGGCGACAGTCACAGAGGAACGTTCGGGTTGGAGGGAGGATTTCCCCCCAGCAATAGGGTCGACGGTCTCGGAAGGGTAAACGATCCGTCGGTGGATGGGTAGGGGAAGTGGCCCCGTGGTACCTTGACCCGCGTATGGACGCTGCGGCGCCGCGACCCGAGCCCGCGTCCGAAACCTCCCGAGCAGCCACGCTCGGTGTCGGCGGTACCGCCGTTGCGCTGATTGCCGCGGCGGTCTTCCACGGCGGTGGTTCCGGCAACGAGACGCTGTCCTCCACCGGTATTGCCGCGGTCCTCGCGGCTCTGGTCATCGGCATCCTCGCGCTGCGAGGGAGGCTTCCGGTCGCGCGCATCGACCGCTTCGGAGTCGCGGTGATCGCCGGCCTGGGTGCCCTGACGCTCTGGGCGGGTCTTTCGATCGGATGGTCGATCACGGGGGACACGTCCTGGGGCTGGCTCAATCGCGGGCTCGTCTATTTCGCATTCGTCCTCGTGGGTCTTGCCTTCGGCTCGCTGAAGTCCGCCAGCCGATACCTCGCAGCGGCACTTGCGGTTGTCATCGGCGCCGCTGTCGGTTGGGCGCTGCTCGGGGTCGCGATTCCTTCGCTCTTCGCCGACGGCGACCGGGTTGCCCGCCTGCGGGAGCCGATCGGCTACTGGAACGCGCTCGCGCTTCTCGCCGACGCGGGAGTCGTGCTGGGCGTCTGGGTCTGGGGCGCGTTTCCGCGTGGTCGGGTGCTTGGCGCCCTTCTCGGCTACGGCTCCGTCGTCGCCTTGCTGTTGACCCAGTCGCGCGCAGGACTGCTCGCCGGGCTCGTGATGGTCGCGGTGTGGTTGTGGCTGTCCCGCGATCGGGTCGAAAGCGGAGCACGCCTGCTCATCGCCGCCGTGCCGGGCCTCGCGGTCGGCGCTTGGGCGTTCACCAGGACAGCGCTCGTCGATGTCGACGTGGGCCGCGACGCTCGTGTCCACGACGGTCGACTCTTCGCGATCCTCCTCGTGCTCGGCGCGCTCGTCGTCGTTGCCTCGGCGCAACTGGTGCTCGTGGGCCGCGTCACCGATGATCGCCGCGATTCGCTTGTCCGAGCGCTCCGCGTGGCTGTCGTCGTGGTTGCCGTGGTGTCCCTCGGCGGGCTCGTCGCAGCGGTCGGGAACCCGGTCTCGTGGGCCACGCACCAGCTCAACGGAGGTGAGTGCTCGAACGATCCCGGCCGGTTTGCTGAGTTCTGCGACAACAACCGTCTCGCCTGGTGGGGAGAGGCGACCGAGATCGCGGGCGATCACCCACTTGCGGGCTCCGGCGCCGGCACGTTCCGCGTCGCTCGTCTCGCGGTCCGCGACGATGCAACGTCCGCGCCCGAGCCGCACAGCGTTCCGCTCCAGCTGCTCGCCGACCTCGGGGTCATCGGCCTTGCTTTGCTCGTCGTCGTCGTCGTCGGGGCAGCGGTCTCGGCGAGCGCGAGCGATCCGACGCGTAGGCGAAGCCGAGCGAGACGCGGTCGTCGTCCTCGCGATCGTCGCGCTCGGATACGGGCTTCATGCTCTCGTTGACTACGACGCCGACTTCCTCGCCGTCACGGGGCCTGTGCTGCTCGTGATCGGTGCGCTGATCGCAATCGGGCAACCGACGGGGCGGCATCACGCGTCTCTGTCGGCGGTCGCGGTGGCAGTCGCCGTGAGCGCGGCCGTCGTTGCGTCACTCCTGCTGCCCTCGCTCGCATCACGTGCGATCGATGACACGTACCGCGCGCTCGATGCCGGGAACCTCGAGGCGGCGGCCTCCTCGGCGAGGTCGGCACGCCAGCTCGACCCGCTGGGTCTCGAGCCGATCTTCGCGCAGGCCTCCGTCTCGGAAGACGCCAACGACACGACTCGTGCTCGCGAGCTCTACGAGGAGGCCGTTGCGAAGCAGCCGGAGAATCCAGGGAGCTGGCTGCGGCTCGCCTGGTATCTCTACGCGACCGACCCACCCGACCTCTGCGGCGCCTATACGGCGTTCAACGCCGCCTACACGCTCGATCCGAGGAGCGACCGCTGGCAACCTGGTGGGTCGCTCGATGTGGCTCGTGACGCCGTCAATGCGGGAGCGTGCGAGTAGGTGGAGCGGCCGCGAAGGGCATCTTTTGTACTCCAAGAGCTGCCTGGAGAAGATGACCTGCTTCGTTGCTTTGCTAGGCAATTCCGCCTCAGGCGGAAGTGCCCTGCTTACGCGCCGAGGATCAGAACGGTATGAGCCCCGCTCAGCTGTGACGGACGCATCCCGTCGAGCGGGCCGACGATGTTCACGCCGAGGTCGCGGGCGAGCCGTGCGCCTTCGTTCTTGAATCCCGGTCGGTACATCACGATCGAATGCGGAGTACTCGGTCGTGGGCGCGTTCGCGACCCCGCGGACGCGATAGCCGCGGTGCGCAACTCGTTGGGCGGCCACGCTTGCGGCGCCCGTGCGGCCGTTGCCGTTCAGCACCAGGACGCCGATCTTGCGTCGTGGCAACGCCTGTGCTGCGACCGATGCCTCCTTCACGGGCTTCACCTTGGCGACAACCGTCGCCGGATGCTTCGTGACGGCCAATGCCGTGCCTTCGTCGCGGGTGAGAAACGCGCCGCCGATGACGACGAGCAGGACGAGCTCGATCGCGGCGATGCCGGTCAGGACGAACGCAGCCATCCGCCACTGGCGAACGGGAAGGTCGATCCTCGGGAGGCTGAGCGGGTGAGACATCGCGCGACCGGATTCGCCCGCGCCCCGCTCATTCCTCCAACAACCAGCTCCAGGTGGCCAGGAGGCCCTCGTCCAGCGACGTCGCCGGGCTCCACCCGAGCTCGTCGCCGGCGGCGGTCGGGTCGAGGCAGCTCCGTTGCAGCTCACCGAGGCGGGGCTCCGCGTGCTCGGCGGAGGTGCGGGTACCCGCAGCAACGCAGCATGCGTCCCACAACTCGAGCACCGAGGTCTCGATTGCGGTGCCCACGTTGAACACGCCGCCGCCGGCCGTCTCGGCTGCCAGCATCGCTCGAGCGACATCGCCCGCGTAGACGTAGTCGCGTGTCTGGGAGCCGTCGCCGAAGATCGTCACCGGCGCACCTTCCCTCAGGCGTTGAAGGAAGATCGAGACGACGCCCGCCTCGCCGTGCGGATCCTGGCGCGGGCCGTAGACGTTGCCGAGGCGGAGCGCGACGTGATGCGTGCCGTAGAGCCGATTCCACGTCGCGAGGTACTCCTCTGCCGCGAGCTTCGACGTGCCATAGGGCGAGAGCGGCTGGCGCGGGGAGGCCTCCGTTGCCGGGCGTTCGCACTCGCCGTAGATGGCTCCACCCGTCGAGGTGAAGATCACGTTGGCGCCGAGCGCACGCGCTGCTTCGATGACGTTGATCGTCCCGAGGACGTTGGCCTGAGCGTCGGCAACCGGATCGACGACGGATACCCGGACGTCGATCTGCGCCGCAAGATGGAAGACCACCTCCGGACGCAGCTCGGTGAACAGCCCGTCGAGTGGCTCGCGGATGTCGGCGACGTGCAGCTGGGCTCCGTCGGCCAGATTCTCCCGTCGACCTCGCACGAGGTTGTCGATGACATGCACCTCGTCGCCTCGCGCCAACAGCGCCTCGACGACATGCGAGCCGATAAACCCTGCCCCACCGGTGACGATCGCCCGCACGTCTCTATCGTACGCGTCGATGTTCGTGACGTTCGAGGGTATCGACGGGTCGGGCAAGACGACACAGGCGCGTCTCCTTGCCGACACGCTTTCGGCCGAAGGCGCCGACGTCGTACTCACGCGTGAGCCGGGCGGCACGCCGCTCGGTGAGGCAGTGCGCGACCTCGTCCTTCACGGCGAGCACGTGGCTCCCTGGGCAGAGGCAGCGTTGTACACGGCCGCACGGGCCCAGCACGTCGAGGAGGTGATCCGCCCCGCGCTCGAGCGAGGGGCGACCGTCATCTCCGACCGGTACCTCGACTCGTCGGTCGCCTACCAGGGCGCGGGGCGTGGTCTCGGGGTCGAGGCAGTGCTCCAGTTGAACCTCTCCGCGGTCGGTGGCCTCGTGCCCGACTGGACGATTCTCGTCGATCTCGACGCGCGGGGAGCATCGGAGCGAATGGGGGGCGACCGCGATCGGATCGAGCGCGACGGGCTGGAGCTTCAGGAACGCGCCGCCGAGGCGTATCGCGCGCTTGCGGCCAGGTTTTCCGACCGATACGTGGTCGTCGACGGGACGGCGAGCGTCGCCGAGATCGCCGCGCAGGTGTGGCGGGCGGTTCTGCCAGGATGACCACCAGGGTGAGCGGTATCCCTGCACAGACCGGGCCGCAGCGTCTCCTCGGGGCCGCTCTTCACGAAGGGGCGGCCCACGCATATCTCCTTCATGGGCCTGCCGGCGTCGGCAAGCGCGCCGCCGCCTTCGGCTTCGCGGGTGCGCTCCTCGGTGACGAGCGACGTGTCGAGGCAGGGATGCATCCCGATCTTCAGGTGATCGAGCCGCTCGGGGAGATGATCCGGATCGACGAGATCCGCGCGCTTCATCACGACCTCCACATGCGTCCGTTCGAGGCCGACCGGCGCGTCTACCTCATCCTCGACGCCCACAGGCTCAACGCGGACGCCGCCGACGCGCTCCTCAAGGATCTCGAGGAGCCCCCGGCGTACGCAACCATCGTCCTCGTCGCCGACACTCTCGGCCCGATCCCCGAGACGATTCGCTCGCGGTGTCAGCTCATCCCGTTTCGGCGCCTACCGGAAAAGAGCGTGCGCGAGTGGGTCGTCGCGCGTGACCCGTCGCTCGACGAGGAGCGCGTCCGGGTCGTCGCGAGGGTCGCCGCCGGGCGGCTCGATCGGGCCCAGCGCCTGCTCGATCCCGACGCGCGAGAGCGTCGCGACGAGCTGATTGCCGCAGCCCGGTCGGTCTATCTCGCCGAGTCGTTCGAGCCGGGTGCGGGAGTCGCCGTGGTGCTCGACTCGGCCCGAGCGCTCGGGATCGCCGCAGGCAAGCGCGAGCAGGAGATCGTCGACACGCTCGACCTCACGACGCGCGAGGCCGATCAGCGCGTGAAGCGCTCCCAGCGCGGCGCCGAGCGGGAAGAGATGCTTGCCTCGCTCGAGGAGCTCGAGGCCTGGTATCGCGACCTGGTCGTCGCCGGCGCCGGCGCGGACGCGTCGGTTGCAAACGCGGATCGCCTCGCCGACCTCCGCGCCGACGCCGAGAAGGTGGGTCGCAACGCCGAGGACGCCGCTGCGCTCGTGCGCGACGCCTGGCGCGTGGCCGAGGAGCTGAACGTGAACCCGCAGCTGTGGCTCGAGGCGCTGTTCGTGCGGTTGAGGCGGGCGTTCGCGCGATAGGTCGCCGCACCCTCCGCGACCGGCGAATCACAGCGAGCACGACCAGATAGGCCCCACTCGGCTTCCTGACGAAGTCCGGGTGGTCGAGTCCGCGATCCGCGACTAGACTGTGACCCGCAGGATTGGGGATTCGCAGTAACTGGGGAACAGCGGGTGGATGGGGGAGGACTACGATCGTGGGTCGACAGGCTCACCTGACGATGGGATCGATGCGTCTCGCGGCGCTGCTTGCCGTAGCGCTGATCGCGTTCGTGGCCGCACCCCGCGCCTTTGCCGACGAGCCGAGCCCCGACCCGGCGCCCGTCGCCACCCCGCCCCCGCCGGCGTCCCCGCCCCCGCCGGCACCCAGTCCGCCGCCGCCTCCAGCGGCGAAGCCCACGCCACCTCCTCCTTCGCCTCCACCGCCCCCTCGCCACCGCCGCCACCTGCTCCTTCGCCTCCTCCCGCACCGAGCTCGTCGGCCGGGGGGTCGTCCTCGGGCGGCAAGGTGACGACGGTCGTAAAGCCGAAGCCGCCAAGCCGAAGCCGAAGCCGAAGCAGAAGCCGAAGCCAAGCCGAAGCCGGCACCCGTCGTGGTGTGGTTCTCGACGCCTGAGGGAATCGTGGAGCCACGGCTCGAGAAGGGGCATGTTCTCCCGGCCCCAGAGCTGAGCGCTGCACCAAAGACGAGATCCGCCTCGGTCAGCCCTCCCTCTCCCGTCATCCCGGCGATCCCGGTCGCGACTGCGACGTCTACGACCCAGACCCAGAGCTGGATGTTGCTGTTTCTTGTTGCCTCGGTCGGGTCGCTGCTTCTGGCTCTCGTGCCCGAGAGCATGAAGACCCATGGCTCGTTCGCGAGCAGCCTCGTCAAGGCCCGGCTCGCGTTCGCCACGTTGGGGATGGGCCTGCTCGCCGGTGTCGCAGTTCCCCTCCTCATGGACGCGCTGAAATGAGCCCGCGCCGCCTCGCCGTAGCGATCGCCGTGACCGCAGGCGCGCTGCTGCTCGACCCAGCTTGCGGGCGCGGCCGCTCCGGGCGTCGCGATCACGGACGGCCCGAGCGGCCCGTCGCTTCGTCGACCTCGGCCACGTTCAGCTTCACGGTGGACGACCCCTTCGCGATCGTCGAATGCTCACTCGACGGCGGTGGGTTCGAGTCTCGTGCAGCTCGGCGATTCTCGGTCTCGGTTCTGGCGACGGCCCCCATACGTTCACGGTTCAGGCGACCAACCTGCTCTTCGAGATCCGGTTCGGATTCGCGGTCGTGGACAGTCGATACCACGCCGCCTGATCGCTCTCGCTTCCGGGCAACGCAGACGGTCAACGTCAACGGAACCTCGGCGAACGTCGTCCTATCACGGTGACCGCCAGCGACGGGGGGAGCCCGGTGACGCCATCCTGTTCGCCGTCGTCGGGCTCGAGCTTCCCGCTCGGCACGACGACCGTGTCGTGCAGCGCGACCGATTCCGCCGGGAACACCGCGAACGGGAGCTTCGACGTCGTCGTCCAGGACGGGACGCCGCCGAACGTCCAGATCACCGACGGTCCGACGGGAACGGTGGGAAGCTCCGCGACGATCACCTTCACGACGGACGAGGGCACGCTCACCTGCGCGCTCGATGGAGGGTCGTTCAGCGGCGTGCTCATCGCCCGCGTCCCTGACGGGGCTCTCGAGTGGCTCCCACACCTTCCAGGTTCGCGCGACCGACGGAGCGGGCAATGCTGCGACCGCGTCGCGCTCCTGGACGGTCGACGCGACCCCGCCGACCTTCACGGCGCCGCCGGTCGCGGTCGAGGCCAATGGCCCGGCGGGTGCAGTGGTCTCGTTCGTCGTGACCGCGGCCGACGACGGGGTACCGCTCCCCCCGAGTGCCGTTTCCTGCGACCACTCCGTCGGGAGCGAACTATCCCCTCGGGACGACAACGGTCGAGTGCACTGCCACGGACTCACTGGGGAACGTCGGCACGGTCGCGTTCCCGGTGACGGTGCGCGACACGACCCCGCCGACCTTGATTGCCGCCGGTGTCACCCTGACCGCGACCTCCTCCGCCGGCATCCGCCGCACCGATCCCGCGATGGCAGCCTTCCTCCGCAGCCTCCGGGGCACGGATCTCATCTCGGCGGTCGAGATCACCACGAATGCCCCGGATCTCTTCCCCATCGGCAAGACGAACCTGCGCGTCCGCGGGGTCGACGGCGCAGGCAACGCGTCGGAGAGCACGGTCACGGTCAGCGTGCTGCCGCTCGGCCAGAAGGCACCGCCTCCCCCCGATCTCGAGCCGCCCCGAGACGTGACCGGGCTGCGCGCGAACGCCGGAGACCACTCTGTCACCCTCAGTTGGGTGGTTCCGACCGCGAACGATCTCGCCTCGATCGAGGTTCGAATGACGAACGTCGGTGGAACCGCTGCCGGGCGGGTCGTGTCGCGGGTCGTTCTCCCGTCCGTGAAGGTGACGGGGCTCAAGAACGGCGTCGAGTACCGCTTCGTGGTGAGCGCCGTCGACAAGGCAGGCAATGCGTCACGGGGTGTTGTCGTCCTCGCAACTCCGCACGCAACCCTGCTGGTCCTGCCGAAGGCAGGGACGAAGGTGCGCACGCCGCCGCTCCTGCGCTGGGCGCCGGTCCCGAGCGCGGGGTACTACAACGTCCAGCTGTTCCGCGGAAAGATCAAGGTCTTCTCCGCGCTGGCCCACCCGCGCACGCATGCAGCTGACGCGCACGTGGATGTACGACAAGGTTCCCAGGAAGCTCGCGCCGGGCACCTACACCTGGTACGTCTGGCCCGGCTTCGGCCCGCGCAATGCCGTCACCTACGGGAAGCTGATCGGCAAGAGCACGTTCGTGGTCGTCGCCGCCTCTGACGCCCTCTGAGTCGAGCGACCACGCGCTAGGGTCACTCGGATGCGGTGGACCATCATCGGCGTGCCGATCGACTCGGTCGGCCGCGCGGGGGGCACCGAGCACGCCCCGCGCGCTCTCCGTGAGGCGGGTCTTCTCGAAGCTCTTGGTGCGCTCGATGGGGGTGACCTGGACGTCAGGATCCGTGGCGAGGAACGCGATCCCTGCGACCGGGCTTGTGGGCTCGGCGAGAGGTGCTGGCGATGACGCCGGTGATCCGGAACGCCGTCCGCGAGGCGGTCATGCGTCGCGAGCGCCCGTTGCTCCTCGGCGGCTGCTGCGCTCTCGTTCCCGGTGCGCTCGCAGGCGTGCGCGACGCGATCGGAGCCAACGTCGGCGTCGCCTACGTCGATGGGCATGTCGATGTCTACGACGGAACGACGTCCCCGACCGGCGAGGCGGCGGACATGCCGCTCGGCGTTGCGTTCGGGCGCGGTCCCGAAGCCTGGGTCAGTGCATCCGGTGGGCCGTCGGCAGCGCCCGAGACGACCGTCGATCCTCGGCGCCCGCGATCCGGACGAGGCCCGCGACATCGGCCCGCTGCTCGCAGGCTCGCTCGCAGCCCTCCAGGTCGAGGGGCCGGATGAGCTCCGTGCCGCCGGTCTCTCTGCCTCCGGGATGGAGGCGGCTACACGCCTCGAGAGCGTCGCCGATGCTCTGTGGCTGGCGCTCGACGTCGATGTGCTCGACGAGGCCGTGATGCCCGCCACCGACTACCTGATGCCGGGTGGCCTCGACTGGGATGAGCTGACCCAGCTACTCATGCCGCTCGGCGCTGCCGAGAAGCTCGTCGGCGCCAGCGTGGCCTGCGTCAACCCCGAGAAGGACCCCGACGGCGCCCTCGTGCGTCGCACCGCGGAGCTTCTCGCAGCCGTGCTCGCCTGAGCCGCGTCGCTGCCACGCTACGATGCAGCCCGACCTGCCGACGTAGCTCAGCTGGTAGAGCACTTCACTCGTAATGAAGGGGTCCGCGGTTCGAGTCCGCGCGTCGGCTTCCCGACTCTGTACTTCTTCGAAATCGGAGTATTGTCCCCGCAATGTTCGGCTTTACCGCACGCACGAGAGCCGTCACCGGGCGGATTCAATCGATCGCTCAGCTCAACATGGAACTGGCGAAAGCCGAGGCGAAGCAGAAGGCGGCAGCGCTCGGGGTCGCAGGTGCACTTGGTGCGGTGGCCGCAGTCCTCGTCGTCTACGGGATCGGGTTTGCGCTTGCGACGGCAGCAGCGGGGCTCAGCGAGGCCTTTCCTCTTTGGCTCTCGCTCCTGATCGTTACCGGGGTCATCCTGGCGCTCGCCGCTCTCGCGGGACTCCTTGCCGTCCGATCAGCGCGCAAGGCGTTGCCACCGAAGCCGTCCCAAGCGATCGAAGAAGCCCAGCAGACGGTCGAGGCTTTGCGAAGCCATGTCTGAACGGACGCCCGAACTGATCCGCACGGAGATCGCGGCCGAGCGCCAGGCCCTCGACGAGGATCTGTCCACGTTGCAGTCCGAGCTCCGCTCACTGGCCGTGTTCGTCGCGGCCGGCCTTGTCGTGGTTGGGCTGGTCAGCTGGCGCACGGGCAAGCGAAAGGGCGCTGGGACCATCTGGAAGCTCGTGAAGTAGGTCAACTCCCGGGCCGCGGACTCTCCCTCGAATCCGACAGGTCGTCGCGCCGAGTGGTCACCCGGGCCGTGATGCGAAGATGTCGAGCCCGAGTGCGCGGGACAGAAAGCGCGCAGCGAGCTGTCCACGCACGCTGTTTCCGGCCTCATCCAGCGGGGGCGAGAACGTTCCGAGGCCGCCCTTTCCCGGGGCGACGGTGACGATCCCACCCCCGATGCCGCTCTTTCCGGGAAGACCGACGTCGTAGAGCCAGTCACCGGAGGTCTCGTACAGCCCGGCCGTCGTCATGACCGCGAGGACATGGCGGCACGTCTCCTCGTCGACGACTTGCTCGCCGGTGGTCGGGTTCACGCCGCCCAACCCGAGCGTCGCCCCCATCGTCGCCAAGTCGCGGGCAGTGACCGCCAACGCGCTCTGGCGCGTGTACAGGTCGACGGCTTCGGCAGGGTCACCGGAGATCAATCCACGGCTCGCCAACAGGTTGACGATGCTCCGGTTGACGTGGTTCGTCTCCGAAGCAGAGCGATAGACATCCTCGTCAAGCGAGAGTTGCCGCCCGGCAAAGCGCGACAGGCCGTCGAGGATGAAGCCCCAACGCTCATCCATCGTGTCCCCCGGTGAGAGGCTTGTCGTTGCGATCGCCCCCGAGTTCACCATCGGGTTCGTCCGACCTTGATCACCCTTCTCGACCGCAGTCAACGAGTTGAACGGCAGGCCCGTCGCGTTCACGCCTACTTTCCGTCTCACTTCCTCCGGGCCGAACGTCGCACACGCGAGCGCGAAGACGAAGGGCTTCGCGACGCTCATGATCGTGAACTCGACGTCGGCGTCTCCTACTCCAAAGATCCCCCCGCGTGCACCCACCACGCAGATCCCGAAGAGGTCAGGGGACGCTCGGGCGAGCGCCGGGTAGACCTCCGATACCCGCCCTTCGTCGCTTGCGCCGAAAAGCTCGTGTGCAGCGGAGACGAGCTCGCGTGACCCGCTCAGGAGACGGTAGCGCCCCCGTCGAGACAAAGGTTGCCGAACCGTCGCGGCTCAACCGACTGCTCGCTGCCGTTCGGAGCCGCGCGGCAGACTCGGAGGACGATGGTGGCGGGCTCGGACGCAGCACTTTCTGCCGCCACCAAGCCCGCGTCCTTGGAGCACGGACGGATAGGGCGAGTCAGCGGGTCGCCCACCCCCGGGGCTCAAACTGAGAGCACGGGCCCTGGTCAGAGGACGCATCTATCCGGGAACAGAAGCTGCGCAAGCGCTGGAGACGGTCTCGAGCTCTGCGGCACCCTGAGCATCGCCCGAGCCGATGGCCGAGATCGCTCCGAGCGACCCCCGAGCACAAAGCCTCGCCTGCTGCCGCTCTGCTCTCGCCAGATCGCGCTCCGCTCGGGCTTGATCGAGCTCGGCTCGAAGTGTGGATGCTTCGTCCTGTGCCGCCGACACGGCGCTGCTTGCCTCTGCGGCTGCCGCGTTTGCCTGGGCCACCGCCTCCTCGGCTGCCGCGACCTCGCTCTCGGCCTTGGCGACGTCCTCGTTGGACACGACGTAGAGCTGATTGTCGGAACTGATCTGCTCCAGCTCCGCCGAGGCTGCCGCGGCCGCCTCGGCCTGCGCCGCTGCCTGCGCCTCAGCGGTCTGCGTCGCGGCTTGCTGCTCCGCAAGCTCCGACTGACTCGCCTCGAGATCCGAATGGACGTTCAGGGCCCAGACGCCGAGCCCTATCGCGATCACGACTGCAACGCCCGCGGCAATCATCCACCCGAGCGGTCGCTTCCGCTTGCTTGTCGTTACGGAGGGCGAAGGTGCGCCGGTGCCCGTTGAGTCGGGTGCGAGATCGTCCGGCGGGGTCGAGGAAGCAGACACGAATCTCCCCTTTCGATAGCGATCCGACGGCAAGTCGGTGTTCGAGGCCAACGATAACAACCGACCGCCGAAGCCTCAGACCTCGATCTGGGGCCACGACCGGCGCACTGCCTCGCGAACTCGCCCGTCCCACGGATCTCAGGAACGTCGCCTGCTCGAGTGCGGGAGTAGTCCCTGAGTCCCAACGGTTGCAGCTCCTTGCCTCCATTTTGTCGATCGTCCGTGCGAGTTGCATGTGCAGAGTAAACGGTCTAGTCTCGCCACGCTTTCTCCCATCGGAGGTCGGAGTTGACTGGCGCGACAGCGAGTAGCTCGGCCCTCACCGGACTCGGGCAGGAGCTGTTCTGGGACCACCCGGGACTCGCTCGGCCCTAGGGAAGAGGAAGTGATGACGGGGACTGCGCCCGAGAGCGGCGGTGCGCCCATTACCTCGCCGCCGGCCGACCTCAGCGCAATCGATGAGCTCCTGCTGCGCTTCTCGCGCGCGGCGCACCGCTCCGGATTTCCTAGCGACGACCTCGAACGACGGGTCGAGGAGCTCGGAGACAGCCTCGGCAGGCCGGTCTCGGTGTCGGCGACCCCCACCATGGTCGAGGTGGCGATCGGCCACTTCCCCCACCAGCGCACATCGAGCATTCGCGTGACCCCGGAGCCAGTCGATCTCTTCCTCATCGGCCAGCTCGACGACCTCGCCTCCAGGGTGCGAAACGGCCAGCTCTCGCCGGCGCTCGCCCTCGACGAGCTCGCGGCGCTTCAGCCGCTGCAGCGATCGGCGGCGGTCGTCGTGGGTGCCTATGCGCTCGCCGGCGGTGCCGTCACCCCCGTGCTGTCCGGTGGTTGGCGGGAGGTGGTAGCCGCAGCCGCAGCAGGTGTCCTGGTCGGAGTGGTCGCAGTCGTTGGTGGGCGACGGAAGAACACGCAGGCCATCATCGCCCCCGTGGCCGCGATGGCCGCGAGCGTCGGATGCATCGTGCTGTCCCGGCTCGGTTTCGAGATCGACGATCGAGATTGCCACGCTCGGCGCTCTCGTCGCCGTCCTGCCGGGGATGACCCTGACGATCGGCATGCGTGAGCTCGCGACTTCCCACCTGCAGTCGGGGGTCGCCAACTCGGCGATCGCGTTCGTTCAGCTCGTCGGGCTCGTCTTCGGCGCGGCAGTCGGCACCTCCATCGCAACGAGCTGGTTCGGTGTTGCGGACGTCGTCTCGCCCGACGGCTTCGGGATCGAAGTCCAGGTCCTCGCGGCGGCCGTCGCCGGACTGGCGTTCACCATCACCCTGAACGCGCATGTGCATGACGCCGCGTGGGCGTCCGGCGCCGCCGTGCTCGCGATCGTCGTCGACGCGCTTGCGGAGCCGCTCGTCGGAAAGCAGGCAGCCGTCTTCGTGGCGGCGCTCGTCGTCGGCCTCGCCGGAAACGCCTTTGCGCTCGTCCGAAGCCGTTCGGCGCTTCTCGTGATCGTGCCGGGGATCCTGATGCTGGTGCCAGGGAGCCTTGGCTACGAGAGCGCCGCCAGTCTCCTCGGCGACAACACGGTCGCTGGCGTCGAGGCCGCGTTCGACACTCTCATTGTCGCCCTCTCGATCGTCTATGGGCTCATCGTGTCAGCGGCTCTGCTTCCCGACCAAGCCCGTCAGCCTGGTGATCGGCCATCGTGATCGTCGGAGCCCAGGACAGACCTGCCCCGTACCCGTCCGACCCCCGCGGTCACGGCAGTCGCGACGAGCACGGCTCCGGCGAGGACGACGAGCGCAAGCCCGATGCCGATACCGCCGCCGATGACCTCGCGGTTGTCCGCCTGGTTCTCGAGCGCGGTCCAGCCGATGACGAGCCCGGATCCGAGCACGCCGACGACCCCGACCCACGCACGCCGCGCAAGAGCTCGCGTCCAGCCGAGCGCAAAGGCCGCCAGGATGAGGACGAGCAGGCCGTTGTTCGGGCCTTGCATCCCATCGAGCGAAACGGGGTCCGCATTCGTCCACGTGATGAAGACGCCGACGAACGCAAGGACGGCACCGACTCGTACCCCGAAGCGGAGAGTGTCCGTCACCCGGCGAAGGATGCCAAATGAGTCAGCCCTTCGGCCCGACAGGGCGCGAAACCGCCAAGCGGGAGTCCACGCTTCGAACCGCTGTGTCCATCGTGCTACTCGTCCTCGCAGCGGTTTTCGTGCTCGTCTTTCGCCAGGTGCTGGGAGTGACACAGCGGCCGAGTTGGCCGCCTCCGGCGACCGCGGTGACTGCGACCGGGGCGCAGGCCGCAACCGAGGCGTTCGCGGCCCGGAGTGGCGTTCGACCGCACGACGCCGCGCTTGCCTTTGCCTGGTCCACCGCGGCCACGGTCGATCCGCGTGTCGAGGGGAAGGACTTCTTCCCGCGGATCTTCGCGGACATCGAGAACGCGCGCTCGTCCGTGCACATCCTCATGTTCGGCTGGCGTGAGGGCGACGTGGGCATGCGCATGGCCGCGCTCCTCGAGCGGAAGCTCGCCGAGGGCGTCGAGGTGCGCATCCTGGTCGACGGCTTCGGGTCGCGGCCGTACAAGGAGGCTCGCGAGATGTTCACCCGCCTCGCCTCGGCAGGTGCAGAGATCGTCGTCAACGACGTCTTCCCACTCGATCGTGACGGCCTCTACCCCGACGACCAGCACGTCGACTGGCGCCAGGACGAGGTCGGGCGCGCCGACCATCGCAAGCTCTACGTGATCGACGGGACGATCGCGTGGACCGGTGGGGCCGGGATCGAGGATCACTTCGAGAACGGCGGCTTTCACGATGTGATGGTCAGGGTCACGGGTGATGTCGTGCGTCAGGCCCAGGCGGCATTCCTCACGAGCTTTCGCGGGCACGGAGCCCGGCTGCCGACCGATCTCTCGGCGCTCTTCCCAAAGCCGGCAGACCGCGGCACGACACCGATAGTCCTAGCGCAGGTCATCCCGGGTGGGCACACGGCCGCCTCCCAGGCGATCCGCGAGCAACTCGACGCAGCACGGTCGCGGCTCGACGTCATGAATCCCTACCTCACCGACCACGATTTCATCGAACGGCTTCTCGCGGCGGCTCGTCGCGGTGTGCGGGTTCGGGTGGTTGTCTCCGAGGAGTCGAACAACGCTCAAGCGACGGCGGCCCTCAAACACCGCTACGCCGACATGATCGCGGCCGGAATCGAGCTCTGGGAGCTGCCCGGCACGGTCGTCCACGCGAAGGTCGTCGTCGCCGACGACGTCGTCTCCTTCGGGACGGTGAACTTCGACGCCTGGGCGCTCTACCGGAACTCGGAGATCATGATGATGGCCAGGGACGCCGGCCTGGCGGGATTGATGGAGGAGCGGTTGTTCGAGCCCGACATCGCGCGTTCTCACCGCGGCGACCCGCCCGAAGGAGGTCGCGAGCGGTTCAAGAGCTGGCTTTGGGACAAGCTCACCACGGTGCTCTGAGACTGGTCGTCCTGGTCGGCGTGGCTCGTCGCCCCGCCATCCGGGGCGTCCTCACGCGCGCCGTCCCATGCGTTGGGACGCAGCTGCAAGCGCTCGGGACGGGTCTGGTGTTTCGTTTGCGGCCGCCGTATGCTGGGCGCCGGCTGAATTCGATCTCCGGCGAGGCCCCATCGTGCTGGCACCCACGGATTACTGCATTGACGCCCGAGCGGCTGAAGAGTGAGCCGCCGCACCATCTTCTGGCTCGTCGTCGCGCTCGCCGGGACCATTCTCCTGGCCGTCGTCGGCGGAATCATCTTCTCGCTGCTCGATCAGGAAGGCGCGTTGGGGCTCATCTCCGACCTCGAGGACGAGGTCGCCACCTACCTCGCCGTCTTTGGGCTCGTGTTCGCCGACGCGATCGTGCCCATCTTTCCCGGTGAGACCACGCTGACCACGGCCTCCGTCGTCGCCGCGCAGGGCACGCTCGACCTCGCGCCGGTGATCGTCGCGGGCGCGCTCGGAGCCGTCGTGGGCGACAGCGCGCTCTACTGGATCGCCCGCACCGGTCCCACGCAGTTGAAGGCGCGCCTCGAGGCGGGAGCACAGGACGACGAACGTGTTACCAAGGGACTCGCCTTGCTGGGCAGGTCAGGCCCGCTCCTGATCGCCTGCGGCCGCTTTGTGCCCGGCATGCGCTTCGCGGTCAACGCCTCGATGGGGCTGACCGAGTTCCCCTACCGGCGCTTTCTGCTCTTCTCGACGATCGGCGGGATCGGCTGGGCCATCTATACGTGCGTGATCTCATACTGGATCAGCACCGCGCTGGCCGACTTTGCCCTCGCGTCGATCGTGATCTCCGGCATCGTGACGACCGTCCTCGTTGCCGGCGTCTACTGGCTCGACCGCCGCCGCCGCGCCTCCGCTCGTCCTGAGGGTGCGGACAAACCGGGCGCGTCCGCAAGCCATCGTCGCGAGGAGGAGGGAGCTCATCCCGCCGCCGACTAGGGACGTCCACCTCTCGTAGCGAAGGGATCCGCGGTTCGAGCCCGTGCGTGGCCTCGCTCCGGGCTATCAGGCTCACGCCAGCCGGCGGCTCGAGAGGAACAGCGCTGCTGACAGCGTTCCGAACGTCGCCATCGCGACTGCCATCGGCACTGCGGTGTCTCGCCCGAACGCGCCGACGAGCGGCGCCGCCGCGGCGCCAAAGGCGAACTGGGTCGCGCCGACGAGCGCGGAGGCACTTCCAGCGACGTGGGGGAACGGCGTCAGCGCGAGCGCCGTGGCATTCGGGATCACGACCCCCAGGCTCGCGACGGCGACGAAGAGGCACGGGAGGATCGCAGGAAGCCCGGCGTCGAGCAGGACGACGACGAGAAGGGAGAGGCCGGCCGCTGTTCCCGCAGCGACACCGAGCCCGAGCAGGCGACGCAGGCCGACCCGTCCTACGAGCACGCGGTTCACCTGGCTGACAGCCATGAGCCCCATCGCGTTCGTCGCGAAGACGAGTGAGAAGCCCTGTGGCGAGACCCCGTGGATGTCCTCGAGGACGAACGGTGACGCGGCGATGTACGCAAACATTTCCGCGAACGCGAAGCCGAGCGTCAGCGAGTAGATCACGAACCCCCGATCCCGGCTGACGAGGACGAACGTCGCCCCGATCTCGCGTAAGCCCTTGTTCCGGCGGCGCGCGCGTGGAAGCGTTTCGCGCAGACCGAAGGCAGCCGCGACGAGCACGACCAGGGTGACCGCGGCAAGCGCAACGAACAATCCACGCCAATCCGTTACGAGGAGGAGCTGGCCGCCGACGACCGGAGCGACGATCGGTGCAGCGCCGGCGATGACCATCAGAATCGAATAGAGCCGCGCAGCCGCGACGCCCTCGTGCTCGTCGCGCACGATGGCCCGTGCAATCACGATCCCCGCCGCGCCCGCGAGGCCCTGCAACAGCCGGAGCCCGATCAGCGCCCAGATCGTCGGCGCCACCGCGCAGGCAAGGGAGAGCACGACATAGGCGCCGATCCCGATGAGGAGCGGCGGTCGCCTCCCGAAACGGTCGCTCAGTGGGCCGGCAACGAGCTGCCCGAGCGCGAGCCCCGTGATGCTCGCCGTGAGCGTGAGCTGCCCGAGAGACGCGCTAGCGTCGAGGTCTCGGGTCAGCTCCGGAAGAGCAGGGAGGTAGAGATCGATCGAGAACGGGCCGAACGCGGTCAGCAGCCCGAGAATGGTGACGAAGCGAACCCGAGCGAGGCGAGACTGGTCGGGCGTCACGCCCCAGGTTGTATCCGCTCGTGGTCGGTGACCACGCGCTTGCATCGGCGACTCAAGTCGTCGAAGCGAGGCCGCTCAGTCGTCGGCGAACGCGTGATCGACGACGTAGAGCCACGACCCATCCGGTTGCCGGCGCACGACCTCGGCCGTCCGAGAGGTGACCTCGAACGGCTCGCCGTCCGGCGCCGTTCCGACGAGTGTCCACTCGCCCTGGAGAAGCGCGAGGTCACCGACCTCCATGCAGTAGTTGTTGCGCGACTCCATCGTGCCGCCGAGGGCGAGAAGGTGCGAGAGAGCATCGCGGATCTCGGCGTGCCCACGCGCGCGCTTGCCCGGCTCGGGTGCGAGCAACGCATCCGGCTCGTACAGCACGACCAGGTTCTCGACGTCACCCGAGTTCACGGCAGCTGCAAAGGCGGCGTTCATGTCGGCTGGGTTGAGGACGCTCACCGGGACAGCGTAGTTCGACGGCCCGTCGAGCGATCGGTTCGCGGCCCCGCGCCGCGGCTACGCGGCCGCGGTCATCTCGAGGGCCAGCTCCCGGAACCGCGCGAGCGTTGGGAGCGTGTCACCGCTTCGCCAGGTGATCGCGATCCCGACGCTCGGCTCGGGTGAGCTGAACCGGCGGTAGACGGCTCCCGGGACGCGGAGACTGCGCGAGCGCTCGAGCATGATGACGCTCACGCCCGCGCCGTCGGCCACGGCCGACACGATGCGCCCTTCCTCGGGCTCCGTGTGTGCGATCTGCGGCCACGGCGGGTCGCCGAAGATGTCCTGCATCATCTCGCGCCACGCGCCCGGGCCGTGGTGCTCCGGCCACCAGACGAGCGGCTCGCCGAAGAGATCCTCACGGCGAATCGGCCCGCCGCGGCGGGCCAGACGGTGGCCGGTCGGCAGCACGCACACGAGCGGCTCGCGGCCGAGGACGAGCTCCTCGAGCCTCGGATCCTCCAGCGGCGGTCGCACGAAGCCGACATCGATGTCGCCGGCGTGGAGCTGCTCGACGTGCAGCATCGTGTTCCCCACGTCGAGCTCCAGCCGCACGCCGGGGTAGCGCGCGCGATAGGCGTCGACGATCTCACCGGCGATGCCGCCCGTGAGCGAGCGGGTGAGACTGAGTCGGAGCCTTCCACGTGTGCCCGAGCCGGCCGCGCGCGCGGCGGCCGCTGCCTGGTCGGCGTGGGCCAGCACCTCGCGCGCCTCCTCGAGCAGCGCCTCGCCCGCAACGGTGAGCGTGGTGCCGCGCCGGTTGCGCTCGAACAGGAGCACGCCCAGCTCGGCCTCGAGCGTGCGCACCTGCTGGCTCACGCTCGGCTGCGCCAGGTGGAGGCGCTCGGCGGCGCGACGGAAGTGCAGCTCCTCCGCCACCGCCACGAACGAGCGCAACTGCCGCAGCTCCATGGGCTCATGATAGGTGCTGCCTCTCACAGGCGCGGAAAATCGCACTTGCTTGCGCGACCGCATGCGCCTAACGTCGGCCGATGCCCGACGCGGTAGCCACGGACTTCGATCCGTACGACATCGCCGACCCGTTCGGGCTCTACGCGCGCGCGCGGGCCGAGGCTCCCGTGTTCTTCAGCGAGGCGACCGGTTACTGGGTCGTGTCCCGCTACGACGACATTCTCGCGATCTTCAAGGATCCTGCGACGTTCTCGTCCGAGAACACGCAACAGCCCTTCAAGGAGCGGCCACCCGAGGTGCAGCGCGTGTTCGACGAGGCGGGCAAGGCGCACGGGTCGGGCCTCTCCGGGATCCAGCCGCCCGATCACACCCGGCTCCGCGGCTTCATCAGCAAGGCCTTCACGCCCCGCCGCGTCGCAGCCATGGAGCCCGACGTGCGGGCGATGACGTTAGGGATGATCGAACGGTTCGAGCGGCGAGGCAGCGCCGATCTCGTCGCCGACCTCGCATTCGAGCTTCCGGCCCTCGTCATCTTCCACCTGCTCGGCGTGCCGGAGCACGACGTGCCGCTCGTCAAGGAGTGGGCTCGAAGTCGCGTTGCGCTCAACTTCGCCGACACGCCGGCCGGCGAGCAGGTCGGTCATGCGGAGAACATGGTCGCGTACTGGCGTTACTGCGTCGCCCTCGTCGAGTCGCGCTTCGACTCTCCGACCGACGACCTCACCGGCGAGCTCGCGCGGATCTATCAGGAAGGCGACCGGTCGGCGACCATCGACGAGATCGCCGGCCTCATCCACACCCAGCTCTTTGCGGGTCACGAGACGACCTCGGCGCTTCTCGGAGGGGGGCTGCTCGAGCTCCTGCGTGACCGTGAGCGCTGGGACGAGCTTTGCACCGAGCCCGCGCTGATCCCCACCGCCGTCGAGGAGATGTTGCGTCTCGTCACACCCGTCTTTGCGTGGAAGCGGCGGCTGAAGACGCCGGCGAGAGTGGGTGACGTCGATCTTCCCGAGGGCGCCAACATCCTGATGCTGCTCGGCTCGGCCAACCGGGACGCCGCGACGTTCTGTGAGGGTGAGCGGATGGATCTGCACCGCGACAACGCGCGTCAGCATCTCGCGTTCGGACACGGGATCCACTTTTGCCTCGGTGCGTCGCTCGCGCGTCTCGAGGCCACCGTGGTGCTGGAGGAGCTGACCCGACGCCTACCCACGATGCGACTCGTGGAGGGACAGAAGATCGAGTTCCCGGCCAACTCGACCTTCCGCGGGCCGTTGCGGGTGCTCGTCGAGTGGGAAGACGCGTCTCCCAGGCCAGTGTCTGGGCCCGCGCACGTCCAGGCGCTTTCGGACTGCGAAGACGTCTCCCTCGTCGGCGGGAAGGCGCTCAGCCTCGGCACGATGCTTCGCGCCGGGCTGCCCGTCCCGCCCGGCTTCGCGGTCACCACCACCGCGTACGAAACGATGTTGTCGGAAGGCGGGCTCGCCGGGCTCATCGCCGCCGAGCTGGCCGCTCTCGACGTGCACGACGTGCACGCCCTCGACCAGGTCGCGGAAGGCCTGCGCGGACAGGTCGTCGAAGCAGCGCTGCCGGCCGGGCTGGACGACGCCATCGCCGCCGCCTACCAGGTGCTCTGCGACGCGGAGGGAGGGAGCGACGTTCCCGTGGCGGTGCGCTCCAGTGCCACCGCCGAGGACTCCGCCGACGACAGCTTCGCGGGTCAGCAGGACACGTATCTCTGGGTCAGCGGCGCCGACGCAGTGGTCTCACACGTGAAGAGGTGTTGGGCCAGCTTGTTCTCTGCCCGTTCGATCGCGTATCGGCGAGAGCGCGGGATCGCCGATGCGGGCGTGCTCATGGCCGTCGTCGTGCAACGGATGGTGCCGGCTGCATCCGCGGGTGTCGCGATGACGCTCGATCCGGCGAACGGCGACCGCTGCATCATCGCGATCGAATCGAGCTTCGGTCTTGGTGAGACCGTCGTGGGTGGGACGGTCACGCCCGACACCTTCCGGGTGGACAAGGTGATGCTCGAGATCGTGAAGACCGTGATCGCCGAGAAGGGCGTCGAGCTCGTGCCCGACCCTGCCGGCGGCGTGAGCGAGCGGGAGATCGAAGAGGAGCGGCGCCGACAACCGTCGCTCACGGATGCCCAGGTCAAGGCTGTTGCGACGCTTGCCAAGCAGGCCGAGCAGCACTACGGCTGCCCGCAGGATGTCGAGTGGGCGCTCGATCCCGCCGGCGCTGTGGTGCTGCTCCAGAGCCGGCCCGAGACGGTGTGGTCGCATCTGAAGCAGCCGGCCGCGGCCGGGGTCGGCCTCGGAATGGCCGGAATCGTGGACACGTTGATCAATCCCCTGGCGGGGAAAAGGAGCCCGGATGACGGTCGAAGCCAGTAAGAGGTTCATCAGCCCGTACGAGGACGCCGCACCTGCGGGCGCCGAGGGCTGGGAAGAGCTGTACCCGTACTTCCTCACCTTCCGCCAGGAGCGGAAGGAGATCGAGGAGGGCAAGTTCTGGTTCGCCGATCTCGCACACTGGCCGCGCGTGTTCAAGCCGTTCGACACGATCATGGTCGAGTACGCCTGCAAGTGCCTTGGCCAGTACAACACGCGGCATTACCTGATCCCGCCTGCCAACGGCATCGACTATCGCGTCCACAACGGCTACCTCTACATGAGCCCGGTCGCGGTGCCGGAGGCCGAGATCGGCCCGCGGGTGCCGCAGTTCCTCGAGCGCGCGGGCCACTACTTCGCGAACTGGTCGACCCTGCTCGAGAACTGGCACGTGAAGGTCAAGCGGGTCATCGGAGACCTCGAAGCACTCGAGTTCGAGCCGTTGCCCGAGGTCGTCCCGCTCGAGTGGGTGACCGAAGGACGCGGGCTCGACAACACGTTCGGGCTGATCACGAGCTACAACCGCGCGATCGAGCTCGCCTACGAGGCGTGGCAGTACCACTTCGAGTTCCTGAACCTCGGGTACGCGGCGTACCTCGACTTCTTCGGCTTCTGCAAGCAGACGTTCCCCGGCATCGCCGACCTCGGCATTGCGAGGATGGTGCAGGGCGTCGAGGTCGACCTCTTCCGGCCGGACGACGAGCTTCGCAGGCTTGCAAAGCTGGCGGTCGAGCTGGGTGTCGACGACGCGCTTGCCAGTGGGAAGATCGACGAGGCGCTCGCCGCCGTCGCTGCGGCGCCGCGCGGGGCCGAGTGGCTCGCCGCGTGGGAGCAGTCGAAGGATCCGTGGTTCAACTTCTCCTCGGGCAACGGCTTCTACAGCGATGACCGCGTCTGGCTCGATCATCTCGACATCCCGCTTGGGTTCCTGCGCGACTACGTCGGTCGCGTGAAGGCGGGCGAGGAGATCGACCGGCCAACTGCGGCAGTGGCTGCCGAACGTGAGCGGGTGACGGCGGAGTATCGCGCGCTCCTGCCTGACGACGAGACACGCGCCGCGTTCGACGAGAAGCTCGGGCTCTCGCGGCTCGTGTTCCCGTACGTCGAGAACCACAACTTCTATATCGAGCACTGGGCGCTCTCGGTGTTCTGGCGCAAGATCCGGCAGCTCGGCGAGGTGCTCGCGGGCGCGGGTTTCTGGCCCAACGCGGACGACATCTTCTACGTCCGTCGCGACGAGCTGCAGCAGGTGCTGTTCGACTACGGCAGCGGCTGGGGCGTTGGTGCGGATTCGGCCGGGCCCTCGTACTGGCCGGGTGAGATCGAACGCCGAAGGCGCATCATCGATGCGCTTGCGAGCAAGGCACCGCAGCCTGCGATGAACGAGCCGCCCGAGGTGGTCACCGAGCCGTTCACGATCATGCTCTACGGCATCACCACCGAGAGCGTGCAGAAGTGGTTGTCCGGGTCGGCCGGCGGCGACGAGCTGGTCGGGATGGCTGCCTCGCCCGGCACGGTCGAGGGCATCGCGCGCATCGTCGGGGACGCCTCCGACCTCGAGCTGCTGCAGGAGGGCGAGATCCTCGTTGCGCGAATCACGACACCGAGCTGGGGGCCGGTGTTCGCCCGCATCCAGGCGGTCGTCACCGACATCGGCGGGATGATGAGCCACGCGGCGATCGTCTGCCGCGAGTACGGGTTGCCCGCCGTCACCGGCACGGGCTCGGCGACGACCCAGATCACAACGGGCCAACGCATCCGCGTCGACGGCTCCTCCGGCACCGTCACCATCCTCGACTCGTAGATGGCTGACAGCCGGTACGACGCAGTCGTCCTCGGAGGCGGCCATCACGGCACGATCATCGCCCCGTACCTCGCCCGAGCCGGGCTGACCGTCGGCGTCTTCGAGCGCGCGCCGTACCTCGGTGGAGGCGCGAACACGAGCGAGGGCCCGGCGCCCGGGTTCCTGATGAACCACTGCTCGCACTGGACGCGCTTCTACGCGCACCCGGCCTACCGTGACTTCGACCTCGCGTCGGAGGGGCTCCAGTACGTCTTCCCCGAGGGCAACGAGGGAATGGTGTTCGAGGACGGCTCGTCGTTCATCGGCTTCTCGGCGTATCGCGTCGTCGACACCGTGACGGGAGCGACCGAGCGGTCGTCCGACGGCATCGACCGCACCCACGAGCAGATCCGGCGCTTCTCGACCCGCGACGCCGAGACCTACCTGCGGCTCCTCGACCAGTTCGAGCGGTTCTGGAGACCTGCGTTCAGGAGCCATCGCTTCACGGCTCCGACGCCGTGGGGAGAGCCCGATCCACTCGAGCAGCTGCTCGCCGAGCCAGAGAGCGGGATCGAGCCCGTGCACCAGTTCATGTCCCTGCGTCAGCTCGCCTACGACTTCTTCGAGAGCGACGAGCTGCGCACCCTGTTCATGCGCGCGGCGACAACGTCCACCGGCTGCTTCCCCGACGACGTTCCCGGGCTCCAGGGGCTCATCCACAACCTCCCGCTCGTCCTGTCGTTCGAGCCGGCGGCGATCGCGGTCGGCGGCAGCCAGGCGATCAGCGACTCGCTCGTGTCGGCGGGGCGCCGGCTCGGGGTGGAGTACTTCACGTCCGTCGAGGTGGCCGGGATCACGGTCGAGGGTGACCGCGCGACCGGCATCGTGCTGGCCGACGGCTCGACCGTTGGCGCAGACGTCGTTGTCAGCGGGCTCGGCGTGCCGCAGACCGTGCTCAGGTTGCTCTCGACGTTCGAGATCACCGACCGGTTGCGCGGGCGCATCGAGAACATCCACTACGACCGCGGCCAGCTCTTCTGGGCAAACCTCGCGCTCCACGAGCCGCCGGCGTACGCGGCGGCCGAGGCCAATCCGGGCCTGGGACCGCAGCCGCGCCTGTACTGGGGGCCGAAGGATCCCGACTACATCGCCACCCGGTACCAGCCCGAGGTGTACCTCCGCGGCTACGCAGAGCGGCCGTTCGTCCTCACGTCGGTCGACAGCCTCTGGGACTCGACGCGCGCCCCCGAGGGGAAGCACATCGTGGGAGTAGAGGAGTTCGCCGCGCCGAGGAGGCTGTTCACCGCGGAGCAGTGGGCCTCGCTCAAGAGAGACTTCGAACGCCACCTGATGCACGAGTGGGCGCGCTATGCGCCGAACATGACACCCGACAATGTGATTGCCTCGCGCGTCTACGGCCCGGATGACATCGAGCAGAAACGACCGGACATGATGCAGGGTGGTTACTCGGCCGGGAGTACGATCGCGTCTCAGCTCGGTCGTTTCCGGCCTGTCCCCGAACTGTCCGGGTATCGGATGTTGCTCACGAACCTCTACAACTGCTCCTCGAACATGCACTCGGGCTCCGGGATCGGGCGCGGCTCGAGCCTCAATTGCTTCCAGTCGATCGCCGCCGATCTGAGCTTGAGCTGATGCGCGTACTGGTCACCGGCGGCGCGCGAGGCCTGGGTCGGGAGTTCGTCCTCGCCCTCGCACGCTCGGGCGCGGCGGTCATGGCGGCCGACGTGGACGAAGCGGGCCTCGAAGCCACGGTTACGGCGGCGCGAAAGGCCGGAGCGAGCGTGGCAGCCTCGATCCGCTGCGACGTGTCCGACCCCGCCGACGCGGACGCCGCGGTCGCCGCTGCCGTCGAGGTCCTCGGCGGCCTCGACGGTCTCGTCAACAACGCGGGCATCGTGACCGTCACCCGCGCGCCGTCGCGCGAGATCCCCGTCGCCGAGTGGGACCGCGTGATGGACGTGAACGCCAAGGGAACCTGGCTGATGACGAGAGCTGCCGTGCCGGCGCTCACGGCGGCCGGCGGGGGGAGCATCGTCAACCTCGCCAGTGAGACAGCGTTCACCGGCTCACGCGGCTTCTCCCACTACGTGGCGAGCAAGGCCGCTGTGATCGGCCTGACCCGCTCGTTCGCCCGTGAGCTCGGCCCGGTCGGGATCCGCGTAAACGCGATCGCACCGGGCTTCACCGACACCGAGGGTGGTCGGGAGATCGGCGACCCCTCTACCTACGACGTGAGCTCGACTCCGCTCGGGCGGGTGGCGCGCCCCGACGACATGACCGGTGCTCTGCTGTTCCTGCTGGGACCGGAGAGCGTGTTCATCACCGGTCAGGCGCTGCTCGTGAACGGTGGCCGGATCAGCGGATAGCCGCGGCGATCCCGCCAGACCCAGCTCGACGTCGGATCAAATGGCGCAATCCGGTCGCGGCGACGGCACGTATGAGCTGACAGACCTTTGCACCGATGACCGGGAAGGGACGCATGTCTCGACGACTCGTATTCGTTGTCTCGCTCGCACTGATTTCCGCGATCGCCGCCACCCTCGGCACCGCGTCCGGCGCTGGGCGCGGCGCGAAAGTCGGAGTCCGCGCCACTGCTCTTGGGACAGTCGTAGTCGACGCTCGCAAGCGCACGCTCTACATGTTCGCGAAAGACACTCCGCGCAAGAGCGCCTGTTACGGCGGTTGCGCGGCTACCTGGCCGCCCCTCCTCACGACCGGGGCGCCCCTCGCAGGACCTGGAGCGCGGGCCGGCCTCCTCGGGACGGTCACGCGGAAGGACGCCAAGAAGCAGGTGACCTACGCGGGTCATCCGCTCTACCTCTATGCGGGCGACGCCGGCTCCGGACAGACGACCGGGCAGGGCGTCGGTGGGGTCTGGTTCGCGCTCTCCCCGGCAGGCAAGAAGATCAAGAAGGCTCCTGCCTCCGTCCCGGACCCGGGTGGAAATGGCGCGTCCCCGCCTCCGCCGACACCACCACCGCCACCAGCCGACGACTCGGACCCACCCCGCTACTAGGCCCGGACGCCGTCTCACGGGACGGGAGCCCCAGACTGCGCGTGACGCCGCGCGGTAGGCCGTACACTCGGTCGCATGGTCCGGGTTGCGGTCTTGCTCGTCGGTCTCGCGCTCCTCGTCGCCGGGTGCGACAGCGGAGACAAGACGGTCTCCGAGACGGAGCCGCAGACCGACGAAGCCCTGGCGGCCGCCTCTACCGACCCGGTCGTCGAGCCGGGCACGAGCACGGAGACCGCTCTCCTCACCGCGATCCGCGTCGCGCAGCACGACGGCTACGCACGCGTGGTCTTCGAGTTCTCGAACGAGGTGCCCGGGTACGCCGTGCGCTACGTCGAGCGTCCCGTGGTCGCCGACGGCTCGGGTGAGAAGGTTGAGGTAGCCGGCACCAACGTGCTCGTCGTTCGCATGGAGCCCGCGCTCGACGCCGACCTCACCAAGGAGAGTGCGCCGCCGACCTACCTTGGCCCAACCCGTTTCACCCCCGACTCGAAGGTGATCGCCGAGCTCGTCCGCACGGGTGGCTTCGAGGCCGTGCTCACCTGGGCCATCGGCACGAACAAGGAGATGCCGTTTCTCGTGTCGACGCTGGATTCGCCGCCACGGCTCGTGATCGATCTGGTGAGCGGCTGAGATCCGCGCCGATCGCGCTACGAGGAGACGATCGTCCGCCCGAAGCGCCGCAGGGTCGCCGTCGGGCCGAGCTGCAGCGCGACGACCCCGGTCAGCCGCTTCCCTGAGGTCTTTGCGGGCACCTGCCAGGCGCAGCGGGCCATCCCGTCGCGAAACGCGTTGACGACCACGCGGAGCCGCTCGCCGCCGACCTCGGCGTAGCAGCGGACGTCACCGGCGGTGAGCCGGTTGCCGTTGCCGACCCACACGAACGGCACAGCCGCGGAGAAGCGCCGGCCGGCATGCGGGACGCCGGCCTCGACGCGTAGCGCCCCGACTTTCGCCGCCGCCGTGCCGTCGGGTGCCGGCGAAGGTGTCGTGGCGGTGGACGGGGGCGGTGGTGGCGGTGGGGCCGGGGGAGAGGCGGGCGCCGGTGGTGGTGGAGGCGGTGGCGGTGGTGGAGGAGGAGGTGGCGAGGCGCCGCCGTCGTTCCCGAAGTTCTGTGTCCAGTAGAGCGTTCCGCCGTCGTTCGCGGCGACTCCGACCCCGATGGTCGTGTAACCCGCATTCTCGATATTGGCGCGATGTCCCGGCGAGCCGAGCCACGCGTTCATGACGGCCTGCGGGCTCTCGTAGCCGGAGGCGATGTTCTCGCCCCAATGCGACCCCGAGAAGCCGCAATCGCCGGCTCGCGTGAAGGCGCTGCGCGCCACCGGTGGCGCCGGGTCGTCATGCGCGAAGTAACCGAAATGAGCCAGATGGAGCGACTTCCAGGTCGACGATGCCTGGAGCGGCGAGGAGACCGAAAGGGTGCCGAGGCCCATCCCACCGCGATGCGCATTGACGAGCTGCATCACCTGGGACGCAAGCTCCGGGCGGTTCGTGCCCCAACTCCCGTCGGGCGAGCAGTCTGCGAGCGACGCCGCCGGCGTGGTCGTGACCGCAACCACCAGGACGCAGAGCGCGACCACGATCGCAGCCTGGAACGGTTTGAGGGTGCGCTTGATGCCCGGCATCGCTGTCGCAGGTGGTGTTTCACCCGCTCTCGGATGCCATCGAGCCTTCTGGGGTGCCGCTTGAGAGCAGATCACCCGATCGAGTGGGGGAGTTCGGCTGTGTTGTGTGTGTGCCCAGTTCCGGCGGCAGAGCCGCTCGCTAGGCGGGCTTTGCGCCCATCGCCCAGATGGCGACGAGCCAGCCGACGAGCGTTACCGCGGCGAGGATGCCGGCGGCCGTGGAGAGCCCTGGCTTCGATTTCCTCGTCGCGAGCCCGGAGAGGATCAGCGTCACGAGGAGGACGAGACCTCCGATGTCCGCGATCCCGTATCCGATCCCGAGCCAGGTTGGCTCGTCGGCGGCGTCCCCGAACTCCTTGCTCCTGAGCCACTCGCCTCCGACCCTCATGACGATGAAGGCGGGGAACGCCCCGAGGAGAAGCGTCCGGGACGCGATGGTGCGGACGAACGCGGCCTCCTCGAAGCGGTTCGCCGAGAGGTGCGCCAGGGCCCCCGCCGCGACCGTTCCCACGAGAACGGTCGCTCCGAGGACGTGGAGAAGCAGTGGGAAGTTCCAGCTGTCCGGTCGGATCGCGGCCAGCATCACGCCCCCGGCTTCCAGATCATGTCGAGCAGGAGAAGCACGACGGCGACGCTCGCCGCCACGTGGAAGAGGAGCCCTCGTTGCGTTCGAGCCAGAGCGGCCAGCTCCGGGCTTGGCCCCGTCTCGCCGGCCTTCTGCAGCTCGGCGGCCCTCGTGAACAGCTTCGTGTACTCGGGGTCGGCACGCCGTCCTGTCTCCGAGGCGAGAGCCCACAGGATCAGCGCGACGATGATCCAGCCGTCCCACACCTTGTAGGCGTCGAGCGAGATCGCCAGCCAGACACCGAACACGACCACACCGAGCGAGCCCGCGATGACCGAGACACCGCCCACTCTCATCAGCGGCGCCAGGGCAAGCACCTGCCCCGGCCGCTCCACCTGACGGGTCGCGAGGATGAGGATCGTGAAGATCGTCACCGCACCGACGAGCAGCGCAGCGGACAGCAGGTGGAATGCGAGGAGCCAGTCGTCGAGCGTCATCCGCGCGATCCTACGAGTGCCGGGCCGCTCGTTGCAAGTCCTCCGGCTTCATCAGAGCGCAGGAGCCCGCCGGCAATCGAACCCGATCCCGACCGGCGTCCTACCGCTGACGGCGATGCGCCGAGCGCGCGGCACGCACGGCCTCGAGCGGGCGGAGCGTACGGAACAGGATCATCGCGCCGGCGATTCCGATTGTCGTGTTGACGACCGTGATGCCGACCTGGAGACCGATCGAAAACGACACCGCGCTTGCCGCCGAGACGATGCCCTGGAGCGCGTACGCGGCGAGCAACTGTTGTGCGCCCACCCCACCCGGAACCGGGAGGGCGGTCGCCAGGCCGCCGAGTACGACCAGCAGCATCACCGTCTCGATGCCCGTGTGGATCCCAAACGCCCCGAGGACGAGGTAGACAACCCCGATCCGGCAGGCCCAGGCCGTGAGCTGGAACGGAACCACGCTCTGGAGGTACCGCCGGGGCGTGCGGAGAACAGCGAATCCGCGAACGGCCCGGAGGAGCAGCCCACGCAGTATCCCCGGCTTCAGACGCTCGAACAGCGCGATCGCGATCCCTGCCACTGTGATCGCGAGCACGAACGGAAGCCCGGTCACGAGTGACGGCATCGGAAACACCGGAATCACTCCCGCGAGCCAAAGGGCCGCCACGAGCGTCACCCCAACGAGGGCGTCGAAGAACGCAAGGACGGCCAACGTCGCAACGATGGTCGGCACGGCTGAGCCTGCAATCTGCGTTCGGGCGAGCGCGACCTTCGCCGCCTCACCGGCGCGAGCGGGAACGAATCCGTTGAGGGCCATGCCTGCCGCATACGAGCAGCCGATCGAGAACGTCGACACACGCTCATCCGGGTAGGAGGCCACGAGCACGTTCCTCCAGGCAATCGACTTGCAGCAGAGCGCGATCAGCTGCAAAGCAAGGGCGGCGGCGAGGAACCGTGCGTCGAGGGCCTCGACGCGATCGAAGGCGGAGCCGACCAGATGCGGGATTCCGGCGTCCCAGGTCATGAGGTCGTGACCGGGCGGAACGGGGCGAGGCAGATGAGGGTGGTCAGTCCGCGGACTGCGAGCCGTAGGAGCTTGTGGGCGCGCTCCGGCCGGTTGAGCTGCGAGGTCATCTCTTCGTACTCGGCCCGACGGCCCGACCCCTTGAGGTCGAGCATCAACTCCGTCTGGGAGGGCGCGAGGTGAGCAGCCTGAAGTGCATCTTGCGAGCTACCAACCGTCAGCAAGGCTGAGCCATTCGCCACGCAGTGTAGCCGCGGATCTCGCACACGACGGCCGCGGGACGGGCCGGCTCGACGGATGCGCCCACGAGCCCGGCGATCGGTTCCCCTCCCGGCCCTGCGCCTTGGCTCACAATGCGACCGTGAGCGAGGCCGCCCAACTGGAGACACGGCTCCGCTCGCGAAGTCTGTGGCTCG
Source organism: uncultured Actinomycetes bacterium (assembly GCA_963724655.1). Classification (GTDB taxonomy): domain Bacteria; phylum Actinomycetota; class Thermoleophilia; order Gaiellales; family Gaiellaceae; genus Gaiella. The sequence continues at coordinate 65,064 of CAVRVG010000001.1, read as the reverse complement.
ACGTGCTGCCGGGCTCGCTCGCTCCGCGGCGCTCACTGGAGGGCGATCGCTCCTTCGACGTCGTCATCGTGGGCGGGGGGTACACGGGGCTGTGGACCGCCTATTCACTCGTCCGTGCCCAGCCGGATCTCACGATCGCCGTGGTCGAGGCAGAAGCCTGCGGGTTTGGCGCGTCAGGACGTAACGGTGGCTTCGTCTCGGCGGGGATCTCCGGGCAGGCGGCGGTCTACGAACGCCACCACGGTCTCGCTGCCCTCGTCCGCGCCGAGCGCGCAATGGTCGCTGCGATCGACGTGATCGGGAGCGTGGTGGTCGAGGAGGGGATCGACTGCGGTTGGGTCAAGGGCGGTGCGCTGAGGGTTGCCATGAACGCGGCGCAACTCGCGCGGGTCGACGCGGTGCTCCAGGAGAAGCGGCGCCGAGGGCTCGACGAGGATGACATTCGTTCACTTGCTGCCGACGAGATACGGGCGAGGCTTTCGATCGAGGGCGTCGTCGGCGGTACCTTCACACCGCACTGCGCCAGGATCAACCCTGCGGCGCTGGCACGGGGCCTCGCCGACGCCTGCGAGCGGCGCGGCGTGTCCATCTACGAGCAGACGCGAGCCATCCGGATCGAGCAGGGCGCAGTCGCAACCAACCACGGCGTCCTTCGTGGGCCCGTGGTGATCCGTGCGACGGAGGCCTACGGGACTCGACTCCCCGGACGGCGTCGCTCGCTTCTGCCGCTCGGGTCGCACATGATCGCGACCGAGCCGCTTCCAGCGGGGGTCTGGTCGCAACTCGGCTGGGGAGGCTTCGAGACACTCGCCGACCAGCGCCACCACTTCGTCTATGCCCAGCCGACGCCTGACGGCCGGATCGCCCTCGGGGGACGTGGCCTTTCGTACCGTCTCGGAAGCCGGTTTCGCGAGGCCGACGAGCAGGACGCGCGCATCCACGGTCAGCCTGGAAACGACGCTGCGCGCGATGTTCCCCGCTGCGGCCGAGGCGCGTGTGACGCATCGCTGGGGAGGGGTCTTCGCCGCTCCGCGCGACTGGAGCATGGGGCTCGGGTTCGATCGGGCCACCGGTCTCGGCTGGGGCGGCGGCTACTCGGGTCATGGTGTCGTCGCCTCGCATCTCGCGGGGCGCACCCTCGCCGATCTCGTTCTCGACCGAGAATCCGAGCTCACCGGTCTCCCTTGGGTCGGGCATGCAGCCAGAAGGTGGGAGCCCGAACCGCTTCGGTGGCTCGGCGCGCGAGGGATCTCGTGGGTCCTCTCCTCGGCCGACACCGCCGAGGACAGGACAGGGCAACCGGCCCGCCGCTCGCGTCTCGTTGCCCGTTGGGCTCCGGGTCGTTAGCGCCCCTGATTGCTACGATTTCGCCATGAATTCATGGGGCCTGTATTTCGCATTCCTGATCCCGCCGATGATCCTGGGGTTCGTCATCCAGGCGCGGCTCAAGAAGACCGTCGCTTCGCAGCTGCAGATTCCCGTGACGAGTGGGAAGACCGGCGCGCAGGTGGCACGAGAGATCCTCGATCGCAACGGCCTTCACGGGGTGCCCGTCGACATCTCGCCTGGAGGCCCGCTCTCGGATCATTACGACCCGCGCAAGCGCTCGGTGCACCTGTCGGAGCCGGTTCACAACGGCACCGCGGTCGCCTCGACTGCGATTGCGGCTCACGAGGTCGGGCACGCGATCCAGCACGAGCTGAGCTACAGCATGTTCCGGCTCCGGTCGGCGATGTTCCCGGCTGTTTCGCTTGCCTCGAACACGTGGATCTTCCTGCTCATGGGTGGTGCGCTTCTTGGCGCCGTCGGGCTGATCCAGGTTGGCATCGTCCTCTTCGCCGTGGTGGTGCTCTTCCAGCTCGTAACGCTGCCGGTTGAGTTCGACGCGTCGAAGCGGGCGCTCGTGCAGCTCAACGACCTTGGCCTCGTAACCGCCTCGGAGAGCGGCGGAGCCAAGAAGGTGCTCAACGCCGCCGCGATGACCTACGTCGCAGCCGCGCTTGCCGCGCTCACGCAACTCGCGTACTTCGCGCTCGTCTTCCTCGGCAATCGCGACTAGCGCCGGCTGCTCCGTGGAGCAGGAGTCGTGAGGACGCTCGCACTCGTCCTCCGCGCAGGGGCCGTGGTCGTCGCTATCGGTGCCCTCACCACGGTCCTCGTCGACTCGGGCCCGCGCGCAGAGCTCACGACCACCACCGTGGTTCCCGCGCCTGACGTTACGACTACCACTGCTGCCGACGCGCCCGTTGTCCCGCCTCCGAGGAGCCCGTCGGGCATCGTCACCATCGCAGCCACCGGTGACATCGTGATGGGCGCAACGCCGAATCTTCCGCGCGACGGTGGGCGGTCGTTCTTCTCGGGCGTCCAGGCCGATCTCGCAGGCGACGTCGTGATCGGCAATCTCGAAGGGACACTCTCGACAGGTGGTGTCTCGAAATGCGGTCCGTCCAGTACGAACTGCTTCGCGTTCCAGACCCCACCCTCCTACGTTCGGTGGCTGAAGCGAGCCGGTTATACCGTGATGAACCTCGCGAACAACCACGCCTACGACTTCGGTGCGAGCGGTCAGCGGGAGACCGTCGCCGCTCTCGATGGCGCTGGTCTCCGTCACACGGGTCGCCCAGGCGAGATCGCGTTCGTCAGGGTGGGGGAAGTCAGAGTCGCGGTCATCGGCTTCGCGCCTTACCGATGGGCCTCCTCGCTCACGAACATCGCCGGTGCAGTTCGCCTCGTGCGCAAGGCCGCAAGACAGGCCGATGTCGTCATCGTCACGATGCATGCCGGCGCCGAGGGAACCGATCGCCAGCATGTTCATCGCGGGAGCGAGCACTATCTCGGGGAAAACCGGGGGAACGTCGTCGCGTTCGCTCATGCTGTCGTCGATGCCGGAGCCGATCTGGTTGTCGGGCACGGACCGCACGTATTGCGCGGAATGGAATGGCATCACGGGCGACTGATCGCCTACTCGATGGGCAACTTCGGGGGGTACAAGGTCTTCTCGCTCGGCGGCCCGCTTTCGGTGAGCGCGATCCTCCGCGTGACGTTACGAGGCGATGGAACCTTCGAGTCGGGGACGATCGTGCCGACGCACCTGGTCGGTGCCGGCGTGCCGGCACTCGACCCCGCTGAGGCGGCACACGGCATCGTGCGAACGCTCTCGAAACAGGATTTCGGTGCGCGCGCCGTGCGCGTCACAACGACCGGCGAGCTTCGACACGCCGGTACCGCGCGCTAGAGCGCGCTGAGCCCCCAAGAGGTCAGAAACCCCGCAATCCGTGTCAGGGCGCCCCCTGATGTCAGGCGCGCGCACCGCGGTGAAGCTACGGTCGTGAGCGACTCACCCGCACCCGTCTTCGACGCTCTCCCGCCCGCTGCGATCGCCCGCAAGGCGGAGGAGGTCGGCGTCGGAAAGGCCAGGATGAGCGCTCTCGACACGCTTGTCCTCTCGGTGCTTGCCGGCGCCTTCATCGGTCTCGGAGCGATCTTCTCGATCACGGTTGTCGCGGGAACCGGAGGGGTCGCGTTCGGCGTCGTCCGGCTCCTTGCAGGCGTCGCCTTCTCGCTCGGCCTGATCCTCGTGGTGGTCGCCGGGGCCGAGCTGTTCACCGGCAACAACCTCATCGTGATGGCCTGGGCGAGCCGTCGCGTCTCGACCCTTCACCTCGGTCGAAACTGGCTGCTCGTCTATGTCGGCAACCTCGTCGGTGCTCTGGGCACCGTTGCGCTGGTGGTGGTCGCGAAGCAATACACCTTTGGCGGCGGTGCGGTCGGCGAAACGGTGCTTCGGATCGGGGAGACCAAGTCGAGCCTCGGCTTCGTGCAGGCGATCGCGCTCGGCGCTCTCTGCAACGCGCTCGTCTGCCTCGCCGTGTGGCTGGCGTACGGCGCCCGCTCGACGACCGACAAGGTGGTCGCGATCGTGGCGCCGATCACCGCCTTCGTCGCTTCTGGTTTCGAGCACTCGATCGCCAACATGACGTTCCTGCCGCTCGCGCTGCTGGTGAAGCGCGACCACGCGTTCGTCGCGTCACTCGACGCCCCGCCCGAGACGGGAAACCTGACACTCGGGAATGTCGTCTTCGGGAACCTGCTGCCCGTCACCATCGGAAACATCATCGGCGGCGCCCTGATGGTTGGTGCCGTGTACTGGCTCGTCTACCTGCGGCCTGGCCGCGCCGCACCCGGTTAGGCTCCTACTCAATGAGCAGCGTGCCGTCTGGGCGCGCTGCTCAGCACGCTGCTTCGTCCTCGGTCGCCAGGATACGTCCCGTATCCATGCTCCCTGCATTCGCATCGCACCCGACCATCACCGCGACCATCACTACCGCGCCAGCGCGTGATCATTGTAACTCTGGTCCGCCTCGGCAACCGCATCTGGCAGGCTGTCCTCGATGGATCCTGCCAACTGGCATCTCGCCCAGGTGAATGTCTCGACCCTGCTCGAGGCAATCGATTCGCCGAGGCTCGAAGGGTTCGTCGCTGCGCTCGACCCGGTCAACGCAACGGCGGACACCGCCCCGGGCTTCGTCTGGCGCCTCATGACCACCGAGGGCAACGCGACCGCGATCCGCGCGTTCGACGATCCGATGATCATCGTCAATCTCACGGTCTGGGAGTCGGTTGAGGCTCTGGAGGCGTTCGCCTACGGCGATCCCGGCCACCGTGCGGTGATGCGGGGAAGGCGCGAGTGGTTCGAGCCTCACGAGGAGGCATCGTTTGCTCTCTGGTGGATCCCCGCGGGCGAGGTTCCGACGGTCGCGGAGGCAGCCGACCGGCTCGAGCACCTTCGGCGGTCCGGCCCGACTCCGACCGCATTCACGTTTCGCGAGCGGTTCCCCGCTCCCAGCGCCTCCGTTGCAAGCTCTGGATCGGCCTTCTAGCCGATGCGGGTTGCGATCACGGGGGGCGCGGGCTTTCTCGGGCTTCATCTCGCGCGACGGTTGCTTGCCGACAACGCCTCGGTGACCACGCTCGATCTGGTACCGCTCGAAGACCTCGAGCTCGAAGGCGGAGTGGAGGAGATCCGCGGGGACGTGCGGAGCGAGCGCGACGTTCGGGCCGCCGTCTCGGGTGCGGACATTGTCGTCCACGCCGCCGCGGCGCTACCGATTCAAGCCTCTCGCGAGTCGATCCGCTCGGTCAACGTCGAGGGAACCGCGGTCGTGATGAGCGCAGCTCTCGAAGCCGGCGTCAAGCGGTTCGTCCTGATCTCGTCGACCGCCGTCTACGGCGTCCCCGAGCGCCACCCGATCCTCGAAGGTGACCCTCTCGTCGGCGTCGGTTGGTACGGCGAGTCGAAGATCGACGCCGAGCATCTCTGCGGCCAGTTCGCGCGGCGGGGGCTGTCGACCGTCGTCATCCGTCCGAAGACCTTCGTCGGGCCCGAGCGGCTCGGGGTCTTCGAGATTCTCTTCGACTGGATCCGCGAAGGGCGTCGGATCCCGATCCTCGGCGATGGCGAGAACCGGTACCAGCTGCTCGCAGTCGAGGATCTCGTCGATGCCGTCGTGAAGACCTTCGACGCACCCGTGTCCGGTCTCGCGCTCAACGTCGGCGCGGGCGTGTTCGGCACCGTTCGGGAGGATCTCGAGACGCTGATCGCTCACGCCGGCTCCACATCGTCGCTGCGGCCCATTCCGGCAAAGCCCGCCGAGCTGGCGCTTCGGGCGCTCGAGCTCGCGCATCTCTCCCCACTTGCCGAGTGGCACTACCGCACGGCCCACAAGGACTCGTTCGTGTCCATCGACGCAGCCAGGCAGTTGCTCGACTGGGAGCCGACGCTCTCGAACGCCGAGACGCTCTGCTCGACGTACGACTGGTACCTCGCGCACCTCGGCGAGATGCGCGCAGCGGGGACGACGCATCGCGTGCCGTGGGACCAGCGCGCGCTCGGCTTGCTGAAACGGGTCTCGTAGAGATCCACCCCGAGTGCCGCGCTAGGCTGGGCGGGATGCGAGGGCTCCTGGAATATCGCCCCGAGTTTCCGATCCTCGAGGACACGACCTACCTGATCAACCATTCGCTCGCCGCGATGCCGCGGAAGGCCGAGGAGCGGCTGGCGGAGTACGCCAGGATGTGGCGCGAGCGCGGAATCCGTGCCTGGGGTGAGGGGTGGTGGACGATGCCGATGGTGGTCGGTGATCAGGTCGGAAGGATCATCGAGGCCCCCGCCGGGTCGACCGTGATGCACCAGAACGTCGCGGTCGCCGAGGCCGTTGTGCTCTCGGCCTTCTTCCCGATCGACCCGAAGCGCAATCGGATCGTGTACGAGCGCGAGAACTTCCCGTCGGTTCGCTACCTCTACCAGGCACAGCCTGACCTCGAGGTCGTGGTCTGCGAGAACGAGGAGGAGATGCTGGAGGCGATCGACGAGCGCACGCTCCTCGTCCCGATCAGCCACGTGCTCTTCAAGACGGCGGTGATCCAGGACGTCGAGCCGATCGTTCGGCGGGCTCACGAGGTCGGAGCGCACGTGATCCTGGATTGCTACCAGTCGGCCGGCATCGTTCCCGTGGATGTGACCCGGCTCGGTGTCGACTTCGCCGTCGGTGGCTCGGTCAAGTGGCTCTGCGGTGGCCCCGGGAACGGCTGGCTCTACGTTCGTCCCGACCTGTCGGAGCGTCTCACGCCGACGTTCACGGGGTGGCAGGCGCACGAGTCGCCCTTCGGGTTCGAGGAGGAGATGCGCTACGCGTCGGGCGCCGCCCGGTTCCTCACCGGGACGCCGAACGTGCCCGCGCACTATGCGGCGACGGCGGGCTACGACCTGATCGAGGAGATCGGAGTCGACCGCATCCGTGCGAACTCGCTGCGCCAGACCCAGCTGCTCATCGACCTGGCCGACGAGACCGGCCTCGAGGTGAGGAGCCCGCGAGCACCTCAGCGCCGCGGCGGGACCGTGACGCTGTTCGTGGACGAGTTTGCCGCGGTGCACCGTGAGCTCAGCGAGCGCCAGATCCTCTGCGACTTTCGTCCCGATGCCGGGATCAGGCTTGGACCGCACTTCTTCACGAGCGACGATGAGCTTCGGTTCGTGGTCACCCAGATCTGCGAGATCGTCGAGACGGGCGCGTACGAGCGTCACCTCGGCGCGGTCGCTCAACACTGATCGCGCTTGCAGCAGCCCGTTCACAAGCAAGGCGCCGCGCGGGGATCACAGGCTTTCTGCTCGGGGCCGCCGGGATGTTCGCGACGATGTACTCGACGCAGGCGATCCTCCCCGAGCTTTCGCGTGAGTTCGACATCAGCCCTTCGAGGGCCGGGCTATCTGTCTCGACGGCCGTCTTCGCGCTCGCGCTGGGGGCGTGGTTGTGGGGGCCGCTCTCCGACCGGATCGGTCGCCCGCGGGCGATCCGGCTCGCAAGCTGGCTGCTCGTCGCCCCCACGCTCGGGGTGGCGCTTGCACCGACCTTCTCCCTGTTGCTCGTGTGTCGCGCGCTCCAGGGCCTCTGCATGCCGGGCCTGCTCGTCGTCGGAGCGCCCTACGTCGTCGAGGCGCTCGTCCCGCGGGTCGGGCAACGGGTGATGGGCTGGTACGTCGGTGCTCTCGTCCTCGGCGGCCTCGTGGGAAGGGTCGGCGTCGCGCTCGCAACCGGTGTCGTCGGCTGGCGGGTTGCGAGCGCCGCGCTGGCTCTGCTGCCGCTCGCCGCGGCCGTTGCGATGCGTGGAGGGCTCGAAGACGTCGGCGCGCCGGAGCGGAGCGAGCGACCGCTTCGCGGCATCGTCTCGGTGCGCCTCGTTGCCGTGACCGCGGTCGGGAGCACACTCTTCTTCGCCTTCGTCGGGACCTTCACCTACGTGGTCTACCGGCTCGAAGAGCCGCCCTTCGACCTCTCGCTCTCCACGGCGAGCCTCGTCTTTCTCCTGTGGATCGCAGGTGCGACCGGGCCGGTCGCCGGCCGGCTCGCTGAGCGCTACGGCTGGAGGCGACTCGCTGCTGCCGGGGTGGCGCTGTCGACGGTCGGAGTGTTGCTCACGATTCCGGCGTATCTCCCGACCCTGGTCGTCGGTCTGGGCTTCGTCGCCACGGCAACGTTCACGGGATACACCGCAGCCCAACTCGGCGTCGGTGAGGTTGCGCGCACCGACCGGGGCGCGGCGAGCGCGTTCTACTTCAGCGCGTACTACGCGACCGGGGCGCTCGGGGCATATCTCCCCGGGCTCGCCTGGGAGGCGGCGGGGTGGGGAGGAGTGGCGGCGTGCGGGCTCTCGTCGTTGGCCCTGGCGATCGCCGGGCTGGCCGTCCTCGCCCGCGAGACTGGACGGCACCTGCCCCGCTCCGTACCCTCGTCTGCATGACCGTCCGCCCACGTGGGGAGTTCCTCTCCCAGATCATCTCCACCGTCGCCTCGTCGCTCGATCTCGACGAGGTGCTCCGCGCCGTCGTTTCGCTTCTCACAGAGGCCAGCGCTGTCAACGCGTGCTTCGTCTACCTCATCGAGGAGCCCGATGAGCGGCTTGTCCTCCGGGCCGCGTCACCGCCGTTCGAGCACTTCATCGGCGAGATCTGGCTCGAGAAAGGCGAAGGGCTTGCCGGTTGGGCAGTCGAGCACCGCGAGCCTGTGTTCGTCCCGGAGGGGTTGCTCTCGGACCCGCGCGTCAAGGTCGTGCCCGAGTTCCAGGAGGAGAGATACCAATCGCTCGTCTCGGTGCCCCTCCTGGACAAGGAGAGCTCGGTGATCGGGGTCATCTCTGCCCACAGCGAGGCTCCGAGGGAGCTCTCACGTGACGAGGTCGACTTCCTCGTCTCGGCGGCGGCGCTCGTCGCCGGCGCAATCGAGAACGCGAGGCTCTACGAGGGGACGCGTGCCCGAGTGGTCGAGCTCGAGGCGCTGACCGCGCTCGCCGAGGCGATCGCCGGCGCCGACACGCTCGAGCAACTGCTTCCCGCCGCCGCGGATGGTGCGCGCGCCCTTCTCGGCGCAAGCGCGTGCCACGTGTACCTCATCGAACCGGGTGGAGACGAGCTCCTGTTGCAGGCGACATCGCCGCGGTCGACCACGGCGCCCGAACGGCTCGGGCTCGCCGGGCTCGGGTCTGAGCTCCGCGTGCGCCGCGGCCGGCTGACGGTTCCCCTCGTGGCCGAGAACGAGCTCGTCGGCCTGGTCGTCGCCACGGGGACGACCAGCGAGGGGCTCGCACGAGCGCTCGCCGGCCAGCTCGCGGTCGGGATCCGCAAGGTCAGGCTCATCGAGCGGCTCACCGAGCGCAACCTCACCAAGGATTTCCTCGACGAGCTTGCGCGCGGCGGCGCCGGTGGGAACATCGAGGGTCGGGCCGTGCGACTCGGCTGCAATCTCGCCGAGCCGCACGTCGTCCTCGCCGCTCGCCCGGTGACCGACGATGTCGAGCGGGCCGTCCGTGCCGCCTTCTCCGGGTCTCACCTCGACCGCCGCGAGGACCTGCTCCTGGGGCTTGTTCGGCTCGGCCGCGGTGGCACGACCGCGGTGACGGAGACGCTGCTCGAGCTCCTCGCAGGCAGTCAAGCCCGCGCGGGCCTGTCCGGCACCTGCGTGACGGTCGAGGCCTACCCTGCGGCATTCCAGGAGGCTCGACACGCACTCGCGGGAGCAGCTGTCCTCGACGTTCCTGCGCGCGCGGTCGAGTACGAGTCGCTCGGGGCGTTCAAGTACCTGTTGCGGATTGCAGATGAGGGGGCGCCACGGGACGCCACGGTCGACGCGGTCGTGAAGCTCGCGGCCTACGACGCGGCCAGGCAGACCCGACTCCTCGCAACCCTCGAGGAGTTTCTCCGCCGGCACGGGAGCATCAGCGCCACGTCGGAGGCGCTCTTCGTTCACCAGAACACGCTGCGGCAGCGCCTGCGGCGCATCGCGGAGGTCGCCGACCTCGACCTGCGTCGAGACGACTGGTTGATGATCGAGATCGCGGTGAAGCTCGTGCGCCTGCGTGCTGCGGAGTCCCAGTAGAGGAACCCACACCCGCGCAGATCCGCTTGTGGGCACGTGGACGTGGTGAACGGGGTCGCTCTCGTGATACAAGAGCGCACCGCGACAAGGAAGAGGAGGAGCCATGGCGGCCGACGGGCAGCTCGACAAGGTTCGCAAGGAGGTCGAGAGCAGGGGAATCGAGTTCTTCTTCGCTCAGTTCGTCGACATGTACGCCCGTCCGAGCGCGAAGCTGATCCCTGCTGCGTACCTCGACGATCTCGCGACCGAGGGCGCTGGGTTCGCCGGCTTTGCCGCGGGCGAGATCGGTCAGGTCCCGGCCGATCCGGACATCGCCGCGATCCCCGATCTCTCGAGCTTCACCCCTGTTCCGTGGCAGCCGAACCTGGCCCGGTTCGCGTGTGACATCACGGTCGAGGGCGAGCCGTGGCCGTACTGCCCGCGCACGATCCTGCGCAACGTTCTCGCCGAGGCGAAGTCACGCGGGTACGAGTTCAAGCTCGGGATGGAGCTGGAGTACTTCCTCGTCCACCAGAACGCCGACGGCTCGATCGACATCGCCGACCGGCAGGACACGCTCGAGAAGCCCTGCTACGACATGGCGGGACTGACGCGCCAGTACGACTTCCTCACCACGGTCTCCAAGTACTGCAACGAGCTCGGCTGGGGGAACTACGCGAACGACCACGAGGACGCAAACGGTCAGTTCGAGCAGAACTTCCAGTTCGCCGACGCGCTCGTCACGTGCGATCGCGCGATCTTCTTCCGCTACATGGTCCACACCCTCGCCGAGCGGCACGGCGCAATCGCGACCTTCATGCCGAAGCCGTTCACGACGCTGACAGGGAACGGCGGTCACTTCCACATGTCGCTGTGGAAGGGTGAGGAGAACGTGCTTCTCGACGAGTCCGACCCGCGCGGGCTTGGCCTGTCCGCTCTCGCCTACAACTTCATCGGCGGTCTCAAGACGCACGCACGCGCCTACAGCGCCATCACCGCCCCGACCGTCAACTCGTACAAGCGGCTCAAGCTGGGCTCGACGATGAGTGGAGCGACCTGGAGCCCCGTCTGGATCTCGTACGGCTACAACAACCGGACGCAGATGCTGCGAATCCCGGGGCCGGGACGCATCGAGGACCGCACCATCGACGGCTCCTGCAACCCGTACCTCGCGGCCGCGGCGGTGCTCGCCTCGGGTCTCGACGGGATCGACAAGGGCCTCGACGCCGGCGAGCCGAACAGCGAGAACCTCTACACCAAGTCGTACGAGGAGCTCACCGCGCGCGGCCTCCGAGACGCTGCCCGGCAATCTCCTCGACGCGACCCGCGAGCTCGAAGCCGACGACGTTCTCCGCGCCGCTCTCGGCAAGGGCCGAGACGAGGACTACGTCGACTACTTCATCGACGTGAAGCGGCAGGAGTGGCACCGCTACCACGAGCAGGTCACACCGTGGGAGATCCGCGAATATCTCACACGGTTCTAGAGGGCTGGAGTGCCAGAAGGGTGCTGTGTGGAGGAAACCTCCACATATCACCTGGAAAAACTCACAAAGAGACCCTTATCCCGCTCTTTCATAGGCACTATTCTCCACTGTGTGGCTATTGAGCGTTAGCCATCGACTCGGGTGGAGAAGAGTGCCCACGTTGCCGTCTCACTGAAAGGGCCGTCACGACATGTGTGGGATCGCGGGGATTCTCTACAAGGACGGCGCGCAGCACGCGCTCGGGCGCGACCTCGTGGCGATGCTCGACGGCTGCCAGCACCGGGGGCTGGACTCGACCGGCTTCGCCCTCTACCACGCGGTGAACGGTGGCGGCACCTACCGGCTGCGGTTCTTCCTCGGCGACGGCGACGCGGCCGAGACGACGCTCGCTGACATCCGCGCCCAGCTCGAGGAGTTCGCCGCGGAGATCCTCGAGGAGGAGCTCGTCGGCACCACGGCGCGCTTCGTCGTTCGCTTCGACGGCGACGTGCAGCAGTTCTCGTATGCGATGGAGCGCGCGGCGAAGCTCTCGTCGATCGGCGAGAGCCTCGACATCGTCAAGGACATCGGCACGGCGCACGACGTCGACGGGATCTACGAGATCTCGGCCTTCGAGGGCACTCACGGCATGGGGCACGTGCGGCTCGCGACCGAGTCGGCCGTCTCGCCCGAGGCCGGGCATCCGTTCTGGGCGACGGGGTTCGCGGACGTTGCGATCGTCCACAACGGGCAGATCACGAATTACCACACGATGCGGCGTCGGCTCGAGAAGAGGATGTTCGAGTTCCACACCGACAACGACTCGGAGCTGATCGCCGTGTATCTCGCCGACAAGCTCGCCCAGGGGACGTCGCTCGAGGATGGGCTGGCGCAGTCGATCGAGGACATGGACGGGACGTTCTCGTTTCTCGTCTCCACGAAGGACGAGATCGGGTTTGCGAAGGACAGGCTGGCGGCGAAGCCCATGGTGATGGTCGAGGACGAAAACCTCGTCGCCATCGCCTCCGAGGAGGTGTCGCTCAATCGACTCTTCCCGGGGCATTCACTCGTCACGACGGAGCCTGCGCCGGGGACGTACCGCACGTGGCGTCGATCGATCTAGCCAAGGTCTCCGTCACGGAGGCCAACCGCCTGGCCTGGGCATACGGCGAGCAGGGTGAGGACATCGACGTTCTCAACCCGGACGCCCGCCATCACATCGGGGTGGGCCTGACAAGCCCGGTCGCGCTTCGGATCCACGGATCGGCGGGCTATTTCTGCGCGGGCCTGTCCGACGGTGCGCGCGTCGAGGTCGAGGGGAACGTCGGCTGGGGGCTCGCGGACAACGTCACCGGAGGCTCGGTCGTCGTTCGTGGGAACGCAGGCGCGATCGCGGGTGTCGCGGTGCGCGGCGCCGAGGTCGTCGTCCATGGGAACCTCGGCTCCAGAGCGGGCCAGGTGATGAAGGAGGGCACGCTGTGCTGCGCGGGCAGTGCGAACTTCATGGCCGGCTACATGATGTACGGCGGTCGCCTGATCATCTGCGGCGACTCCGGGGAGCTGGTCGGCCAGGACATCCACGGTGGCCAGATCTACGTCGGCGGGAAGGTGCAGGCGCTCGGCCAGGACGCGGCCGAGGAGGAGCTCGCGGCAGGTGAGCTGGACGACGTGCTCGCGTTCCTCGAGCGCTACCAGATCCCCTTCTCGGGAACCTTCCGCAAGGTCGTGAACGCGGGGAAGAACCTGCGCTATGCCCGGGTGGAGCCTCGCGTGCGGGTGGTGCCGTTCACCGTCGCCTCCGAGCGCACCGCGTACTGGAACGCGAAGGTGCAGGAAGACATCGCGGTGAAGGCGCAGATCGGGCGCTACCGGATCCGCGGCTACGGGGCGACGAGGCCGCTCCCGCACCTCTCCGACATCGCCTTCCGCCACGATCTCTCGACGATCGACCCCGACCCGGACGTCGTCTCGAAGGTCGAGCTCGCGACGTCACTCGGCGGTCGCTTCGGGGCGACGCCGATCGAGCTCTCGATGCCCGTGATGATCGCCCCGATGAGCTACGGCGCGCTCTCCAAGTCGACGAAGGTGGCGCTCGCGAAGGCATCCGCGCTCTCCGACATCTGCGACAACTCGGGAGAAGGCGGCCTCATCCCCGAGGTTCGCGAGGCGGCCAAGCGGGTCGTCGTCCAGATGCTCGGAGGAAGGCTCGGCTGGTCGGTGCACGCGATGCGCGCGGCCGACGGCATCGAGATCTACATCTCGCAGGGCGCGAAGCCGGGGCTCGGGGGACAGCTGATGGCCAAGAAGGTGACCGCCGACATCGCCCGGCTGCGGGGGATCCCCGCCGGGATCGACCTGCGGTCGCCGTCGCGCCACCCGGACGTTCTCGGCGCCGACGATCTGGTGATCAAGATCGAGGAGCTCCGTGAGGCGACCGGCTGGGAGAAGCCGATCTCCGTCAAGCTCGGCGCCGGTCGCGTTCGCGACGACATCAAGATCGCCTACAAGGACGGCTTCGACTACGTCTGCCTCGACGGGCTGCAGGGCTCGACCGGGGCGGCCGGGAACGAGGTGCTCGAGTTCGTCGGCATCCCGACGCTCTCGGCGATCATCGAGGCGCTCGACGCTCTCGACGAGCTCGAGGCGTCGGGCATGCCGATCATGTTGATGGGCGGCGTCAAGGACGGCATCGATGCCGCCAAGGCGATCGCGCTCGGGGCGCACGGAGTCGCCCTCGGGACGAGCGCGATCATCGCCGGCGGGTGCATCGCCTGCCTGCAATGCGCCGTGGGCTCTTGCGTCGTGGGGATCGCGACCCAGGATCCGGTCTTCGAGGCGCGGTACGACGTCGAGGTCGAGTCGTGGAACATCCACCGGTACCTCGAGTCGGTGCGCTGGCAGCTTGCGAGCGTCGTGCACGCCCACGGCTACGGCTCGGTCTACGACCTCTCCCGCAGTGACCTCGTTGCGTTGACTCCCGAGGCTGCGGAGATCACACGACTCCCCTACGAGCCCGACCTCGAGCGGCATTCACAGGAGCTGCACGCGCATGCCTGAGTCGAACGGCCGCTCGCTGCCACCCGAGCCCGACGTCTACGGCGCCGACAGGGCGATCTTCCCCGCTGTTCCGGACGAGCTCGCCGGTCGCGACGACGTGCTCGACCACCATTTCGTGCCTGCTCCATGCCAGGTTGCGTGCCCGATCGGGACCGACGCACCGTCGTATCTGGCGTACATCTGGGAGGGAAAGCTCGAGGAGGCGTTCGAGGCGATCACGGCGACAAACCCGTTCTCGTCGGTGTGTGGCCGCGTGTGCGACGCGCCGTGCGAGCCGGCCTGTCGCCGTGCCGACTCGGACGGGCCGATCGCGATTCGCAACCTGAAGCGCTACGTGATGGACAGGCTCGGGGCGACGCATCGACTGCCGCCCGTGCCGGTGACGAAGGGCGAGACCGTCGGTGTCGTCGGCGGCGGCCCGGCTGGGCTGACCGTCGCGCAGGATCTCGCCGAGGCGGGCTATGCGGTGCATGTCTACGAGCAGAGCTCGATGCTCGGCGGCTACATGACCTGGGGGATTCCGGAGTTCCGCTGCCCGCGTTCGGTGTTCGAGGAGGACATCGAACGCGCTCTGGCGCGCTGTCCCGGGATCACGGTGGAGCTGAACACCTCGCTCGGTGCCGACGTGACGCTCGACGAGCTGAAGGAGCGACACGACGCCGTGGTGCTCACGATCGGAGCCTGGTGGGCGAAGCCGTTCGCGGGTGCTATCGACGATCCGCGCGTCGCCGATGGGGTCGAGTTCCTCCGCGCCGTGAACGACGGCGCCCGACCGACGCTCCCGGCGCGGGTGATCGTCGTCGGTGCCGGCGACGTTGCGATGGATGCATGCCGCGTCGCGCGGAGACTCCCCGGCTGCGAGCACGTGCAGGTCGTCTATCGGCGCGGACCCGATGAGATCCCCGCACGCAAGGATGAGCTGCACGGCGCTCTCGAAGAGGGAATCGAGCTCGTGTACCACACCCAGCCGGTCGAGATCGTCACGAGCGAGGACGGGCTTGCGCTCCGCTGCCGTTCGACCGAGCTCGGCGAGCCCGGGCCGGACGGACGTCGCCTTGCGCTGGATGTCCCCGGTTCGGAGCACGATCTACCGTGCGGGATGGTTGTGCTCGCGATCGGGCAGAAGGCCGACTCCGAGCACCTCCGCGCAGCGGGTCTGCTCGAGGATGAGAAGGTGCCGACCGACTGGAGCTCGATGCGCACCTCCGATCCGCAGGTCTTCGCCGCCGGTGACGGTGCGTTCGGCCCGTCGACGATCGTGAACGCGATGTACCACGGGCATCGAGCCGCGTACTACGTCAAGGCGTTCCTCGAGGGCAACGAGTCTCCGCTTCCGTATCGAACGCCGTTCAAGACGCGGCGCGTGCCGGTCGCCCAGGATGCCGAGTGGGAGCTCTGGAACCGGCACGAGCAGGACTTCCACGGGCTCGGCGAGCGCCCGGTCGAGTTTCCCGAGATCGAGTCGACCTACGACGACGAGGCGGCACGGCGCGAGGCCGCACGGTGCTACCGCTGCGATGCCGAGACGGGCTCCTCCGACTACAACGTGCGGACGCGCGAGGACATCTTCGTCATGGCGCGCACGCGTCCGGACGACGGCCGCAAGCAACGCGTTCTCTTCTCGAAGCGGCTCGCTGTCGCTGCGCAGAGCCAGTTCGCCGCGGCGTCGGCAACGCTCGACGACATCGTGTTTCTTCCCGCCAATCTCTCGCGACTCGTGATCGACCCGTACCGCGATGCCTGCTCGGTCGGCGCCAGTCTCGGGAGCGTCGAGCTCGGCTTGCCGTTGGTCGTCTCGGGTTTCGACGACGCCCCCGAGGAGGTCAGGCGCGCGGCGGCCCACGGCGCACGCAGCCTCGGCCTCGCTTCGATCGGTCGCCGGCGGCTCGGGGACGGCGTCCCCTGGTTCCAGCTCTGCGTTCACGGCGAGGACACGTCCGACCCGGCTGCGGAGGGCGTGATCGCGGTGTCGTGCGGACGGAGCTCCGTCGCTGCCTCTTCGCTCTCGAGAAGGCCAGTTGCTCGGGCTCGCCGCCCCTGCCGCGCGGCTTCGAGACGCGCTGCCACTCGCCCTCGACGGCGGGCTCGATCTGATCGTGCTGGAGGGCAGCCCGCTGCTGGGACGGTGGCCCGAGCTGGCCGCTGCGCCCGATCTGACAGCAATGCGCGATGCAATCGCAGTGTTGCGCGAGCTGAACCGCGAGGAGGACATTGCGCTGCTCTGGAATGGGGGCATACGCAGCGGCACCGACCTCGCAAAGCTCATGGCGCTGCGGGCAAGCGCCGTGTGTGTCGGGCTGTCGCTTGCACTCGCGGTAGGGGGAGCGATCCAGGGCGACGACGTCACGTTCTCCGGCGGGCTCGACCAGGCGAGTCGCGACGAGCAGGCGGCGCTCTTCCTGCAGGCGCTTCGGGCGGAGGCCTCGATCATGCCGCGGTGCACCGGCAAGACCGACATTCGCAACCTCGAGCCCGAGGATCTGCGGGCGATCACGGTTGTGACCGCCGACGCAACAGGCATTCCGCTCGCAGGCCGCAACGAGGCTCTTCGCTGATGCGTCTCTACGACAGCGGAGTGTCGGGCAACTGTTACAAGGTTCGCCTGCTTCTCGCCCACCTGGGCCTCGAGTACGAGCGGGTGGAGCTGGATGTGGTCGACCGGTCGAACCGTCCGGACGTTCTCGGCGGCTTGAACCCCGCGCTCCGTGTGCCCACGCTGGTGCTCGACGACGGCAGGTCGCTCGGTGAGTCGAACGCAATCCTCTGGTGGCTCGGCGACCGCACGGTCTACGTGCCGACCGATCCGTTCGAGCGCGCCCAGGTCATGCAATGGCAGTTCTTCGAGCAGTACGACCACGAGCCGAACATCGCGGTCGCGCGGTTCTGGATCACAAAGCGACCCGGTGAGGCCGACGCCGGCGAAGCTCGAGGGCTGGCAGGCGGCCGGCCGGCGGGTCATCGGCGCGATGGACAGTCACCTGGCAACCCGCCTGTTCCTGGTCGGTGAGCGCTACTCGATCGCCGACATCGCGTTGTACGCGTATACCCACGTCGCGCCCGAGGGCGGCATCGAGCTCGAGCCCTTCCCGGCGGTTCGCGCGTGGCTCGGCCGGGTGGCTGCCCAGCCCGGTCACATCCCGATCACCGCCTGACGGTCGGCGGGAGCGCCCGCCGCTGATCCCTCAGGTGCGGGATACCGGAGGCGAGCCGGTCGGCCGTAGAGTTGTCCGTACGCCGACCTAGGATCGGAGCGGTCATGAAGCAGGTGCAGGTCATCCTCGTCGTCTCGGTCCTGACCGCCGTCCTCGCGTCCGCCTCAGGCTCATTCGCCGCTTCCAGCCCGAACGGATCAGGCTCGCCGGCGTGCCTCCGCGGCCACTGGGTCGCGAACGAGGCGGAGACGCAACGGGTCCTGCGCGCCCTCGTTCCGATCGAGGGACTGCAGGTCGAATCGAAGCTCTACATGCAGTTCCGCGACGGCATCTTCCAGTACGGCACGACCTCGATGAAGCTCAAGCTCGAGATCGGGAACCAGTCGCTGACCGCACGGGCGCGCTTCTACACACTGGCCGGTTACACCGCGCGCACGGGGCTGCTCACTCTCGATGCCGGCGAGAGCCACATCGAGTACGGGCCGATGACCGGGACGAAGGACGGCCGGAGCTATACGGTCCCGGGCCCGGCGCCGCGAACCACCGGCACTCCGGCCGGGTCGGTTCCGTTCCGGTGCCACGCGAACACCCTCAAGGTTCGGCTGCCACGCTTTGCCTCGCTGAACTGGATCACCCTGCACCGCGGCTCGTAAGGTCGCCGCGGGGGTCCCACCCCAGCGCCACCGAGATCGTCCGGGCCCGTTCGACGAGATGGGGTAGCGCGCGGCGAACCTCGTTACGGCCGAACCGGCCGGCAGGCCCTTGCAGTGCGACGATCGCGGCAAGCGCTCCGGTGCTCGACCACACCGGAGCTGCGGCTGCGTTGAGGCCTGGCTCGCGCTCTTCGTATGCCTCGGCGTAGCCGAGCACACGCACCCTCTCGACCTCGCGCGCGAGGGCGTCGCGCGTCGTGAGCGTCTTCTGGGTGAACGCCCGCAACGGGCCCGATGGAAGGGGTCGGCCGGAGAACGCGAGCATCACCTTGCCGGCAGAGGTCGCGTAGCCGATCGAGGGACGGCCGAGCTGCGTCACGTGCTGGACGTAGTGCGCGCTCGGCACGAAGTCGACCGTGACCGCGTCCTCCTCGCCGGGGACGTGGAGCGTTGCTGTCTCGCCCGTGATCCGAACGAGCTCCTCCAGGTGAGGCCGCGCGACCTGGCGGACGTCGAGCCGTGCCAGGACGGCGTTCGCGAGTCGCACGATCCGCACCCCGAGCCGGTAGCGCCCGGTGGCGGAGTCGTGCTCGACGAGACCCGTCGAGGTGAGCGTTCCCAGCTGGCGCGACACGGTGCTGGGCGGGAGGCTCGTGCGCCGGGCGATCTCGTTTGTCCCGAGCTCGCCGCCGTCAGCGAGCGCGTCGAGGACTGCGACGGCTCTTTGGGCCGCGCCGATGCGACGGGTCGAGGGTTGACGCGCGCCGGTCACGGGGATACTCTCAGGCCCGTTGCGCTCGTCGCGATGGCGTTGCGCATAGTGGAATTACCGTAGCACCGAACGAACGCCTCATCAATGTCTCTTCTCCTGACCTGCCCGAACTGCGGCCCGCGCGAGATCCCCGAGCTGCGCTGTGCGGGTGAATCGACGTCGCGCCCCACCCAGACACCGACGGTGCGCGAGCTGAACGAGTACATCTACTTCCGGCGGAACGAGTGGGGCGTCCAGCGGGAATGGTGGTTCTGCCGCTCGTGTGAGGATTGGTTCCTGGCGGAGCGGGACACGTATTCGAATGTCGTCTCGAGGACGTGGCATCCGAAGGCATCTCCTGCTCCACAAGAGCAACCCGGTGAGGCAAAGCCGTGAGGCTGGATCCACGTCCCGGGGAGCGGATCGATCGCTCGACAGAGATCACCTTCTCGTTCGCAGGTAAGCCGGTCACGGCATTCGCCGGCGACACGATCGGCTCGGCCCTCTACGCATCGGGGCAGCGGGTCTTCTCGCGCTCGTTCAAGTATCACCGCCCACGGGGTCTTCAATGCTGCTCGGGTCATTGCGCCAACTGCCAGATGACCGTCGACGGGATCCCCAACGTGCGTGTGTGCACGACCCCCGTGACCGAGGGCGCCGTCGTCAAGGGGCAGAACTACGTCGGCTCGCTCGAGCGTGACCTGATGCAGATGACCGACAAGCTCGGCGGCCCGTTCACGCCACCCGGCTTCTATTACAAGACGTTCATCCGGCCGCGCAAGCTGTGGCCGTTGTACGAGAAGTTCCTCCGCAACGCGGCCGGGCTCGGCGTTCTCGACCCGGACGGCAGTCGCCCTGAGCGTGTCGACGTCGAGAACAGGCACGTCGGCGTCCTCGTCATCGGTGGCGGCGCCGCGGGTCTCGAAGCCGCGATCTCAGCCGCCGCAGACGGGAAGACGGTCACGGTCGTCGACGAGGGCTACGACGTCGGTGGCGGGCTCCTCGCAGATCGCGACGGTCATCTGGCCGCCGTCGAGCTCAAGCAGCGTGCAGTAGAGGCTGGGGTCGAGCTGATCGCCCCCGCGATCGCAATCGGCCTCTTCGAGTACGGCTTCGTCCCGGTGGCGGTCGGCGATCAGTTGCTCAAGTTCCGTGCGGATCACGTCATCGTCGCTTCGGGGATCGTCGAGCAGCCGCTCGTCTTTCCGGGCAACGACCTCATCGGCGTGATGCTCCCGGATGCAGTGCGCAGGCTCGTCAACCAGTGGGCGATCAAGCCCGGCGAGCGCGCGGCTGTGATCACGGCGGATGACCGGGGCCTGGCCGCCGCCGAGGATCTCCGCTCGGCCGGCGTGGTCGTTCCGCTCGTCATCGATCTCCGCGAAGGGCAGCCACCGAACATCGAGGCAACGGGGCGCAAGGGGCGCATTCGCGACGTGTCGGTGAACGGGAAGATGACGAAATGCGACCTGCTGGTGATGTCAGGCAGCCCGCAACCGAACTACAAGCTTCTCGCGCAGGCCGGGGCCAAGGTGGAGTTCGATCCCGCGCGCGGTGTGTTCATCCCGACCCAGATTCCGGAGCGAGTGAGCGCAGTCGGCGCGGTTGCCGGTGAGATCGGCGAGCCGGCGGTGCCGACTCCGGCGCTCGGACATCACGGAGACAAGTGCTTCGTCTGCTTCTGCGAGGACCAGACGACCAAGGATCTCAAGTACGCCATCGACGAGGGCTTCGACTCGATCGAGCTGTCGAAGCGGTACACGACGATCACGATGGGGCCTTGCCAGGGGCGCCTCTGCAGCACCAACGCGATCCGCTACTTCGCGAAGGCGAAGGGTGTCGACGAAGAGACGATCGGGACCACCACCGCGAGGCCGCCCAGCACGCCGGTCTCGATGGGGCTGGTTGCCGGCTATCCCCAAGAGCCGGGGAAGCGCACCTCGCTGCACCATCGTCACAAGGATCTCGGCGGCACGATGATGTGGACGGGTGCGTGGCGCCGACCGCATTCCTACGGCCCCGCGGGTGACGAAGCCCAGCATGTGCACCACCACGTCGGGCTCATCGACGTTTCGACGCTCGGGAAGATTCTCGTCAAAGGCCCCGACGCCGGTGCCTTCCTCGACCGCGTCTATCCCAACCGTCTTTCCGATCTCAAGGTCGGGCGGGTTCGGTACGGCGTGCTCACGGGCGACGCCGGGCGGATCATGGACGACGGGACGGTGGCCCGTCTGGACGACGAGACGTTCTACGTCACCACCAGCTCGACCGGGGCAGACGGTGTCTACCAGTGGTTCACGTGGTGGAACGCCGTCTGGTTCATGGACGTCGAGTTCGCCAACCTCACGGGCGCGCTGGCCGCGATCAACGTCGCCGGGCCGCAGGCGCGCGAGCTGATGGGCCGCGTCTCCGACGACGACTTCTCGAATGAGGGCGTCGGCTACCTCGATGCGCGCCAGGTCGTCGTTGCCGGAGTCACGGCGCTTGCGCTGCGGATCGGCTTCGTCGGCGAGCTCGGGTACGAGCTGCACCTGCCGAGCCCGCTCGCCGAGCACGTCTGGGACACCCTCCTCGAGCAGGGTGAGGATCTGAAGGCAGCGCCGTTCGGGCTCGAGCCCCAGCGGATCCTGCGGCTCGAGAAGGGTCACGTGATCGTCAGTCAGGACACGGATTCGGAGTCGAACCTCCATGAGGCGGCGATGCCGTGGCTCGTGAAGAACGACAAGGAGTTCGACTTCGTCGGCAAGTGGGCCACCCAGCAGATCGCGGAGCGCGGTCTGCGCTGGATGCTCGTCGGCTTCGAGAGCCCCACGGGCGCGATCCCGGTCGAGGGCGGCCAGGTCGTGGTCGACGGGAGGTCGTCCGGGCGGGTCACCAGCGTGCGTCACTCGCAGGAGGTCGGCAAGGTGATCGGGCTGGCGATCGTGCCGCACTCTCTGGCGATCGACGGCGGTTCCTTCGACGTCAGGGTCGACGGCAAGAACGTCCCGATGACGGTTCACCTCGGCCCGTTCTTCGATCCGGCCGGCGAGAGGCTCAAGGCGTGAGCGCGCTCGACTTCCTCTCCGTCTCGGCGACCACGGGCACCGGCGCGTCGAGACCTCTCGCCCGCTCGTCGATGGATCGCCGTCAGCGAGAGGCGGGAGCAACGTTCGAGGAGCGCGAGGGTTGGCTTGTCCCGGTCTCGCTTCCGGACGAGGAGCAGTGGCTTCGGAGTGTCGGGGTCGCAGACCTGTCGCACCTCTCCATCTTCGAGGTGCGGGCGTCCGACCCGGAGGTCAAAGGTGAGGACGTCGTCTGGTACCGCATCTCCGACCGCCGCTCGCTTGTCCTCTGCCCCTCGACACACGCGGCCTCCGTACGCGCCGATCTCGGGGAGCGGTTCGTCCTGGACCTGTCAGGTGCTCTCTCCGTGCTCGCGCTTGCCGGTCCGGAGGCGGCGACACTGCTGCGGCGCCTGACGCATCTCCATCACCTCCCGGCAAGCGGCGAGGTCGCCCACATCAACGCACATGTCCTGGTGGTCGCCGAGATGACCTGGATCGTCTTCGCGCAGGAGTTCGGCCACTACCTCTGGGACGTCGTTGTCGATCGAGCCTCCGCGCTCGGCGGCGGGCCGGTCGGCGTCGATGCGCTGCTGCGGAGCGTCAAGCCGTGAAGGACATCTTCCTCAAGAAGAAGGTCATCAGGCAGCCCGCGCCGCTCAAGCGTCACTACGACGTGGTCATCATCGGAGGGGGCTCGCACGGCCTGGCAACCGCGTACTACCTCGCCAAGCATCACGGCATCACCGATGTCGCGATCCTCGAGAAGAGCTACATCGGCTCCGGGGCCGCAGGCCGGAACACGACCATCATCCGCTCGAACTACCGCACCCCCGAAGGCGCGGCCTTCTATACCCAGAGCGTCAAGCTGTACGAGAAGCTCTCGGCCGAGCTCGACTTCAACCTCATGTTCTCGCAGCACGGCCACTTCACCCTGGCCCATTCGGATCGGTCGCTCGTCGTCCAGAACGAGCGCGCCGAGGTGAACAAGCTCCTCGGGATCGACAGCCGGGTGATCGATCGCGACGAGGTCAAGAAGCTGTGCCCGCAGATCTCCATCAGCGATGACGTGACGTGGCCGATCCAGGGTGCGCTCTACCACCCGCCGGGCGGGATCATCCGTCACGACGCGGTCGTGTGGGGCTACGCGAAGCAGGTCGGACGCGCGGGCATCGACATCCATCAGGGCGTCGAGGTCACCGGCATCGACGTTCGCGACGGCCGCTGCCATGGGGTCAAAACGACGCAGGGAGACATCTCGGCCGGCGTCGTCCTGAGCGCCACCGCCGGCTGGTCCAGCCCG
Source organism: uncultured Actinomycetes bacterium (assembly GCA_963724655.1). GTDB lineage: Bacteria > Actinomycetota > Thermoleophilia > Gaiellales > Gaiellaceae > Gaiella. Next base: position 41,733 of record CAVRVG010000001.1, on the reverse strand, counting down.
GTTGCGAAGCTCGCGGGTCTCGAGCTTCCCATCACCACCTCGATCCTCCAGGCGTTCGTGACCGAGCCCGTGAAGCCGTTCCTCGACAAGATCATCGTCTCCGCGCAGATGCATATCTACGTCTCGCAAACAGACCGCGGCGAGTTCCTGATCGGCGCCGAGGTCGAGCCGTACCCGACGTACTCGAACCAGGGAACCTTCCCGTTCATCGAGTACGCAAGCCGGCACGTGCTCGAGCTGTTCCCCCAACTCCACGCGACCAAGATCCTGCGCCACTGGACGGGTCTCTGCGACATGAGCCCCGACTACAGCCCGATCATGGGCGTCACCGAGGTCGAAGGATTCCTCGTCGACTGCGGGTGGGGCACGTATGGTTTCAAGGCCGCCCCGATCACCGGCGTTACGCTTGCCGAGCTCATCGCGACCGGGAAGACGCCGGAACTGATCGAGCCGTTCAAGCTGGAGCGGTTCTACAACGACATGCTCGTCTCCGAGGCGGCGGCTGCGGCCGTCAGTCACTGACCCACACGACTTCCGAACCGAACGAAAGGGCTGACACCAATGCTTTCGAGCCTCGAAATCGCGCAGGCCGCGACTCTTCGTCCCATTGCCGACGTGGCCGAAGAGGCAGGCATCCTGCCCGAGGAGCTCGAGCAGTACGGGCGCTACAAGGCGAAGATCGAGCTGTCGATCCTCGACCGGCTGGCGGATCGCCCCGACGCCAAGCTCATCAACGTCACCGCGATCACCCCGACTCCTGCCGGCGAAGGCAAGACGACGACCTCGGTCGCGCTCACCCAGGGTCTCGGGAAGCTCGGCCGAAAGCCGATCGTCGCGCTTCGTGAGCCGTCACTCGGCCCGGTGTTCGGGGTCAAGGGTGGAGCCGCCGGCGGCGGCTACTCGCAGGTTGTCCCGATGGAGGACATCAACCTCCACTTCACAGGCGACCTTCACGCGATCACGGCTGCGAACAACCTTCTTTCGGCCCTTGTCGACGCCCATATCTTCCACGGGCACGAGCCCGCGATCCAGACCGTCACCTGGCGGCGAGCGATCGATGTGACCGACCGCTCGCTCCGCAGCATCGTCACGGGCCTCGGCGGTCACAAGAACGGCGTTCCGGCCGAGTCGGGGTTCGACATCACCGCTGCCAGTGAGGTGATGGCGATCCTCGCCCTCGCGACCGACCTGCAGGATCTCCGTCGCAAGCTCGGCGCGATCACCGTCGGCTACACGCCTGACGGGAAGCCGGTCACCGCCGACCAGATCAACGCCGCCGGTGCGCTTGCGGTGTTGCTCAAGGATGCGATCAAGCCGAACATCGTTCAGACCCTCGAGGGCCAGCTGTGCCTCATGCACGCCGGTCCGTTCGCGAACATCGCCCACGGCAACAACTCGATCATCGCCGACCGCGTCGGGCTCAAGCTCGGCGACTACCTCATCACCGAGTCGGGGTTCGCCGCCGACCTCGGGATGGAGAAGTTCATGGACATCGTCTGCCGCGTCGGTGGGCTGAAGCCGCATGTCGTGGTGATCGTCGCCACCGTGCGGGCGTTGCGCCACCACGGTGGAGGGGACTTCCAGGTGAAGGCCGAGCTGGGTCAGATGCGTGCCGAGGTCGAGTTGGGGATGGCCAACCTCTCCAAGCACATCGAGAACGTCCGCGCGTTCGGCATCCAGCCGGTGGTTGCGATCAACACTCGCCCCGACGACGAGCCGGAGCTGCTCGAGCTCATCAAGCAGAGCTCGATCGAGGCCGGCGCCTTCGGCGCCGCCATCCACGACGGCTTTGGCGCCGGCGGTGACGGAGTCATCGAGCTTGCAGAGGTGGTGGTGGCGGCCGCCGATGCCGAGTCGAACTTCAAGCTGCTCTACGCCGACGAGGATCCGATCGCGGTGAAGATCGAGAAGATCGCAACCACCGTCTACGGCGCAGACGGGATCGAGCTCGCACCCGCGGCGATCGAGGCGATCAAGCGCTACGAGGAGCAGGGGATCGCCCACCTCCCGATCTGCATGGCCAAGACGCACCTCTCGCTCTCGCACGATCCGAACACTGCGGAACCGACCCACGGGGTTCACCGTGCCGATCCGCGACATCCGCGCCTACACGGGCGCGGGAATGCTCGTGCCGCTCTGCGGTGAGATGCTCCAGATGCCCGGGCTCGGCGCCAAGCCGGCGGCATTCGCGATCGATCTCGACGAGAACGGCGAGACGGTCGGGCTGTTCTAGCCCGATGCGGCGTCACGGCGCCGCCGCGCCGTCAGTGAACGATCAGCACGTCGCAGGCGGCGTGGTGCGCGACCGTGTCGCTCACGCTCTGCCCGAGCAGCCGCTGCACCGCGCCGACAGACCGGCTCCCGACCACGATGAGGTCCGCGTCGCGCGACTGCGCCAGCTCGACGATCGCCTCTGCAGGATCGCCGACAGCCGGGACGAGCTCCGCATCGAGGCCGGCCGTGCGGAGCACGTCGAGTGCGCGCCCGAGCTCGGCCTCGTGATCCGCGACGGTATCGCCGGGGTCGACGGTGACGCCGCCGCGCGGTGAGGTCGTCGTGACCGGTGCGATGCTCGTGACGACGAGCTGCGCCTGGAACTTCTGCGCGATGGTCGCGGCCCTGTCGAGCGCGCGGCGCGCGGGGTCGGTCTCGTCATAGCCAACGACGATGGTGTTCATGCGATGTCGCCTCCTGGATGTCGGGACGCAAGGATCATCAGCTGCCGGACGCGGGCGTTCATCGGGGAAAAGCCCTATTCTCCTTGGCTTCTCTCGGCGGGTCGCAGCCTCAGCCCGATGCCTCGATCCCGTGCTCAGACGCGCCGCTGATGGTCTGACCGACCTGCGAGCGCCAGTCGGAGCGCTCGTTCTGACACCAAGGGCAGACGCGCGCCGCCCCTCCGTTCATGCCTGGTCCACGGACCTCGATGCGCGCCCAGGTCGCGCCGGAAAGCAGGCCGTCGGCCTGCTTCCGACCGCAGAGCTCGCAGGTCAGGTAGAGCGCCATGTGCGGCGGCTCAACCCCACGGCCCGATAAACGGCGCTTCGAGGTCGGACAACAGGACGATCACGACGATGATGATGCATACGATCGACACCGCGATCATGACCGGCGCGACCTTCGGATTCTCCTTCTGGAGGGGTGGAAAGTCGATCTGCTTGCCGAACATCGGTCGTCCTCCTCTCTAGACCGACCCTACCGGGCCGGGTCGTGTCCGGCGTCGAGCGCACCGCTCGCGCGAAGTTCGGCCGCCTGGCGCTCCAGCTTCCCGTCCTCCATCCTCACCCACGCGATGAGCGAGCCGACCATGAGCACGAAGCCGACGGCAAGCTGGATGAACGTCCCGGTCGAATTGTGACCACCCCACGTCCAGAAGTCGGTGATCGTCTCAGACCACTCGTCGAACGGAAAGCTGTTGAACATCCTGCCCCTCCTTTCCTAGACCCCGACGCGAGTCGTCGGCCGAGAGCCGTTCGTCGTCGCGTGGTAGTCCTCCAGGAGGATAGGAGCAGCCTCCACCTCCTGGCCGTCGGGTGTGATGATGATCTCCGGCGCCCGCTCGAACTCCGGATAGAAGTCCTGTCCGAACTCGGCCAGGTCGAGACCCTCGAGCTCCACCTCGGCGGGAACACGGAGAAGGTTGAGCTTCTTGAGCACCCAGCTCGCGACGTACCCGGACAGGAAGGCGAGTGGGAGGAACGTCAGCATCCCCATGAGCTGACCACCCATCGATACCGGGATGTTGTTGATCCCGGTCGGGTACCCACCCATGAAGATCCCGACGAGGAACACGCCGTAAAAGCCGCAGAACCCGTGCACTGCCACCGCCCCTACGGCATCATCGATTCGGAGGCGCTTCTCGATGAAGTTCCCCACCCAGACGGCGAGCATTCCGCCGGAGAAGGCGAGGACGTAGGCGAGCGAGGGGTGGTACGCGTCCGCTCCGGCGGACACCGAGATCACGCCGGCCAGCCCACCGGACAGCGTCCAGAACGGATCACCCTTGCTCGCGAACCAGCCACCTGTGAAGCCGCCGGCGAACCCGAAGGTGATGACCATCGAGATCGTCCCGAGAGTCGTCGGCGAGAGATAGATGTTGAGCCAGCCGGGGAAGGCCGTGGACTGGATCACCAGGCACGCCGCGTAGAACGCGTAGAAGCCGGTGAAGATCGAGCATCAGCCCCATCAGGGTCATGTGCGTGTTGTGCGGTCTGAAGGCCCTGGCTCTGCCCAGCTTGTCGTACTTCCCGATCCGCGGCCCGAGGTTCAGCAGGACGCCGAGCGTGAACGCTCCGGCGACGCCGTGGACGACGAGCGATGCGATCGAGTCGTGGAAGCCGTAGCGCGTGGTCAGCCAGCCGCCCGAGCTCCAGCCCCAGGCGGCGTCCAGGATCCAGACGACGGATCCGAGCAGCACCGTGAGGAGGAGGTAGGCGGAGAGTCGAACCCGCTCGATGAGCGACCCGGACATGATCGAGCCGGTCGTCCACGAGAAGAGCAGGAACGCGAGGAAGAAGACGAGGCTGACGTGATCCTGGAGGTTGGGGCCGAGGCCAGAGCTCCACGGTGCGGTGAGCCCGCAGAAGCCCGGGAACGCGTCGGGGGAGGCGTGACCCGACTTCGGCCAGCCTTCCTCCATGCAGCCGTAGATGTACCAACCGAAGTAGTAGAACGTCGGTGTGACAACGGCGATGGTGAGGATGTTCTTCATCGCCGTCGACATGATGTTCTTCCGCCGTGCGACCCCGGCCTCGTACGCCATGAACCCCACGTGGATCAACCACATCAGGACGACGGTCCAGAAGTAGAACTGCTCGGTCAGGACCTGCGAGTCGAGCTTGACCTGCTTCGCGAGATCCTCGACGGTGGTGTCTCCGAGCAGTGAGAGTGCGGACGCGATCATCTCGTGCCTCCGTGGGCCGCTAGTCGGGCGGAAAGGTGGCGCAACCTTACGAGACCCCGACTCCTTCTTCTATGTAGCTCAGCGCAGGCCTTACCGATCGCCATGTAGAGCTTTCCTACATAGGCAACTGCTCAGCCCGCCAGAGTGACCACACCGGTTGTCGCATCGACCAGATAGAGCTCGACCCGGCTGGGCATCCCGTTCGGGCCGAGGTCGTACAACGACACACCCCAGTACGGATGGGGTGGGACGCCGCGCTGGAGAAACCGGACCTGATAGCGGTCCGGCTTGAACGACGCCTCCTTCTTGGCGAGGACCACCGCCTCGTCCTGCTTGATATCGCGCCCACTGGAGGCACACCCGTGGGAGAGGAGCACCGCGGCACCGAGCACGACCGCGATCGCGACGATGCGGAAGATCCACGAGTCGCGGAGATCGCGCGGGGCGCTAGGCGCTGGCGAGTCGGCGGCGTTTTGCGAAGTAGGCATAGACACGGAGGATCAGGTACCCGACGAAGTTCGTCAGGATGACGAGCAGGATCCACCAGAACCACCACACGTAGTGCGGCCTGAGCTCGAGGAGCTCGACGACCGTCAGCCACACGGCGATGGCCAGCGCGAGGAGCAGGATCCATGGGACGTGTCCGAGGAGGAGAAAGACGATCACGGCGTCATCCTGGGCGACGCCCGATTGACTTGCAAGTCGGAGGTCGTTGCCCCGCCCTGACAGAATCGCCTCGTGAGTGCGCGAGACATCACGGGGATCATCGCTTTGATCCTCGCCGCGGGCCTCGTCTCCGAGCTCGTCGCCGGCGTTCTTCGCCTCCCGCGGATGGTGGTGCTGCTCGCGGCCGGCGCACTTCTCGGGCCCGAGCTCACGGGGTGGATCGAGGTACCGCTCGACAACGTGGGTATCGAGCTCCTGCTCACCCTGGGCGTCTCGTTCATCCTGTTCTACGGTGGGCTCGGGCTCTCGCTGCGGGTGCTGCATCAGGTCTCGTTCGGTCTCGGGATGCTCGCCATCCCCGGAGTCGTCATCACCTGTCTCGTCACCGGCGCCGTCGCCACGGTGGCCTTCGGTATTCCCTTCAGCGAGGGGCTGCTCATCGGTGCGGTGCTTGCCCCGACCGATCCGGCGATCCTGATTCCCCTCTTCGCGCGGCTGTCGGTGAGACCGAAGGTCGCCCAGACCGTCGTGGCCGAGTCGGCCCTCAACGACCCAACCGGTGCGGTGCTCGCATTGAGCCTCGCCGCGTTCGTCGTCGACGGCGGCTCGTTCAGCGACCCGATGGTCGAGTTCGTCCAGGCACTGGCGATCTCCACCGCTCTCGGGGTCGTCATCGGGCTCGCCCTTGCCGTCGTGATCTCGGATCGGCGCTTCGGTGTGTGGCGCGAATCGCCCGCACTCGCCGTGATGCTCATCGTGGCCGCTGGGTACTTCACGATCGACACGGCCGGAGGAAGTGGCTATCTCGGCGCCTTCATCGCCGGGGCCATCGTCGGCAACCTGGATGTGCTTCGGCTCGGCATGCATTCGAGCCACGAGCAGCTCCTACGGGGGTTCGTCGGGGTCGTCTCCGACGTCGTCGTGATCTTCGTGTTCATCGTGCTTGGCGCAAATCTCCCGTTCGGGTCGTTCTCGGAGTTCGCTCTGCCCGCACTCGGCACGGTCCTCGCCTTGATGTTGATCGCCAGGCCGCTCGCGGTGGTTGCCTGTCTCGTGGGCGATCGCCGTGGTCGCTGGTCGAGGGAGGAGTTGGTGTTCCTCGCCTGGACCCGCGAGACCGGTGTCGTTCCCGCCGCGGTCGCGTCGCTCCTCGTCGCACGCGGCCTGGAGGTTGGTGACGCGCTCACGACGACCGTCTCGTTTGCGATCATCGCGACGCTCACCCTCCAGTCGACGACCAAGAGCTGGCTCGCCCGGCGACTGGGCCTCGTGGACGCTACGCCGAGGCTATGACCAGGGATACGGCGAGTTCGACACCGGGTGGAGATCACCGGTCGCGAAGCGCTCGAAGCGGAATGGCGTAAGCAGCGGGGCGCTGTCACCCAGCAGGACGCGCGCGACCTCACGACCGACCCCGATCATCTTGTAGCCGTGGTTGGAGTCGAGGACGGCGTAGACGTTCGGCCTCACCCAGTCGAAGACGGGGAAGTTGTCGGCCGTGAACGCTCCGACCCCGCCCGAGCGCGCTTGCTTGTACAGCGGGCGACAGCCCTCGAACCGGCTCATTGCATGTGAAAGCGCGGCACACCACATGTCGGGGAAGCTGTCATCGACGTCGGTGGTGGCCGGGTACGGGTCGAGCTCGAGGTCGCCGTCGACGGTGAGCGGCGAGGCGCCACCCTGGACTCCATGCCGGTCGCGCTTGTAGTAGATCCCCCACAACTCGTCGGTGATCAGCGTGCCGTCGTCGGCGCGAAGTGGCGCGTCGGTATCGAGATGGATGACCGGCGGCGCCCCGCCGTCGGCCGTCGCGAACATCAGCGGGTCGACCGTGATCTCGCCCTCCTGGAGATTCCAGTACGTCCACATCGGCTGGTCCCGCGCAACGTCTCCCGAGGGAGTGTGGATGTCGATCGTCAGCGGGAGGCCGAGCATCGCCCAGAACTGCTTCGCCCACGGTCCGGGTGCCACCACGACCTGCTCGCCGACCGCGACGAGCCCGTTGCTCGTCTCGACGGCGGTAACGCTTCCGTCAGCGGCCGACCGGAACCCGGTGACCTTGGTGTGGGCAAGGATCTGGACGCCTTCGGAGAGACACTTGTCGCGGAGCCCGAGCACCGACTCCATGTTGAACGCGAACCCGCCCTGGTGCTCGTGTAGGCACGCCGTGACGCCCTGCGCGCGCCAGTCGGGAAAGAGCCCCTTCATGTGGGCTTCGACGTCGCGCTCACCGGTGATCAGCTCCGAGCGGTAGCCGATCCGCTGGTGGCGCTCGTAGACGGCGGTGAGATCGGATTCCTGGGCCTTCGGGCCGAGCGCGATGTAGCCGACTCCGTTGTAGTGGTACGCGGCGGGGTCGGATTCCCAGACCTCGACGCACGCCTGCATCAGCTCGCTCATCGCCGGCTGGAAGTAGTTGTTGCGCACGACCCCGCAGGCGATCCCGGTCGCCCCCGAGCCGGGGGTCTCTTTTTCGATCACTGCGATCTCGGTGCCGGAGCCGAGGCCCCTCCGGCGGAGCTCGACGGCGAGGTGGTAGGCGGTAGAGAGGCCGTGCATCCCGGCTCCGATGACGACGTAGCGGGACGAAGTCAGCTGCTCCATTTGGTGGGTCCTCCGGCGGTCGCGAACTGGTCGATATGTACCTGGTTGCCTCAGAGGCAACGCTGTGTCATACTCGGAAACACGGTAGCATGGCCGTTTCGCCTCGACAAGCCTCCCGCAAGGTCGCCGCAGTCTCGCGGGCGCTCGCCGTGCTCGACACGCTCGCCGAAGGCGGCGAGCTCGGAACGAACGAGCTGGCCCGCCGAACCGGCGTCAACGCAAGCACGGTCTCGCGGCTCCTGGCCACACTCGCTGCGGACGGATACGTCGAACAGGCTCCGAGCGGCCGGTATCGGCTCGGGGTCCGCTTCGTCCTCCTCGGCAACACGGTCCTCGACCGGCTCGACCTCCGGGAGCTCGCGGAGCCGGCGCTTCGCGCGCTCGTCGAGGCGACCGGCGAAACCGCAACGCTGTCGGTGCCGGGCGAGCACGAGGCGATCACGGTCGACTTCGCCCGAAGCCCCGCGTCCGTCCAGGGGGTTGCGCAGGTCGGCCGACCGAGCGTCGCGCACGCCACCGCCACCGGCAAGGTGATGCTCGCCTTCGGTCAGGCGACGCTGCCGCCTGGGCCTCTACGCCGCTACACGGCGCGGACGATCGCCGACCCGCGCGTCCTGACCCGGCAGATCGAGGACGTTCGTGCCCAGGGCTGGGCGGAGGCAGTCGGCGAGCGCGAGGAAGATCTCGCTGCCGTGGCCGCGCCGGTTCGTGGAAGTCGTGCGGAGCTTTCCGCGATCCTCGGTGTGCAGGGGCCGACGGCGCGCCTCGATGTCGCCGCCCGACACGCGTTGCTCGGCCCGCTGCTCGAGGCTTCGGCGGCGCTGTCCGTGCGGCTTGGTTGGGCGCCGTCCTAATGGGCGCGGCTGCGACCGTCTCCGGCGACGTTGTCGTGATCGGTGGCGGCTCGTCCGGTGCGGCGCTCGCGGGACGCGCGGTCGAGGCGGGCCGCGAGGTCGTCCTGGTCGAGGCCGGTCCTGACTACGGCGCGTTCGGCGACCCACGGTGGCCGAGCGAGTTGCTCGATGCTCGCGCGCTCGCGCTCACGCACGACTGGGGGTTCACGAGCGGGCGGTGGACGTTCGAGCGGGCGCGCGTCATCGGCGGCTGCTCGTCTCACAACGGTGCGATCGCCGCGGTTGGCCATCGGCGTGACTACGACGCCTGGGGTCTCACGTGGCTGGTCGGGAGACGACGTCGCGCCGCTGTTCGCGCGGGTCGTCGAGCGGATGCGCGTGCGCGCCTATGCGCGCAGCGAGGCGGTCCCGTTCCACGAGCACTGTCTCGTCGCCGCCGCAGGCGCTGGGCTGGAAGATGGCCTCCGACCTGTGCGACCTCGATGCGAACGACTCATTCGGGCTCGAAACGGTCAATGTCGTCGGCACCACGAGGTGGAACACCGCGTTCGCGTACCTCGATCCGGTTCGCGGCTCGTCCCTGCTCCGGATCGTCGACGAGACAACGGTCGATCGCTTCGAAGCGACGCCGAGTGGAGTGCGCGTGCTCGCGACCCGTCGCGGCGAGCCCGCTCGAGCTCGTTGCCGGGACGCTGGTGCTGTCGGCAGGGGTGTACGGCACGCCCGGCGATCCTCCAGCGATCGGGCATCGGTGATGCGGACAGGCTGCGTTCGTTGGGCGTCGCCTCGGTGATCGATCTCCCCGGCGTGGGCGCGAACCTTCACGACCACCCGATGGTGGGAACCGACCGGGTGATCGGCCCCGAGCTGCAGGGCTACCTCGACGAGGCGGCTGCGGCCGGGTTCCTGCCCGAGGAGCAGACGCTCGGCAAGGCGCTCTCGACCCTTGCCGGCGACGGGCTCTTCGACCTGCATCTCTTCCCGGTGTGCTGGTCGACCCAGACGAGCCTCCTCCAGGGGCGGGTCGCCGTCGAGGTCGCCTGCGTGACGCCGCAGAGTCGCGGTCGTTGCGACATCACCTCGGCCGACCCGAGCGTTGCGCCGCAGATCGACCACGGGTATCTCTCCGACCCGGAGGGCCACGACCTCGCGGTGCTCCGCGACGGCCTCGCGCTGGCCGACGAGATCCTCGACCATGAATCGCTCGCGCCGCTCCTCGGCGCCCGCGTCACCGACGTCTCGACCGACGAGGCGATCCGTCGGGAGGTCGTCCACTACTACCACCCGGTCGGCACCTGCGCGATGGGCGACGGGCCGCTCGCGGTATGCGACGCCACCGGGCGTGTCCACGGCGTGCCCGGCGTGATCGTCGCCGACGCGTCGCTCATGCCTCAGATCCCCCGGGCGAACACCAATCTTCCCAGCGTGATGATCGGCGAGCGCATCGCAGCCACGCTCTAGAGCTGCGTCTACTCGAGGTTCGGTGACGGCCAGACGAGGCAGGATGTCCGCTCGCTGACGCGGCGGCCGAGCCTCGTGCGAAAGCGGCGGCGGAGTCGTGCCGGATCGGAACCGATGACCAGGAGGCCAGGCCTGCGCTCCCCGACGATCTCGACGAGCGCCTCGATGGGTCGCGGCGACAGCACGCGGAGGCGCTCGGTCTCGACGCCGAGCGACGCGGCGAGCTCTGCAGGAGCGCGGAGCGACTCCTCGACCTCAGGGCGAACGACTGCAGTCGGTGCAGGCGCCGCCATCGAGGGGTAGAACGCTCCGCCGATGAGGTTCAGGACGATCAGCGGCCTGCCCGCCTCGACCGCCGCGTCGACCGCGACTGCGGCTGCGTCGGGAAGGATCGGGACGTCGAAGGTCGTCAGGAGAACCGGCCGCGACGCCTGCTCGGATTCGCGGCTCCGCCCGGTGGGCGGCGCGGGGCGGTCGCGGAGCCTCATTCCGGCCGGAGCTTCCATTTCGGCGCAGCCTCGAGCACTCGCTGCGTTGCGCGACGTCGGAGCTGGGGAAGAACGAGAAGACCGTGTGCGAGGACGAGCACGAAGAGGAGGAACGCAAAGCGGAGATCGACGAGAATCGCCAGCGGAATCAGGACGACGGAGAGCACGAGCGGTGGGCCGACGGTGAGCAGCCGGTATCGGCGAACGCTTGCCAGCAGGGCATCGAACTCGTCACGCGGAATCTGGCTCGTATCCCACGTTTTCCCACACGTCTTGCACGTCCACCGCTTCCCGTAGCCGACGAGAGCCACGGTCTTGCAGTCGCAGGTCACGGTGATCGCGGGTTCCCGCACGGGTCAATCCTACTTCGATGCGGCGGCATTGCCGTTGCCCCCAGCGAAACGGCCACTTTGACCTGTCCGCGGAGCCTGTTACGTTCGCCGCACGGTCCGACTCAGGGCCGATCGAGCCCCGTCACGGAGGTTTCACTTGGCGACTGCAGTAGTCGAGGAACGTCAGCTCCTCAAGACACTTCGTTGGTACGACGGCTTCGTGATCGCGCTTGCGAACCCAGGCTTTCTCCTGGGGGCGCTGGGCTACTCGGTTGGCGATCTCGGCGGTTGGGGTGCGGCGATTCTCTGGGGTATCTCGGCGGTTGTCGCGGTGTTCATCAACACGATCTACTCCGAGCTCGCCGCGATGTTCCCCGAGAAGTCGGGCGGGCTCGCGCTGTACGCCCATGAGGGCTGGCGGAAGTACACGACCCTGATCGGTCCGATCGCAACATTCGGCTACTGGATCGGGTGGTCGGTCGTGCTCGCCGTCAACGGCCTCTTCATCGGGCAGATCATTCAGGGCGCCTGGTTCCCGGGCGAGCCCTTCGGTGGCGCCGGCAACAACGCCGATGTCACCGGGTACTTCTCGACCGGGACGGTCAAGGTCGGCCTTCCGCAGTTGATCGGGATCGGCCTGATCCTCGCGGTGTGGCTCTTCAACATCTACGGCGCGCGCGTCGGCGTCCTCTTCGGCTACGCGGCAGGGATCCTGCTCATGATCCCGCTGTTCGTGATGATGATCCTGCCGTTCCTCAACGGCAGCTTCGACAGCGCGAACCTCAGCAACTCGATCGGCTCGGACGGGCAGGCCTGGGGTGGGCTCCAGCTGGCTCTGGTGTGGTTGTGGTTGATGAGCTGGTCGGCCTGGGGGGTCGATGTCTGTGCGACCTTTGCCCCGGAGTACAAGGACACCGTTCGCGATACGCGTCTCGCGCTCCGTTCGGCGGCGTTGTTCTCGATGGTGGTGTACATCCTCCTGCCGATCGCGTTCGTCGGTGGCGGCACAGCGGAGAAGGTCGCTGCATACGACTACGTCGGCGCGATGAACCTGATCGTCGGCTCGGAACGCCTGACAGACTTCTTCGTCGTCTGCCTTGTGGCGAGCTTCATCATCACGATGAATACCGCAACGGCCGACGGAGGACGTGCGCTCTACGGCATCTCGAGGGCCGGCATGACGATCAAGCAGCTCGGGAGCCTGAACCGGTTCCACGTGCCGGGGAACGCGATGACGATGGACATGGTGATCAACATCCTGTTCCTGCTCTTCATCGGGAACATCTTCGGCATCTACGCGGCCAGCAACCTCGGGTACGTGCTGGCCCACATGTTCGCGCTCTCTGCGTTCGTCCTGCTCCGGCGAGACCGTCCGAACTGGCCGCGCCCGATCAAGCTCTCGCCGATCTGGGCTCCGATCTCGGCCCTTCTGGCGGTGTGGTGCCTGATCCTGACGATCGTCGGCTTCGGGTGGTTCCAGACCGCCGCCGGTGGATACGGCGGCTCGAAGGAGAAGGTCATCGGGATCGGTGTGCTCGTGATCTCGCTCCTGCTGTTCTTCTTCCGCCGCATCGTCCAGGACGGCGAGAAGCCTCACTGGCGGGAAGACACGCCGACGATGCCCGACGCCGTCGAGGCCAAGCTGATCGAAGCCGAGATGCACCACGGCTAGAGACAGACGCTGATCGACCACCGCCCGCGTTGGCGGAGGTTGTGCTGAGTTGCGGAAGGCCCGGCAACACCGGGCCTTCCGCGTCTCCCGACGTCGACGGACCCTCGTTCGTCCAGGTGCGTCTTCGGAGTCAGCTGCGGAAGCGAGCTCAGTGCAAGGCGGTTCCCAGCCTTCGAGAACGGGTGGCTTGTAGTCGGTGCCGACCGTCTTCGAGCCTGAGACCCATGGCCCGAGCTCAGGCTGTGGGAACTTGCAGTGCTTCGCCTTGAGCTGGATCCCGTACGAGTTGCCGGACTGCAGGTGGGTCATCAGGACCTTGCGCGCGATCTCGTTCTCCCGGCCGGCCGGGATCGGGAAGTAGATCTTGATGAACGAGTTCGAGTAGCGGTCGAACACCGCCGGCGTGCCGGCTTCCTGGAGGAGCTCGATGTCCTCGAGCCAGTTGATGTCGTCGCCCGGCGTCGAGGCTTCGAGGTCGACGCCTTCGACGAGTGAGATGTCCTCCTGGTACGGGAAGCGATGACCCGAGAGGAACTCGGCGTCGATCGATTGGATCTTTTCGGGCTCGCTGTAGGCGAACTCGTTCGTTGCCTCGCTCATTGCGTCACCTCCGCGTGGCTCGGCAGGTAGTCGACGGGATACTCGAGGTGCTTCTCGAGCAGCCGCTCGATCTTCGCGAGCGTCCGCTCCTCGCTGACCCCGGGGATCCAGCTCGTGCCGGCGAGCGGCACCTTGGCCATGGCGGCTGCCTCGACCGTGAGTGCGCAGAGATCCTCCGGCTCGAGCGAGTGGATGTTCGTCTTGCCGCAGGCCCGGGCGAGCATCTGCACCTCGAGCGTCAGCGTGTGGAGGAAGTTGTAGACCCGCTCGGCGGCCTCTTCGACGACAAGCCGCTTGCGCAGCTCCGGATCCTGGGTCGTGATCCCGACCGGGCAGCGGCCGGTGTGGCAGTGGTAGCACTGACCCGCGGGCACCCCCACCGTGCCCTCGTAGTCGGTGACGCCGGGGATCTCCTTGTTGCAGTTCAGCGCCATCAGCGCGGAATGGCCGATCGCAACGGCTTTCGCGCCGAGCGCGATCGCCTTCGCGATGTCGCCGCCGTTGCGGATGCCCCCGGCCACGACGAGGTCGATCTCGTCGGCCAGGCCGACATCCTCGAGCGCGCGGCGCGCCTCGGGGATTGCCGCCATCAGGGGGATCCCGGTCTCCTCGGTGGCGATGTGCGGACCCGCCCCGGTGCCGCCCTCGGCGCCGTCGAGGTAGATGATGTCCGGGCCGCACTTCGCCGCCATCCGCACGTCGTCGTAGACCCGTGCGGCGCCGAGCTTGAGCTGGATCGGGATCTGGTAGTCGGTCGCCTCGCGGATCTCCTGGATCTTGAGCGAGAGGTCGTCCGGGCCGAGCCAGTCGGGGTGCCGCGCGGGAGAGCGCTGGTCGATCCCGGCCGGGAGCGAGCGCATCTCGGCCACCTGCTCGGTCACCTTCTGTCCCATCAGGTGGCCGCCGAGGCCGACCTTGCAGCCCTGTCCGATGAAGAACTCGCACGCGTCGGCGAGCATCAGGTGGTGGGGGTTGAACCCGTACCGGCTCTGGATCAGCTGGTAGTACCACTTGGTCGAGAGGTCGCGCTCGGGTGGGATCATCCCGCCCTCGCCCGAGCAGGTCGCCGTGCCCGCCATCGACGCACCCTTCGCGAGCGCCATCTTCGCCTCGAGCGACAGCGCGCCGAAGCTCATGCCCGGTGATGTAGACGGGGATGTCGAGCTCGATCGGCTTCTTCGCGAACCGGGCTCCGAGGATCGTCTTGGTCTCGCACTTCTCTCGGTAGCCCTCGATCACGAAGCGGGTGAGCGTGCCCGGCATGAACATCAGCTCGTCCCAGTGCGGGATCGGCTTGAACATGGAGAAGCCGCGCATGCGGTAGCGGCCCAGCTCGGCCTTCATGTGGATGTCGTTCATCACCCCCGGCGTGAAGATCCGGCTGTGCCCGAGGACGGTGCTCTGGTTCGGTGCTGTCTCGTCGGCCATGTTGCTCCTCACAGAACGAGCTTGCGCTCGGACGGCTCGAGGTTGTCGTAGTTGTAGAGCTTCTTCCCGCAGACGAACTTCTGGAGCTCGGGCGGCGAGCCGAGGTCGTAGATGCGGAACTTGCGCTCGATGAACTCGGTGTCGGCGTCCGTCCATTCGCCGGGGACGCAGTCGATGCCGAGAGACCGAACCTTTCCGCCGATGTAGATCGTGCCGTCGTACATCGAGTCACCGAGCCCGTGCCCGACGTCGCCGAGGATGATCTGGCGGCCGCGCTGCATCATGAATCCGTTCATCGAGCCGGCGCTGCCGAGGACGATGATCGTGCCGCCCTTCTGATCGATCCCGGTGCGCGCGCCGACGCGTCCCTTGACGACGAGGTCGCCGCCGCGGAAGGCGGCGCCCGTGAGCGAGCCGGCGTTGCCGTCGATCACCACGACACCGGACATCATGTTCTCGCAGGCCGACCAGCCGACGCGGCCCTTGATGTGGATCTCCGGCCCGTCGATGATGCCGCACCCGAAGTACCCGAGGCTGCCGTCGAACGTGATCCGGCAGCGCGTGAGGATGCCGACCCCGAGGGAGTGCTTCGACCCTGGGTTCTTGACCGTGACGTCGGTGATTCCCTGCTCGTTGATCAGCCAGCGGAGCTCGAGGTTGATCTGACGGGTCGTCAGGTCGTGCGCATCGAACACCGCCGTCGACCCGTCGATCTCCGAGACGCGCGGTACCTCGGCGTCGGGCTCGGCGAGCCCACGCGCGTCATAGTTGACCGAGCTCTCTCCGGTCAGCGCTGCCATACCAAGACCTCCCCCTCATACGGGTCGTACGTGTCGATCTCGTGGTCGATGATTGCGCGGATCGCGATCTCCTCAGACGCGAGTGCGACCAGGTCGTCTGCTTCGTACAGCACGAGAGGCTTTGCGGCCATCTCGTCCTTTGCCACCCCGAGCGCATCCTTGGTGACGCAGATGTACGTGAAGACGCCGTCGAGCTCTTCGAGGCTGTTCTTCATCGCATCCTCGAGGGTCGCGCCCTCGCTCATCTTCTCTGCCAGGTACACGGCGATGATCTCCGAGTCGCACTCGGACTGGAAGCGGTGGCCCGACCGCTCGAGGCGGCGCTTCCACTGGAAGTAGTTCGTCAGCTGGCCGTTGTGCACGACGGCGACATCGGAGAACGGGTACGCCCAGTAGGGGTGGGCGCCCGAGATGTCGACATCCGATTCGGTCGCCATCCGGACGTGACCGATCGCGTGGGTGCCGTTGAAGTCGTCAAGGTGATAGCCGGTCGAGACTGCCTCGGCATCGCCGAGATCCTTGATGATCTCGAGCGAGTGGCCGAGTGAGAGCACCTCCACGTCGGGCACGTCCTCGACGTAGTCGGCGAGCTTCTTCAGATCGCCGTCGTATTCGAGCGTCACGCGGAACGCGTACTCGGTCTCCTCCTGGAGATCCTTGATCCGCGCGTTCAAACCGGCGAGGCGGCGCTCGACCTCGGCGCGGTGGCGGCGGAGGCGATCCTGGTACTCGAAGTCTCGTGGTGTGTTTGCGTCGGCGAGCTTGTAGCGCATCACCACGAGGTTGGAGGGCTGCCCGTACAGCGCGTACCCCGTCGAGTCGGGTCCACGGTGCTTCATGGACTGCAGCATCCGCGTCATCTCCGTCCCGATCGGGTGCGCGCCGTCCTTGTAGATGATCCCGGCAATGCCACACATACGCGTCCTCCCCTAGCTGCTCTGCCTACGGCAGAACATCGAGGTACTCCTTGACGTCCCAGTCGGTGACCGTCGCGCAATAGCGCTCCCACTCGTCGCGCTTGTAGTGCATGAACACCCGCAACATGTCGCCGGGCAACGCGCCCTTCACGACCTCGTCTCCGTCGAGCGCGTCCAGGGCGTCACCGAAGTTCATCGGGATGCGCTTGACGTCCTTGCCCGCCTGCATCGCCTCGTAGATGTTCCGCTCCTCCGGAGCACCCGGATCGAGCTTGCGCTTGATCCCGTCGTCCATCGCGGCGATGAGCACGGCCATGGAAAGGTATGGGTTCACGGCCGAGTCGACGGAGCGGTACTCGAAGCGGCCCGGAGCCGAGACCCGAAGCGCCGTGGTGCGGTTCTGGAACCCCCAGTCGGAGAAGACCGGCGCCCAGAACCCCGTGTCCCACAAGCGTCGGTAGGAGTTCACCGTCGACGCCGTCACCGCGGTGAGGGCGGGGAGGTGCTCGAGGATGCCGCCGATCGCGTACAGGCCGAGCTTGCTCGGCATCTGAACGTCGCGACCCTCGGGCATGAACGTGTTCGTGTTGCCGCGCCAGAGCGAGATGTTGTGATGGCACCCGTTGGCGGAGACGCCCATGAAGGGCTTCGGCATGAAGCATGGGAACGCGTTCATCTCGCGTCCGACCTGACGGCAGATCTGGCGGTAGGTCGAAAGGTTGTCGGCGGTCTTCTCTGCCCGATCGAAGTTGAAGTTCAGCTCGAGCTGACCTGGCGCGTCCTCGTGATCGCCCTGGATCATGTCGAGACCCAGACCTTCCGCGTACTCCATCACCTTGTGGATCAGCGGCTGAAACTCGCTGAACTGGTCGATGTGGTAGCAGTAGGGCTTCGAGAGACCCTCGACCGACGGCGTTCCGTCAGGGTTCTGCTTGAGCCACATCATCTCGGGCTCGGTGCCGGCTCGCAGGTGCAGCCCGGTGCGCGCCTCGAACTCTGCCTGGATGCGGTGGAGGTTCCCACGGCAGTCCGAGCTGAGGAACGCGCCGGGGTTCTCGCGCTCCTCGCGGTTGCGGAAGAGCGTGCACCACACGCGTGCGACCTTCGAGTCCCATGGGAGCTGCGCGAAGGTGTCCGGCTCCGGAATCCCCACGAGCTCGGGCGCCTCGGGGCCGTAGCCGATGTACTCGCCGTGACGGTCGGTGAAGAGGTTCGCCGTCGCGCCGTAGACGAGCTGGAAGCCCTTCGCGGCGATCGACTCCCAGTGCTTCGCGGGTACACCCTTGCCCATGATCCGGCCGGTCACCGACGGGAACTGGAAGTAGATGTACTCGACGCCGCTTGCATTGATCTTCTTGCGGACGTCGCGCACCTGAGCGGCGCGTCCACTCGCCTTGACGAAGTTCTCGAGATCCGTGCCCTTTCGGGTGCGCGCGGGCGCCTTCCGAGCCGTGGTCGAGCGCGTCCGTCCGGTGCTTGTCCTTTCAGCCACGAGAGCCCTCCTTGATGTGTTCGCGCGCGAAGTGAAGCGACAACGTATCTACGCGGGGCTGACCGGGGTGTCAAGGACTCGTTGCCTCACGCGCAACGCTCTGTCACCAGGTGACGCACTTCACCTCGACCGCGTGCAGCCGGGTAGCCTGCGGGCCATGAGCGCGAACCGCGACGAGGTCCTCACCGCCGAGCAGAAGACAGCCCTCGAAGCGGAGCTCGCCGAGCTCGAAGGGCCCCGTCGCGCGGCCGCGATCGAGGCCATCGCGCATGCGCGGGCGTTCGGTGACCTGTCGGAGAACTTCGAGTACCACGCCGCCAAGAACGAGCAGGGGCTGCTCGAGGCTCGCATCAAGAAGATGCGAGCGCGGCTTCACATGGCAGTGATCGTCGAGCACGACACCGACGATCACGTCGGCCCCGGCTCGATCGTCTCGATCGAGGACGAGTCCGGCGACCTGATCGAGGTCACGATCTCGGCCGTAGGGGGCGTGTCACCCGACTCGCCTCTCGGTCGCGCACTCATGGGGCACGCGGTCGGCGACGTCGTCTCGATCGAAGCACCTCGCGGCGCCTGGACCGCGACCGTGCGCGCGATCAGCCGCTAGGCCGACGGGGTTCTCCCGGGTGTGGCTCTAGCCGCTTCCGCTGTCCTGGGATGCGTTCGTTGTCTACGGGCATGGCTTCAGCCGCCCCCGCTGTTCTGGGCTGCGTTCTGTGTCTACGGGTGTGGCTTCAGCCGCCCCCGCCGTCCTTCGTGGGGCTCTGCCGGTAAAGCAATGTCCGCGTCACCCGGCGCAGCTGAAGCCACGCCGGTGCCGGTCAAGCATCGAGCGGCGCGAAGAGATCAACGTCGTTGCCGTCCGGGTCGACCACCTGCGCGTAGCGCTGGCCCCAGAACGCGTCCCACGGCTCGCTCGTGCTCGCGAAGCCAGCCTCGATCACGCGCGCGTACGTCTCGTCAACGCCCGCCGCGGTGTCGCAGTGGAACGCGAGGCCGAGCCGTTGCCCGATCGGAGGCTGCCAGTCGGGGTGGATCTTCTTGATGAGGTCGACGGTGTCCCACATCAGCCGCAGCCCGGACGCCAGAGTCGCCTCATGGTGGCCGTTCTCGACGATTGGCTCGGCGACATCGACGCCGAGAAGCCGGTAGAAGCGGCACGAAGCGGCCATGTCGGCGGTGACGATCCCGATCGCGTCGAGGTGTGGCATCGGGCGAATCCTATTCGCTAGCCGTCATCCGACCGCAATCGCCGAGCGCGGGGCGTCGGGCTCGTCGCCGTGACGGAAGAACGCGAACGTCTCGACCTCACGCTCTTCAAGGTCGCGCAACCGCGACGCGATCGCCTCGAGCTCTCGCTTCCGAGTACGACAGCTCGCGGAAGCGCAGGTACGCCCACCCGCCCGCGCCGCTCTCGTCGTCGACACGCACCGCCCCGCTCTCCGTGAGCCGTGGCTCGATTCCGTCCCAGCTCGGGTCGCGCAGATCGAAGGCCCATCGGATGGCGGGGTCGGTCGACCCGAGCACGAGCTCGATCAGCCCATCGTCACGCGGCGACTCGACGACGACGCGCACGCATCCGAGCCGGTCGCCGAGGGCGAGCACCCGCTGCTGGAAGGTGTCGAGGCGGCGCTCGACGCCGGGCGGCGCCTTCACCGCGAAGCGGAATCCGTCGGGTGCCTGCCCTGCCCAGGCGCGGAACTGCTCCTCGGACGGCAGCCGGTACTTGGTCGAGTTCAGCTCGACCGTCGAAAGCCGGCCCGCGTAGAACGCGAGGAACTCCTCCGGTCGACACGCGGCCGGATAGAACCCCGGGCGCCACGACGGGTACGACCACCCGCTGGTGCCGACGCGAACGAGCGTCACGGCCGGCGGGCGTAGGTGACGAACGCGAACGCGGTTCCGTCGGCAGCAAGGTGCGGCTCGCGGGCGACCTCGGCGAAGACGGCCTCGTCGAAGGGCGGAAACACGGTGTCGCCGTCGACGTCCGCGTCGATCTCGGTGAGCAGGAGCTCGTCGGCAACCGCGAGCGCTGCTGCGTAGAGCTGCGCGCCGCCGATCACGAACACCTGCTCGTCTTCCCCGGCGAGCGCGAGCGCCGCCTCCAGCGACGCAGCCCGCTCTGCGCCGACGCCCTGCCAGGCTGGGTTGCGGGTGACGACGATGTTGCGGCGTCCTGGTAATGGCTGGAACCGGTCGGGAAGCGAATCCCAGGTGCGGCGGCCCATGACGACGGGGTGTCCCATCGTGAGCTCGCGGAAGTGCGCGATGTCCTCCGGCAGGTGCCAGGGAATCCCGCCGTCGCGCCCGATCACGCCGCCTCGAGCGAGCGCGGCGACGAGCGCGACTCTCACACCGCTACCTGCGCGCGAATAGCCGCGTGATGCTCGTAGCCCACGACCTCGAAGTCCTCGAAGGCGTAGTCGAAGATCGACTCCGGCCGACGACGGAGGACGAGGGATGGGAAGGCGTACGGCGAGCGCCCCAGTTGCGTCTCCACCTGCTCGCGGTGGTTGTCGTACACGTGGCAGTCGCCACCGGTCCAGATGAGGTCGCCGACGGCGAGGTCGCACTGCTGCGCCAGCATGTGGGTGAGGAGCGCGTAGCTCGCGATGTTGAACGGGACGCCGAGGAAGACGTCCGCGCTTCGCTGGTAGATCTGGCAGCTGAGCTTGCCGTTCGCGACGTGGAACTGGAAGAACGCGTGACAGGGTTGCAGCGCCATCCTGGGAAGATCGGCGACGTTCCAGGCACTCACGACGATGCGCCGTGAGTCAGGCTCGTCGCGGAGAAGACGGACGGCCTCGGCGATCTGATCGATGTGGCCGCCGTCGGGGGTTGGCCAGCTGCGCCATTGCACGCCGTACACCGGCCCGAGATCACCGCTCTCGTCGGCCCATTCGTCCCAGATCGTGACGCCGTGCTCCTGAAGCCAGCGCACGTTGCTGTCTCCCCGCAGGAACCAGAGAAGCTCGTAGGCGACGGCTGGGAAGTGCACCTTCTTCGTGGTCACGAGTGGGAAGCCCTCGGAGAGATCGAAGCGCATCTGATATCCGAAGACGCTCACCGTGCCTGTTCCGGTGCGGTCGCCCTTGGGCTCGCCGGTGGTGAAGACGTGGCGCGCGAAGTCCTCGTACTGAGTGCGGATGGGCACTGCACCCGACGATACCGGCCCCAGCTGCCGGAGTCTTCCCGTTGTGACGAGGCTGAGCCGGCGAAATCTAGACGGTTGCGGTGCTGAGCACGATGTCGTCGGAGCCTGCCTCGACGACGACCCAGCCGCTGTACTCCTTGAGGGCGAACGGGGCGTTGAGCGGAACGACCGTCTTGCCCTTCCCGACGATGAACGTCCCGCACGGATCGGCCAGCTTCCCGTCGCGGGTGAGCCAGAGCGCGTACGTCTTGCCGTGTGGCAGCGTCGGAAGGCCGGAGACGGTGAGCTTCATCGGCCAGTTGCCAGCGGCGTCGCCCGCGAAGACGTCGATCGTGGCCTTCGCCCCTTGTGACCCACTCATCGCGACCGTCCGCTCGACACGCGGGTCGCCGGAGCCGCCCACGAGGTAGCCGGCACCGAAGAGCGTGGCTGCGACAACAGCTGCCGCAGCGATGCTCGAATAGCGATACCGCCGCGGGAAGTCGATGAGCTTCGCCACAGGCGGAGCGGGAGGCTCGCTCAGCGCCGGCGAGAGCTCGGGCGGGGGGCCAACCTGAAGCAGCAGCTCGTGCACTCGCGCGAGGCGCTCCCGCTCGGCTGCCGGCACATCGCCGACGAGGTCGTCGAGGTCGACCCGGTGGTCGCTCATCGGAGCTCTCCTTCGAGCGCATCGGCGAGGTGAGCGAGACCGGCACGCGTTCGCGTCTTCACGGTTCCCAGCGGGAGCCCGAGAAAGTCCGCCACTTCGCTCTGGGAAAGGCCTCCCCAGTAGGCGAGCTCGACCGCCTCGCGCTCGTGGTCGGGGAGCTCGGCCACCGCGCGATGGACGCGCCACGCCGTCCAGGCCTGTTCCGTCTTCTCGGCGGGGCCGGGCTCGGCGGACGGCTGATCGGGTGCGTCCGCGACCGCAAGCTCAGGAGAGCGGCGAAGGATGTCGATCACGGTGTTCCTCGCGACCGTGTAGAGCCACGGAGCGCCGGGCCCGCGCAGCGAGTCGTACTTGGAAGCGGAGCGCCATACCGCAGCGAAGGTCTCCTGGGTCGCATCCTCGGCACGGCCGCGATCACCGATCCGTCGCAGGGCAAGGCCGAGCACGGAGCGGGCGTAACGGCCGTACAGCTCCTCGAAGGCGCTGCGATCCTGCGTCGCGATGCGAACGATCAGCTCGCCGTCGGAAACGCCAGTGTCCACAGTCGTGATGGTCGCGGCTTCGGGGGTAAAGGGCAAGCGAGGTCGGCAAATCGCACGTTCGTGCAGAACCGGTGCAACAGCGAGACTCGTGGCCATACGGGAAGTACGGGCGGATCGATGCGACGGTTTGACGAAACCGCCGCCGGGGAGTCGCACGCGTCCGCTTCGCGCGACTCACCCAACGGCGGCCTCGGCACCACCTAGGCCTGCGCCGCGGCGAACCGGGCCGCGACCGCGTCCCAGTCGACGACGTTCCACCACGCCGCCAGATAGTCCGGCCTTCGGTTCTGGTAGTTGAGGTAGTAGGCGTGCTCCCAGACATCGATTCCGAGAACCGGAGTCGACCCGTCCATCACCGGCGAGTCCTGGTTCGGGGTGGAGGTGACGGCAAGCCCGGCCCCGTTCCAGACGAGCCAGGTCCAGCCCGAGCCGAAGCGCTTGACGCCCGCGTCGTTCACCTGGGCCTTCAGCGTGTCGAGCGATCCGAACGTCGAGTCGATCGCCGCTGCGAGATCACCCGACGGAGCTCCACCGCCGCTCGGGGACATGATCTCCCAGAAGAGGGAATGGTTCGCGTGGCCACCACCGTTGTTCCGCACGGCGGTGCGCTTGTCCTCGGGCACCTGGTCGAGGTTCGCGATCAACTGCTCGATCGACTGGCCGTCGAGGCCGGTGCCCTCCAGTGCCGCGTTGAGGTTGGTGACGTAGGCGGCGTGATGCTTGTCGTGATGGATCTCCATCGTCCGTGCATCGACGTGCGGTTCGAGCGCATCGAAGGCATAGGCGAGATCCGGGACGGAATAAGGCATCTCGTTCGGTCTCCTCTCGATCGGTGATTGTCGGGTGATCCGAGTGTCGGAACTCAAGGATATGCTCACGCGGGTGCCCTGCCGCTTCACCTGGAGATTGTGTGTCTGAGTTCGAAGAGATCGCGCCCCGTCCGCTCGATCCCCGGCTCCTTCGCCTGAACGGGATCTCGCGCGCCTCGGTTGAGGCGCACTACCGGCTCTACCAGGGCTATGTCGCGAAGCGGAACGAGATCCTCGGTCGTCTCGCGGGCGTCGATCGCGAGGCTGCGAACCAGGTGTACTCGGATCTGCGGGCGCTCAAGGTCGACCTCACGTTCGCGATCGGTGGGATCAAGAATCACGAGCTCTACTTCGCTCACCTCGGCGGCGAGGGAGGTGACCCTTCGGGACAGATCGGTGAGCTGGTCAAGCGCGACTTCGGGACGGTCGCCGACTGGCGGGCCGATCTCCGCGCCACCGCGATCGCGGCTCGCGGTTGGGCCTGGACCGCATACGACTGGGACGAGGGACGGCTGTTCAACTTCCTGGGTGACGCGCAGAACACGTTCCCCGTGTGGAACGCCACGCCGCTGGTCGCGCTCGATGTGTACGAGCACGCGTACTTCCTCGACTACCAGACCGATCGCGGTGCGTACGTGGATGCGTTCTTCGAGAATCTCGACTGGGACGTCGTCAATGGTTGGATCACCGCCTACCGGATCCCGGCTGCCTGATCATGGCCGCTAACGTCGCGATCATCGTCGCGAGCTACTTCCTGGGGTCGATCCCCTTCGGGTTCGTGCTACCTCGCGTGTTCAGGGGAGAGGACATCCGCAAGGTCGGCAGCGGAAATGTCGGCGCCACGAACGTCTTTCGGGTCTATGGCCGCTGGCTCGGGGTGCCGGTGGCGCTGCTCGACGTCGCCAAGGGATTCGTGCCCGCGCTCGTGGGGCTCAAGGTCGGAGGAGACTGGGTTGCGGTTGCGGCGGGCTCGGCGGCGATGGTCGGCCACGCGCGCCCGATCTGGCTCTCCTTCAGGAAGGGCGGGAAGATGGTCGCGACCGCCGGCGGCGTGACGCTTGCGCTTGCCCCGATCGCGGCCCTGGTCTGCCTGGCGATCTGGCTCGTTCTCTTCGTCCTCACGAAGTACGCGTCGGTGGCCTCGCTCGCCGCGGCCTTCGCCCTGCCCGTGACCTGCTATCTGTTCGGCGCCTCGTGGCCGATCGTCGCCTTCGCGTCCGTTTCGTGTCTCGCCGTGGTCGGGCTGCATCGCCAGAACATCCGTCGCCTTCTCAACGGCACCGAGCCGAGGTTCACCCGCAGCGCCAAGGTCCGGCCCGGGTCGACCGAACGTGCGCCGTCCGGGCTCGCCCCGTAGCGATGGCACGACTCGGCCTTCTCGCAGCGCTGGCCCTAGCGCTCGTCTCGCTCGCGCTCCCGGCAACGGCTGCCGCCGCTCCCTGGTGCGGCAGCACGGCGAGCGAGAACCGAGACCCCGGCGTCACCGGAAGAACGATCAGGGTCGTCTACGCGATCGGCTCGGACGGAGAGGATCGCAGCGCGGCAATGGCCGGCCGGATCTCGGCGGAGATCGACGAGATCACCGGCTGGTGGCGGACCCAGGATGCGGAGCGCGAGCCGCGTTTCGACGTCTTCCCTTTCACGTGCGGGCTCCAGGTCGATCTCACCGTGCAACGGATCCAGGCAACCGCCGCCGCGCTCCAGCCGATTGCAGGGCGTGCGGAGGCGATCGGCCAGGACGTGTTGACGGCGGGTGGGCTCTCCGCGTACCAGAAGTACCTCGTCTACTACGACGGGCCGACGGATGAACCGGATGTCTGCGGGCAGGGCGGCGGCGATCCGAGCGGCCCTGCGATCGCGATTGTCTACGTCCAGTCGTGCAGCGGCGTGCCGACACAGGTCGTCGCCGCACACGAGGTCATCCACTCCCTTGGGGCGCTTCCCCCTGGTGCTCCGCATCCGTGTCCGGAGACGAGCGGTCACCCGTGCGACTCGGAGTCGGACATCCTCTACCCCTTTGTCGGCGCCGACCCGCTGAGCGCGCTCGTGCTCGATGCCGGACACGATGACTACTACGGCCACTCCGGTTCGTGGCTCGACATCCAGGACTCTGGTTGGCTTCGTCTCGTCAACCGCCAGACACGGCTGAGCCTCACGATCCAGGGAGGCGGCGAAGTCGAGAGCGACGTTCCCGGTGTTCTCTGCACGGCAAGCTGCGAAACGGACTGGGACGCCGGGGCGCCCATCGAACTGACGCCTACGCCTGCCGAGGGTCAGCGGTTCGTCCGTTGGGACGGAGGTTGCACGGGAGCGGGGACCTGCCAGGTCGTGATCGATGTTGCGAAGGCGATCAAGGCTGTCTTCGCGGCGGCGACCTTCAAGCTGTCGCTCGCGGTAACGGGAGCGGGGAGGATCCGGGTCGGCGCCACGTCGTGCAGCTCACGTTGCGTGAGCGAGCGCACGTCGTTCGTCGCGGTCTCGCTTCGCGCGACCGCCGCCCCCGGCTGGCGCTTCTCTCGCTGGACCGGAGCCTGTCGGGGGACCAGCGCCACGTGTCGGCTTCCGATGAGGAAGACCACCGGCGCCCGCGCGATCTTCGTTCGGCGCACGTAAGCACCTCGCGGCCCTTCACGGGGGCCGCGAGCGGTCGATCACCTGAGCGGCGGGCGTACTCCACGTCGCTCCAAGCAGGGAGCGGGGCGCTCGCCGGAGGGAGACGGCGCGGATGCCACCCGTTCGCTTCATGCTTGCGTCGGTCACACTCGCCCTGGCGGTCGGTCTTGCGACCGATGTGGCGCTCTCCTCGTCCGACTCGTGCCTTGTCGCTTCCTCCGCAGACCGCGCTCCGGCTGTCGGCGGGGCGCGCGATTCGCCCCGTCTATGCCATTGCCTCCGACTCGCCCGATCGGAGCGCCACCTGGGCGCCGCTCATCAGCGACGACGTCAAGGAGATCTCGGCGTGGTGGCGTTCTCAGGACGCCGAACGCGAGCCGCGGTTCGACGTCGTCTCGACAGCGTGCGGTCGCGAGCCCGACATCGGCCTTCTGCGGCTCCCCGATACGGAAGCCTCGCTGGAGCCTCAGGCGGGTCGTGCCGACCGGATCACCAACGCGCTGCTCGCGTCCACCGACGGATCGCCGTTCGAGAAGTTTCTCGTCTACTACGACGGCCCTGTCGCACCGGCTGCGGTTCCGATGTGCGGACAGGGTGGGGGTGAGCCAGACGGAATCGCGACGGCGATCGTGTTCGTCGCCGCGTGCCCTGCGGTGCAAACCGAGGTCGTGGCCGTGCACGAGCTCCTGCATGCGCTCGGTGGGGCTCCCCGTCAGGGTCCGCCCAACGCGTGCCCAGGGTCGACCTTGCACGTGTGCGACTCCCCGTTGGACGTTCTCTCACCGGCGGCCTCGCGAGCTGCGCTGAGCACTCTCACACTCGACGCCGGTCGGGACGACTACTACGGGCACGCGGGTGGGTGGCCGGACCTTCAAGACTCGCGATGGCTGTCCCGAGTCGATCGGCAGGTATCGCTCGTGCTCGCGCTCGAGGGAGCCGGTCGCGTGCAGAGCAACATCCCGGGGGTCAGCTGCAACAGGTCGTGCGTCAGCCGGTGGGACCAGGGGACGTTCGTCTCTCTTCGCGCCGTCGCCGCACCGGGCGCGCGGTTCGTCGGTTGGACCGGAGCCTGCACCGGAAAGCGACGCTGCGATCTCACACTCAAGGGCAGAGCGAATGTTCGAGCCCACTTCGCGCCTCGAACGTCGAGCTCGTCCCGAGCGGCCTCAGGCCGTTAGCCACTCCTCGAGGGTTGTCTGCGTGGCGCTCCCCGGGCTCTGCGCCAGCTCCGCGCGAAGCTCGCCGATCGTCCCCCAGCGCTCCGCCACGACATCGTGGTCGTGGATCGTCTCCAGATTCAGCTGGCGCGAGAGGACGAAGTCATCGTCGGCCAGCGCTGGGTAGCGCTCCAGAAGCTCCTTGAGGGCAACCCGCACCGAATCCTCGACGAACCGCGGTTGCAGGTGCGCGTGCTCGACCACGTACAGCTCGTCGGCTCGCTTCAGGAGCTCGAAGATCGGTGCGCTCATCGACCCCTCGACGATCGCGACGAGATCCTCGGCATCGAGCTCGCGGGCCGTGCCGACCAGAAGCGTCCCGCGCCCGCGTTGGTTGTGGGTTGCGATTGGGACGAGGTCGAGAATGCGTTCGACCTCGGCTTCCTCGTAACCCTCCCCGAGGAGGCGCTCATGCGCACGGCCGCGCACAAGCCCTTGCGCGCAGGGGCAGGCGTTGATGCCTGTTGCCTCGACACCGACGACGCGCCGCGAGCCCGTCTGGGTTGCGGCGGCGATCCCCAGGAGCGACACCATCTCCTGGGTGGGGAGATCGGTCACGGGTGTTCGCCGCCGGATGGGCCAGCGCGCCGTGATCCTCACCTCTGCCCGGAGCGCCTCCTGGCGCTCGACGATCTGTCGTGCGATCCGATCGGCGAGAACCTCCACGAGCATTCCCTCGGACAGGACGCCCTCGTCGATCGCCTCGTCGAAGAGCTCCGGGAAACGAGACATGTGAACGCCCTTCTGATCCCGGCCAAGGTCGACCGTGCAGTCGATCGTCGCGGCCATGAGCATCTCCTGCTCGCCGCGTCGAATCCGGATCGCCTTCTGGACGCTCGTCACGCCCGCGCGCGAGAGCGCGAGCTGCACCGGAGGTGCAGAAGCTTGCATGTCGTCGACGTGAGGAAGCCCGGTCATCACCTGAGTCTTACCGCAACAACCGTGACAGGCGGCGATCCTTGAGCACCTTGCCACCCGTCTGGCAGGTGGCGCAGTACGTGATCGTGTGCTCCTCGAAGGCAACGCGTTGCAAGGTGTCGCCGCAGCGTCGGCACGGCTCGCCGAAGCGGCCGTGCACGTCGTAGATGTCGGCATCGCCTTTACCCGCCTCGCGCAGCTCGAGAGCACGTTCGAGATCGGTGCGGATGGCGTCGGCGAGTCGAGAGACCTCGTCGTCGCTGAGATCGGGGGAGAGTCGGAAGGGCGAAAGCTGCGCCCTCCAGAGAATCTCGTTCGAATGCGCCCGTCCGATCCCGGTGAGCGCGCGCTGGTCGCGAAGAAGTGGATGGAGCTGTCTGCGCTCGCGGCGAAGGATGATCGCGAGCTGCTCCGCGTCGAGTGAGAGAGCGTCCGGGCCGAGGTGCCCGAGCTCCTCCTCGAGCTCTGCTGGGCTCGAGAGCCAGACGCCGGCCCGACGATGGTTTCCTGCCTCGGTGAGGACCAGCTCACTCGCATCATCGAAGCGGATTCGGAACATCGACTTCTTAGGCGTCTTCCCGCCCGGTGGGATGAAGCGCAACCGACCGGCACTCATCAGGTGCACGCGCAGGATCAGCTCGCCGTCGACCGTCGGGAAGAGAAGGTTCTTCCCCCTGCGCTGAGCCCCAGAGAGCGTGCGCCCGACGAGAGCAGAGGGCGGAGGGGCGAAGGTCTTGAGCGTCGCAATGTGCTCGGCTCCGGCGCTCGCGATCGGAGAGCGGCTGACATCCGGAGCAAGCTCTCTCACCCATGCCTCGACCTCGGGTAGCTCAGGCATCAGCCACGTCCCTGATCGTCGACTTCGGCCCTGCGGAGAACGATCTCATAGGCTCCTCTTGTGCCCGACCCCATCAGCGTACTCGCCACTCGTGGCTCCGTCGTCGAAGCGCGCCACGCGGTACACGCGGTTGCCGTCGACCGTGACGGCGCGGTGGTCGCGGAGGCCGGCGATCCGGCACTCGTCACGTACCTTCGGTCGTCGGCGAAGCCGTTGCAGGTGCTGCCGCTGGTCAGGGCGCGGCCCGACCTGCCCGATCACCTGATCGCGATTGCCTGCGCGTCGCATCTGGGGCTTCCCGGCCAGCTCGCGGCCGTTCGCGAGCTCCTTGCTCTCGCTCCCGCCGACGAGGACGAGCTCGAGACAGGCGCGGAGCCGTCGCGCATAGAGCACAACTGCTCGGGGAAGCACGCCGGCTTCCTCGCGTTGTGCCGTTCGCATGGCTGGGAGAGCCGGGGGTACAGCGCGGCCGATCATCCCTGCCAGCAGGAGATGCTCAACGAGATCGCGGCCGCCGCGGAAATGAATCCCGGCGCGATCCCGACCGCTCGGGACGGATGCGGTGTCCCGACCTTCGCCGTTCCCCTCGAACGAGCGGCGCGACTCTTCGGCCGGCTCCCCGAGCTCGACGGGGGTCGAAGGGCGATGGCTGCGATGCGCGCGCACCCCGACCTCCTCCGTGGGCCGGTCGCCGCGGATGTGGTCCTGATCAAGACGCTCCCGGGCTGGGTGGCCAAGGGTGGGGCAGAGGGTCTCTTCTGCGCGGTCTCGCCCGACGGAGTCGGAGTCGCGCTCAAAGTCGAGGACGGTTCCTTCCGTGCGATCCTCCCCGCGCTTGCCGAGTTCCTTGCGCGACTCGGGGTCGAGATTGACGACTACCGCGAGGTTCCTCTCGAGAACAGCCGCGGCGAAGTTGTCGGCGCGCTCCGGGTCCGCTGATGATTGGTTGGTGATTGGGGTGCGTTCGGGGGCGTTCACGACCAAGCAGCGTGTCGTGATCGTCTGCGGCGTAGTACCGGTGTTGTACGACTCGTAGGCGAGCGCGGCGCGATGCGCCGTGTCGTGGGCGTCATCCGGACGTGCCCGAATTACCGATCGATCATCCTGGGTCCGAAATCGGATGTTCGTTCGACCCCTGTCCAAATCGGACATCGAGGTATAGGATTCGGCGCCTGATAGGTCGGGGGCCGGGGCTAGGGGAGTTTCGGTGTTCCGCGCAGTCGGTGGTCAACCCGTCAACCGCGTAGGAGAAAGAGGGGTCCATGCTCTCGGTCGATATCGCTCTCCCTGAGGTCGAGGAGCTGCAGAAGCTCGTCGAGCAAGGCCAGGAGAAGGGCTTTCTGACGTACGACGAGATCACGACCGCGCTTGAGGAAGTCGAGCTCACCAAGGAGCAAATCGAGGACTTCACCGCGTACGTCATCGACCACTCGATCGAGTTGGTCGAAGGAGAGCAACACAAGTCGCTGCCGTTCGAGCAGGCGCCGGTCATCCCCGAGGAGGAGGCGAAGGTCGCGCCCCCCAAGCTCGATCTCACGGTCGAGCCTTCGCTCGACTCTCTCCGGCTCTACCTCCGCGAGATCGGCAAGGTGCCGCTTCTCACCGCCGATCAAGAGGTGACGCTCGCCAAGCGGATCGAGCGTGGCGACCCGTCGGCGAAGCAGCACATGATCGAGGCGAACCTGCGGCTCGTGGTGTCGATCGCCAAAGGCTATCTCGGTCGCGGCCTGTCATTCCTCGATCTCATCCAGGAAGGCTCGCTCGGCCTGATCCGCGCGGTGGAGAAGTTCGACTATCGCAAGGGCTACAAGTTCTCGACCTATGCGACCTGGTGGATCCGTCAGGCGGTGACGCGCGCGATTGCCGACAAGGCCCGCACGATCCGGATCCCGGTGCACATGGTCGAAAAGCTCAACAAGGTCGTTCACATCGAGCGGCAGCTGGTGCAGCGGCTCGGTCGCGATCCGCGGCCGGAGGAGATCGCCGAGGAGCTCGACATGACGGTCGAGGAGGTTCGGGACATCCTGCGGATGGCCCAGCAGCCTGTCTCGCTCGAGAAGCCCGTGGGCGAGGAGGACGACTCGGCCCTGGGTGACTTCGTCCCCGACGCGCAGGCCGAGTCTCCCTTCGATACGGCTTCGCTGACGCTTCGCCGTGGCGATATCGACGTCGTGCTGGCCGCGCTGCCCGATCGCGAGCGACAGGTGATCGAGCTTCGTTACGGCCTCTGCGGGCAGCCTCCGAGGACGCTCGAGGAGGTCGGTCGCGAGTTCGGTGTCACGCGTGAGCGCATTCGGCAGATCGAGAACAACACGCTGAAGAAGCTCGAATCGCTTCCCGAGGCGCAGTCCCTTCGCGACTGCGTCTAGCCGCCGGGACCAGTAGCGAGTAGCTCGGCAGCCCCGAGCGCGCGGAGACCTGCCGCGCGCACGTCGCTGCCGAGCTGCGCGACATCGGCGTCGAGTGGGGCGTAGACGACGGTGTTGAGCCAGACGAGACCGGGCTGGGGATCG
Organism: uncultured Actinomycetes bacterium; assembly: GCA_963724655.1. Classification (GTDB taxonomy): domain Bacteria; phylum Actinomycetota; class Thermoleophilia; order Gaiellales; family Gaiellaceae; genus Gaiella. The sequence continues at coordinate 10,263 of CAVRVG010000001.1, read as the reverse complement.
CCGACCAGCACCCGGGCGACGCCGGTCGTGCCTGGAACAGCGTCGATTGCGTCTAGGACAATGGTGCAGGCCTCGTCGATCGGAGCGCCGAGCTTGATCGGGAATGCCGCAGAGACGGAGCGACGCGGGTCTCTGATCGTCCGGTTGACCACAGCTGTCTGCGTGATCTGCGTGTTGGGCACGAAGACGCGTCGCGAGTCGTCGGTGACGAGCGTCGTGTAGATCAGGCTCATCTCCTCGACGAACCCCGTGTGCTCTCCGACCGTCACGCGGTCGCCGAGCCGGAGCGGCTGGCTGAAGGCGACGAGAATCCCAGAGCCGAGGTTCGAGAGCGGTGTCGAGAAGGCGAGGCCGGCAAACACGCCGAGCACCGCGCTCGAGGCGAGGAGGGCGCGCCCGAGCTCGGCTGTTGCCGGGAAGAACGAGAGCACATTCCAGATCCCGATCAGCGCAACGATCGCAACCACGACGCGGACGAGTAGGTTGAACGTCGTGCGACGCCGCGCTGCCTGCGCCGGATCTCCGTCCGAGAGCCGAAGCTCGTAGCGGTCGAATCGCGCGATTCAGCAGCCAGCGCACGACGACGACGCAGATGGTCCAGGCGACGGCAGCGACGAGCGCCTTGGCAGCTGGACTGTCCATCCTCCCCAGTTCTACGGCCGCGAGCGTGTGCCTGCGTCACCCGGCGGCGCGTTCGACCCCTGCGATCCTGCTAAATCGTCGCCTCGACCTCGGGCTCCCGCTCGAGAGCGAACGCCGAATGAAGTCCCTGCACCGCCTCGGGGATGCGGTCTCGAGCGATCATGCATGAGATCTTGATCGGTGACGTGGAGATCATCTGGAGGTTGATCCCCAGGTCGGCAAGCGTGCGGAACATCGTCGCCGCGACGCCGGGGTGCGATCGCATTCCGGCGCCGATCAGCGAGACCTTGCCAAGCCCGTGGTTCTCTTCGATCGCGAACTCCCCGAGCTCGGCGTGCATTCCCGCGAGCGCCGCCTGCGTGGCGGGAACGTCCTCGGAGGGCACCGAGAACGACATCTCTGCACCACTGTGGACGACGTTCTGGATGATCGTGTCGACGTTGACTTGGGCTTCCGCCACCGTGGTGAACACGTGCGCGGCCACGCCTGGGCGGTCGGGCAGGCCGGTGAGGGTGAACACGACGTCGCTTCCCGTGTGGGTGACGGCGGTGACGATTGGCTGCTCCATCTCTCCTCTTTCCTCGACCCAGGTTCCTTCGTCTTCCGAGAACGTCGACCGGGCATGAATGCGGACACCGTGGTTGCGTCCGAGCTCCACCGCGCGGAGCATCAAGACCTGTGCGCCGGAGGCGGCCATCTCGAGCATCTCCTCGTACGAGATCCGGTGGATCTTGCGCGCCTCGGGGACGATTCTCGGATCTGCGGTGAACACGCCCGGGACGTCCGAGTAGATCTCACAGGCCGCTCCCAACGCGGCGGCGAGCGCAACGGCGGTCGCGTCTGTTCCGCCACGACCGAGCGTCGTCACGTCCATGGTGTCGCGCGAGAAGCCCTGGAAGCCGGCGACGAGGACGATCTTGCCCTGGTCGAGGGCCGCGCGGACGCGGTCTGCACGGATCTCGCGGATCTTCGCCCTGTTGTGAGTGTTGTCGGTGAGAATGCCCGCCTGCGACCCGGTCAGCGACACGGCCTCCTCGCCGAGATCGTTGATCGCCATCGCCACGAGGGCGCACGCGATCCGCTCGCCCGTCGACAGGAGCATGTCGAGCTCGCGCGGGTCGGGAACGTCGGAGACCTCCTGTGCAAGCGAAATCAGCGTGTCGGTCGTCTTTCCCATCGCGGACACCGTTCCGACAACGTTGAGCCCGCGTCGGCGGGCATCGACAAATCGGCGTGCAACCAGCTTGATCTTCTCGGGATCGGCCACCGAGGAGCCACCGAACTTCATCACGACGGTGTCGAAGTCAGGGCTCGTCTGCGGGGTCATGGTGGCATCCATTGTCGCTATTGCGTGAAGCCCTGGCGTCGGTACTTCAGGACGTAATCGGGCGGCTCGATTCCCGCGCGTAGGGTCGGATCGGGGACCGGGTCGAGGGCGCTGACGACCAGCGGGATGTGCCCCGCCCAGACATCGAGGTCGGCATCGGGCGTGTCGCCGTCCTCCGGCCCGCCGGTTCGAATCTTTGCCGACGCTTCATCGAGCGGAAGTCGAAGCACGCTCGTTGCCTTGAGCTCGGCGGAGGTCGGGATGCGCGCGTCGCCCCAGCGGCCCGGGAGAAGCTTCTCGGTGAACGCCCTGAGCGCCTCGTTCTTCTCCGGCTCCGATTCGACCGCGGTCGCGGTGCCGAGGACGACGACAGACCGGTAGTTCATCGAGTGCTCGAAGACGGAGCGCGCAAGGACGATCCCGTCGACGAGCGTGACCGTGACGCAGACGGGAATCCCCTTCCCGAGCTCACGCAGAGCCCGACTCGCTGACGAGCCGTGGACGTAGAGCTGATCGCCGATTCGTGCCTGAAGCGTCGGGATGACGAACGGCTGGCCCTGGTCGACAAACCCGAGGTGAGCCACGAGCCCTGCGTCGACGATTGCGTAGATCGCCTCGCGGTCGTACCGCGCGCGCTCGTTGACGCGCCGCACGCGGGTGCGGGACGAGGGAGCTGCCTTGGCGCGTGCGTGTGCCGAGTCTGTCACTGGCCCCAGTCAAGCAGAGCCGGCGAGCCGGCTAGCGAAGACCGGTGCCGAGCGGGCTGAAGCTCACGACTGCGTTGCCGTCGGCGCCGGCCTTCGCAGCCTCTTCTGCCTCACGTGCCTCGGCCCGCTGTTCCTTCTCTGCGTGCTCGAGCGCGACGAGGAAGTCGTGCTTGTTGCTGGCTGCGTTCGCGGCGACATCGCGGTCGACCATTCCGTTGAGTACGAGCTTGATCAACGCCTGCGCGAACGACTGCATTTCGAAGAACTCGCCGGCTTCGATGGCGTCGACGATCTCGTCCGGTCGATTCTCGCGAATCAGATCCTGGATGCGCGCGTTGGTGACCATCACCTCGATCGCCGGGATTCGGCCTCCTCCCGCACGAGGGAGCAGGCGCTGGCTGATGACGCCCCGAAGCGTGCCGGCGAGGATCGAGCGGATCTGGGGCTGCTTGGCGGCCGGGAAGAACTCGATCAGCCGGCCAAGTGTCTCGGCCGCATCGATCGTGTGCAGCGTCGAGAAGACGAGGTGACCCGACTCGGCCGCCTGGAGAGCGGTATGTGCCGTCTCGGTGTCACGGAGCTCGCCGATCAGGATGATGTCGGGGTCCTGCCGGAGCACGCGGCGAAGAGCCTGCTCGAAGCTCGCCGTGTCGAGCCCCACCTCGCGCTGGTTCACGATGCAGTTGCGGTCGGGGTGGAGGATCTCGATTGGATCCTCGACGGTCACGATGTGCTGGCGGCGTTGCCTGTTGATCTGGTCGAGCATCGACGCGAGCGTCGTCGTCTTACCCGAGCCCGTCGGGCCGGTGACGAGCACGAGGCCGCGATGCTCTTGAGCGAGTCGCGTGACTCCCGAGGGAAGCCCCAGCTCCTCGAAGTTCGGGATCACACTGGGAATCACGCGGAAAGCGAATGAGGTGGCGCCGCGCTGGCGGAAGCCGTTGACGCGGAAGCGCGGAAGGGTCGGGTGCGAGAAGGCGATATCGAGGTCGCCGAGCTCGTCGAACGACTCGCGACGACGCGGTGAGATCTCGGTGACGTTGTCGAGCACCTCGATGAGGTCATGCTCGCCGAGTGCGGCCCAACCCTGCATGGGCTCGAGCTCGCCGTCGATGCGGATCACCGGAGGTTGCCCCAGCTTGAGGTGCACGTCGCTGGCGCCCGCGCTGACCGCGGCGGTGAGGAGGTCGATGAGATCCATCTCAAACGAGGGATCGGCAGCTACCCCGTTCGACTTTAGAGGCTCCTACTCGACCTCCAGACGCTTGATCCGGGCGCTGCCGTCGTCATCGAGGTCGATGACGACGTACAGCCGACCCTCGCCGATCGACCGTTCGAGCTCCTTGGCGCGATCCTCGTTCGCGTAGTAGGTCTCGATTCCGTACTCGACGGCGACCCTTTCGCCTGCACGCGCGTCCCCTCGAGCGCGGCCGCAGATCGCCGGGCCGCTCTCCGGCAGGTTCTTCTTGCCGAAGCCCCCTTGCCACCTGTGTTCAGTCGCCACCACCGGAAAGCGCCGTCCGCCTTCCCGTGATTCTCAGCGCGCGAGGCGGGCGATCAGCTTGAGCGGGCCGCGGGCGAACCCGCGCGCCTCCGCCGGATGCGCGACATCGCCGCACAACAGACCGGCGACCACGCCGAACACTCCCGGCGCCCGGGCAGCGGCGAAAACGGCGCGAGGGTGCCGGTCGAGCGCCCGCTTTGCGGCCCACGAGGCGGTGGCGTGACGGTCGAGCGCGGCAGCGAGCGCCGGTGTGTACGTCGGGATCGCATCCGCGAGGATGGCATCGGCCGCGAGCGAGGCGGAGGTGAAGGCCTCGTACATTCCGTCACCCGAGAGTGGATCGACGAGGCCGGCGGCGTCCCCCACCAGCAAGACACGTCCCCCTTGGGCCTCGGTGCCCGGCCGACGCATCGGCAGACGGTGTCCGCGCACCTCGGTCAGCGCGGCAGGGTCGACATCATGGCTCCGTGCGAGGTCGTCGAGATGCGAGCGGAGCTTCGGGCCTTCGTTGCCCCATCCTCCAACCCCGAGGTTTGCGTGGTCGCCCTTTGGGAAGACCCACCCGTAGCCGCCGGGGACGGTTCCGAGCTCGATCACGGCGGTTCGCTCGAGCTCCGCAACCGCGAGCGTCGAGAGGGGCACGTTTCCCTCGAGCGCGACTCCCCGGACGATCTCGGCCTCGATCCCCGCTGCCCGGGCGACGACGCCGTTTGCGCCATCCGCACCGATGCAGACGTCGGCCCGTACTCGCTCCCCGCCGACGCGGGCGCAGACCCCGGTCGCATCCGGTTCGAGGTCGTCGACCCTCGCACCCTCACGCAGCTCCGCACCCGCCTCGGCGGCTGCCGCTGCGAGGAATGCGTCGAGGCGCCGTCGCTGCGTCATCAGGATCAGCGGTTCCGAGTGGGTACGCGTAAAGGACGATCCGAACCCGAGTCGCAGCGTAAACCGGTCGACCGTTCGCTCCACGACGGGAGCCGGATCAACAGGGATCTTCTTCAGCGCCCGGCCTGTCAGGCCGCCGCCGCACGGCTTGTCTCGCGGAAATCGAGCCCGTTCCGCGAGCAAGACGCGTGCCCCTCCGCGGGCAAGGTGAATCGCGGTGGCAGACCCGGCAGGGCCTGCGCCGACCACGAGGACATCGAATCGCTCCACCTCGCGATGGTAAGCGGTAGCCGGTAGGGACGGCCGCTAGACTGTCGCGTCGCGCAGGGGTTCCCGAGTGGCCAAAGGGGGCGGGCTGTAAACCCGCTGGCTCAGCCTTCAGAGGTTCGAATCCTCTCCCCTGCATCTTCGCGCGCTATTCCTCGCCTCCGAAGGCGGCCTGGAGGTCGGCGCCGGACAACCCGTCGGCCGGAGAGGTCGAGCCTTGCTCGAGCAGGTGCCGCACCGCGACGAGAGCTGCGCCATAGGCGACCTTCGCCAGCGCGCCGCCCGTGGAGACGCGACGGACCCCGACCTCGGCGAGCTGCGAGAGCGAAGCACCCGGCACCGCAAGCACGTTCACCGGCGCCCCGACCGCGGTGACCAGCTTCGCGATCTCATCGACGCTTCTCACAAGCGGGGCATAGAGCACCTCGGCACCCGCCTCGCGATACGCCACGAGTCGTGCGATCGTGTCGTCGAGATCGGTCTTCCCGTAGAGGTAGTTCTCGGCGCGGGCGGTGAGGACGAGCGGCACCTCCACCTCGTTCGCAGCCTCGGCTGCCTCACGCACGGCCGCCGTCGCTGCCACGATGTCCATGATCTTGCCGGTCGCCGGGTCGAAGTCCTCGATCGAGCAGCCTGCGGCCCCGGCACGGGTCAGCCGACGGACGGTCTCGGCCACCCCGCCAGGCTCGCCCGGAAAGCAGTTCTCGCTGTCGACGTTGAGCGGGAGCGGCGTTGCCTCGGCGAGTGCCGCGGTATGCGCGGCGAGCTCGTCGCGCGTGACCTGCTGGTCGTTGCGACCGAGCGACCAGGCGAACCCTGCGCTCGTCGTCGCGAGCGCCTCGACGCCGGTGACAGCCAGGAGCTTGGCCGAGCCAACGTCCCACGGGTTCGGCATCACGAAGAGCTGTTCGCGCTGGTGCAGGGCGCGGAAGCGGGCACGGCGCTCGGTTGGGGTCACAAGGGCTCCTTTGTCTCGTCGGTGGAACTCGCCCCGATCATTGCAGGGAGACGTCGGGCTGCGCGGGTGCAGGACGGTCTGCGCCGACGCTGCCGGTCAGCGTCGTCTCAGTCGCACGCGCCAGCGCAGCGCGCAGATCTGCGTCCGACGCGAACGTGGTGCGCGGGATGTCTCGTGCGCTGATCTCGAGCGCTACCTCTTGCCCGCCGAACAGGTCGGGTGCGATACCCACCCGATCACCCGAGAGCTGGACGGCATACCCGGCGTATCGGTACTCGTCCGTCCAGCCGGTGCAGAACGCGAGGGAGATCAGGTCACCGAGCCGGAGAAACGCGTAGTCGCGTTCGAGATCGTCGAGCGGCAGCCCGCTCTCGCGGAGCAGCGCAGCGCGGGTGGCCTCGACCCCGGTGAAGAACGACGCCCACTCTGCGTCGGTCTGAAACCGGTTGTAGACCGTGAGCCCGTGCTGCGCGACGAGTGCCGCCGCCCACGGGTCGTCGGCGAGCTCCGCAATCGCCCTCGGCGCGCCCGCCTGACGAACCCCGAGCGGCGCGTTGACGAAGTCGACGACCTCGCCGGTGCTGGGATCCACGGTTGGCTCGGCGTCCACCACTGCCCAGAAGCTGTCGTGCTCGGCGATCGCATGGAGGATCGTGTCCCGGCGCGGGTGCCCGTCGAGCAGGACGCAGCGCTCCATCAGCGTCCGCGCGAGTCGCGCGTGGTCAGGCTGGGTGATCAGTTGCAGTCCCGTGGCTCCGCGGCGGACGATCACGTCCGGTCTCCGCGATCGGTTCCCTGGCGCACGTCAGGCCTCGAGGGGAGCGGGCCGAAGCGCGAGCCCGACCCCGACGCGATTCCATGCATTGATCGCGATTATCGCTCCGATGAGGTTCGCCAGCTCCGCGTCGGGGAAGTGACGTGCGGCCTCGGTGTAGACCTCGTCGGACACGCCGTCTCTTGACAGGTCGGTGAGCGCTTCGGTGAGAGCAAGCGCGGCCTGCTCGCGCTCGTCGAAGAAGTCGGTCTCGCGCCAGGCGGAGATCGCCCAGACGCGGCGTGTGTCCTGGCCCTGGCGGACTGCGTCGCCGGAGTGGTAGTCGACGCAGTAGCCGCACCCGTTGATCTGGGAGGCTCGGAGCTTGATCAGGTCGATGAGATTCGCGTCGAACTCGACGCTCGAATCGAGCGCGTCGATGGCGCGATAGACGTTCGGCGCCGCGGTGGAGAGTGAGATTCGGGTAGGTGTCATGGCTAGACGGTATTGTCAAAGTGATCCTTTCGGAAGGGCCACTTCCATACGTCAACATAGGACCACTTCGCGCGCCGTCCTGCAGCTCGATCTTGCCGACTTCGGGGACACGCCGCGATGCGCTCGAACGCGCCCTCAGGGCTGCGATCCGCGACGGCAGGCTCGTCTCGGGGAGCCCGCTCCCGTCCAGCCGGGCGCTTGCGATCGACCTCGGCCTGAGCCGTGGCACGGTTGTCGAGGCCTTCACCCAGCTCGCCGCCGAGGGATACCTCGAGGCGCGACGAGGCTCAGGGACACGCGTGTCCCGCCTCGAGCCGGGTGCGCTCGCGCGCCGCAGCGCCCTCGGCCGGTCGACCGCCGCCTGCGGTTCAGCTTTCATCCGGGGCTGCCGGACCTGACGGCATTCCCGCGCGCGGCGTGGTCGGCGGCGATGCGGCGCGGCCTTCGAGAGGTGCCGGCCCACGAGCTCGGGTACGGCGACGTCCGTGGTCGCGCCGATCTGCGTCTCGAGCTCGCTCAGTATCTCGCCCGGGCTCGTGGTGCGGCCGCGGACCCGAGCGGGTCATGATCTGCGCCGGGTTCCGTCACGGGCTCGCCCTTGTCTGTCGCGCACTTGCCGATCAAGGCGCAACCCGGATCGCGATGGAGGATCCGTGCCTGCCCGACCATCGCGAGGTTGCCGTCGCGGCCGGTCTCGCCGTGGTTCCGCTCCCGGTCGACGAGCGGGGCGCACGCACGGATCTCCTGTCCGGCCTCGACGTGTGCGGCGTCGTCCTCGGCCCTGCCCATCAGTTCCCGCTCGGTGTCGCCCTCCACCCCGAGCGCCGAACGGTCGCGGTCGAATGGGCGCGCTCGACGGGCGGGATCGTGATCGAGGACGACTACGACGGTGAGCTGCGCTTCGATCGGCCGCCCGTCGGAGTGCTCCAGGCGCTCGATCCCGACCACGTCGTCTACGGGGGCACGGCGAGCAAGACCCTCGTGCCGGGCCTTCGGCTTGGTTGGCTCCTGCTCCCGCCGGCGCTCCTCGAGCCGATCGCTGCGATCCGCGACCGTGAGGACGTCCACGTCGCTGTGCCGGAGCAGCTCGCGCTGGCCGAGATGCTGCGGAGCGGCGGCTTCGAGCGACACGTGCGGCGGATGCGCTCTCGTTACCGCTCTCGCCGCGATCGCGTGGTCGAGATGCTCGCCGAGTGCGCTCCCTCCGTGCGCGCGGTCGGCATCTCCGCGGGGTTGCGTGTTCTGCTCGAGCTCCCGCGCGACAGCCTGACCGCCGACGAGCTCGCTGCGCGGCGGCCGAGCGGTCGGTCGAGCTCTTCACCGTCGGGCCGTGCGTACGTCGACGGCCGGGCTCGGCGCGAGGGCATCCTCGTCGGGTACGGCGCGCTTCCCGAGCACGACGTCGACGCCGGTCTCATCCGGCTCGGCGAGGTCCTCGCGGCCGCGCTCGGGCCTCGCTAGACGTGTGCGCCGAGCGCTTCCTCGATCAGGAGCTGAAAGTGCTGGAGCAGCTTCTCGCTGTCCAGCAGCAGTCGGCCGTGCTCGATCATTCCCGAGCGCAGCCCGCGATGCACCGACTCGACGAGATCGTTGTCCTCGGCTGCCCGACGATCGTCCCGAACTCGGTGATCTCCTCGACGACCTCGTCCGGAGTGCCCGGCGCCCAGAAGCCGTCGACGTACGTGCGCGTGTGCTCGGCGTCGATCGGCTCGAACACGAGGACGCGGAGGTTCTCGGGTCCCGGGAACGTGTTGAGCGTCCAGTTCGGCCAGACGAAGTGGAACTGGCTCGAACGGACTGGGCCTTCGGGCACGTAGGGCAGGTTCGCGCGGGTGCCGGAGTCGACCTGGGGATGCACCTGCCCGAGCTGGCTCGAGCTCCAGCGTGAGGTGCTGAGCGCGTACTCGTCGGGGTCGACGTCGATCAGCCGGCTGAAGCTCTTGTGCGCGACCGGGCAGTGGTAGCACTCGAGGTAGTTCTCGACCGCGAGCTTCCAGTTCGCGTTGACGATCCACTCGCGCGAGCGGCCGCGGAACTCGAGCGTGGTCGGGTCGAGCCCTCGCTCCTTGACCATCTGCGGCAGCGAGCCCAGCGTCTCGGCGAGCGGTGCCGCATCGAGTGAAGGGTTGACGAACACGAGTGGCCCCCAGGTCTCGACGAGCACGGGGCGAAGGCTCCACTCCGACGCGTCGAAGCCGGGCTCACGGTCGGAGCGCGGGGCCGCCCGCAGCGAGCCGTCGAGCGCGAACGTCCAGGCGTGGTACGGGCACTGCAGCGTCTCGCGCTTGCCGCAGCCCGGCGACGACCTCGTGGCCGCGATGTCGGCAGACGTTGACGAACCCGCGCAGCTCGCCCTCCTTGTCGCGGAGCACGACGACCGGCACGTCACCGAGCCGGCAGGTGAAGAACATCCCGGGCTCGGCGACATCCGCCGTCGTGCCGACGTACTGCCAGCTGCGCTTGAAGATGTGCTCCTGCTCGAGGCGCAGCACCGCCGGGTCGGAGTACCACGACGCCGGCAGCGTCAGCCCGTCCGTCGAGCTTGCAGCGAAGGCCGGGGTGGGCGTCGATCGCCATCCCGGGATTCAACCTGACCGGGGAGACAGCCGTCGGCGAAGTGCCGTCGTCCACGCGCGGTACACTCCGAGCCTCGCCCTCTTAGCTCAGTTGGTAGAGCACCTCCATGGTAAGGAGGGGGTCAACGGTTCGAGTCCGTTAGAGGGC